>QKFD01000091.1 GCA_003251535.1 Chromatiales bacterium | reverse complement strand
GGCGGCGGCTTCAAGGGGGCCGATGCGGCCGGCTTCAGCGACTTCTTCGAGGCGCTGTTTGGCCGTGGTGGCTTCCATAGCGGTGGGGCGACCGGCCGCCATCCCCGTGGCGGTCTCCACGCCCGCGGGGAGGACACCCATGCCAAGGTGCTGATCGACATCGAGGACGCCTACCATGGCGCCAGCCGCACCTTGACCCTCAAACATAGTGAACTGGGGCCTGACGGTCGCCCGCTACTGCGCGAGCGGACCCTCAATGTGCGGATCCCCAAGGGGGTGCGGGCCGGTCAACAGATCCGCCTGGCCGGTCAGGGGGGAGCGGGCATCGGCAAGGGGACGGCGGGCGATCTCTACCTGGAGGTGATGTTCCGCCCCCACCCGCTCTACCGCGTCGAGGGGCGGGATCTCTCTCTCGACCTACCCGTGGCACCATGGGAGGCGGCGCTGGGGGCAACGGTGGCGGTGCCCACCCCGAGTGGCACCGTGGAGCTGAAGGTCCCGGCCGGATCGAGTAGTGGGCGGCGGCTGCGATTGAAGGGGCGCGGTCTGCCGGGGGACGCGGCGGGGGACCTCTATGTCGTACTGAATGTGGTGTTGCCCCCGGCAACCACCCCCGCCGCCCAGGAGGCCTATCGGCAGCTGGAGCGGGCCGCCCCCTTCAACCCGCGGGCTCAATGGGGGCGCAGGGGCTGAGTGATCTATCGCCGCCCGCTGAGTCGCCCACTCGCGTCCACGCCCTCACTCTGCCACCACGCGGTTGCGCCCCTCCGCCTTGGCCCGATAGAGCCGCTGATCGGCCGCCCGCATCAGCGGTTCGATACCTTCACCATCGGCGCCGAACTGGGCGACGCCGATGCTCACCCGCACCGCAATACTCTCGCCGCCGTAGTGGAGGGGGGCCTCGTCCATGAGGCGGCGGATCCGCTCCGCCACCCGCTGGGCCCCTTTACTCTCCTGCCCCGGTAGGAGTACGCAGAACTCCTCGCCGCCGGTGCGGCCTAGCAGATCACTCTCGCGGAGCTGTTCGCGGATCCGGCAGACCAGGGTCACCAGGGCCAGGTCCCCGGCGGCATGGCCGTAGCGGTCGTTGATCTGCTTGAAGTGATCGATGTCGAGCGCCAGCAGGGAGAGCGGGGTGGCGTCGCGCTCGGCCCGCGCCAGCTCCTCGGCAAAGCGCTTAAACAGATAGCGGCGGTTGGCCGCCTCGGTGAGGGGATCGGTGGCCGCCTGACGTGCCAGACGGGCGTTGGCCATCTCCAACTGTCGCATCAGCTCCGCCTGGCTGTAGACGGTGGCGAAGGCGCCGGTGGTGTGAAAGGCCTGGATGACACCAAAGCTCAGGATGAGGAAGCCGCCGGCAAATACCAGATGGGCCAGCCACCACTGATGGTCCCAGGCGTGGGCCAGCAAGAAGCTGAGAGAGGATTGGGCGAAGGCGGCCAGGGCGACGGTGTAGAACCACATCAGCGGGGTGTCGATGCGGCGGAGCAGGATGATGCCGATCCCGGCGATGGCCAGTGCCATGGCGCCGATCTCCCAGATGATGCGCACTATCTGGGGAGGGATGGCCGGGGAGAGGGCGATCAGCGCCACCAAGAGATCGATGGCGAGAAACAGCGCCAACCCGAGGCGGAACGAGATGGGTGAGTGGCGCCGCTCCGGTGGATCGGCCGGGCGCCCCCAGCTCAGCAGACCGATCAGAAAACAGCCAGTCATCACCAAGCGAGAGGCGGGGCCATACAGGAGGAACAGCGGGGGGTGGTGGTTGGCCATGAAGGTGAGGGCGCCGTGGGGGAGGTAGACCACGGTGAAGCCGGTCAACCCCAGCGCCACCCAGTGGAGGAACGGCTCCCCGGCGTGGCGGTAGCAACGCCAGGTGACATAGGCGACGAAACCGGAGAGCAGTACGGCAGTGGCGATGGCCAGCTCGTGGAAGTGGTGGTCGGTGAAGAGCGCTTGTGGATCCTGGAAGCGGGCCAGATAGGTAATGGCGATGAGCGGCACCAGGGCGAAGCTGACGCGCATGGCCCACTCCAGGCTCTTGGTGACTCCAATAATTTTCTGGGGCTGCATCATGGAAACTACGCAGGGTATGACCCTTGGGGGTAAATGGGGTGGCGGTGGGGTTCTGATTGGGCTACGGGGCGGCCCAGGTGGAGTGGGGAGCATACCAGAGCGGGGCGGCGGTAGTAGCGCTGGCGTGCCCTAAGGGTGGGCGCGGTCCCCCTCCGCTTTGGGAGAAAGGCGACAGGCCTCGCCAAAGAGCGGGTAGTGGGTTAACGATATCAATGGGTTGTCGTCTGTGGTGGGCGGCACGCTACTTGCTGCCCTGGGTAACAGACCGAACATAAGGGGCAGTCCGTGGAGAACAGCTTGCAACCGGTGGCCATATCCGAGCGCGTATCCTGGATCGGGGCGCTCGATCCGACCCTGCGCACCTTCGATATCATCCTCAAGACCGCCAACGGCACCACCTACAACGCCTACCTGATCCGCGGGAGTGAGGGGGTTGCCATTGTCGATACGGTGAAAGAGGGCTTCTCCGACCACTTCTTTGCCCGCCTGGAGGCGCTGGCCAGCTACGACGAGATCAAGGCCATCGTCCTCAACCACCTGGAGCCGGACCACAGCGGTGCCCTGCCGGAGCTGGTGCGACGGGCGCCGCAGGCGAAGATCTACATCTCGGTGCGCGCCCAGCCGATGTTGAAGGCGCTGCTGAAGCGGGAGGGGCTCACCTTCCAGGGGGTGGCCACCGGCGATACCGTCTCCCTGGGCGATCGCACCCTGCGCTTCCTCACCACCCCGTTTCTGCACTGGCCGGACACCCAATGCACCTACCTGGAGGAGGAGGCGACCCTCTTCTCCGGCGACGTCTTCGGCTGCCACTTCTGTGACAACCGGCTGTTCAACGACGCCGTGGGCGACTTCCGCTTCTCCTTCGAGTACTACTTTGCCCACATCATGCGGCCCTTCAAGCGCCACGTGTTGGACGCCCTGCGCCTCATCGAACCGCTACCGCTGGAGCGCATCGCCCCCAGCCACGGCCCCATCCACCGCACCCATCCCCGCGAGTATGTGCAGCGTTACCGCGATCTGTCGGTGTCGCGTCTGCCGAACGAGGTGAGTGATCGCGCCCGCAGCCTGCTCATCTTCTACATCAGCGCCTATGGCAATACCGCCCGCATGGCGGAGGCGGTCCACGCCGGGGCCAGTGAGGTGGCGGGGGTGCGCGCCTCGCTCTACGACCTGGAGGGGGGCGAGGTGGGGCCGTTTGTCGATCTCATCGAGGGGGTGGATGGCATCGCCTTCGGCTCGCCCACCATCAACGGCGATGCGGTGAAACCGATCTGGGACCTGCTCTCTTCACTGGCGGTGATCGAGGTGCGCGGCAAGGTGGGGGCCGCCTTCGGCTCCTACGGCTGGAGCGGTGAGGCGGTGCGCATGATCGAGGAGCGGCTGAAGGGGCTGAAGATGGATGTGGCAGTGCCGGGGATCCGCTTCAAACTCATCCCCACCGCGGAGGAGTTGGAGGCGTGCCGCCACTTTGGCCGTGAGCTGGCGCTGGCGGTATTGGGGCCCGACGCGGAGGTGGCGGCCTGAGCCGACCGCGGCGCGCGGGGTGCCGGCGGTGGGCGGGATAACCCGGGTACGCCGGCGACTGGATCCGGGCTAGACTCCCTCCTCTCGACGGTCCCTCCATGAGCGCTCCATGATCGAATCGACCCACATCTCCCTCGCCCACGGCAATGGTGGGCGTTTCATGCGCGAGCTGATCGACCAGCTGTTCGCCCGCCAGCTGGGGGGCGGGGTCGATACCGATCTCGACGCCGCCCCCATCCCGCTACCGGAGGGGGTGCCGCTCATCACCACCGATGGCTTCACCGTCCAGCCGCTGGAGTTTCCCGGCGGCAACATCGGCTCGCTGGCGGTCCACGGCACGGTCAACGACCTGGCGGTGAGTGGCGCCACCCCCCTCTACCTCACCCTCAACGCCTTCCTCGAAGAGGGGCTGGAGGTGGCCCTGTTGGCACGGGTGGTGGCGGCCTTGGCGCAGGCGGCGCAGGCGGCGGGGGTGAAGGTGGTGGCGGGCGACACCAAGGTGGTGCCGCGGGGCGAGGGGAGCGGCATCTACCTCGCCACCACCGGCGTCGGGGTGCGCCCGGCCGACTTGCGGCTCGGTATCGATCAGATCCAGCCGGGGGATCTGCTGCTGGTGAGCGGATCGGTGGGGGACCACGGCACGGCGGTGATGCTGGCCCGCGAGCAGTTTGGGCTGCGTGGCGATCTCCGCTCCGATGCCGCCAGTGTCCTGCCCCTCACCTTGGCGGCTCGTCCCCTGCCCGGTCTGCGCTTCATGCGCGATCCGACCCGTGGTGGGGTCGCCACTGTCGCCCATGAGCTGGCCCGGGGTAGCGGCCACTGCGTGCGGCTCCAGGCCGCGGCCATCCCGGTGCAGGGGCCGGTGCAGGCGGTGTGTGAGATGCTTGGCTACGACCCGCTGTTTCTCGCCTGCGAGGGGCGGGTGGTGGCGGTGGTGGCGCCGGCGACGGCACCGACCCTGCTGGCCGCCTGGCACGGGCTGGAGGCGGGGCGGGGGGCGCAGGTGATTGGCCGCATCGAGGCCGGTCGGCCGGGGGTGATCCTGGAGACCGAGCTAGGCGGCGAACGGCTGCTGGAGGAGCTGGAGGACGACCCGCTACCGCGCATTTGCTAAACAACCCGGATCTACCCGCATCTGCTGACTTCCCTGGCCCCGTCCGCCCCTGGCGGGGGGCCGCAACTGTCCATCGCCGTGGCACCTGCGCCCGGCGGTCCGACCCTGTGACGGCTGATACCGACCATGACCACTGCACCTATCGAGATCCTGGGGGCGATCGGCAGTGAACCGATCGCCGAATCGACCCTGCGCACCCTGCTGACGGAGGCGTGGCCAGCCACCAACCGCCACGGCGAGGCGTTCACCGGCCGGCCCCATACCCGGCTGCTGGTGACCCCCAGCCACATCATCAAACTCCGCAGCGAGTATGCCCTGCCCGTCGGCGACGCCCGGCGCTTTATCCAGCAGATGTTGACCCGCGAGCGGGAGCTGGCGGTCCACCACCCGGATAAGAGCTGGTTTCTGCTGTTCAGTGAGGGGGAGGAGACCCCCATCATCGCCAACGTCACCCCCCGTCTGCGGCCGCTGCACGACAACGCGCTGCTGGCCGAACTGCCGCCGGGGCAGTACTGCGATCAGATCTGCGCCATGTTTGATGTCTACCTGCGGGTGGCCGCCGAGCGGGATCTGGGCCTCGATATCAGCCTCTCCAACTTTGGCATCGATGCCGAGCAGCGGCTCTACTACCTGGATGATGATATCTACGGCTTCGACCAGTTCACCTCCCTGAGCTGCTTCGCCGCCACCCTGGTGCGGCAAGTGGCCACCATCGACGCCGAGCGTGCCCGTTGTCTGGGGAGCTGCCTGCGGGCGGCGCTACTGCGCTGGTTTGATGACCCGCTCTGGGTGGGGGTGGTGGCGGAGGCGGCGGCGAGTCAGTTTGTCGCCGAGAGCCGCCGGCCGGTGCTGGAGGCGCTGCGGGCCGGTCTGGCCCACGCCGCCCCGGCCCCGGTCCACTCCCACTCGCGCCGTATCGCCCTGCTGGCCGATATCCACGCCAACGCCGCCGCCCTGCGGCGGGTGCTGGCCTTCCTCGATGAGCAGGGGATCGATGAGGGGGTGGTGCTGGGGGATGTGGTGGGCTATGGCCCCGAGCCAGCGGAGTGTATCGCCCTCCTCCAGGCCCGCCCCGGCTTCAAGGTGCTGCGCGGCAACCATGACCATGCGGTGGCCGGTGGCCACTTCGCCCTCGGCTTCTCCGAGGCGGGGCGCTGGGCGGCGGAGTGGACCCGGGAACGCCTCTCCGAGGCGGAGTTGGCCTGGCTCGGCGAGCTGCCGCTCTATCTCAATGGCGACGGTTGGCTCGCCGTCCACGGCTCCCCCACCGACAAGACCTTCCTCAACGCCTATGTCTACCAGATGACCGCCGAGGAGAACCTCGCCCACCTGGCGGAGCGCGGGATCCCCTGGTGTTTCCACGGCCACACCCACCTGGCGCGGGTCTGGTATCAGGGGCGCCTCGGCGAGCAGAGCAGCGTCGCCCCAGAGCAGGCGTTGGGGGAGTACTCCCAGGCCCTCATCTGCCCCGGTTCAGTGGGGCAGCCGCGCAGTGGCAAACCGGGGGCGGAGCTGGCGCTGCTGGATCTGGAGACTAAGCAGCTCTCCCTGCTGCGCCTCGACTACGACCCCTCGCCGGTGCAGGAGAAGATGCGCCAGTGGGGCTTCCCCACCACCCTCATCGAGCGGCTCGATAGCGCCCGCTGAGGCTCAAGCCGGCGCACTGAGGGTGGCCGCGGCCTCGCACAGCTGGCCGTAGGCGAGGCCGCCGTCGTTACAGGGGATCGCCTGCGCCAGCTTCAGGGAGAGGCCGCGGTTGGCCAGCTCGGTGGCCAACTGTTCGGTCAAGAGCCGGTTCTGGAACACCCCGCCGCTCGCCCCGATGGCGCTGATGGGGTGGCGAGCGGCGAGTTGGGCGGCGATCTCCGCCGCCCCCCAGGCCAGGCTGGCGTGGAAGCGGGCGGCCCGCAGCGCCAGCGGTGCGGTATCGGCCAGCAGTAGCGGCAGCAGAGGGGCCCAGTCGAGCTGGAGCAGCCCCCCCTGTTGGGTGATGGGTAGTGCCAGCGGTGCCACGGCGGCGGCACTCGCCACCGCCTCCAGATACATCGGCCCCTGCCCCTCAAAACTGGCCGTGTTGACCAGCCCCAGCAGCGCCGCCGCGGCGTCGAACAGGCGGCCGGCGGCGCTGCTCTGAGGGGCGTTGAGGCCCCGCGCCCACGCTTGATGCAGCAGGGCGGTGTCGGCGGGGGCAGCGGGCCAGGGGTGGGCGCTCTCCCAACAGAGGGCGAGGGCGGCGCGCCACGGCTCCCGCCCCACCCGCTCCCCCCCCGGTAGGCGGAAGGGGCGTAGGGTCGCCACCCGCCGCCACCCCCCCGGCCGCCCCAATAGCGCCTCGCCGCCCCAGAGGGTGCCATCCTCCCCCAGCCCCACCCCATCCCAGGTGAAGATGAGCCAGTCGCCTTGGCCGGCGTGCTCGCCATAGAGGCCGGCGGCGTGGGCGCGGTGGTGGTAGACGGGGCTCCACGGCAGGCCGCTGCGGGCGGCCCAGCGGCTACTGCTGTAGCCGGGATGGGCGTCGCAGATGAGGCGCCGTGCCGTCACCCCGTAGAGCTGCTGGAGATCGGCCACCACTCGTTCAAAGACCGCCAGGCCGCGTGGGCTGGCCAGATCGCCGATGTGGGGGGAGAGGACGCAGCGCTCCCCCCAGGCGAGGGCAACGGCGTTTTTCATCTGGCCGCCGACGGCGAGGAGCGGTTCCGGCAGCCGCTGCGGGAGGGGCAGCTCCAGCGGCGCCACGCCGCGGCCGAGCCGCAGCGGCCGCATCTGGCCGGCGTTACGGCGATAGAGGGCGTCATCGGCGGGACGCAGGATAGGGCGGTTGTGGTGCAGTTGGCGATCGGCTATCTGCGCCAGCCGGAGCTGCGCCTCGTCGTTGTCGATCAGCACCGGCTCTCCGCCCAGGTTGCCGGAGGTGGCCACCAGCGGGCCATCGAACCGCTCCAGTAGCAGGTGGTGGAGCGGGCTGTAGGGGAGCATCGCCCCCACCTCGTTGAGGGCGGGGGCGATGGCCGCCGCCAGGCGGCTCTCGGGGCGGCGGGTGACCAAGACGATGGGTCGCTCCGGGGCGGTCAGCAGGGCCGCCTCCAATGGGTCGGGTCGCAGCTCCTCCCGCAGGCGGTCGAGCCGCTCCGCCCCCGCCTCCGGGAACATCACCGCCAGCGGTTTATGGGGGCGTGGTTTGCGCTGGCGCAGCCGCGCCACCGCCGCCTCGTTGCCGGCATCGCACAGCAGGTGGTACCCGCCCACCCCCTTCACCGCCACGATCTCCCCGGCCCGCAGCGCCGCCACGGTGGCGGCGAGCGCCGCCATCCCCTCCTGCTGGGGCGCCGCGGGGGTGTGGAGCTGGAGTTGCGGGCCGCAGCGGGGACAGGCGAGGGGCTCGGCGTGAAAGCGGCGATCGGCGGGATCGGCATACTCGCGGGCGCAGTCGGCGCAGAGCGGGAAGCCGGCCATCGAGGTGGCGGCGCGATCATAGGGGAGGGCGGCGATCAGGGTGTAGCGCGGACCGCACTGGGTGCAGTTGATGAAGGGGTAGGCGTGGCGGCGGTCGCTGGGATCGCGCATCTCCCGCAGGCAGTCGTCGCAGGCAAATTGATCCGGCGGCAGGTGGATCAGCGGCTCGGCGGAGGGGCTGCTGGGGTGGATCTCGAAGTGGCCGTAGGGGTGCGGCGCTTGGGCGGTGTCGGTCAGTAGCTGGGGCCGGGCAAACGGTGGCGCGCTATGGATCAGCTCGTGACAGAAGAGGGTGAGGGCAGGGGCCTCACCCTCGACCCAGATCTCCACCTCGCCGCCGCAGTTGCGCACCCAGCCCGTCAGCCGGTGGCGCTGGGCCAGTCGGTAGACAAAGGGGCGGAAGCCCACCCCTTGGACCCGGCCCCCAAGCCGCAGTTGTTGGGCCTGGGGGCTCAAGCGGGGCGTACTGCCGAGGGGGGTGGCGCCATGGCTCAGCCCAGGTGGCGGTCGAGGAACTCGCGCACGAACGGCATCGGCCGGGCGGAGGTGAAGCGGTCCACCTCCTCACCATTGATGAACAGCAGCACGGTGGGGAAGCCGCGCAGCCGGTAGTGGCCGCAGAGCTTCATATTCTCGTCGGCATCCACCTTGGCCAGCAGGAGCCGCCCGGCATACTCGGGGATGACCCGCTCCAGCACGGGCTTGAGGGCGTGGCACGGGCCACACCAGTCGGCGGTGAAGTCCACCAGGATGGGGGTGGTGTGGGAGGCGGCGATCACCTTCTCGGCAAAGGTGTGCTCATCGGCATCAAAAAAGGGGCTAGCGGTGGGGTGCATGTTGCTATCCAAAAGGGATCTGTGGCGGGATCTTGCGGGCCGATCAGACCAATTTCAACTGCTCGGCCCCGTTCATTAACCTTAAGGAGCGCCGACCGATGCCGCTGTTACCCACCTTTGAGCACCCCTGGGACCTCACCCCTAAAGAGGCGATCGCCCTCCAGGGGCAGCTGCGCGATCGCGTGGTGCTGGAGGATCGCTGGGGGCCGGTGCGGCTGGTGGCAGGGGTCGATGTCGGTTACGAGGAGGGCAAACGTACCACTCGGGCGGCGGTGGCGGTGCTCTCGTTCCCGGAACTGACCCTCTATGAGTCGGTGGTGGCACGGGTCCCGACCACCTTCCCCTATGTCCCGGGTCTCCTCTCCTTCCGCGAGATCCCGGCGGTGCTGGCGGCCCTGGCACAGCTGGAGTCTACCCCCGACCTGCTGCTCTGCGATGGCCAGGGGATCGCCCACCCGCGCCGCTTTGGGATCGCCGCCCATCTGGGGCTGCTGGTGGATACCCCGGCCATCGGGGTTGCCAAGAGCCGCCTGCTGGGTCAGTACGCTGAGCCCGGGCTGGAGAAGGGGGCGTGGTCACCGCTACTGGAGCAGGGGGAGACCATCGGTGCGGTGGTGCGCTCCCGCAGCGGCGTCAAGCCGCTCTACATCTCTAGCGGCCATCGCATCGCCCTGCCGAGCGCCATCCACTGGGTCCTCGCCTGCACCACCCGCTATCGGCTGCCCCAGACCACCCGTTGGGCAGATCACCTCGCCTCGGGCCTCACCAGCGCCGTGCAGTGAGGGGTAGGCGCAGGGTTGTCACTAGGATGTCATCCCATCTGGCTATCCTCGCGCCGCCTAACACACGATACGGGAGAGTCCCATGTTTTTCCGTCACGCCCCGCTGGTCGCCGCCCTGGCTGGCCTCGCGCTACTGAATGGTTGCGCCGGGAACGTCAAGCAGGACGAGAAGATGGCCGCCCATCCCTCCCTCAATAATGAGGACTTCTACGAGGTCCACCATGAGGGGCGCGTCTATCTGTTCGATGACGCTCAGACCTACCGTGCATTTCTTTCTACTGGCGAGACCCCCTTTCGCCTGACCCGCATCGCCGCCGGTCCCCAGGGAGAGACCCTGGTGTTTGGTCTGGCCAAGGCAGACAAGGAGAAGAGCGCCGGCATTGCCATGGTGGATATGTACGATGGCAAGCTGAAGGGGGCGGACGATTTCTATGGCGAGATGTCGATGGATGGCCGGATCTATGTGTTCAGCAGCTATGACGATATGGCGCAGGTGCGTGCCACCGGCGAGGCCTCCCTTCGTTATACCGAGATCGGTGCCGGCCCTCAGGGGCAGACGGTCGTCTATGTGCTCAACGAGACGACCAAAAAGGCCAAGCCTGTTGCACTGATCGACGCCTTCCACAAGGCGAATATGAACTGATTACTAACGCGCAATAATGAGAACGTAGCGCAGGACGCGCCCAGGAATCTCCATCCGCCGCCCACCCGGGCGGCTTTTTTTATGCCTCGGCGTCGCTGTCAGGGGGGCGCGTGGCCAGGTAGCGGGCGACCCCCGCCTCCAGCTCCGCGATGAGGGCCGGATCACCATAGGGGTAGATATCGGGGATCCCCAAGACATGGACGGGGGTGTGGGTGAGCAGGTGGCCAAACTCCGCCCGCAGTCGATCGCGGTGCCTCTTCTCCATGACAAAGATGATATCGGCCCAGCGAAGATCCGCCGGGCCGACGCGCCGCCTGGCCTTGGGACTGACCCCCGCCGAGCGCACCGCGTAGTGGGGGTGGTGACGCCAGATGGCCTCCGCTGTTGGGCTGCGCCACTGGTTTCGACTACAGATGAAGAGGAGTTGGAGCCGCTGGGTCACGTTCTGGGGCCGTCGCATCTGTATAGGTGAGATAGCTATCTGCTGTGTGCCCGCCCCTTGGGCCAGTGCCACCGCCTTGTGAGATGCAGGTCCATGCAGCGCGGGTGGCAGTCCTGACAGATGTGGCGGGCGGTGGATATTCCGCCCTCCAACGGGCTGGGGGGCACTATTTTAACTGAAGGGTGCCACTCCGTTGCCGGCGCCCAGGGTGTCGATGGCGGTGGATCCCACATGGCTCGCAATGGCCCCCGGGTTCCGGGTTAAGATCGCGGGCCTTCACAGCGAGCAGCGCTTATGAATTTGGAAAAGGTGGTCTTTGGTTTTTTCATCGTCTTGGCCTTGACCCTCAACTTTGGCTTTGTCCTGGGGGACTACGACAGCTCTCAGCACCACAACGTCTATGAGCTGTTCGCTGCCATTGTGGTGAATTTCATCGCCACCA
Organism: Chromatiales bacterium; assembly: GCA_003251535.1. Lineage (GTDB taxonomy): Bacteria > Pseudomonadota > Gammaproteobacteria > Thiohalomonadales > Thiohalomonadaceae > SZUA-493. The sequence goes on along the minus strand of QKFD01000091.1, from coordinate 99,771 downwards.
TCCTCAAGTTCGGTGACCGCACCCAGGTGGGGGCGCTGCTGTTGGCCACCTCGCTGGTGGCCGATCTCCAGCTCTTGGCGGCCGCCATCGTCTGGGGCTTCGCCACCCACATGAGCCCGATAGGGCTCGATCCCAGCACCATGGCCAGTATCGTCTCCCTTGCCGCTGGGGCGATGTTGGCCAATGTCATCTCGGTGGTGCTGCTCATCATCGAAACCGCGACCCTGCGACGTTGAGGTGCTGGCATGGCCAGCCCCGTCGATAAGGTTTTTTTGCTCTTCATGCGGCGGATGCGGGCGCCGCTCATCATCCTGCTCGCCGCCTATAGCCTCTCGGTGCTGGGGCTGGTCCTCATTCCAGGGGTGGATGATGCCGGGCGGCCCTGGCGCATGGACTTTTTCCACGCCCTCTATGTGGTGAGCTATACCGGCAGCACCATCGGCTTCGGCGAGATCCCCTACGCCTTCACCACGCCGCAGCGGATGTGGGTGATGGTGTGTATCTATCTCACGGTGATCGCCTGGCTCTACGCCATCGGTAAGATCCTGGCCCTGATGCAGGATGCCGCCTTCAAGGCGGCGGTGATCGAGTATGGTTTCGCCCGCGGGGTGCGGCGTATCCGCGAGCCGTTTTACCTGGTCTGCGGTTATGGCGATACCGGCTCGCTGCTGGTGCGCGCCCTGGCCGATCGCCACATCAACACCGTGGTGCTCGACTGCGACCAGGAGCGGATCACCGATCTCACCTTGGCGGACCTACCGCTGCCGGTGCCGGGTCTCACGGCCGATGCGAGTGTGCCGCTGGTGCTCCAGGAGGCGGGGCTCACCAGCGCCTACTGTGCCGGTGTCCTGGCCCTCACCAACGACGACAACGCCAACCTCAAGGTGGCCATCACCGCCAAGCTGCTCAACCCGCGGCTGCTGGTGATCTGTCGCGCCGAGAGCCGCGATACCGCGGCCAATATGGCCTCTTTCGGTACCGATCACATCGTCAATCCGTTTGATACCTTTGCCGAGCGGTTCGCCCTGGCCCTCCACTCGCCGGGCACCCATCTGCTACACGAGTGGCTGACCGGGGTGCCCAACACCCCGCTGGCCAGCCCCGAATATCCTCCCCAAGGGATCTGGGTGTTGTGCGGCTATGGCCGGTTGGGCAAGGCGCTGCGGGAGCGGATGGAGTCGGAGGGGCTGCGCACGGTGATCATTGAGGCCAATCCGGATCGCACTGGCTGGCCGGAGCGCTGCGTCAAGGGGCGTGGCACCGAGGCGGAGACCTTGCTCAGTGCCGGCATCAAGGAGGCGGCCGGGCTGGTGGCGGGTACCGATGACGACACCAACAACCTCTCCATCGCCATGACGGCGCGCCAGTTGAAACCGGATCTATTCATCGTGGCGCGGCAGAACCGCCGTGACAACGAGGAGCTATTTCTGGCCTCCAGCAGCCAGCGGGTGATGCAGCGCAGTGAGATCATCGCGCGCAAGATCCTGGCCCTCATCACCGCCCCCCACCTCACCAACTTCCTGAAGCACATCCGCTATGAGAGTAACGAGTGGGCCAATCAGCTGGTGAGCCGGCTCTCGGCGGTGATCGGCGAGGTGGTGCCGGAGGTGTGGGCCGTGACCCTCAACTCCCGTGAGGCGCCCGCGGTGGCCGCCGCCATCGGGCGGGGCGACCATGTGACCCTCGATCTACTGATGCGTGACCCGGCCGATCGCTCGCAACGCCTCTCCTGCCTACCGCTGATGCTGGTGCGTGATCGCATGGAGCGGCTGGTGCCTGAGCGGGAGGCGAGCCTGTTTATCGGCGATGCGGTGCTGTTTTGCGGGGTGCAGGGGGTGCCGGAGCGGATGCGCACCCTGCTGGTGAGCCCCAACGCCCTGACCTATGTCCGCACCGGCGAGTCGCGGCCGGAGGGGTGGGTGTGGGAGTGGTTGAGCCGCCGCTGAACCGTCTGGCGCCGCGTCGGCGTCAGCTCTTCAGCAGCCGCTCCTTCTCCCGCTGCCAGTCCCGATCGCGTTCGGTGGCCCGTTTGTCGTGGGTCTGCTTACCCTTGGCCAGGCCGATCTCGGTCTTGGCGCGCCCCCGCTTCCAGTACATGGCCAGCGGGATCAGGGTGTAGCCCTTGCGCTCGGTGAGCCCCACCAGCTTGCTTAGCTCATGGTCATGTAGCAGCAGTTTGCGGGTGCGGGTGGGATCGGGGTGGATATGGGTCGAGGCGGTCGGTAGGGGTGTGATATGGCAACCGATCAGGAACGCCTCACCCTGTTTGATCACCACATAGGCATCTTTCAGCTGGATGCGACCGGCGCGCAGGCTCTTCACCTCCCACCCTTCGAGCACAAGGCCGCACTCGTAGCGCTCCTCGATGAAATATTCGTGGCGCGCCTGGCGGTTGAGGGCGATGGTGCTGGAGCCGCTGCCGGACTCGTTAGTTTTCTTCTGTTTGGCCATAGGGGCGAGATTATAGGGTATGCGGGCTTGGTGGGAGGGCCCGGGTGAGGTATCGTTTACAGATCTTTTCTGAACCTAATTTAAGCCTTCACCCCGGTGTATGACCATCGTCCGTAGAAGCGCCTTGGTGCCGTTCTCCGCCGAGCAGATGTTCGACCTAGTGAGCGACATCCCCGCCTATCCGAAGTTTCTCCCCTGGTGCCGCACGAGTCAGGTGCTCTCCGCTGATGCCGATATGGTGCGCGCCTCCATTGAGATCGCCCATGGCTCCCTCTCCAAGGCGTTCACCACCCGCAATCGCCTCCAACGGGGCAAGATGATCGAGATGCGGCTGGAGACGGGGCCGTTTCGCCACCTGGAGGGTTATTGGCGTTTCGATCCCTTGGGTGACACCGGCTGCCGGGTGAGTCTGGATATGGAGTTCGAGTTCGCCAATCGCATCATCAGCCTGGCGTTAGGACCTATTTTCAACCACATTACCACTACACTGGTGGATTCCTTCACCAAACGGGCCCACGAGATCTATGGAAAAGGCTAAGAAGATCCCGGTTGAGGTGGCCTACGCCCGGGCCGATGCCCAGGTGATCATCCCACTGGAGGTGGAGGAGGGGACCACCCTGCGCGAGGCGATCGAGCGCTCTGGCCTGCTCGGGCGCTTCCCGGAGATCGACCTCGCCAGCAGCAAGGTGGGGGTCTTCGGCAAGCTGAGCAAGCTGGATAGCGCCGTTGGCGCCCGGGATCGGGTGGAGATCTACCGCCCCCTGATCGCCGATCCCAAGGAGGTGCGCAAGCAGCGGGCCGCCGAGGGCAAACGGATGAAAAAGGGCGGTGGCGACCTTAAGGATGCGGCGGGCGACGGGCCGTAGACGGGCCCGTGCCGGGAGGCGGTTACTCCTCCTCCGTCACCGGCCGCAGGTAGTCGCTCTCCGGTAGCTCCCCCTCATGCTCGATGCGGGTGAGCCGATCGCCCTCAAACCAGAGCGAGATATGGTAGCCCGTGGGCTGTTTCTCTTTACCGGCCTTAAAGCTGTAGAAGTAGTCCCAGCGCTGGGCGTGAAACGGATCTTGGGTCAGGGGGGTGCCAAGCGCATAGCGCACCTGTTGCCGATCCATGCCAACTTTAACTTGGGAGAGTTGATCGACAGTGACCACATTGCCCTGCTGGATATCGATCCGGTGAGGGGTACAAGCGGTGAGTAACACCGCACAAAGACCCAACCAAATGAGAGCGTTTTGCATACCGACTCGGCTGTGGGTGAGGTTGCAAGACCGCGAATGATACCTGAATCCCTGGGAAGATTGGACAATGGCGGAACAGAGTATGGGCTCTCAGGAGCTGCGTAAGGCGGGACTGAAGGCGACGATCCCCCGTATCAAGATCCTTCAGATCCTGGAACGCAACAATGCGCGCCACATGAGCGCGGAGGATGTCTACAAGGCGCTGCTAGAGGCGGGGGAGGATGTGGCCATCGCCACCATCTACCGCGTGTTGACCCAATTCGAGACGGCGGGCCTGGTGAGTCGGCTCCATTTCGAGGGGGGCCACTCGGTATTTGAGCTGAATGAGGGGTCTCACCACGACCACATCGTCTGCATCAAGTGCGGGCGGGTGGATGAGTTCATGGATGAGGAGATCGAGCTACGCCAGCGGGCCATCGCCGAGCGGTTCGGTTACACCATCTCCGACCACAGCCTCTTTATCTACGGCACCTGTCCAGACTGCCGCCGTTAGCCTGGATCTCCCACCCCGGGTTGGCGCATCGGCGGCGGGTCGGGGTGAGAGATGCGGATTGATGGCCAGTAGGTGGGGCCACCAAGGGGGTTAGCCCTTGGCCGCCCGCTTGATCATCTCTCGGGCGTGGGAGAGGGTCTTGTCGGTGATCTCAAGGCCGCCCAGCATCCGGGCGATCTCCTCCACGCGGGCCTCCTTCTCCACCTTGCCGACCCGGGTCTGCACCGCGTCGGCCCCGCTCTCTTTGTGGATCCGCAGGTGGTGGTGGCCCTGGGCCGCCACCTGCGGTTGGTGGGTGACGCAGAGCACCTGGCGGTTGCCGGCTACGGCCCGCAACCGGCGCCCCACCATCTCCGCCACCCCCCCGCCGATGCCGACATCCACCTCATCAAAGATAAGGGTCGGGATCCCCGACTGGCCGGCGGTGACCACCTGGATGGCGAGGCTGATGCGGGAGAGTTCACCGCCCGAGGCCACCTTGGCCAGCGGCTTGAGGGGTTGGCCGGCGTTGGCCGTGACCAAAAACTCCACCCGTTCCAGGCCGCTGGCCGCGGGCTCCTCCAGCGGGGTGAGTTCGATGGCGAAGGTGCCCCCCTTCATCCCCAGCTCCTGCATATGGCCGGTCACCGCCTCCGCCAGGCGATCACCGGCGCCGCGGCGCGCCTCGGAGAGCCGCCTGGCGGCTTGGAGGAAGCGCTGCCTGGCCTCGGCGATGGTCTGCTCCAGCGACTCCAGGCGGGCATCTGCCCCCTCCAGCCCCTCCAGCTCCAGCCGGAAGCGCTCCAGCAGGGCGGGGAGTTCATCTGCCGCCAGGCGGTGCTTGCGGGCGAGCCGCTCCACCTCCCCCAGGCGCTCCTCCAGCCAGCGTAGCCGCTCTGGGTCCAGCTCCAGATCGGCGACGTAGTGGCGTAGCCCCGCCGCCGTCTCGCGCACCGCGATGGCGGCCTCCTCCAGCAGCTTTACATACTCGCCGAGGGCGGGATCAAAGGTTGCCAGCTCCGCCAGCTCACCACTCACCTGGCCGAGCAGCCCTGCCACCGAGCCCTCATCCCCTTCATAGAGCAGGTTGACGGCCCGCTGTCCCCCCTCCAGGAGCTGGGCGGCGTGGCCGAGGCGCTGCTGCTCCTCCTCCAGCTCCTTCAGCTCGCCCGGTTGGAGGGCGAGCGCCTCCAGCTCCCCCGCTTGGTAGCGGAGCATGTCGAGGCGGGCGTCGCGCTCATCGCGCGCCCGGCTGAGCCGCTCTAGCTCCTCTTGCAGGGTGCGCCACTGCTGGTAGTGGGTCGTGACCTCGGCCAGCAGGGGGGCGTGGCCGCCAAACTCATCCAGCAGGGCGCGCTGCATGTCGCGCCGTAGGAGCGATTGGTGGGCGTGCTGGCCGTGGATATCCACCAGCAGGTCACCTAGCTCTTTGAGTGCCTGTACCGGTTGCGGGCGGCCGTTGATGTAGGCGCGGGAGCGGCCATCGGTGGTGACCACCCGGCGCACCAGACACTCGCCATCGGTCGCCAGCTCGCGCTCCTCCAGCCAGGCCTGGACCGCCGGGAGCTGGCCTATGTCAAAGCCGGCGTGGACCTCGGCCTTGTCGGCCCCCTGGCGGACGATGCCGGCGTCGGCCCGGTCGCCCAGGGTGAGGCCAAGGGCATCTAGCAGGATCGACTTGCCGGCGCCGGTCTCGCCGGTAAGCACCGTCATCCCCGTCTCCAGCTCCAGGTCAAGCCGTTCAACGGTGGCGACGTGTTGCACCTGCAACTGGATGAGCATGTCAGCCCCAGCCGAGTTTGGCCCGTAGTAGTTCGAAGTGGTCGTGGCCCTGCGGGTGGATGATCCGCACCCCATTGCCCTTTTTATGGATGCGAACGCGATCACCGGCGATGAGGCCGAGGTTGATCTGGCCATCGCAGGTGATCTGCGCCTGGGCACTGCCGTAGTGATCGGCCACGACCACCTCAATGGCGCTATCGCCATTGACCACAATGGGGCGGTTGGAGAGGGTGTGGGGGCAGATGGGGACCAGGATGATGGCGTTGAGTGTGGGGTAGAGGATCGGGCCGCCGCCGGAGAGGGCGTAGGCGGTGGAGCCGGTGGGGGTGGAGACAATCAGCCCATCCGCCCGCACGTTGTGGACGAAGTGGCCATCCACATAGGTGTCGATGCCGATCATCCGGGCGACGTCCCACTTGTGGATCACCACATCATTGAAGGCGTCGTTTTCGGAGATGGGCTCGCCATCCCGAACCACCGAGCAGTGGAGCAGGAAGCGCTGCTCCTCCTCATACTCCCCCTCCAGGATGGGGGGCAGTTTGCTGGCGATATCGGTGGGGGCGATATCGGTGAGAAAACCGAGCCGCCCCAAATTGATCCCGAGCAACGCCGGGTTGTCGTAGGCGGCCAAGGCCCGCGCCACGTTGAGTAGGGTGCCGTCGCCACCGACCACAATGGTGAGATCACAGTGGTGGCCAAGCTGTTCCCGGGTGACCACCTCTAGGTCGTGTTCCGGCCAGACTTGGGCGGTCGATTCGTCTAATAACACCCGCAGTTCGCGCTCGCGCAGAAAGTCGCGCAGCTGGCGCAAAGTGCCCGCCATGGTGGGGTCGGCGTACTTGCCGACCAGTCCGATGCAATTGAAGATATGGCCCATGCTCATCCTCCGCAACGGCGCACGTTACCATGTCGGGCCAGGGGCGCCAACCGCTCTCAGAGGGGGGCATCAAGTGGTTGTTAGCGGTGCAGAAACCACAACTATAGAGACCCTAGTTGACAGATCGATGAGCGCTTGATTATGGTGGCTGGCACTCACCTCTAGAGAGTGCCAACCACGTGCGGCCGGTATGGCGTCCCCACCGAACGCTCATCACATCGATTCCGCCGGTCTGAATGAGCGGGCCCAGGCCCTGCTCAAGACCCTTATCGAGCGCTATATCCGTGACGGCCAACCGGTCGGCTCGCGTACGCTGTCGCGCGATAGTTCCCTGGAGCTGAGCCCCGCCAGTATCCGTAACGTCATGGCCGATCTGGAGGAGATGGGGCTGGTGATCTCTCCCCACACCTCTGCCGGGCGGGTGCCTACGGTCAAGGGCTACCGGATGTTTGTTGACTCCCTGCTCACCATCAAACCACTGGGGGAGCAGGAGGTGCGGTCGATGGAGGTGCAGTTGCGCCCCAGCGACGAACCCCAGCGCATCCTGCGCGCCGCCTCCTCACTGTTATCGGAAATTACCTCCATGGCTGGGGTGGTGTTGATCCCGCGCCGGGAGCACGAATCACTCCGCCAGGTGGAGTTCCTACCCCTCTCCCACAACCGGGTGTTGGCTATCCTGGTGGTGAACGAGCGGGAGGTACAGAACAAGATCATCCACACCACCCGCGACTACAGCTCCTCAGAGCTGCAACAGGCGGCCAACTACCTCAACCAGCAGTTTGCCGGCCGTGCCCTCCACCAGGTGCGTGAGACCCTGCTCCAGGAGATGGGCGAGGCACGGACGAAGATGAATGAGCTGATGCTCACTACCATTGAGGTGGCCAGCCAGACCTTCGCGGAGGAGGAGGCGGGGAGCGACTACCTGCTGGAGGGGCAGACCAACCTCATGGGCTACCAAGAGATGGCCGATATCGACCGCCTGCGGGGGCTGTTTGACGCCTTCAACCGCAAACGGGACATCCTCCACCTCCTGGACCAATCGTTGGGTGCCCAAGGTTTGCAGATCTTCATCGGTGAGGAGTCGGGTTATCAGGTGTTGGACGCCTGTAGCGTGGTCACCTCCCCCTACAAGCAGGGCGATCAGGTGGTGGGGGTGCTCGGGGTCATCGGCCCGACCCGCATGGCCTACGACCGGGTGATCCCCATCGTTGATGTGACCGCCCGCCTTCTCAGTGCGGCCTTGAATCAGGCCCATTGACCCCCATATCGCAGGCTGATTCGCGCCGTCCCTTCAGGGCGGCATCCGATTGAATCCATTGGTAATGATTTGAGCACGCTTGGGGAACGGAATGAGCGAAGAGAACAAGACTCCGGAGACAGAAGAAGAGGCAGTGGCGGCCGAGGCGGAGGCAGCGAACCCCACCTCAGAGGAGTTGACCCTACTGCTGGAAGATGCCCGCAACAAGGCGGATGAGCACTGGAATCAGGTGCTGCGCCTCAACGCCGAGCTGGAGAATACCCGCCGGCGGGCGGAGCGGGATGTGGAGGGGGCCCACAAGTTTGCCCTGGAGCGCTTCGTCAATGAGCTGTTGCCGGTGAAGGATAGCCTGGAGATGGGGCTGGCCGCCGGTGGGGGCGAGGAGGCGCTGGCCAAGATGAAGGAGGGGATGGAGCTCACCCTGAAGATGTTGGGGGCGGCCATCGCCAAATTTGGGGTGGAGGAGGTTGCCCCCCTCGGCCAGCCATTCAACCCAGAGCTGCATCAGGCCATGACGATGCAGAACTCTGCGGAACACCCCGCCAACCACGTCATGGCGGTCCTCCAGAAGGGCTACACCTTGAATCAGCGGCTGGTGCGTCCGGCGCTGGTGGTGGTCTCCAAGGGGGCCCCGGCAGAGCCGGGCGCCGGTATCGATACCCAGGCGTAAGGCTCGCTTGAATCGGTGGATAAAGACCCCAATTAACACCTGCAAATCGCCCCAGCGGCACCAGCATCGGAACGGAGAGTAACCATGGGCAAGATTATCGGCATCGACCTCGGCACCACCAACTCCTGCGTCGCCATCATGGAGGCGGGGGGCAAACCCCGCGTCATCGAGAACAGTGAAGGCGACCGCACCACCCCGTCGGTGGTGGCCTTCGCAAGTGATGGGGAGGTCCTGGTTGGGCAGTCGGCCAAGCGCCAGGCGGTGACCAACCCGCAGAACACCTTCTACGCCGTCAAGCGCCTCATCGGCCGGCGTTTCCAGGACAAAGAGGTCCAGAAAGATATCGATCTGGTCCCCTACCAGATCATCAAGGCGGACAACGGTGACGCCTGGGTGGATGCCCGCGGCAAAAAGATGGCGCCGCCGGAGATCTCCGCCAAGGTGTTGCAGAAGATGAAGAAGACCGCCGAGGACTTCCTCGGTGAGACCATCACCGAGGCGGTGATCACCGTCCCGGCCTACTTCAATGATTCGCAGCGCCAGGCCACCAAGGATGCCGGCCGTATTGCCGGGCTTGAGGTCAAGCGCATCATCAACGAGCCCACCGCCGCGGCCCTTGCTTACGGCATGGACAAGCAGCATGGGGATCGCAAGATCGCGGTCTATGACCTCGGTGGCGGTACCTTCGATATCTCCATCATCGAGATCGCCGAGATTGAGGGCGAGCACCAGTTTGAGGTGCTCTCCACCAACGGCGACACCTTCCTCGGGGGTGAGGATTTCGACAAGCGGCTCATCGACTATCTGGCCGATGAGTTCAAGAAGGACTCCGGCATCGACCTCCGCGGCGACCCGCTCGCCATGCAGCGCCTAAAAGAGGGGGCGGAGAAGGCCAAGATCGAACTCTCCTCTAGCCAGCAGACCGAGGTCAATCTGCCCTACGTCACCGCCGACCAGACCGGCCCCAAGCACCTCAACATCAAGGTGACCCGGGCCAAGTTGGAGTCGCTGGTGGAGGACCTGGTGGAGCGCACCATCGAACCCTGCAAACTGGCCCTGCGGGATGCCGGTCTCAAGGTGGGGGATGTCGAGGAGGTGATCCTGGTGGGCGGTCAGACCCGGATGCCCAAGGTCCAGGAGGCGGTCAAGAACTTCTTTGGCAAAGAGCCGCGTAAGGATGTCAATCCTGACGAGGCGGTGGCCGTCGGCGCCTCCATCCAGGGCGGTGTGCTGGGTGGTCAGGTGAAGGATGTGCTGCTGCTCGATGTCACCCCGCTCTCCCTCGGCATCGAGACCTTGGGTGGCATCATGACCAAGCTCATTGATCGCAACACCACCATCCCGACCAAGGCGTCGCAGGTCTTCTCCACCGCCGACGACCAGCAGACGGCAGTGACCGTGCATGTGCTCCAGGGGGAGCGTGAGCGGGCGGCAGACAACAAATCGCTGGGGCGTTTTGACCTCTCCGATATCCCGCCGGCGCCGCGTGGCGTGCCGCAGATCGAGGTCACCTTCGACATCGACGCCAACGGCATCCTCCACGTCTCGGCCCTGGATAAGGCCACCAAGAAGGAGCAGAAGATCGTCATTAAGGCCTCTTCCGGTCTCTCCGAGTCGGAGATCGACAAGATGGTCCGGGATGCCGAGGCCCACGCGGCGGACGATAAAAAGTTCCATGAGCTGGTGACCGTCCGTAACCACGCCGACAGCATGGTGCACTCGGTGAAGAAGTCCATGAGCGAGCTGGGCGACAAGCTGGAGGCGGATGAGAAGTCCCGCATCGAGGCGGCCCTGAGCGACCTGGAGGCGGTACTCAAGGGTGACGACAAGGAGGCCATCGAGCAGAAGACCAACGCCCTGACCGAGGCCTCCGCCAAGATGGCTGAGCGGCTCTACGCCCAGGGCCAGCAGGAGGGCGCCGCCGAGGGCGGTCCTTCCGCCGGCGCCGGTGCCGCAGGGGCTGAGTCAGCCGGTGGCGGACGCGACGATGTGGTGGACGCCGAGTTTGAAGAGGTGAAGGACGACAAGCGGTAAGGGTCGTCTCCCCGCCCCCAGCGTGGGGCGGGTGGTTGGGTTGGGGGCGACCGCCCCCAACCAGGAAGGGCGATGCCAGCGGCAAAGGAAACCGCCGCATGTGGCATCGATGGGGTATCCTAGGGCGCTTTGCCGCCCGTGATGGGCAACAGCGCTAGACATCCCTCCGCATATGGCCAAACGAGATTACTACGAAGTTCTGGGCGTCGCCCGCAATGCCACCGAGGCCGAGATCAAGAAGGCATTCAAGCGGTTGGCGATGAAATACCATCCCGACCGCAATCCTGATGACAAGGCGGCCGAGGAGCAATTTAAAGAGGCGAAAGAGGCCTACGATATCCTGGGCGACCCGCAGAAGCGGGCCGCTTACGACCAGTTCGGCCACGCCGGTGTTGACCCCTCCGCAGGGGGCGCCGGTTTCGGCGCTGGTGGGGCCAGCTTCAGCGACATCTTCGGCGACGTGTTCGGCGACATCTTCGGCGGCGGCGGACGTGCCGGCGGCGGTGGTCAGCGCGCCTATCGCGGGGCCGATCTGCGCTACAACCTTGACCTCACACTGGAGGAGGCGGTGGCCGGTACCACCGTCAAGATCCGCGTCCCCACCCTGGTGGAGTGCGAGGAGTGTGACGGTAGCGGTGCCCGACGCGGCACGACCCCCACCACCTGTCCCACCTGTAACGGCCATGGATCGGTCCGGATGCAGCAGGGCTTCTTCTCCCTGCAACAGACCTGCCCGCGCTGTCGGGGCACTGGCAAGATCATTGCCGATCCCTGCCCCCACTGTCAGGGTCAGGGGCGGTTACGGGATCAAAAGACCCTGTCAGTCAAGGTGCCGGCAGGGGTGGATAGTGGTGATCGCATCCGCTTGGCCGGTGAGGGTGAGGCGGGTGAGCACGGCGGACCGCCGGGTGATCTCTACGTCCAGATCAACATCAAACCCCATCCCATCTTCAAGCGGGAAGATAGCCACCTCTTCTGCGAGGTGCCTATCTCCATGGTGACCGCTGCCCTGGGGGGCGAACTGGATGTCCCCACGCTGGATGGCCGGGTGAAGCTCAAGATCCCCGCCGAGACTCAAACCGGTAAGCAGTTCCGGCTGCGCGGTAAGGGGGTGAAGTCGGTCCGCGGCGGTGTGGTGGGTGATCTCATCTGCCGCGTGGCGGTGGAGACGCCGGTCAACCTGAGCGAGCGGCAGAGGGAGCTGCTGCAAGAGTTCGAGAAGAGCATGGAGGGGGACAAACACACCCCGCAACACAGCTCATGGCTCGACGGCGTGAAGAAATTTTTTGAAGATATGAAGTTCTAAAGCCCGAGCCCTCGTAAGAGGGCTCGTTCTCCTCTCCCCGCTGGTCTTAACCTAAATCGAGGGACCGCCGCCCACGAGGTGGCGGGGCGGGTTGCCTCGCAGCGTGTGGCCACCCCTCTCCCTGGGCCCCTGCCACCGCCCAAGCGTCTACCAATAAACCAAGGAGGATCTCATGAAGCTGCGCGTTCCAAAGCTCTCACTCTCCCATGGCGTAGACGCGGTGCGTCGTCGCTTGATGGGGGCAGCGCTGGTCACCGGCACCGGTTTGGCGGCAGTAGGCACCGCCCGGGCGGAGGAGGCCGGGGGGGATGAGCTGGTGTTCCCAGGGGATGAACCGGCCCATAAGCTGGTCTACCAGTTCAACCAGGCCGATCCCGACTACATGGAACATGTCCTGTTTTCGGTGGGCGCCCTGCTGCGTAAATACGGTGACAACATCAAGTTGGTGGTGAGCGCCTTTGGGCCTGGGATCCACATCCTGGCCAAGAATCCCGGTCGGCCGGTGCCGGAGGAGATCCGGCAGCGGGTGGCGAGCCTGGCGCAGTACGGGGTTGCCTTCCACGCCTGTAACAACACCCTCCTCAGCCTCAAGTGGACCGCTGACGACCTGCTCCCCTTCGCCAAGGTGGTGGATGCCGGCGCCGCCGACATTATGGAGCTGCAAGAGCAGGGCTACGCCTACATCAGCTGGTAAGCGCCTCCCCGTGACCCTCGTTTGGCGAGGGGCGGGGCGTACCATTGAACAACTTTGGGGGTTGAAGCATGACGCGCATCGCAGTAGCCGGGGCCGGTGGTCGTATGGGGCGGGCCATTATCGAGGCCGTGGGGCAGAGCGAGGGGAGCTGGCTCGGGGCCGCCATTGAGCGCTCTGGCAGCTCTCTCATCGGCACCGATGCCGGTGAGTTGGCCGGTGTCGGCACCCTGGGGGTGCTGGTGAGTGATGACCTTGAGGCGGTGGCGGAGCGCTTTGATGTGCTCATCGACTTCACCCGACCCGAGGCGACCGTGGCCAATGTGGCGCTCTGTACCCGTCTCGGCAAACGCATCGTGATCGGCACCACTGGCCTCGATGAGGCGCAAAAAGAGGCGATCCAGGCAGCCAGTGGGGCGATAGGCGTGGTGTTTGCCCCCAACATGAGCGTCGGGGTCAATCTCTGTCTGAAGTTGCTGGATCTCGCGGCGCGGGTGCTGGCGGAAGAGGTCGATATCGAGATCATCGAGGCCCACCACCGTCACAAGGTGGATGCCCCCTCCGGGACCGCCCTGCGTATGGGGGAGGTGGTGGCCGCCGCCTTAGGCCGCGATCTCAAGGAGTGCGCGGTCTATGGCCGAGAGGGGCACACCGGTGAACGGGATCGCAAGACCATCGGCTTCGAGACCATCCGCGCCGGCGATATCGTGGGCGAGCACACCGTGATGTTTGCCGGCATCGGCGAGCGGGTGGAGATCACCCATAAGGCCAGCAGCCGCCTCACCTTTGCCAAAGGTGCGGTGCGGGCGGCACGCTGGCTGATGGAGCGGGAGCAGGGGCTGTTTGATATGCAGGACGTGCTCGGGCTCAAGTAGCCCAAGGAGGCGGTGATGGAGCGTTCTGTGGTGGCCGCTACGACTGCCCAGCGTCCGTTGGGGCTGTGGTTGCTCATCTCGCTGGTGGCGCTCTTGGGTGGTGTCTTGGTGCTGCTGGGCGCCACCGCCCTCGGCTGGTTGGGCCTGACCGTGGTGGATCTGGTCAACAATCCCAAAGCGCTGGGCATTGTCGAGCTGCTGGCCGAGCTGTTGCAGGATAGTAGCGCCACCCTCTCTGGCCACGCCGGGGAGCTGCCCTTTGAGCTACAGCTATCCCCGCCCCTGAAGCTGTTCCTGTTCGGCGTACTGGGGGTATGGATGCTGTGGGTAGTCAGCTCCATCCTCAAGGTGATCTTGGAGGGGGGCCTGGAGCTACTGCGCTTTGTCATGCGGCACGCCGACAGCGAGTGAGCCCAGCGCCCGCCCGCCTAAAACCACCCCAGGGGGCCGAAATCGCCCGGTCCTGGGGGCGCCGCCCAGCAGTGGTTTGGCTGCGCCGGCTGAGGGATTTTCCCTTGTGCATCAGAATCAGTGGCTTAGATACGATGCACCAAAACGGCCCAATAGACATGGTGGGGAGCATTAAAGTAAAATCGCCGCCCACTTGAAGCACCGCATTCACGCGCTGTCGAACCAGCTGGAATCCACTGGAGCGGGAGGGGCTCAAAGGCCCTCTCCCGTTTCGCATGTCTACTCATCGGAGGTCCATCTTGCGGCAACCGGCCCTGCTCGCCTTAGAAGACGGGACGCTCTTCTGGGGAGAATCGATCGGCAGTGAGGGAGAGACCGTTGGCGAGGTGGTGTTTAACACCTCAATGACCGGTTATCAGGAGATCCTCACCGATCCCTCCTATGGCCGTCAGATCGTCACCCTCACCTATCCCCATGTGGGGAACACCGGCGTTACGGAAGAGGATGAGGAGGCGGACGGCATCAAGGCCGCGGGTCTGGTGATCCGTGACCTCCCCCGCCTCGCCTCCAACTGGCGCAGTCGAATGTCGCTGGATGACTATCTCCGTCAGCACGGGGTGGTGGGGATCCACGGCATCGATACCCGCAAGCTCACCCGTATCCTGCGGGAGAAGGGGGCGCAGAACGGCTGTATCGTTGCCGGCGACAACATCGATCCCGAGCACGCCTTGGCCCAGGCACGTGCCTTCCCGGGTCTGAAGGGGATGGACCTGGCGAAGGTCTACACGACTGCGGAGCCCTACTTCTGGGCGCAGGGGAGCTGGAGCCTAGAGGGTGGATTGCCGGAGGCACCAAGCCCGGTGGAGGAGAAGCTGCCCTTCCATGTGGTGGCCTACGACTACGGCATCAAGCGCAATATCCTGCGGATGCTGGTGGATCGCGGCTGCCGCGTGACGGTGTTGCCGGCCCAGACCCCGGTGGAGCGGGTGTTTGAGCTGAAGCCCGATGGGCTCTTCTGCTCCAACGGACCGGGTGACCCGGAGCCCTGCACCTACGCCATCGAGGCCATCCAGGCGGTGCTGGCGCATGGGCTCCCACTGTTCGGCATCTGCCTTGGCCACCAACTATTGGGGCTGGCGAGCGGGGCGCGCACCGTTAAGATGAAGTTTGGTCACCATGGTGCCAACCATCCGGTGCAGGACCTGGCTACTGGGCAGGTGATGATCACCAGCCAGAACCACGGCTTTGCCGTGGATGAGAGCACCCTGCCGGCCAACGTCCAGGCGACCCATCGCTCGCTGTTCGACGGCTCGCTACAGGGCATCCACCTCACCGACAAGCCGGCGTTCAGCTTCCAGGGTCACCCCGAGGCGAGCCCCGGTCCCCATGACGTGGGCCCCCTGTTCGACCACTTCGTCGAACTGATGCAGGAATACAAGGCCGGCCGATGAGCGCTGTCGGGATCGCCGGGGGTGTACCATCCGGTACCCCGGCGGTGTATGGCCAATCGCGGAACATCTAGCGGATCCCCTCTCCTATGCCGAAGCGTACCGACATCCAGAGCATCCTCATCATTGGCGCCGGCCCCATTGTGATCGGTCAGGCGTGCGAGTTCGACTACTCCGGCGCCCAGGCCTGCAAGGCGCTGAAGGAGGAGGGCTATCGGGTCATCCTGGTCAACTCCAATCCGGCCACCATCATGACCGATCCGGAGACGGCCGATGCCACCTACATCGAGCCCATCACCTGGCAGACCGTGGCCAAGATCATCGAGCGCGAGCGCCCCAATGCGCTGCTGCCCACCATGGGTGGGCAGACCGCCCTCAACTGCGCCCTCGACCTCGCCCGCCATGGGGTGCTGGAGCAGTTCGGGGTTGAGCTGATCGGCGCCAGCCGAGACGCCATCGATAAGGCCGAAGATCGCGATCGCTTCCGCCAGGCGATGGCCAAGATCGGCCTCAATATGCCCCGCTCGGCCATCGCCCATAGCCTGGAGGAGGCGCTCCAGGTACAGGCGCAGATCGGTTTCCCCACCATCATTCGTCCCAGCTTCACCCTGGGCGGGTCGGGGGGCGGGATCGCCTATAACCGGGAAGAGTTCATCGAGATCTGCGAGCGTGGCCTCGATCTCTCCCCCACCCGTGAGCTGCTCATCGAGGAGTCGGCACTCGGCTGGAAGGAGTATGAGATGGAGGTGGTGCGGGACCGTAAGGACAACTGCATCATCATCTGCTCCATCGAGAATCTCGATCCCATGGGGGTCCACACGGGGGACTCCATCACCGTCGCCCCGGCCCAGACCCTCACCGACAAGGAGTACCAGATCATGCGTGACGCATCGATCGCGGTACTGCGGGAGATCGGGGTCGATACCGGCGGTTCCAACGTCCAGTTTGCCATCAACCCCGAGAACGGGCGGATGATCATCATCGAGATGAATCCGCGTGTCTCGCGCTCCTCCGCCCTCGCCTCCAAGGCCACTGGCTTCCCCATCGCCAAGGTGGCCGCCAAGTTGGCGGTGGGGTACACCCTGGACGAGCTGCAAAACGAGATCACCGGCGGCGCTACGCCCGCCTCCTTTGAGCCCTCCATCGACTACGTGGTGACCAAGGTCCCGCGCTTCACCTTCGAGAAGTTCCCGAAGGCCGACGCCCGCCTCACCACCCAGATGAAGTCGGTGGGCGAGGTGATGGCCATCGGGCGCACCCTACAGGAGTCATTGCAGAAGGCGTTGCGGGGCCTGGAGACCGGTAAGGATGGACTCGATGAGGTGCTCGATCCCAGCGCTGAAGGGGCGATGGATCGGCTGCGGCAGGAGCTGCGTACCCCCAGTGCCGAGCGGCTTTGGTATGTGGCCGATGCCTTCCGCATGGGACTTAGCCTAGAGGAGGTGCATCAGCTCACCCGTATCGATCCCTGGTTCCTCTGCCAGATCGAAGAGCTGGTGCAGATCGAGGCGGAGGTGCGGGTGCGCGGCTTCTCCGGGTTCGACAAGGGGCACCTCTACGGTTTGAAGCGCAAGGGCTTCTCTGATCGCCGCCTCGCCCATCTGGTGGGGGTACGCGAGGGGGAGGTGCGCAAGCTGCGCCATGAGTTAGGGGTGCGGCCGGTCTATAAGCGGGTGGATACCTGCGCCGCCGAGTTCTCCACCTCCACCGCTTACATGTACTCATCCTACGAGGAGGAGTGCGAGGCCAACCCCAGCAACCGCGACAAGATCATGGTGCTGGGTGGGGGTCCTAACCGTATCGGTCAAGGGATCGAGTTTGACTACTGCTGCGTCCACGCCGCCCTCGCCATGCGCGAAGATGGCTACGAGACCATCATGGTCAACTGCAACCCGGAGACCGTCTCCACCGACTACGACACCTCCGACCGGCTCTACTTCGAGCCGCTCACCCTGGAGGATGTGCTGGAGATTATCGACAAGGAGCAGCCCAAGGGGGTCATCGTCCAGTATGGCGGCCAGACACCGCTCAAACTGGCGCGGGATCTGGAGCTGGCGGGGGCACCCATCATCGGTACCACCCCCGACTCCATCGACCTGGCCGAGGACCGCGAGCGGTTCCAGAAGATGATCGATAAGCTCGGCCTGCTCCAGCCGCCCAATCGCACGGCTCGCACCACCGAGGATGCGGTACGGCTGGCGGAGGAGATCGGCTATCCGCTGGTGGTGCGCCCCTCCTACGTGCTAGGGGGACGGGCGATGGAGATCGTCTACAACGAGAGTGATCTGCGCGCCTACATGCGCGATGCGGTCAAGGTCTCTAACGACTCCCCGGTGCTGCTCGACCGCTTCCTGGATGATGCCAGCGAGGTGGATGTGGATGCGATCTGCGACGGTGAGCAGGTGCTCATCGGCGGCATCATGGAGCACATTGAGCAGGCCGGCGTCCACTCCGGTGACTCCGCTTGCTCCCTGCCGCCCTTTGGCCTGGACCCGACCATCCAGGATGAGCTGCGCCGCCAGGTACGGCTGATGGCCCAGGAGCTGAAGGTGAAGGGGTTGATGAACACCCAGTTTGCCATCAAGGGCACCACCGTCTATGTACTGGAGGTGAATCCGCGTGCTTCGCGCACCGTGCCGTTTGTCTCCAAGGTGACCGGCCGGCCCCTGGCCAAGATCGCCGCCCGCTGCATGGTGGGTCAGCGTTTGACGGAGCAGAAGGCCACGGAAGAGATCGTGCCGGGCTACTTCTCGGTGAAGGAGGCGGTCTTCCCATTCATCAAGTTCCCTGGGGTGGATCCGCTGCTGGGGCCTGAGATGAAATCCACCGGCGAGGTGATGGGGGCGGGGCGCAGCTTTGCCGAGGCCTACTACAAGTCACAGATTGGCGCTGGTGTTGTGCTCCCCCGCGGTGGGCGAGCGCTGGTCAGCGTCAAGGATGTGGATAAGGCGGGGGTGATCCCGGTCGCACGCGATCTCCATGAGCTGGGTTTCGAGGTGCTGGCTACCCGCGGTACCCAGCGGGTGATCGCCGAGGCGGGGATCCCCTGCACCGTCGTCAATAAGGTGACAGAGGACCGTCCTCACATCGTCGATATGATCAAAAACGACGAGATCGCCTTTATTGTTAACACCACCGAAGACAAGCAGGCGATCGCCGACTCGTTCACCATCCGGCGTACCGCGCTCCAGCACAAGGTGACCTATACCACCACGCTGGCGGGGGCAGCAGCGACCTTGCGGGCCATGAAGCTGCCACAATCTACTGAGGTAAATCGTTTGCAAGATTTGCATAGGGAGTTGTCGAAATGACCAAAACCCCCATGACCGCACACGGTGCTGCGTTGCTGCGTGAGGAGCTTCAGCAGCTGAAGAGTGTTGCACGGCCCAAGGTGATTCAGGCGATTGCCGAAGCGCGAGAGCACGGTGATCTCAAAGAGAACGCCGAATATCACGCCGCTCGGGAGCAGCAGGGTTTCATCGAAGGGCGCATCGCCGAGCTGGAGGGCAAGCTCTCCAATGCCCAGGTGATCGATCCCGCTACCCTCAATGCGGGGGGCAAGGTGGTATTTGGTGCCACCGTTAAGCTCATCGAGACCGAGACGGATGAGGAGGTGACCTATCAGATCGTCGGTGACGATGAGGCCGATATCAAACAGGCCAAGATCTCGGTCAACTCCCCCGTCGCCCGCGCCCTGATCGGTAAGCAGGAGGAGGATGTGGTGGAGGTGCGTACCCCTGGTGGGGTGCGGGAGTACGAGATTCTCGAAGTACACTACGCCATCTCCACCCCCGTTTGAGATAGCCGCGCGTGACCCCCGAGATCTCCCCCTTTGGCCTCCGCCTCCTGACGGTACTTGAGCGCCTACTCCTCACCGCTTGGGTGGGCGCCCTGTGGGCCACCGGCTACCTGGCGGTCCCGGTACTCTTTGGCTCGTTGGAGCGGATGGAGGCGGGCCGGCTGGCGGGTACCCTGTTTACGACCGTCAGTTGGCTGGGGCTGGGTTGTGGCCTGTTTCTGCTGGCCTGCGCCCTCTGGCGTGATGGGTGGCGGTCCTGGCGGGTGTGGCTACTGGGGGCCATGCTGGGGATTGTCGCGGTGGGCGAGTTTGCCCTCCAGCCGCAGATGGCGGCACTCAAACTGACGGGGCTCCCCCCCGGCAGCGAGGCGGCCACCCGCTTCGCTGCCCTCCATGGGGTCTCGTCGAGCCTCTATCTGTTGTTGAGTCTGGGGGGCGCCGTCCTGGTGGCAGTCGGGATCAAGGGAGCTGGAGGCGGGGCTTCTCCGCCGGCCGGTAGATGACTGCAATGTGGCCGATGGTCTGCACCAAGGCCGCTCCGCTCTGAGTAACCAGTTCGGTAATCATCTGCTTGCGGGCGTCACGGTCTTCCGCATTGACCCGGACCTTGATAAGTTCATGGGCTTCCAACGCCACTGCGATCTCCTTTAGCACCGCTTCGGTGAGGCCGGCATTGCCGATAATCACCACCGGGCGCAGGCTGTGGGCGTGTTGGCGAAGAAAGCGCTTCTGTTTCTCCGTGATGGTCATCGGATCTCCGAACATTGTCGACTCGCGAGGAAAAGCCGGACAGTTTAGCGCGCCAGCGCCCATCTGTCCCAGCCGCATTACGGCGCATCCGTCTGGAGCTAGGGGCTTGCATCATTATGGTCCCTCTGGTTTGGTGGTTGGCCGAATGGCTCTATCCCACCTTGGAGGGGCAGCTGTTGGTGCTGGGCAGCTACGGTCTACTGACCGGGAGCTGGTTGGCGCTGCGCATCCACCATCTGCTACTCCCTTTCCGCCAGGGCGAGCGCCCGAGGGAGGGCGCTTGAGCCTGCAACGGGTATCTATCCCCACCCGATCTACCCGAGGAGCGGCGATCCATGGCGCGTAGCAAGAGTAGCGGGCGCTGGCTGAAAGAGCACTTTGACGACGAATTCGTCAAGCGCGCCCAGCAGCTCGGATATCGCTCCCGGGCGGTCTTCAAGCTGCTGGAGATCGATGAAAAGGACCACCTGCTGCGGCCTGCCGCCACGGTGGTCGATCTCGGTGCGGCGCCGGGCGGCTGGTCGCAGATCGCCGCTGACCAGGTGGGAGAGCGGGGGAGGGTGGTCGCTTTGGACATTCTCCCGATGGATCCGTTACCCGGTGTTGAGGTGCTGACTGGCGATTTTACCGAGCAATCGGTACTCGATGAGCTGCTCGCAATGCTTGAGGGGCGGGCGGTAGACCTTGTATTGTCCGACATGGCTCCCAATATCTCGGGCATGAAGAGTGTTGATCAGCCGCGGGCCATCTACTTGGCTGAATTGGCGCTCGACTTTGCCAAACGAACGCTCCGCCCGGGGGGAGATCTCCTGGTGAAGGTGTTTCAGGGGGCGGGTTCGGACGATCTGATGCGGGAGTTCCGAAACTGCTTTGAGAAGGTCACTGTGCGCAAACCCAAGGCGTCGCGGGCACGGTCGGCCGAGATTTATCTATTAGGTAGGAACTATCATCTCTCTTGAGCGGGTGATGTATACCACCCGATACCCCGGTCCGAGTTCCGGTCCGGCTCGATAGCGGAGCAAACCTTTGAACGAGATTGCGAAGAACATCATTCTCTGGGTTGTCATCGCCATCATCTTGATGTCGGTGTTCAACAATTTCGGGCCCCGTCAGCCTGCTGCGCACCAGATTGAGTACTCGCAATTTATCAGCGATGTGCGTCAGGGGCGGGTCAAACGGGTTGTCATTGAGGGGCAACAGATCGAGGGTTATCTCCAGAGCGAAGATAAGTTCTCGACCTATGCGCCACCGGAAGATCGGGGCCTGATGGGTGACCTGCTCGACAACAACGTGCAGGTGGCTGCCCGTCCCCCGGAAGAGCAGGGTCTGCTGACGCAGATCTTCATCTCCTGGTTCCCCATGCTGCTGCTCATCGGTGTCTGGATCTTCTTCATGCGCCAGATGCAGGGCGGCGGCGGTGGCCGCGGTGCCATGTCGTTCGGCAAGAGCCGGGCGCGTATGTTGGGCGAGGACCAGGTGAAGATCACCTTTGCCGATGTCGCTGGTGTGGACGAGGCGAAGGAGGAGGTCAAGGAGCTGGTGGACTTCCTGCGCGACCCCGGCAAGTTCCAGAAGCTGGGCGGCAAGATCCCCCGCGGTGTGCTGATGGTGGGGCCGCCTGGTACCGGTAAGACCTTGTTAGCCAAGGCAATTGCGGGTGAGGCGAAGGTGCCCTTCTTCACCATCTCCGGCTCCGATTTCGTCGAGATGTTTGTCGGTGTCGGCGCCTCCCGTGTCCGCGATATGTTTGACCAGGCCAAGAAGCACGCCCCCTGCATCATCTTCATCGATGAGATCGACGCCGTGGGGCGGCATCGTGGCGCCGGCCTGGGGGGGGGCCACGACGAGCGGGAGCAGACCCTCAACCAGCTGCTGGTGGAGATGGACGGCTTTGAGGGCAACGAGGGGGTGATCGTCATCGCCGCCACCAACCGGCCTGACGTGCTCGACCCGGCCCTGCTGCGGCCTGGGCGTTTTGACCGCCAGGTGGTGGTGCCGTTGCCTGACCTGCGGGGGCGCGAGCATATCCTCACCGTCCATATGCGCAAGGTCCCGCTGAGCGATGATGTCAAACCCTCCATCATCGCCCGTGGTACGCCGGGCTTCTCCGGCGCGGATCTGGCCAATCTGGTCAATGAGGCCGCGCTATTCGCCGCCCGCGCCAATAAGCGGGTGGTGACCATGGAGGACTTCGAGCGGGCCAAGGACAAGATCATGATGGGCGCCGAGCGTAAGTCCATGGTGATGAGCGAAAACGAGAAGCGCCTAACCGCCTACCATGAGGCGGGGCACGCCATCGTTGGGCTCATGGTCCCGGATCACGACCCGGTGCATAAGGTGACCATCATCCCCCGGGGACGGGCGCTGGGGCTCACCCTCTTCCTGCCGGAGGAGGACCGCTATAGCTATAGCAAGCAGCGTTTGGAGAGCAGCATCTCCAGCCTGTTCGGTGGCCGTATCGCGGAGGAGGTGATCTTCGGCTTTGAGCAGGTGACCACTGGTGCCTCTAACGACATCAAGCGGGCAACGGAGCTGGCGCGCAACATGGTGACCAAATGGGGGCTGTCGGAGAAGCTGGGGCCGCTCACCTATATGGAAGATCAGGGTGAGGTGTTCTTGGGCCACTCAGTGACCCAGCATAAGAACGTCTCGGATGAGACCTTCCACATCATCGATGAGGAGATTCGGGCCGTCATTGATCGTAACTACGGTCGCGCCAAGGGCATCCTGACCGAGCATATGGATAAACTCCATACGATGGCAGAGGCGCTGATCAAGTACGAGACCATCGACTCCCAGCAGATCGCCGACATCATGGCGGGACGTCCCCCGCAGCCGCCGGCGGAGTGGAACGAGCCGGGTCCGGGTGAGTCCAGTCCGGGCCGTGAGAGCCCGAGCGAAAAGCCCATTGGTGGGCCGGCAGGGCAGCATTGAGTGGCCGGCACCTCACGCCGCTCTACTTGATGCCCTGAGTGCCATCGTTGTTAGGCTGCTAGTCCCCCGGCTCCGCCCGTCTGGGTGGGGCTGGGGGACCGGAGATGGGCGGCGACCCCCGCATAAGAGGGCCGCAGCCCTTTCACCCCACGGGGTGTGGATCACCTCTCCATCACGGTGAGGCGCCAAATCTCCCCTCTTCCACCACCCAAGCCCCCCCTTAAACGTCTTTCTGCCTGTTCCAACCCCTTGTATTGACATCAACTTTCTGGGCGTCGAGGTCACTGTCTGAATGGCAGCTGGCGGTGGGGCCACTGTGATTGTCTGCACCATCCGAACTTGTAATACTCCCCTCCCCATTCATTGAAATCTTATGGTCCCTTATCAGTGATCCTCGATTGTGCCGGTCGTCCGTTAGATCTCTCCCAACCCCAGGTGATGGGGATCCTCAACGTCACCCCCGACTCCTTCTCCGATGGCGGTAGCTATCAGCGGTTGGAGCGGGCGCTGGCCCGGGCGCGGGAGATGGTGGCCGAGGGGGCGACCCTTATCGATATTGGTGGTGAGTCCACCCGTCCTGGGGCCGATGCCGTCTCTGTGACAGAGGAGTTGGAGCGGGTCATCCCTGTGGTTGAGGCGGTAGCCAGGGAGCTACCGGTGGTGGTGTCGGTCGATACCAGCAAGCCAGAGGTGATGGCCGCTGCCGCCGCGGCTGGGGCGGGGCTCATCAACGATGTCTATGCCCTACGGCAGCCCGGGGCCATGGCCGCCGCCGCCGCCAGTGGGCTAACGGTCTGTCTGATGCATATGCAGGGGGAGCCGCGGAGTATGCAGAGTGCCCCCTCCTATACTGACGTTATCGCGGAGGTGGCGACCTTCCTGCAAGATCGGCGGGCGGCTGCCCTTGCGGCCGGCATCGCTGCCGAGAAGATCCTGCTCGATCCGGGTTTTGGTTTTGGTAAACAGCTGGAGCACAACCTGCGTCTGCTCGCCCATCTGGCGGAGCTGAGTCACTTGGGGGCCCCTCTGCTGGTGGGGGTCTCCCGTAAATCGATGTTTGGGGCACTGCTGGGGCGTTCGGTCCACGAACGGCTCTACGGCAGTCTGGCCGCAGCGGTGTTGGCGGCCAGTCAAGGGGCAGCCGTGCTCCGGGTGCATGATGTCGCGGCGACAGTCGATGCCTTAAAGGTGGTCACCGCCGTGCGTGGCGCCTGAGCCGGCGCCACCCAGCTAACTCGATCGCCCCACAGGTATGGGGCGGCATAAGGAGAGAATATGGGGTGCAACTATTTTGGTACTGATGGGATCCGCGGTAAGGTTGGGGAGTATCCCATCACACCCGATTTCGTCTTAAAGCTGGGTTGGGCCGCCGGGCGGGTCTTGGGCGGTGGTGGGCGTGGCAAGGTCCTGATCGGTAAAGATACCCGTATCTCCGGTTACATGTTCGAGTCGGCCTTAGAGGCAGGGCTCTCGGCCGCAGGGCTGGATATCCTGCTCTTGGGACCGATGCCGACCCCCGCCATCGCCTATCTCACCCGCACCCTGCGGGCCAACGCCGGTATTGTCATTTCCGCCTCCCATAACCCGTTTCACGACAACGGCATCAAATTTTTCTCCAACGAAGGGACCAAACTACCTGACCAGCTCGAACAGGCCATTGAGGCGGAGTTGGAGCGCAAAATGGTGATGGTTGACTCTGCCCGTCTGGGTAAGGCGCAGCGGGTGGTGGATGCCGGTGGACGCTATATCGAGTTTTGCAAAAGCACCTTTCCCCCCGGGTTGGCGCTGCGTGGCCTCAAATTGGTGGTGGACTGCGCCAATGGTGCGACCTACCACGTCGCCCCCAACGTCTTCCGGGAACTGGGGGCGGAGGTGATCAAGATCGGGGTCGATCCCAACGGCCTCAATATCAATGAGCGCTGCGGCTCCACCGCCCCTGAGCAGTTGCGCCAAGAGGTGCTGAAACATGGCGCCGATGTCGGTGTCGGCTTGGATGGGGATGGGGATCGCCTGATCATGATCGACCACCGCGGTGAGGTGGTGGATGGTGATGAGTTGCTCTACATCATCGCCCGGGAGCGCCACCGGGAGCGGCAGCTGGCCGGGGTGGTGGGTACCACCATGAGTAATCTCGGACTGGAGCAGGCCCTGGCTGAGATGGGGATCCAGTTTGAGCGCGCCGCGGTGGGCGATCGCCATGTGATCGAGCGGTTGCGGCGTCTAGGCTGGTCCCTTGGGGGAGAGTCCTCTGGTCATATTATCTGCTTGGATCGCACCACCACCGGTGATGGCATCATCTCCGCGCTTCAGGTTCTGGTGGCGATGGTGCGTGCTGGGCGCTCGCTGCACGAGCTGAAGGGGGGGATGGAGAAGTACCCCCAGGTCATGATCAACGTGCGCCTGGCCGGGCCGTTCGATCTCGCTGGCGCCAGTGGTGTGCAGCAGACGGTGCGTGAGGTGGAGGCAGAGTTGGGGGCTGGGGGTCGGGTGCTACTGCGCCCCTCTGGCACCGAACCTGTGGTGCGGGTGATGGTGGAGGGGCGTGAGCGGACCCAGGTAGAGGTCCTGGCCAAGGCCCTGGCCGCCAGTGTCGAGGCCGCGGTGCTGCCCAAAGCGGCCCAGGCCTGAGTGGCCTTGGTTGATTTGTCGGCAGGGCGACGGTAAGCTTGCGCGCTGCTCCAAAAACCAAAAAGTAAACGTCAAGATACGTTGGGGGTGGATGATGCGTCGACCGCTGGTGGCCGGCAACTGGAAGATGAATGGAACCAAGGCGAGCATTGCTCAGCTACTTGGGGAGATGAAGGCAGGCGCAGCGAGCTTGCAGCAGGTCGAGGTGGTGGTCTGTCCGCCCTTCGTCTACCTCGCTGACGTGCAGGGAGCGCTGCAGGACACCACGGTTCTCATCGGTTCCCAGAATATCTGCGACAGCGCCGCAGCCGGCGCCTTCACCGGTGAGGTCTCCGGCGAGATGTTGCAGGAGTTTGGCTGCCGCTACGCCATCGTCGGCCACTCTGAGCGCCGCGCCCTTTATGGCGAGAGCGATGAGCTGGTGGCGCGCCGTTTTGCGGCGGCACGGGCGGCGGGCCTCATCCCGATCCTCTGCGTCGGTGAGACCCTCGAAGAGCGTGAGCAGGGGATCACCGAGCAGGTGGTAGCGCGGCAGATCGATGCCGTGGTGGCCCTAGAGGGGATCGCCGCCTTCGCTCAGGCCGTTATCGCCTATGAGCCGGTGTGGGCCATCGGTACGGGTAAAACCGCTACCCCGCAGCAGGCCCAAGATGTCCATGCCTTTATCCGCCGGCGTATCGCAGAGCGTGATGCTGGGGTGGCAGATGGCCTACGAATTTTGTATGGCGGCAGTGTTAAAGGTAGTAATGCCGCGGAGCTGATGGCCATGTCGGATATCGACGGTGGGCTCATCGGTGGTGCGTCGCTTAAGGCAGATGAGTTCCTCGCCATCTGTAAGGCGGCTGACTCTTAACGATTGGACTTTGAATGCAGATCTTACTCCTCTCTCTTCATATCGTTGCGGCCCTCGGACTCATCTCCCTGGTCCTGATACAACACGGCAAGGGGGCCGACGCCGGTGCCGCCTTTGGGGCCGGTGCCTCTGCGACCGTATTCGGTTCGCGCGGCTCTGGCTCCTTCCTGACCCGGATGACGGCAATCCTGGCCACCGTATTTTTTGCCACTAGCCTCTGGCTTGCCTACTTCTCTGGGCAGGGCGCCGCGCCGCAGTCGGTGATGGAGACGCTCGCAGCCCCGGTAGAGAAGAGCGCACCGGTACGGGATGATGTGCCGGCCCTGCCCAAGGCGCAGGACGACCAGCCGCCGGCGGCAGAGGGAGGGGACGCAGCGGAT
This sequence comes from Chromatiales bacterium, assembly GCA_003251535.1. Classification (GTDB taxonomy): domain Bacteria; phylum Pseudomonadota; class Gammaproteobacteria; order Thiohalomonadales; family Thiohalomonadaceae; genus SZUA-493. Next base: position 72,913 of record QKFD01000091.1, on the reverse strand, counting down.
CAGTCGCCGCCGGTAGTCGCGCCGGGCGATCAAGCCGCAGCTGGTGCGCAAGCGGCTCCAGCGGATGGCGCTGCGCCGGCACCGGCTACTGCTGAACCGGCTGCTGCTGGAGAGGGTGTAGCTACCCCCTCCAACCCCGGTGAAGGCACGGTAGAGGGGGCTGCTGCGCCGGCAACGGTTGACGCAGCCAGCTCATCCGCTGCTGAGGTGGTCACCCCGTCAGAGCCGGCCGTGGGCGAGGCTGCTGCTGCGCCGGCCGCCGGGGGAGAAAAAGAAAATGCATCCGCCTCTGGACAAGAGGGGCAAAGTCAGTAAAATAGCGCGCTTCCCGCGGATGTGGTGGAATTGGTAGACACGCTATCTTGAGGGGGTAGTGGCTTTGCCGTGTCGGTTCGAGTCCGACCATCCGCACCAAACTAGAAAGGCCGAGAGGGCGACCTCCCGGCCTTTTTTTTCGTCCTGTGAACCTACCCTTTGTTACCCTCCGCGCCATCCCGCAGGCCACCTATGCCAAGCCCTTTGCCGTGATACAGGCGGCCCTCACGCCCTCTATGGCCTGCGCAGAGAGTCCCTTCTGCCCGTACCTACCAAGACGTTAGCCGAGGCGCCTATCCACATACTACTTATGGGGGTAAAAGAATTGTTTAATAGCCCCCAAGGTCGCTGTCGAACTACTATCACTCCGCCCTGTTTTGGGGCGTAGCGCCTTGCCCAGAGGACTGCGCCGACCACAACCGGGTGGGCTAAGCGAATGAAATAAAAAGCAAACATGCAGTCGCTTGGCTTGACACCTAGAAATCGCCTGGCCTAGACTCCGGGCGTCATTAGAACGTATTCGTATTTCGAACTTCTTGGTTGGGGAGGCCCCTCGGGTCTTTTCCAGGGGGACGAAGAGGGTATGCTGGAAAACTATCTGCCGATTCTGGTGTTCCTCGTCATCGGCGCCCTTGTCGGCGCCGTGTTTCTTATTGCTGGCTTCACCTTCGGGCCACGTCGTCCCGATGCGCAGAAGCTCTCTCCCTATGAGTGTGGTTTCGAGGCGTTTGAAGATTCGCGCATGAAGTTTGATGTGCGCTACTACCTCGTGGCCATCCTCTTCATCATCTTCGATCTCGAAATCGCCTTTCTCTTCCCCTGGGCCGTCGCCTTGAAGGAGATTGGCATGTTCGGATTCCTCGCCATGGCGCTGTTCCTCGGCATCTTGGTGATCGGTTTCGTCTACGAGTGGAAGAAAGGGGCTCTTCAGTGGGAGTAGAGAGCCAGCGCCAGGGATGTCTTGCTGTTTCTACCCATCCATCCCGTCTGGCACAACAAGACTCCTTAGGTAGCGTGCTGTCCATCGCGGAGGCACAGCCCCGTGGCTGCCTCCAGCTCCGCAGAGCGATCCGGCGCACCGTTAGCTCGGTTCGCTGATCCTAAGGCCCAATTCGGGATCGCAGGCATGTCTGAGTACTATCAGCAGTTGGCAACGCGCATCGGTGAGCGGTTTGGTGACGCCATCGTGGAGTCGAAGGTTGCCCATGGCGAACTGACTATTGAACCCCAGCCCGAGCGGATGCTGGAGGTGTGTCAGGCCCTTCGGGATGAAGAGGGGTTCCGCTTTGAGCAGCTCATGGATGTCTGCGGCGTTGACTACCTCGATTATGGGCGCGGCTCCCTCGGCGAGCGGGAGTTCCACCTGGCCTCTCCAGCGGAGCAGGCGGTCAATCAGCGCCAGTGGGACAAGCCGCGTTTTGCCGCGGTCTACCACCTGCTGTCGGTCGCCCATAATCACCGCGTGCGGTTGCGCTGCTTTGCTGCCGACGCTGACTTCCCCATCCTGCCGTCGGTGATTGGGATCTGGAGCTCCGCCAACTGGTTTGAGCGCGAGGCGTTTGATCTCTACGGCATCGTCTTTGAGGGTCATCCGGACCTGCGTCGTATCCTCACGGACTACGGTTTTGTGGGTCATCCGTTCCGTAAAGACTTCCCGGTGATCGGCAATGTTGAGCTGCGTTACGACCCTGAAAAGGGGCGCGTGGCCTACCAACCGGTGACCATTGAGAATCGCAGCCTGGTGCCGAAGGTGATCCGGCAGGACCATCGCTACGCCGAATCGGCCGCCAAGGGAGAGAAGTAAGTGGAGATCCGCAACTTCACCTTGAATTTCGGCCCCCAACACCCGGCCGCCCATGGTGTACTCCGGTTGGTGCTGGAGATGGACGGTGAGGTGATCGAGCGCGCCGATCCCCATGTCGGTCTGCTGCACCGCGCCACTGAAAAGTTGGCTGAGCAACGCCACTGGGTGCAGAGCCTGCCTTATATGGATCGGCTCGATTACGTCTCCATGATGTGCAATGAGCACGGCTACGTGCTTGCCATGGAGCGCCTGCTAGGCATCGAGGTGCCGGAGCGGGCCCAGTACATCCGGGTCATGTTCGATGAGATCACCCGGATCCTGAACCACCTGCTTTGGCTCGGCTCCCACGCCCTCGATGTGGGTGCCATGACCATGTTCCTCTACTGCTTCCGCGAACGTGAAGACCTGATGGACTGCTATGAGGCGGTCTCCGGGGCGCGGATGCACGCCGCCTACTACCGGCCGGGCGGGGTCTACCGTGACCTGCCGGAGACGATGCCGCAGTATCAGACCTCCAAGTGGCACGACGAGGCGCAGGTGCATGAGAGCAACCAGAATCGTCGCGGTTCACTGCTCGATTTCATCGAAGATTTCACCAACCGCTTCCCCGGCTATGTCGATGACTACGAGACCCTACTCACCGACAACCGTATCTGGAAGCAGCGCACGGTAGGTATCGGTGTCGTCTCCCCTGAGCGGGCGCTGCAACTCGGTTTTTCCGGGCCGATGTTGCGCGGATCGGGGATCGCCTGGGACCTGCGGAAGAAGCAGCCCTATGAGGTATACGACCGGCTGGCATTCGATATTCCGGTGGGGACCAACGGCGACTCCTATGATCGCTACCTGGTGCGCATCGAGGAGATGCGCCAGTCCAACCGCATCATCAAACAGTGCATCGCCTGGCTGCGGAAGAATCCCGGGCCTGTGATCAGCGGTGACCATAAGGTTGCCCCGCCGCCGCGGGCCGATGTGAAGGCCGATATGGAGTCGCTCATCCACCACTTTAAGTTGATGAGTGAGGGTATCGGAATGCCGGAGGGGGAGGCCTACGCCGCCGTGGAGCACCCAAAAGGCGAGTTTGGTATCTACATCGTCTCCGATGGCGCCAACAAACCCTACCGTCTCAAGATTCGCGCCCCAGGTTTTGCCCATCTCTCCGCACTGGATGAGATGGTGAGAGGCCACATGCTGGCGGATGTGGTGGCCGTCATCGGGACGCAAGACATCGTGTTCGGGGAGATCGACCGCTGATGAAACAGGCGCGAGGCAACATCGACCTCATCACCCCCGAGTCGTGTGCGGAGATCGATCGCTGGATCTCCAACTATCCCGCTGATCAGAAGCAGTCGGCGGTGATGGCGGCGCTGCGGATCCTCCAGGATCAAAACGGTGGTTGGCTCAGTCATGAGTTGATGGACGCCATCGCGGCCTATCTCGATATGCCGCCCATTGCGGTCTACGAGGTGGCCACCTTCTACTCGATGTATCGCCTGGAGCCGTGTGGGCGCCACAAGATCAACGTCTGCACCAATATCTCCTGCCTGCTGTGTGGTTCGGAAGAGGTGGTGGCCCACCTTCAAGAGCGGCTTGGCATCAAGTTGGGGGAGACCACGGCCGACGGCAAATTTACGCTGAGCGAGGTGGAGTGTCTTGGTGCCTGTGTTGGGGCGCCGATGATGCAGGTCAATCGTGACTATCACGAGCGCCTGACCCCCGAGACCATCGACGCCATCCTCGACAGCCTACAGTGAGCGCCGCATCGACATGAATAAGGTCTGTTTCCGCACCCTCCATCTCGATCAGCCCTGGACCCTGGCCAGCTACCAGAGTGTGGGCGGTTACGAGGTCTGGTCCCGCATCCTTAAAGAGAAGGTGGCTGCGGAGCAGATCATTGCCGAGCTGAAGACCTCTGTCCTGCGGGGGCGCGGTGGCGCCGGTTTCCCCACTGGGCTCAAGTGGAGCTTCATGCCGCGCACCACACCCGGCCAAAAGTACATCGTCTGCAACTCCGACGAGGGTGAACCGGGGACCTGCAAGGACCGCGATATCCTGCGTTATAACCCCCATCAGCTGATTGAAGGGATGGCCATCGCCGGTTACACCATCGGCGCCACCATGGGTTACAACTACATTCGGGGTGAGTTCTGGGAGCCCTACGAGCGGTTCGAGGCGGCGCTGGAAGAGGCGCGCCAGGCGGGTCTGCTGGGCAAGAACATCCTCGGTTCTGGGGTCGATTTTGACATCCAGGTCCACCTGGGGGCCGGTGCCTACATCTGCGGCGAAGAGACCGCCCTGCTAGAGTCCATCGAGGGTAAGAAGGGGCAGCCCCGCTTCAAGCCCCCGTTTCCTGCCAGCTTTGGCCTCTACGGGCGTCCCACCACCATCAACAACACCGAGAGCCTCGCCTCGGTGCCGGTGATCCTTCAGCACGGTGGACAGTGGTTCCTGGAGCTGGGCAAGCCGAACAACGGTGGCGAGAAGCTGTTCAGCGTCTCCGGTCATGTCAATAAGCCGGGCAACTATGAGATCCCGCTGGGTACCCCCTTCTCCGAGCTGTTGGAGATGGCCGGTGGGGTACGCAATGGGCACAAGCTCAAGGCGGTGATCCCGGGGGGGAGTTCCACTCCGGTACTGCCTGGTGAGGTGATGATGGGACTGACGATGGACTACGACTCCATCGCCAAGGCGGGATCCATGCTGGGGGCCGGATCGGTCATCGTTATGGACGAGACCACCTGCATGGTGAAGGCGCTCTCCCGCATCTCCCACTTCTACTTTGAAGAGTCCTGCGGCCAGTGTACCCCCTGCCGTGAGGGGACTGGCTGGCTCTCCCGCATGGTCCATCGCATCGAGCATGGCCAGGGGAAACCAGAGGACCTGGAGAAATTAGATAGCGTTGCCAGCGGGATCGAGGGGCGCACCATCTGCGCCTTGGGCGACGCGGCAGCCATGCCGGTACGTAGTTTCATCAAGCAGTTCCGCCACGAGTTCGAGTATCACATCGAACACGGCAAGTGCATGGTATAGCCGAGCCCTCCGCGGCAGCTACAACCCAACGAGAACAAGAGCCGGCGTAAACGAGCGGATCGACGCGAATGGTCAACATCGAGATCAACGGTATCAAGCTTGAGGCCCGCGACGGCGCCATGGTGATCGAGGTGGCGGACGAGGCTGGGATCGTTATTCCCCGCTTCTGCTACCACAAGAAGCTCTCCATCGCCGCCAACTGCCGCATGTGCCTGGTCGAAGTGGAGAAGGTCGCTAAGCCGCTGCCCGCCTGCGCTACGCCAGTGACCGAGGGGATGAAGGTATTCACCCACTCGCCCAAGGCGCTTGGCGCCCAGCGGGCAGTGCTGGAGTTCCTGCTCATCAATCACCCGCTCGACTGCCCTATCTGCGACCAGGGGGGAGAGTGCGACCTACAGGAGATGGCCATCGGCTTCGGGGGCGACGTGTCGCGCTATGCCGAAGGCAAGCGGGTGGTCACGGATCCAGATTTAGGCGCGCTTATCGCCACCGATATGGGACGCTGCATCCACTGCACCCGCTGTGTCCGCTTCGGCCAAGAGGTGGCGGGGATGTGGGAGCTGGGCGGTACTGGGCGTGGTGAGCACACCCGCATCGGTACCTATGTAGCCGATACCGTTGACTCCGAGCTGTCGGCCAACGTGGTCGATCTCTGTCCGGTGGGGGCCCTCACCTCCAAGCCCTACCGCTACAGCGGACGGCCCTGGGAGTTGGTGGGACGGCCTGGAATATCTCCCCACGACTGTGTGGGCGCCAATCTGCGGGCCGATATCCGTGGCAAGCAGATCATGCGCGTGCTGCCGCAGGAGCGGGAGGAGATCAACGAGACCTGGTTGGCCGACCGTGATCGCTTTGCCTACCTCGGTGGCCGTAGCGCGGAGCGGATAACCGCCCCGATGGTGAAGCGCGAGACCGGTTGGCAAGCGACCGACTGGGACAGCGCGCTCACCTTCGCCGCCGAAGGGTTGAAGCGGGTGCTCGATGTCCACGGCCCGAGCCAGTTAGGGGCCTGGGTGGGTGATACCGCCACGGTGGAAGAGGCCTATCTGACGCAGAAGCTGATGCGGGCGTTGGGCAGTGGCAACGTCGATCACCGCCTGCGCCAGGTGGATTTCCGCGATCAGGAGCAGCTGCCCGCCTTCCCCTATCTAGGGATGGCCATCGCCGATCTGGAGCGGCTCGATGGGGCGCTGCTCATCGGTTCCAATATTCGCAAAGAGCAGCCGCTACTCGGCCAGCGGTTGCGTAAGGCCGCGCTGAGAGGGGGGCAGATCGCCTTCATCAATCCGCGTGCCTACCCCTTCAACTTCCCCGTTAGCCAGCAGATCGTCGCCGCCCACAACTGGGTGACCGAGGTGGCAGCGGTGGCCCGTGCGGCGCTTGCGCTGGCCGGTGAAGAGATCCCCGAGGGGCTGCCGGAGGCTGAGGTCGGTGAGGCCCATGAGGCCATCGCGGCGGCCTTGCGCAGTGGTGAACAGCGGGCGGTGCTGCTGGGTAATCTGGCGGCCTACCATCCGGCACAGACTGAACTACGCGCCATGGCCGCCCTCATCGCACGGAGTTGCGGCGCCCATTTCGGGGTGCTGGCGGAGGGTGGTAACAGCGCCGGGGCCTGGCTGGCTGGCGCCGTGCCCCATCGAGGGATGGCGGCACAGCCGACGGCAGTGATGGGTCGAGATTGGCGCAGCATGGCCCACGAGGGTGTGAAGGGGCTGCTGCTGCTCTCGACGGAGCCGGAGAGTGACTGCATCGAGCCGCTGCGGGCGACCCAGGCACTGAAACAGGCGGACTTTGTGGTCGCTATCAACGCCTTTGCCAGCGATGCCGCCCGCGACTACGCCGATGTGATCCTACCGCCCGCCCTCTACCTTGAGGCGGCCGGTACCTTGGTCAACTGTGAGGGGCGCTGGCAATCCTTTGAAGGGACCACGCCGCCCCCAGGTGAGGCGCGGCCCGCCTGGAAGCTCCTGCGGGTGTTGGGCAACCTACTCAACGCGATCGGTTTTGAGCAGCTCTCTATCACCGATGTGCGGGATGAGCTGGCCCCGGCGTTGGCGGTGGGCGCGGATAACCAGATCCCCTGGCGGGTGCCTGCCCCTCCTAGCTTCGAGGGGGGAATCATGCGGCTGGTGGACTACCCAATCTACAGCGTTGACGGCCTGGTGCGCCGCAGCGCGCCGCTGCAACAGACCCGCGATGCCATCGCTGGGGCCGTCTATGTCGCGGGGGCAACGCTGACCCAGGTAGACCTCGGCGGCGCGGATCGGGTGCGGGTGATGCAGGGAGAGGGTGAGGCGTTACTGCCGGTGATCGTCGATGAGGCGATCCCCGTGGGGTGTGTCTACATCCCGGCGGGTACCACTGCCACGGCGGCGTTGGGTGGTGGGTTCGGTGTGGTGGAGATGACGCACGCCTAAGGGCGATGGCGGGTCCATTAACCAATTAGAGCGGTTCGACGATGGAAATGATTCAGGCAGCCCTCGGCTGGCTACCCATGTGGTTGCAGGTCCTGATGATGATCGTGCTCAAGATCGTCGTCATCCTCATCCCCCTCATGTTGTCGGTCGCCTACCTCACCTATGCCGAGCGCAAGGTGATTGGCTATATCCAGGTGCGCATCGGTCCCAATCGAGTCGGGCCCATCGGTCTGTTGCAGCCCATCGCCGACGCGGTAAAACTCATCTTCAAGGAGATTATCGTCCCCGCCGGGTCCGATAAACTGCTCTTCTTACTCGCCCCTATCCTGGCCATGGCCCCCGCCCTGGCGGCCTGGGCGGTGGTACCGTTTCAACCAGGGATGGTACTGGCAGACGTCAACGCCGGCCTGCTCTATATCCTCGCCCTCACCTCCATGGGGGTCTACGGCATCATCATTGCGGGTTGGGCCTCCAACTCCAAATATGCCTTCATCGGCGCCATCCGCTCCGCGGCCCAGGTGGTCTCCTATGAGATAGCCATGGGTTTTGCCTTGGTGGGGGTGCTGGTGGCCGCTGGGAGTCTCAATCTCGGCCAGATTGTCCTGGCCCAGAGCGGCAGCATCCTGCACTGGTTCTGGCTGCCGCTGCTGCCGCTGATGGTGGTCTACTTCATCTCTGGGGTGGCGGAGACCAACCGCGCACCGTTTGACTTGGCAGAGGGTGAGTCGGAGATCGTCGCCGGCTTCCATGTGGAGTATTCGGGGACGCCGTTCGCCGTATTCTTCCTGGCGGAATACGCCAACATGATCCTCATCGCCACCCTCTCTGCTGTGCTGTTCCTGGGGGGCTGGCTCTCTCCATTCCAGGGGATCCCTGGCTTGGCGGAGGGGGCCTTGGGGGCGCCCAGTATGCTCTGGCTGTTCATCAAGGTCGCCTTCTTCCTTTTCCTGTTCCTCTGGTTCCGTGCCACTTTTCCCCGCTATCGCTACGACCAGGTGATGCGTTTGGGCTGGAAGGTATTCATTCCTATCACCATTGTCTGGCTGCTGGTGGTGGCCGGTATGGTGGTGGGTGAACTGCCGCCCTGGTTCGCGTAGGAGGCCGCTCATGAACTCAATGTTCCGCTTTCTGAAGAGCCTCTTCCTGCTGGAGCTGTTTGGTGGGATGCGGGTTACCGGGCGCCACTTCTGGCGTAAGAAGATCACCCTCCACTACCCGGAGGAGCGGGCGCCGGTATCGCCCCGTTTTCGGGCGCTCCACGCCCAGCGGCGTTACGCCAATGGTGAAGAGCGCTGCATCGCCTGCAAGTTGTGTGAAGTGGTCTGTCCGGCCATGGCCATCACCATCGAGTCGGCCCAGCGCGAGGACGGTAGTCGGCGCACCACCCGCTACGAGATCGACCTGACCAAGTGCATCTTCTGCGGCTTTTGCGAAGAGTCTTGCCCGGTCGATTCCATCGTTGAGACCCACGTCTACGAGTATCACGGCGAGTCCCGCGATGAGCTGCTCATGACCAAGGAGAAGCTGCTTGCGGTCGGGGACAAATACGAGGCGCAGATCGCTGCTGCGCGGGCCCAGGATGCCAAATACCGCTAGGTCAGCCACCGGAGACGGGACCCCAACATGAGTTTTCAAGCACTGCTGTTCTACGCCCTCTCGGCGCTCCTGTTGACCGGGGCCGGCCTGGTGGTATCGGTGCGTAACCCGGTCCATGCCGCCCTTTCGCTGGTGCTCTGCTTCTTCGCCTCGGCCGGCCTCTGGCTGTTGTTGGAGGCGGAGTTCCTGGCCATCACCCTGGTGCTGGTCTATGTCGGCGCGGTGATGGTGCTGTTCCTCTTTGTGGTGATGATGCTCGACATCAACGTGACCAGGATGCGCGAGGGGTTCATCCGCTTCCTGCCGCTGGGGACCGTGGTGGCCGTGCTCTCCGCCGCGTTCATGATCCTGGTGGTGAGCGGGCCCTACTTCGGCCTGGAGGCGATGCCGGCACCGCCGGCCAAGGCCGCCGACTACAGCAACACCGCTGAGTTGGGGCGCCAGCTCTACACCACCTATGTCTACCCATTTGAGATTGCTGCCGTAGTGTTGTTGGTGGCCATCGTCGCAGCCATTACCTTGACGCTGCGGCGTCGCCCCAATACGCGGTTCCAAGAGCCGTCACTACAGGTGCAGGTGCGACGGGCTGACCGGGTGCGCCTGGTGAGCATGTCGGCAGAAGAGCGGAAATAGGGGAGGGGAGCAGGTGATCGGACTGTCGCACTATCTAGTTGTTGGGGCGATCCTCTTTGCCGTGAGCATGGCAGGGGTATTCCTCAATCGTAAGAACATGATCATCCTGCTCATGTGCATTGAGCTGATGCTGTTGGCGGTGAACATCAACTTTATCGCCTTCTCCCACTTCTTGGGCGATAGCGCCGGGCAGGTGTTCGTCTTCTTTATCTTGACGGTGGCAGCGGCGGAGTCGGCCATTGGCCTGGCACTCCTGGTGGCGCTGTTCCGCAATCGTGCCACCATCAACGTGGCCGACCTGGATACGTTGAAGGGGTGAGCCGGTGTCCATCGAGAATGTAAATCTCACCATTGTCTTGGCGCCGCTGGTCGGCTCCATCATCGCCGGTCTGCTGGGGCGACAGTTGCCGCGCAACGCGGCCCACTGGGCCACCATCACTGGCGTGGCACTCTCCTTCGTTCTGTCATTGGTGGTCTTCAAATACATCGTCATCGATGGTCGAGGGCCGGTGGAGCAGAGCGTTTACACCTGGATGGTGGCCGACGGAATCCGCTTTGAGGTGGGCTTCTGGGTCGATCACCTCACTGCGGTGATGATGACGGTGGTGACCTTCGTCTCGCTGATGGTCCATATCTATACCATCGGCTACATGGCCGAGGACCCGGGTTACCAGCGCTTCTTCAGCTACATCTCCCTGTTCACCTTCTCCATGCTGATGCTGGTGATGGCGAACAACTTTATGCAGCTCTTCTTTGGCTGGGAGGCGGTGGGTTTGGTCTCCTACCTGCTCATCGGCTTCTGGTATACCCGTGAGAGCGCCATCTACGCCAACCTCAAGGCGTTCTTGGTCAACCGGGTGGGCGACTTCGGTTTCCTGCTGGGCATCGCCGCGGTGCTGATGTACTTCAACAGCCTCGACTATCAGGCGGTGTTCGCCTCTGCGGAACTGCACAAAGACCTCACCATGGAGCTGCTGCCGGGGATGCAGTGGAACGTGATGACGGTGATCTGCATCCTGCTCTTCATCGGCGCCATGGGTAAGTCGGCGCAGGTGCCGCTGCATGTCTGGCTGCCCGACTCGATGGAGGGTCCCACCCCTATCTCCGCCCTCATCCACGCAGCGACCATGGTGACCGCCGGTATCTTTATGGTGGCGCGTATGTCGCCTCTGTTTGAACTGTCGGAGGTGGCGCTCAACTTTGTGATGGCCATCGGCGCTATCACTGCCCTCTTCATGGGGCTGCTCGGTCTGGTGCAGAACGACATCAAGCGGGTGGTGGCCTACTCCACCCTCTCCCAGCTCGGCTACATGACGGTGGCGCTGGGGGCCTCGGCCTATAGCGCCGCCATCTTCCACCTGATGACCCACGCCTTCTTTAAGGCGCTGCTCTTCCTTGGTGCCGGCTCCGTCATCATCGCCATGCACCATGAGCAGGATATGCGGCATATGGGTGGGCTGCGTAAGTACATGCCCATCACCTGGATCACCTCGCTCGTCGGTTCGTTGGCCCTCATTGGAGCCCCCGGTTTCGCCGGCTTCTACTCCAAGGACGCCATCATCGAGGCGGTGGGTGCCTCCCACCTGGCCATGGCCCCTTGGGCCTATGTGGCAGTGCTGCTCGGGGTCTTTATCACGGCGCTCTATAGCTTCCGGATGTACTTCCTGGTGTTCCATGGCGAGGAGCGTTTCCGCCGCCATGGTGCGCCCCATGGTCACCACGAGCCGAGTCACGATGACGCCCATGGTCACCACGGCCAGCATGAGCCACACGAGACCCCCTGGGTGGTGACGGTGCCGCTGATCCTGTTGGCCATCCCCTCGGTATTGGCCGGTTGGATCTTTGTCAGCGATATGGCCTTTGGCGAGTTCTTCGCTGGGGCCATCCATGTGCGGCCGGAGCACGATGTGCTGGGTCACTTGGCTGAAGAGTTCCATGGGCCGGGGGCGATGCTGATGCATGGCTTCTTCACCGCGCCGTTCTGGTTCGCCATGGCGGGGGTAGCGACGGCCTTCGTCCTCTACATGGTGCTCACGGATCTGCCGGCCAAGGTGGTACAGCTCTCCGGTGGTTTCTACCAGCTACTGCTGAAAAAGTATGGGTTTGACGACTTCAATGACCGTTTCTTCGCCGGTGGCAGCCGTGGGCTGGGCCGCTTCCTGTGGAGCAACGGCGATGTCCGACTCATCGATGGGCTGCTGGTGAATGGAACGGCTAAAGGGGTGAGCTGGATCGCGGCTGTCAGCCGCAACCTACAGTCGGGTTACCTGTATCACTACGCTTTCGCCATGATCTTGGGCCTGTTGGTGATGTTTGGGCTCTTTCTGGCTGGAAATTGACGGATAACAACAAGCGACGGGTACTGCGCGGATGTCTGCTGAACTGCCACTGCTGAGCCTGGTGATCTGGACCCCTATCCTGGGCGGTCTTCTGACGCTCGCCTTTGGAGGGGAGAAGAGCACCCTGGAGGCAAAAGTGGTGGCGTTGATCGCCGCCCTAGTGACCTTCGGACTCTCCATTCCGCTCTATACCGGTTTTGATGTCGGGACCGCCCAGATGCAGTTCCAGGAGTTGACCCCCTGGATCGAGCGGTTTGGTATCCAGTACCACCTGGGGGTGGATGGCATCTCGATGCCACTCATCGTGCTCACCACCTTCATCACGGTACTGGTGATCATCGCCGGTTGGGAGGTGATTGAGACCCGCCCGGCCTACTACATGGCGGCCTTCCTGATCCTGGAAGGGTTGATGATCGGCGCCTTTGCCGCCCTAGACGCGATGCTCTTCTACGTCTTCTGGGAGGCACTCCTCATCCCGATGTTCATCGTCATCGGTATCTGGGGTGGCCCGCGGCGGGTCTACGCCACCATCAAGTTCTTCCTCTACACCTTCTTCGGTTCGGTGTTTATGTTGGTCGCCTTGATCTATCTCTACTTCCAGGCGGGCAGCTTCTCCATCCTTGATTTCCATAACGTGCCGATTGGGCTCGATGCGCAGATCCTCATCTTCTTCGCCTTCCTCATCGCCTTCGCCGTTAAGGTGCCGATGTGGCCAGTTCACACCTGGTTGCCCGATGCCCACGTTGAGGCACCCACGGGCGGTTCTGTAGTCCTGGCGGCCATCATGCTCAAGCTGGGTGGCTATGGCTTCCTGCGCTTCTCGCTGCCCATTACGCCGGATGCCAGCCACGCCCTCGATTGGCTGATGATCCTGCTGTCGCTCATTGCGGTGGTCTACATCGGCTTCGTGGCGCTGGCACAGAGCGACATGAAGAAGTTGATCGCCTACTCCTCTATCTCCCACATGGGCTTTGTCACCCTCGGCTTCTTCATCGTCTTTGCCATCGCCCAGCGGGGCAGTTTGCAAGGGGCCGGCATGGGGATCGAGGGCGCCATGGTACAGATGGTCTCCCACGGCCTGGTCTCTGGTGCCATGTTCCTCTGTGTTGGGGTGCTCTACGATCGGGTGCATAGCCGCGAGATCTCCCAATATGGCGGCGTTGTGAATGCCATGCCCACCTTCGGTGCCTTCATGGTGCTGTTCGCCATGGCCAACGCCGGTCTGCCGGGCACCTCGGGTTTTGTCGGCGAGTTCATGGTGATTCTGGCGACCTTCAAGGCCAACTTCTGGTACGCCTTCTTCGCCGCCTTGACCCTTATCCTGGGCGCTGCCTACACCCTCTGGATGGTCAAGCGGGTCATCTTCGGTAAGGTGACGCATGAGCATGTCGCTGCACTGACCGACATCAACGCCCGGGAGTTCTTGGTCCTTGGGGTACTGGCGGTTGCGGTGCTCTGGCTGGGTATCCATCCGGCACCACTGGTGGAGGTGATGCATTCAACGGTGGAGCACCTCCTGACCCAGGTGACCACCTCAAAGCTGCTGTGATTTAGGGGACGGACCATGAGTTTCGTAATGCCCAACTTCCTGCCCGCCGTCCCCGAGATGTTCGTACTCGGCATGGCCTCTGTAATCCTGCTGCTCGACCCATTCCTCAGCGAACGGGCGCGCAACGTCACCTATCTGCTGGCCCAGGCCACGCTGGTGGTGGCGCTCCTGCTCACCTTGGCGCTGACTGGCGAAGGGACGGTCGTCACCTTCTCCGGGACCTTTGTGACCGATCCGCTGGCCAACCTGCTAAAGGTGTCGGTCTACATCGCCACCTTTGCCGTCTTCCTCTACGGCAAGGCCTATCTCCAGGCGCGCAATATCTATAAGGGCGAGTTTTTTGTCCTGGCGCTGTTTGCCGTGCTCGGCATGATGGTGCTGATCTCGGCCCACAGCCTGCTCACCCTCTATCTTGGCTTGGAGTTGATGTCCCTGGCGCTCTACGCCATGGTGGGGTTCCAGCGTGATAACGGGGTCGCCTCTGAGGCGGCGATGAAATATTTCGTGTTGGGGGCGATGGCCTCCGCCATGCTGCTCTACGGCATGTCGATGGTCTACGGCGTGACCGGCTCACTCGATCTCAGCGAGATCCGCACCGCCATCTCGGCCAGCTCCGAATATGGTGTGGTGCTCTCCTTTGGGCTGCTCTTTCTGTTGATCGGGGTCGCCTTCAAGTTGGGGGCCGTGCCCTTCCATATGTGGATCCCGGACGTCTATCACGGCGCCCCTACCGCCGTCGTCGTCTTTGTTAGCTCTGCCCCCAAGTTGGCCGCCTTTGCCATGTTGATGCGGCTGTTGGTGGATGGTTTGGGGGGCCTGGCAGAGGAGTGGAGCAGCGTGTTGGCCCTCTTGGCGGTGCTCTCCATGGCACTCGGCAATGTGGTGGCTATCGCGCAGACCAACCTGAAGCGGCTGTTGGCCTACTCCGGTATCTCCCACATCGGCTTCCTCCTCATGGGTGTGGTGGCGGCCAACGGGAGTGGCTACTCTTCGGCCCTCTTCTACTCGCTCACCTATCTCCTCATGACCCTGGGCGGGTTTGGTCTCATCCTCATCATGAGCCGCAGTGGCTTTGAGGCCGATCAGATCAACGACTACAGAGGGCTCCACAGCCGGAATCCTTGGCTGGCCTTGATGGTTCTGATGCTCTTCTTCTCCATGGCAGGTGTCCCGCCGTTCCTTGGCTTCTGGGCCAAGCTGGCGGTGATTCAGGCGGTGGTACAGGTGGATATGGTTTGGCTCGCTATCGTTGCGGTGGTCTTCTCGGTCATCGGCGCCTTCTACTACCTGCGGGTGGTCAAGGTGGCCTACTTCGATGCACCAGAGGTGGATACCCCCATCGCACCGCCGGCCGATCAACATTGGTTACTCTCTGCCAATGGCCTGGCCGTCCTAGCGCTTGGTCTCTTCCCCAGCTGGTTGATGGCGCTCTGCGCCGCCGCCATCCCGGGTTGAAGTCACTCCCCGGCTGACGGACAATGCCCACGCCCGGCCCTCGGGGCCGGGAACCTCGTGGTTGGTGCAGAGTCATAAGCGGCATGTCTGAATTACTAGCCTCCTACATCTATTCCCTCATTGGGGTTGCCCTGCTGGCGGCCAACCTGCCCTGGCTCTCCGAGCGCCGCCTGTTGGTCCTCAGCTCCCCGAATGGGAAGCGGATCTGGTGGCGTTGGTTGGAGTGGCTGATCCTCTACTTTGTCGTTGGCGGCATCGCCTTTGGCATGGAGCGGAAACTCAATGGAGAGATCTTTCCGCAGGGGTGGGAGTTTTATGCCGTTACCGCCTGCCTGTTCCTGGTATTGGCGCTGCCCGGCTTCCTCTGGCGCTATGAGTGGCGCCGGGCCTAAATAAATTCTTGACAGGGTAGTCGAGTATCTATAATATCTCGTTTCTCAATTGCGGGGTGGAGCAGTCCGGTAGCTCGTCGGGCTCATAACCCGAAGGTCGTAGGTTCAAATCCTGCCCCCGCTACCAAACACACTGCCACCTGACCTGATGGTCAGGTGGATAGGAAAAAAGGCGGGTCGTCAAAACCCGCCTTTTTTCGTTTCGGGCGTCAAACTTGCGATGGGCAGTGGGGTCCGATAAAATCGCGGCCCTGAACTGGGGATGCCCGGTTGAGCTGCTGTGTTTAACGGTCGCCCCGGAATCGGGGTTTTTTATTGGCCGCATCGACGGCCGCTTGTAACGGATGCAGATGACCATGTCGACCCAGTAACCACTTGGTCATCGTCCGCTGGGGCGGGCGATGCGGAATACTCGCTGCGCTGCTGCGCGCGAGAGACCGAAGGGTGAATGTCGAAGTGGGCCGTAGGCCCATTTTTTGTTTCTGAAGGATCCTATGGGCCCGATCGAACAGCGATTGACGACGTTTCTCGAACCGAGCATCACTGGACTCGGTTATGAGTTGATCGGCATCGAGTATGTCAGCGGTACCCACCACCCTGTGGTGCGGATCTACATCGATAAACCCGATGGGATCGGTGTGGATGACTGCGAGCGGGTGAGTCGGCAGGTGAGTGCGGTGCTGGATGTTGAGGACCCCGTCCAGGGCCACTACACCCTTGAGGTCTCCTCGCCCGGACTCGACCGGCCGCTCTTTACTGCAGCGCACTATGAGCGGGTCGTCGGCGAAGAGATCAAGGCCAAATTGCACCGTCCCATCGCTGGGCGGAGGAATTTCAAAGGGACCTTGCTCAGCGTCAGGGAAGGCGAGGTGGTTATCGAAGTCGATGGCGAAGAGCGGGTGTTACCGCTGAGCGATATAGAGCGCGCGCGCCTGGTACCCAAGTGGTAGCCCAGAGGGGTTGCTCGGGGTAGCCGGAGAGATGCTGGAGGCGAGTTGAGGCGGGTATGAATAAAGAGATCCTGATGGTTGTCGACGCCGTTTCCAATGAAAAGGGTGTCGATAAGGAGATCATCTTCGAGGCGATCGAGGCAGCGCTGGCGACCGCTACCAAGAAAAAGCATGGCGGTGACATCGAAGTGCGGGTGGCCATCGACCGTCGGACTGGCGATTACGATACGTTTCGTCGTTGGGAGGTGGTGGACGACACCGCCGGCTTACCCCTCGATAGCCCCTTGCGTCAATTTACCCTGAGTGCCGCGCGGGAAGAGAGCGCCGACATTCAACCGGGTGACTACATCGAAGAGCCGATGGAGTCGGTCTCGTTTGGTCGCATTGCCGCTCAGACCGCCAAACAGGTGATCGTCCAGAAGGTCCGTGAGGCAGAGCGGATCCAGGTGGTGGAGGCGTTTAAACACCGCAAGGGCGAGCTCATCAATGGCGTGGTCAAGCGCATCGAGCGCGGCAACGTCATCCTCGACATGGGGAATAACATCGAGGCCCTGGTGCCTCGGGATCACCTTATCGCCCGTGAGGCGGTGCGCCCTGGTGATCGGGTCCGTGGTCTGCTGTATGACGTTCGTCCAGAGCCTCGCGGGCCGCAGCTGTTCGTCAGCCGCACGCTGCCGCAGTTTCTGATCGAGCTGTTCAAACTTGAGGTGCCCGAGGCGGGTGAGGGGCTGATTGAGATCGTCTCCGCCGCCCGTGACCCGGGGTTGCGCGCCAAGATTGCCGTCCGTTCCTTAGATCCCCGCATCGACCCGGTTGGGGCCTGTGTTGGGATGCGTGGTTCCCGCGTCCAGTCGGTCACCAATGAGCTGAACGGCGAGCGGGTCGATATCATTCTCTGGAATGAGAACCCCGCCCAGTTTGTTATCAACGCCATGTCGCCGGCCGATGTGATGTCCATCGTGGTGGATGAAGATTCCCACGCGATGGATGTGGCGGTCTCCGAGGAGCAGCTCTCCCAGGCCATCGGTCGTGGCGGCCAGAATGTCCGCCTCGCCTCCGAGCTGACCGGTTGGGACCTCAACGTCATGACCGTGGGTCAGGCGGAGGAGAAGAGCGAGGCCGAGGCCAATGCCGTCATGCGCCTATTCATGGACCAGTTGGATGTCGATGAAGAGGTCGCCGCCATCTTGGTTCAGGAGGGCTTCTCCAGCATCGAAGAGGTCGCCTATGTGCCGGTGGCCGAGATGATGGAGATCGAAGAGTTCGACGAGGATATCGTCGAGGAGTTGCGGGCCCGCGCCAAAGATGTACTGCTCACCCGCGAGATTAGTAGCGCCGAGCACGGCGGTTCCGCCCCAAAAGAGGACCTCCTGAGTATGGAGGGAATGGACCGCGAGCTGGCCTTCGCCCTTGCTGAGCAGGGCGTCACCTCCATGGATGACCTGGCCGAATTGGCTGTGGACGACCTAATGGAGATCGACGGGATGGACGAGGAGCGAGCCGCCCAACTCATCATGACTGCACGTCGGCCGTGGTTTGCGGACGACGAGGGTGCCGAGAAGCAGGAGTAGAGCATGACAGAAGTGACCGTCAAAGAGTTTTCCGAAGCGATCGGCGTACCCCTGGACCGACTGCTGACGCAGTTGGGGGAGGCGGGGATCACGGTCTCCGGCGCCGATGACCGCATTGGCGACGAAGGTAAGGAGAAGCTGCTCAACTACCTGCGGCGCCAGCATGGTGAGGGGGAGAGTACCGAGGGAGGGCCGACCAAGATCACCCTCAAACGGCGCTCCACTAGCGAATTGCGGCAGATGACCGGGATAGCCGGTAAGGGCAAGACCGTGACGGTGGAAGTCCGTAAAAAGCGAACCTACGTCAAGCGCAGCGCACCGACTACTGAAGAGGATACCCGGCGTCGGGATCAGGAAGTTGCCGATCGCCTGGAGTTGCAGATGCAGGAGGAGGCCCAGCGCCGGGCGGACGAAGAGGCCCAGCGGCAAGCTGAAGTGGCGGCACAACAGGCCGCCGCCGAGGCTGAAGCCGAGGCGCGTCGCCTAGCCGAGGAGGCCGAACGCCGTAAGGTGGCCGAAGAGGAGGAGGCGCGTCGCAAGGCCGAAGAGGCGGCGCGCAAAGAGGAGACGAGCCGTCGCCAAAGCGCAGAGGTCAGTGCCCCGCGTGAGCAGGCGCCCAGCGCCGCTCCCAGTCGCCCGGCACGTCCTACCGGCAATGCCCCGAGCCGCCCACAGACCACCGGTGCCCGTCCGGCCCCTGGTGCGCGCCCCGCTCCCGGTGCCCGCCCCGCCTCTACCCCTGCCCGTCCAGGCGCTACCCAAGCGCGGCCGGGTGGTGGTGGCGATGATACACGGCGGCGGGATGATGACAGCGCCCGTCGTCCAGGGGGCAAGGTAGACAATAAGAAGGCCTCCACCGGTCAACGCCGTGCGGGTGGCGGCGGCAGTGGTGGTGGTGGTGGTGGCAGCGGGAACACCACTGGACGCAGTTGGGAGGACGACCGCTCGGATCGGGAAGAGTTGCACGTCGCCGCCGGCAAGGGTGGGCGGCGGAAAAAGCGGACCACTGGGGCGCCAGCAGCGGCGCGGGGTCGGCCGGGTGCGACCGGCGGGCGGCACGCCTTTGAGAAGCCCACGGCGCCCATCGTGCGCGAGGTGGCGCTGCCCGAGACGATCACCGTTGGCGATCTGGCCAACAAGATGTCGATCAAGGCCGCTGAGGTGATCAAGGCGCTCATGAAGATGGGCTCCATGGTTACCATCAACCAGGTGCTCGACCAAGAGACCGCAGCCATTGTGGTTGAGGAGATGGGTCATAAGGCGACCCTGCTGCGGGAGAATGCCCTGGAAGAGGAGGTGATGGCCGCCGAGATCGGGGTGGAGGAGCTGCCGCGGGCACCAGTGGTCACCATCATGGGCCACGTTGACCATGGTAAGACCTCGCTGCTCGACTACATTCGGCGCACCCGGGTGGCCGCCGGTGAAGCGGGTGGTATCACCCAGCATATCGGCGCCTACCACGTCGAGACCGATCGCGGGATGATCACCTTCCTCGACACCCCGGGCCACGCCGCCTTCACCTCCATGCGCGCCCGTGGTGCCGAGGTGACCGATATCGTGGTGCTGGTGGTCGCTGCCGATGATGGCGTTATGCCGCAGACCAAAGAGGCGGTACAGCACGCCAAGGCGGCTGAGGTGCCCCTCATCGTGGCGGTCAACAAGATCGATAAGCCTGAGGCGGATCTGGATCGGGTCAAGAACGAGCTGTCTCAGCTCGGGGTGATCCCGGAGGATTGGGGCGGTGACAACATCTTTGTCCATGTCTCTGCCAAGGTGGGGACCGGTGTTGATGTCCTGCTCGACTCCATCCTGGTGCAGGCCGAGGTGTTGGAGCTGACCTCGCCGGCCGAGGGGCGCGCCCAGGGCGTGGTGCTCGAATCGCGGCTCGACAAGGGGCGCGGTGCCGTCGCCTCGGTCCTGGTGCAGCGGGGTACGTTGCGCAAGGGCGATATGCTGCTGTGTGGCCACGAGTTTGGCCGCGTGCGCGCACTGCTTGACGAAAATGGCCTGCCGGTGGATGAGGCCGGTCCCTCCATTCCCGTGGAGGTCTTGGGGCTCTCGGGTACCCCTGCCGCCGGTGATCAGGCGGTGGTGGTGGCCGACGAGCGCAAGGCGCGTGAGGTGGCCCTGTTCCGCCAAGGCAAATTCCGCGACGTCAAGTTGGCCAAGCAGCAGCAGGCGAAGCTGGAGGATGTCTTCTCCCAGATGCAGGAGGGGCAGGTCAATACCCTCAACATCCTGCTCAAGGCCGATGTCCAAGGCTCCACCGAGGCGATCTGCGATGCCCTCACCAAGCTCTCCACCGATGAGGTGAAGGTGCGTATCGTCGCCAGCGGCGTGGGTGGGATCAGCGAGTCGGATGTCAACCTCGCCATCGCCTCCAACGCCATCATCCTGGGCTTCAACGTCCGTGCCGACGGTGGCGCCAAGCGGCTGGTAGAGGAGCAGGGGGTGGACCTCCACTACTACTCCATCATCTATGAGCTGCTGGATGAGGTGAAGAAGGCGATGACCGGGATGCTCGCTCCTGAGTTCAAGGAGCAGATCATCGGTCTGGCCGAGGTGCGCGATGTCTTCCGTTCCCCCAAGTTTGGCGCAGTGGCCGGCTGTATGGTGGTGGATGGTGTGGTCAAGCGCAGCAACCCCATCCGCGTCCTGCGGGAGAATGTGGTTATTTACGAAGGGGAGTTGGAGTCGCTGCGTCGCTTCAAAGATGACGTCGCCGAGGTCAAGCAGGGCTTCGAGTGCGGCATCGGTGTGAAGAACTACAACGACGTCCGAGTCGGTGACCAGATCGAGGTCTACGAGCGGATCCAGGTCCAGCGTACCCTTTGATTGCCGAGGATTTAGAACCTAAGTGGCAAAAGAGTTTAGCCGTAGCCGCCGTGTCGGCGAGCAGATGCAGCGGGAGTTGGCGGAGCTGATCCAGTTTGAGGTGAAGGATCCGCGGGTGGGTATGGTCACGGTCTCTGCGGTGGAGATGAGCCGTGACCTGGCCCACGCCACCGTCTACATCACGATGCTAGACCCGGACAAGGCGCTAGAGCCGGCCATCGTCGGCCTGCGGCGGGCCGCCGGTTTTCTGCGTCGTGAGTTGGGGCGGCGGATGCGGCTGCGCGCCGTGCCTGAACTCCATTTTTCCTACGACCGCTCCTTTGAGGAGGGGGCCCGCCTGTCGGCACTCATCGACCAGGCGGTGCATCAGCACCCAGACCCAGACCCAGACCATTCAGAAGATTGATCTCCCTGTGACTCGCCAACGTCAACGTGGCCGTAACGTCAACGGCATCCTATTGCTTGATAAGCCCATTGGCCTCACCTCCAATGCGGCCTTACAAGAGGCTAAGCGGATTTTTGGCGCCCGCAAGGCGGGCCATACCGGCAACCTGGATCCGCTGGCCAGCGGCCTGCTGCCGCTCTGTTTCGGCGAGGCGACCAAGGTCTCCGCCTTTCTCCTCGATGCCGATAAGGCCTATCGCGGTATCTGCAAACTGGGGGTCCGTACCACCACCGCCGATGCCGAGGGCGAGGTGATCGATACCCGTTCGGTTGAAGGGGTAGATGAGGCCCGCGTGGAGGAGGTTCTGACCCATTTTCGCGGTGAGATCCAGCAGATCCCCCCCATGCACTCCGCCGTTAAGCATCAGGGGCAGCGGCTCTATAAGCTGGCCCACCAGGGGATCGAGGTGGAGCGGGCGCCGCGCACCGTCCACATCTTTGAGCTGACCGCCGAGCAGTTGGCGGGGGACGAGTTGACCCTCTTCGTCCACTGCTCCAAAGGTACCTATATCCGTACCTTGGCTGAGGATATCGGTGAGCAGCTCGGTTGTGGGGCCCACCTCTCCTACCTGCGGCGCACCCTGGTGGGGCCGTTTCTGGAGGCGGGTGCCGTCACCCTCGACCAGCTGCGGGCCGCAGCGGAGGAGGGGCAAGAGGCGCTCGATCGGCTGCTGCTGCCGGTGGAGGAGGCCCTAGCCGGGTGGCCTGCGGTGCAGCTGACCGAAAATCTCGCCTACTATCTCAAGCAGGGGCAGGCCGTGTTGGTGCCCCAGGCACCCACCAGCGGCATGGTGCGGCTGTTTGCCGCCGGGCGCGGTTTCATCGGTGTTGGCCACATCCTTGATGATGGTCGGGTGGCCCCCAAACGGCTATTTCTACCGGGATAGGTCCCAAACGGTCCACTTCCCTTGTTCGGCGTCGCACCCGAAGGGTAAAATGCGGCGCTTCACTTTTTGGCACCCGTCAGTTCAGGAGTCTCCTTTAACATGGCAATGAACGCAGAGCAGAAGTCGGCCATCGTCACCGAGTTCGGCAAATCCGTAAGCGATACCGGCTCCCCGGAAGTACAGATCGCCCTCCTCTCCGCGCGTATTGAGGACCTCTCCGGTCACTTCAAGGCGCACCACCACGATCACCACTCCCGCCAGGGCCTGCTGCGGATGGTTAGCAAGCGCCGCAAGCTGCTCGACTATCTTAAGAAGACCGATATCGAGCGCTACCGCGAGCTTCTTGGCCGTCTCGGTCTGCGCAAGTAAGCAGCCTCGGCTGACCATCCCGCCCGCATTATAGGAAAGGTAACGCAGTGACCCCGGTGAAGAAAGAGTTCCAGTTCGGCGCACAAACGGTCCGAATCGAAACCGGCGAGATAGCTCGTCAGGCTTCCGGTGCGGTGATGGTCAGTATGGGGGAGACGGTGGTGATGGTCACCGTCGTGGCGGCCAAGTCCCCGGTAGAGGGGCGGGACTTCCTGCCGCTCACGGTCAACTACCAGGAGCGTACCTACGCTGCTGGCAAGATCCCCGGCGGTTTCTTCCGCCGCGAAGGTCGTCCCTCCGAGATCGAGACCCTCAACTCCCGCTTAATCGATCGCCCGTTGCGTCCGCTCTTTCCTGAGGGGTTCACCAACGAGACCCAGGTCATCGCCACGGTGATGTCGCTGGATCCGCAGATCAATCCGGATATCCCGGCCATGATCGGCGCCTCCGCTGCCCTGGCCGTCTCCGGTATCCCCTTTAATGGCCCCATCGGCGCGGCCCGCGTCGGTTACAGGGGGGGCGAGTATCTGCTCAATCCGCTCTACAAGGAGCTGGAGGAGTCGGATCTCGACCTGGTGGTCGCCGGTACTGAAAACGCCGTGCTGATGGTGGAGTCCGAGGCCAAGCAGCTCTCCGAAGAGGTGATGCTTGGGGCGGTGATGTTTGGCCATGAGCAGATGCAGGCGGCCATTCGCGCTATCCGTGAGCTGGCTGCCGAGCTGGGGGTGAAGCCCTGGTCCTGGGTGCCGCCGGTGGCAGATACCTCCATCGCCGATGCCGTGGCCGCCGCCGGTCGCAACGCCATTGGCGAGGCCTACACCATCAAGGAGAAGCAGGCGCGTTACGATCGGCTCGGTGAGATCCGCTCTGAGCTGCTGGCCAAGCTCTCCGGTGAAGGGGCCGACCCCGCCTACGCCCCCGAGGCGGTGCGGATCGCCATCGAAAACCTCGAATATGAGCTGGTTCGCAGCCGTATCATCGAGGGTTACCCCCGCATTGATGGCCGTGATACCCGGACCGTGCGCCCCATTACCATTCGTAATGGTGTGCTGCCCCGTACCCACGGCTCCGCGCTGTTCACCCGCGGTGAGACCCAGGCGCTGGTGGTCACCACCCTCGGTACCGCCCGCGATGCGCAGATCATCGATGCCATCGAGGGGGAGCGTAAAGAGCACTTCATGCTCCACTACAACTTCCCGCCGTTCTGCGTTGGGGAGATTGGTATGGTGGGTAGCCCCAAGCGGCGCGAGATCGGCCATGGCCGACTGGCCAAGCGCGGCGTGGCGGCGGTGATGCCCAACGTCGAAGACTTCCCCTATTCCGTGCGCGTGGTCTCGGAGATCACCGAGTCCAACGGTTCCAGCTCCATGGCCTCCGTCTGTGGTGCCTCCCTCTCGCTGATGGATGCCGGTGTGCCGCTCAAGGCGCCGGTGGCCGGTGTGGCGATGGGTCTCATCAAGGAGGGCGATAAGTTCGCCGTCCTCACCGACATCATGGGAGATGAGGACCACCTGGGCGATATGGACTTCAAGGTGGCCGGGACCGACGGGGGGGTGACCGCCCTCCAGATGGATATCAAGATCGAGGGGATTACCCGGGAGATCATGGAGATCGCCCTGGCCCAGGCCCACGAGGCGCGTATCCACATCCTCGGCAAGATGCACGAGGTGCTGCCGGCCCCGCGTGCCGAGATGTCCGAGTACGCACCCCGCTACATCACCATGAAGATCAACCCGGAGAAGATCCGGGATGTTATCGGCAAGGGTGGCGCCACCATCCGCTCCATCACCGAAGAGACCGGTACCAGCATCGATATCACCGACGATGGTACCGTCAAGATCGCCTCTGTCGATGCGGCGGCCGGCCAAGAGGCACGGCGGCGCATTGAGCAGCTGACGGCCGATGTGGAGGTGGGTCTGGTATACGAGGGCCGGGTGGCCAAGCTGATGGACTTCGGCGCCTTTGTCACCATTCTCCCGGGCAAGGATGGTCTGGTGCATATCTCCCAGATCTCCGATGAGCGCGTGGAGAATGTCAGTGACAAGCTGAAAGAGGGAGACCTCATCAAGGTCAAGGTGCTGGAGATCGATAAGCAGGGCCGTATCCGCCTCAGCATGAAGGCGGTTCAGGAGTAAGCGGCGGCCCCTCCTCCTCGCTCTTGGTTGTTCCATAGAGGCCCTTTTAGGGCCTCTATGCGTTTTAGGGGTATCCCCTCTCCTCCGCGAGAGCAGCGGAGCGCCAAGCCCAGTGTCAGGTGCCGCGCAGTGAGGGTGCCAGGCTAGTGCCCCTGGGCGGTAGAGGGGGGGCTTAGGAGGGTAAGGCCGGCGCCATCGTTCTGTTTGTCAAACTGGATGAGCGGCACGAGTGGCCCTATTGTTGCCCCCTCGTCCGTTGCCCCGACAATGACATGGGTCCAGGTCTCCATAATGAAGTAGTTCTCCAGCCCGGCCACCAGCAGCTGGCAGCTGCTGTAGAACTTCTTCACCTCTCTCTTTTTTACCGTGTGCGTGCCTTGGTCGAGCCGCAGGTAGCCAAGATAGTTGGCCTCACCACAGCCGCAGGCACCGCGAGGGCGGCAGCTGCCGTGCTCGAAGCCGTGTAGGACGGCCAGCAATACCACGCTTCCACTACTCTCGTCTTGCCGCTGGTAGAGGATGTCGGCGCGCTCGATTGTGCCCACCTCATCGCCAAAGAGGGCTTGCAGATCATCGGCATCTATGTGATTGGCGGCTCCCCACGCCGCCAATTGGGAGAGCCGATCGGTGTAGCGCCTCTCCAGACACGCGCTGGAGTCACACCTATTGCGCTGCTCCAACCACTCCCTCTGGCTGCGCCCTAGCGCTTCACTGTCGGGGTAGTGTTGCCGGCGGGAGGCGTAGAGCAGGTTGAGCGAGTTATCGAGGCTGGAGAGTAGTGGCTGGGCGCAGATCATCCGCTCGGTGGGCAGGCTCGCTTGTGTGCAGTCGAAGCCCGCCCCATGGGCCGTGGCGCCGAGGGCGCATAGAACTATCGCGCTAAAGACTCTCATCTTGCCCGGGTGTGCCTGGTCCTTTGAGAGGGGGCTGTCGGTCGCGGCCGATCCAACGATGGTAGCCGCAGGTTATTGCAGCGAGGCGAGGTAGCGCGTTAGCTGCCGCTCCTTCTCGGGATCGCTATCGACAAAGCGTAGGACCAGATTGATGAACTCGGTCTCCCGGCTATCTTCCCGGGCCGCGAGGGTGTGGACATAGCCGTTGACCCGGGAGATCTGTTGCGCCTCCCCTTCACCGACACTGAAGTCGAAAACCGCCGGTTCCAGCAGGGTAGGGATCGCCTCTGAGCGCTTAAGCACTAAACTCACCCGCTCCAGATCGATCTCCTTCACCAGACCGGCCACCACCTGGTTCCCAAAGCGCAGCTGGGCCAGCACCTTGCGACTGGGGCGGGCCGATTGGGGGGGTGGCCCACTGCTCTCCACCCGGGCGGCCACCGGCACCGCCCCCGAGAGGCCGATGTCGCGGGCACCGAGCACTTGGGCGGAGTCGTTGCCGAAGCCGATGGGGGTGACGCGGGTGCGCTCCTTCAACTCCTGGAGCGAGATCCGTAACCACTGGGTGAGGCTACGCGCCACCACGGTGGTGAGCTTCTCGTTGCTGAATGGCTTGACCAGGTAGTTGTTCACCCCTAGCTCGATGGCCTTCACCACATGGTCTTTGTCACCGCGGCTGGTCACCATGACGAAGGGGGTGGTCCCGCCGCTCTCCCGCCCGCGTAGCCAGGAGAGCAGCTCATCGCCCCGCATCTCTGGCATCTCCCAGTCACAGAGGATGAGATCGTAGGGGGTCTGCTCAATGCGCTGCTGCGCCTGGCGACCGGTGGCACACTCATCGACGAGAAGCCCTGGAAACTGGGTGCGTAGCCCTTTCTTGACGATATCGCGCATGAAGGCGGCGTCATCCACCACCAACACCTTGATCTTATCCATGGGACCTCCACTGGATGGGGGGTTCAGCATAGCATCCGCCATGCCCGCCTTGATCCCCATCATGGGGGCGCGGGTCATTAGCTTCTATCCTATGGCGACTGCCAGCCAACGGAGCCTGATCATGACTGCCCGCAACCTCGCCTTTCTCGCCCTTGCCCTCTGGTTAGGGACCATCGCTGTCGCCGGCTGGCTGTTTGTGGTCGGCCGCACAGTACCCGCTAGTGATGGGCGGAGCGCTATCTTGCTGACACCAGCGGAGCGGGATGTGGTTTTGGGCGAGATGCGCGCCATGCTCGCCTCGGTGCAGGGGATCGCCTCCGCCATTGCCGACGGCGAAGGGGAGCGGGCCGCCAACGCCGCTAGTGCGGTCGGCACGGGGGCCACCCACGCCGTGCCGGCCACCTTGATGGCCAAACTGCCCTTGGAGTTTAAGCAGCTGGGGCTTGGGGTCCACAGTAACTTCGACACCATCGCCGTGGCGGCTCGGCAGGGGGAGGAGGCGGATCTACTACTCAGCCGGCTGGCCGATCAGCTCTCCCAGTGCGTCGCCTGTCACGCCCTCTATCGCATCGATCCGGAGCCGTGATCAGGCAAAGTGGAGCCACTCGGGATGCAGCAGCAGCAGCAGCCCGATGGCCAACAGCACACCGCCACCGATGAGATGGGACCAGCGGGCGTAGCCGCCACTGAGGCCACTGACCCGCAGGGTCTGCATGGCGATGACGAAGACCAGCAGATCATCGAGCATGAAGATGGCGATGTAGAGCAGCAGGTAGGCGTAGTAGTGCCAGCGTGGGAGGGCGGAGAGGGTCAATACCTGGGTGTAGATCGCCGGTAGCCCGGCGGAGCAGAGCAGCTCGATCAGATTGACCGCCACCGCTAGCAGCACGATGCCCGTTAGGGCGAGGAGAAAATTCCGCTCGCCGGCCAGCCCTTTTAGCCGCTCTAACACCCGCTGTCGGCGCGGGGCGCCGGTGACGCGACACGCCCCAGCGGGGTTGCGCCAGAACTCCAGCAGATAGTAACCCCCGCCGCCTAGCGCCAGCAGACCCACCGCCCAGCGCAGCCAAGTGACGGCGCCGAGCAGTAGGAGGGTGTTGAGCCAGGCCGCCATGAACAGGAAGTAGACGGCGGCCGAGGCGGCGATGAAGGCGCCACCGAGTAGCCACATGCGCAGTCGGTCGCCGATACCGATGAGCAGCCCCAAGAGGAAGATGAGGGTCCACATGGCGCAGGGATTGAAGCCATCCAGCGCCGCCAGCACTACGGTCAGTAACGGGAGCGAGAGGGTGCGGGGATCCACCGGGCCGAACAGCGGGAGGTCAATCTGCTCCGGTAGGGGGCTGACGGTGGCCGGCGTGGCGGCGGCCCCCCCGGCCAGCAGGGCGGGGAGTGGATCGGGACAGGGGGTGGCCAGACACGCCTCAATGGTGGCGCGGATCTGCTGGCCGGTGGCGTCGTCCTGGTCGTAGCCGATGAATACGTTGGGTCCCACCAGGATGAGCGGCACGGCCACCCGCTCCAGCGCTAACCGCTCGCTGATACGCTCCAACCAGCGCTGGGCCTCCGGATCGCTCCCCACCTCATAGGCGGCGATGGTGAGCCCCGGTAGCTGCGAGGGGAGGGTGGAGAGATAGTGGATGGCCCGCTCGCAGTGGGGGCAGCCGTCACGCCAGAACAGGTGGAGGGTCACACCAGGGGCGGCGTCGTTGGCGGGCTCCCCCGCCGCCGCTAGCGGCGGGGTGAACAACAGGAGCAGTAACAGCAGCAGAGGCCAACGCATGGTGGCTCTCCCCGTGTCCGCCGGTCCCCGGGCGGACGCTGGTGGGGTACGCCGCGGGTAGTCGATGCGCTACCGCAGAGGGACCTGATATATGGTAACGCTGGGGGCCGTTGAGGGGGGAGCGCGCTCTGTCTCAACGGCGATCTCCTCCCCCGGGCGCCGATCCCAGAGGGCTGTGCGCACATCGGCCATGTGGGTAATGGGGCGCCCGGCCACCGTCACCAATCGATCCCCCTGCTCTATCCCTGCCTGTTTGGCCGGGCTCGGGTCATCGAGGGCCGCTACGAATACCCCTGCTGCACGCTGTTCCATCATGATGCCAAGTCGTCCCGGTGGCGGTAGCTTTACCTCCGGGGGGAGCAGCAGGTAGTCGCCGGTGTGCGACGAAATTTCACTCACGGCACCACTCAGCACCACGGCATCGTCGAGCGCCACCCGCCGCGCCACCCGATTGGGGATCCCCGCGCGGAACTGGAGGTGGCCGGTGCCGGCCAGCACTAACATATGGCCAGTGGGGTGAGCGGTGAGCCACTGCGCCACCCGTTGGGCCATGCCCTCATCCCACAGGAGCTGCGCCTCATAAAAGGCGTCGAACGACTTCTGCTCCGCGCCGGGGTGCTGTTGGAAGATGGTCTGTAGCTGCTCCCGATAGGCGCTATCACTGCGATCGATCTCCGGCAGGCCCGCCCGCTCCGCCTCGCTGAGGGCGGCGATCCCGCCTGCCGCTACCTGGTTATGCAGCTCGCTGGCCACGTTGAGGGCGATGATGGGGATGCGCTGGGCGCGGGCATACTCGAAAATGGGTTGGTAGAGGCGCCAGTCGTAGCTCCAGCGATCAAAATATTCGCTCTGGAGCAGCAGCTCGTTCTGGTCGATCTCCCCCGCAACAAAGCGGTCGAGGACCGATTGGAACGGTTGCTGAAAGTACTCCACCCCAAGGGCGAGATCGGGATGGGCGGCGTGGAGGCGCTTGAGTAGCTCCAGTTGCACCAAGTGGGTGGCGTAGTCGTCGTGGTTTTCACCGGCATAGACCACCTGTTTCTGGACCAGGCGCGGGATGATGGCATCCAAGGTAGGCAGGGCAGTGAGATCAATGGCCGACCAACCACCCACTGCGGGCGGTTCAGGTTGGGCCGTGGCACTGGCGGGTAGCAGTAGGGCGCAGAGGAGTAGGAGGGTGGAGCGGTGCATGGTGTGATGTCTTGGGCAAGTGGAGTGATTCATTCTATGTCAGAAGGGCCAGACTGGCGGCGGCTGGGGGCCTGGCTCCTCTGCCTAGTCACCGCGGGGGTGCAGGCGGCACCCGCGGTGATGCACCACCAGTTGAGCGTCACCTTGGCGCCGTTGGCGGGGGAGTTGCTGGCGGAGGACCAGATTGAGCTGCCGCAGCCGGTGGCGCAGTGGGAGTTTGCCCTCCACTGCGCCTTGACTCCGCAGGTGGCTGCGGGGCAGTTGGAGGCGCTGGGGGCACTGGCCGGTCTGCCGAGCTGGTGTGGTTACCGCGTCACCCTGCCGGAGCCGGCGACCCGGGTGGCCCTCAACTATCAGGGGAAGCTGGTGGCACCGCCCGCAGATCCCCAGGCGCTGTATGCTACCCCTGGCCACATCGGGCCGGAGGGGGTGTTCCTCAGTGCCGCCAGTGGTTGGTATCCCCAGCCGCTGGTGGGGTCTGACTATCTCACCTTTGACCTGGAGCTGACCCTCCCCAGCGGTTGGCAGGGGGTGAGCGCCGGTGAGGAGCAACCACACGGTTGGCGAGAGCGGGAGCCGCAGGAGGAGATCGCCCTGGTGGCCAACCGCTTCCAGAGCTACCGCCGTGCCACCCCCTGGGGGGAGGCGCAGGTGTGGCTGCTCACCGCTGACGAGGCGCTGGCAGAGCGTTATCTAGCCGCCACCGAGCGCTATCTGGGGCTCTACAGCCGCCTGCTCGGCCCCTATCCCTACCCCAAGTTTGCCCTGGTGGAGAACTTCTGGCAGAGCGGTTACGGCTTCCCCTCCTTCACCCTGCTGGGGGGCCGCTTGCTGCGCTTGCCCTTCATCATCGATAGCTCCTACCCCCACGAGGTGCTGCACGACTGGTGGGGCAACGGCGTCTATGTGGACTACGCCAGCGGTAACTGGTCAGAGGGGTTGACCGCCTATTTGGCCGACCACCTGCTGGCGGCGCAGGCGGGGGGTGGGGCCCGCTATCGGCGCGATCTACTGCATAAGTACGCCGCCTTCGCCCAGGAGGCGGGGGCGCTGCCACTGGTGGAGTTCCGCAGTCGTCACAGTAGTGCCAGCCAGGCGGTGGGCTATGGCAAGGGGGCGATGCTGTTTCATATGCTGCGCTTGGAGCTGGGGGATGCCACCTTCATTGGCGCCCTGCGGCGGCTCTATACCAGCCAGCGCTTCCAGCGCACCGACTGGGCGACCTTGGCACGGGTGTTCGAGGACTCCAGTGGGCGCTCGCTGGGCCCCTTCTTTGAACAGTGGGTGGAGCGGGCTGGCGCGCCGGAGCTGCGTCTGACGGCGGCCGCGGCGAGCGAGACCGCCACGGGTTGGCAGGTCGCCTTTACCCTACAGCAGGTGCAGGGTGGGGCCCCCTACCGGTTGCGGGTGCCGGTGGCGGTACAGCTGGCGCAGGGACCGCCGTTGGAGCGGAGTGTGGAGTTGGTGAGCGAGGAGGGGCAGTTTGTCATTGAGCTGGCCGAGCGCCCGCTGCGGCTGGCAGTGGATCCCCGTTTTGACCTGTTTCGCCAGCTCCTGCCGGAGGAGCTGCCGCCGGCACTGGATGGGCTATTTGCCGCAGAGGGGGGCGTGGCCGTGGTGCCGGCCGCGGCCGCCGCGCCGTTGCAGGCCGGTTACCGCGCCCTGGCCGAGGCGTTGGGGGCGCAGCGGGTGGTGAAAGATAGTGAGTTGACTACCCTGCCTGCGGGACAGCCGGTGTGGCTATTGGGGTGGGAGAACCGCTTCCTGGCTGAAGGGTTGCAAGGGAGTGGGGTGGCGGCAAAGGGCGCGCAGGTCGCGCTTGGCGAGGCGGTGCTGGAGCGCTCCGTGGCAAGCCTGGCGCTGGTGCGGCCTCTGCCCGGGGGGCCGGTGGGGGTGGTGGCCAGTGGGCAGATCGATGCCCTGCCGGGGTTGGCGCGCAAACTGCCCCACTATGGCAAATATGGCTATCTACTGTTCTCCGGCGCTGCCCCTGACAACGTGGTGAAGGGGCAGTGGCCGACGGCCGACTCGCCGCTCAGTGTGCGCTTGCAGGAGGGGACGCTGCCGCCACTGGCGCTGCCACCACGTCTGGGGGAGCTGGAGGAGGCCCGTTAGCCGGGTTCGCCGGCGCGCCTCCTCTGCCACCCTTGGAGCACCCCGGGCAGCTCCTCCGCCGAGACCGGCGGACTGAAGTAGAACCCCTGGGCGTTGGTGCACTGCTCCTGGCGCAGGAAGGCCATCTGCGCCTCGGACTCCACCCCTTCTGCCACCACCCGCAGATTGAGGGTCTTGGCCATGGCGATGATGGCGCGGGAGATGGCGGCGTCGTCGTGGTTGACGTAGAGGTCGCGGATGAAGGTGTGGTCGATCTTGAGGCTGGTGATGGGTAGGCGCTTGAGGTAGGCGAGGGAGGAGTAGCCGGTGCCGAAGTCGTCCACCGAGAGCTGTACCCCCATCGCCCGTAAGGCGTCAAACCGCTCACGGCACTCCTCGCGGCTGCGCATGATCTGCGACTCGGTGAGTTCCAGCTCCAACCGCTCCGGGGGCAGGCCGCTGCGGGTCAGCGCCTGGCTCACGGTGGCGATGAAATCGCCCTGTTGCACCTGTTGGGCCGAGATGTTGACCGACACGCGCAGCGGGGCACACCCCTTGCTCTCCCAACTGGCCGCCTCGCGGCAGGCGGTCTCCAGCACCCACGCGCCGATGGCGTTGATGAGCCCACTCTCCTCGGCGATGGGGATGAACTCCGCCGGTGCCACCTCGCCTCGCTGCGGGTGGCGCCAGCGCAATAGCGCCTCCACCCCGGTGACGGCGCCGCTGTCGATGGCGATCTCCGGTTGGTAGTGGAGGATCAGTTCGCCCCGTGCCAACGCCTGGCGCAGGTCGTGCTCCAGCGCCAGCTGGGCGTGGGCGAGATCACTGGCGTCGGGGCGGTAGAACTGGAAATTGTTACGACCCCGCGCCTTGGCCTGATACATGGCGCTATCGGCCGCCTTGGTCAGCGCCTCGGCGCTCAGCCCCGCCTCCGGGTAGAGGGCGATACCGATGGAGGGGCTGGTGAACAGCTCCTGACCCTGGATGGTGAAGGGGAGGGCAAAGGCCTCGATGATCTTCTGCGCCACTTGGGACGCATGGGAGCGCTCCACCAACTCGGGCAGGATCACGGTGAACTCATCGCCCCCCAGGCGGGCCACGGTGTCGCTCTCCCGTACGGTGCTGCTGAGGCGGCGCGCCACCTCCACCAGCAGGGCATCGCCGGCGCGGTGACCGAGGGTGTCGTTGATCATCTTGAAGCGATCGAGGTCGATGAACATCACCGCAAAGCCGCGGTCGTGGCGCTCCGCCCCCAGGAGGGTCTGCTCCAGTCGGTCTTGAAACAGCATCCGGTTGGGGAGGGCGGTGAGGGTGTCGTAGTGGGCGAGTTGGTGGAGCCGCTCCTCGGTGCGCTTAATGGTGGTGATGTCGCTGAAGATGCCGACGTAGTGGGTGGTCTCGCCGTGGCTATTGCGCACCGCATTGATGGAGAGCCACTTGGGGTAGATCTCACCGCTCTTGCGCCGGTCCCACACCTCCCCCTGCCACTCACCGGAGGCGAGGAGGCGGCGCCACATCGCTTGGTAGAACTCCGCGTCATGGCGGTTGGACTTCATCACCGCCGGGGTGCGGCCCAACACCTCGTCGCGGCTATAGCCGGTGATGCGGCAGAAGGCGTGGTTGACATCCTGGATCACCCCGACTGGGTCGGTGACGATGATCCCCTCAGAGGTGTGTTTAAACAGCTTCTGGAACATCCGCAGGCTGCGCTCCGACTCGCGGCGGGCGGTGACGTCCTGAAACACTAGCACCACCCCGAGGATCCGCTCCTGGAGGTCACGGATGGGGGCGGCGCTGTCGTCGATGGGGAGTTCACGGCCGTCGCGGGTGAGGAGTAGGGTGTGGTTGCCGCGGCGCGGTACCGCACCGCTGCTCAGCACCTGGGCGACGGGATCGGGCTGCGGTTGGCGGCTCACCTCATGGATGGTGCGGAATATCTCCGCCGCCTGGCGCCCCCTGGCCTCATCTTTGGGCCAGCCGGTCAGCTGCTCGGCCACTGGGTTCAGGTAGTTGACGCAGCCGTTGGCGTCGGTGGTGATGACCGCATCGCAGATGGAACTTAGGGTGACCTGGGCCAGGGCCCGCGCCGCCTCCCGCTCCCCCTCCAGCCGGCGCCGGCTGATGACCCGCTCGATGACCGCCGGGAGTAGGTCGAGGTAGCGACCTTGGGTGTCCTTGCTGAGGAAGTCGGCCGCCCCCAGGCGCATGGCCGAGACGGCCACCTCAAGGTCATCCAGGCCGGTGAGCATGATGACCGGCGGCGGATCGATGTGGTGGCTCAGCTCACTGAGCACCTCCATGCCGGAGACCCCGGGCATCCAGTAGTCGGCAATCACGATGTCGAATGACCCGCGCTGCACCAACTCCAGGCCCAGCTCGCCGTTGGCCGCCAGGGTACAGGTGTAGCCGCTACGCTCCAGCCGACGCTGCACCAGGCGCGCCATCGCGTCATCGTCTTCGATACATAACACCCGGATCATGCGCTCACCGCCAGTTGCGAGAGATAGACCCCGAGCCGCTGTACCACCTCGCTGAAGGCGGCGTAGTCGACCGGCTTGGTAATGTACAGATCACAACCCAACTCGTAGCAGCGGCGCTCCTCGCGCTCGTCATCCGTGGTGGTGAGGATGATCACCGGGATGGTACGGGTGCGCGGATCGGTCTTTATCTGTTCTAGCACCTGGAAGCCGTCCAGGCCGGGCATGTTGATATCGAGCAGGACAATCAGCTGGCGGGGGGGCGTCTCACCGCAGAAGGTCCCGCTGCCGTAGATGAAGTCGAGCGCCGCCTGACCATCGCTCACATGTCGCAGGGGACAGGCGAGCCGCGTGCGTCGCAGGTTCTTCTCTATGAGCCGGGCGTGGCCCGGGTCATCCTCCACCAACAGCAGGGTGGTCTGGTGATCAGGCGGCATGGCGGCGGTGACTCGGTAGTGAGGTGAGTGGCTGACGGGGCAGGGCGATGCTGAAGGTGCTGCCCACACCGAGGGCCGATTGGAACCAGATGCGGCCACCATGGCGGCGAACCAAGGTCTGCACAAAGGCGAGTCCCATCCCCTCGCCCGGCACATCTTGGGGGCCGGCCCGGCGGAAGATGGCAAAGACCTTGGGGAAATCGGCGCTGTCGATGCCGCGTCCGTTGTCGCTGATGTGGATCTGCACCTCGTTGACCCCCTCATCGGCGCGGATGGTGATCCGGCCGGGGCGCTCGGGGACGAGGTAGTTGACCGCGTTACCGATGAGGTTGCCGAAGATCTGCTCCATGGCCGTGCGATCGGCCAGGACCACCGGCAGCTCTCCCACGGTGATGGTGGCCTGGCGCCGCTCCAGTTGGAAACGGAGCGATTCGATCTGCTCCTCGACCAGGGGACCCAAGGGCAGTGGCTCCGGTTTTAGCTCCCGCCGGCCCAGGCGGGAGAGGGTGAGGATAGCCTGGATCAGGCGGTCCATCTTGCGCACCGAGGCGTCGATGAAATCAAGCGCCTCGGGGATATCGGCGCTGAAGGTCTCTTTCACCAGCTGCTGTTGCTCTGGGGTCAGGGGCTCTGCCTGGGTGCCATCGAGCAGCGGTTGCAGGGTGGTGACCGCGTGGCGCAACTCCCCGACAAACCCCTTGACGTTGACCAGGGGGGAGCGCAGGTCGTGGGAGAGGATGGAGGCGAAGCTCTTCACCTCCTCATTGGCCTGTTGCAGCTCCTCGGCGTAGCGTGCCAGCCGTTCGGTGGCGAGGTGGCGCTCGGTGATGTCTGACACCACGCCGACATAGTGGAGGGTGTCGCTGGTCTGCTCCTGCACCTGGCCGAGGCGTAGCCAGAGGCGGTGGTTGCCGGTGTCGGTGTGCAGCGTGAGATCCCCCTCCCAGCTGCCGGTCTGGGCCAGGCCCTGCTCCACCTCCGCCCGCAGCTGCGGGTCGTCGGTGAGTAGCGGGAGGAGGGGGAGGCGCCGCTGGCGGGTCCCCTCCTCGTCGATGCCGATGAGGCGGGCGAGGGTGGGGTTGACCAGGATGGCGGTGCCGTCGGCCTCCGTGACAAAGACCCCTTCAGTGGTGTGCTCAATGGCCTGGAGGGCGAGGGCGAGGCGCTGGCGGGTCTCACGCGCCTCGGTGATCTCCAGTACGAGCAAAAACTCCTCCAGGGGGCGGTGGAGGTCAAACACCCGCAACCGGCCATTGGCGTCGATCACCTCGCGCTCCGCCGACTCTTCATCCTCTGCCAGCGAGAAGAGGGTTGGACAGCAGGCAAACAGCCGCTCCATCACGCCGTTGAGGGGTTGTGGTTGCGGGCCGAGCCGCAGCACGCCGACCCCCAGGGCGTCAGTGACATTACGCAGCAGGGCCACCATCTGGGCCTGCTGGGCCGCCTCTAGCTCGCTGCGGGTACGCTCCTCCACCGCCTCGGTGAGGGCGGCGCGGGAGGCCTCGATCTCGCTACGCAGGGCGGTGAACTGGAGCGCCAAGATCTTCAGCTCATCACCGCTCAACTCCTGGGGATCGACCCCCAAGGTCTGGCGGGAGAAGCTGGTGATCTGCTGGGTGACGCGGCGGACGGAACGGGTGACCCAGATAATGATGAGCAGGAAGGCGGTCAATAGCCCGGCGGCGGTGAAGGCGCGTAGCCGGCGCTCCTCGTGGCGCAGCTCACGGGTGAGCGCCTCCACCTCGCTGGTGGACATTACGGTGGCGAACTGGACGAAGAGATCGGCGACACCGTAGTCGAAGAAGGACTTGCCCAGGATCATGTAGTGGTGTTTGAAGGTGGCCACGGTCTCCCCTTCGGGGATGAGATCGGGGCGGCTGCTGGCCACTACTCGGTCGTCCCGGATCAGCAGGGTGAGATGGTCCTCTACCCCTGGTTTCTGGGCGTTGCGGAGGAACTCGCTATCGAGGGGGGTGGCGAGGATGAGACGGGCCCGCAGCCGCCCGTCGTCGGCCACTATCGCCTCTGAGCTGAGCAGGTAGGGGATCCCCCCGACGTTGGACATCAGGACGCCCGAGTGGCTCAGCTGCATCAAGATGGCCTGGGGGTGGAGTAGCTGGTGGGGCGGTGGCGTCTCGCCGGAGGCGTAGATCTCCCTGACCTGCTCATCGCTATCCAGCAGCAGCACGAAGCGGGGGAGCGGAAAGATGCGGAGCACGGAGGTGCGCGGTAGCCAGGGGGGCGGTAGGTCCACCTGCTGTGGGGTGATCACCGCATCGGTTTGCCAACTGCCGTTGGCTTCGATCTGATCGAGATAGTCACTGAGGCGGTTCTCCGCGCCGAAGAAGCGGGCCGCCTGGTGGTAGGTGCGGAGAAAGTGATCGAAGTAGACCCGATCTTCCTGGGCAGAAAATTCCAACTGCGCCATCTGTTGGGCCCGCATTAACTCCGCCAGACGCTGGGTGTGGAAGAGATCGAGCGGCACCCAGATAAGTGCCCCCACCAACAGGGTGAGGAGCAACATTTTGGGCAGGAGGGGGATGCGGGAGAACATCGCTCAATGGGGTTCGTCGTAGAGTTCGTTGCCACGGAAGCGCCAACCCGCCGCCTTGAGCCGCTGGGTTGAGACGATGCCAAACTCATGGCCGTGCCGCTCCACCTGCTCCATGAGATAGGCCACCAGTTGGGTCGCCAATGGCTTGGCCTGGGCCCCCTCCCAGGTGGTGATGTTGTAGGTGCGGTAGAGCGGGTAGTCGCCCCGCAATAGCGCCTGCTCATCGAACGGTGAGTAGCCGTCAATGGCGATGGTGCGTACCTTACCTGTCACCTGCTCACGGGGGATGTTCCAGGCGACCTCATAACCGAGGGCGCTGGGATCGCTGGCCACCTGCTGCATCATATCGGGAATGCTACTCATCTCGGCAACATTGGGGCCAAAGAGATCCTCGTTGTCCAGCAGTAGCCGCCAGTGGCCGGGGCGGCTCTTGCAGTGGAGTCGGCTCAATGGAAATAGAGGGAGGTCCGGCCCGATCGCCCCCTCTCGACTATGAAATTCCGACCAACGGTAGCGCTTGCCGCGGTAGGCGAGGCGCACCGTCTCCAGCGGTAGGTTGTCCACGGGATTGCTGCTATTGACCAACAGCGCCAGGGCCGCGATGCCGACGGTGTGATAGGTCAGCCCGGGTAACCGATCTTCCAAACTCGGCGGACAGCAGAAGCCCCCCATATCCGCCTGTTTGCGGGTCAGGGCGCCGGCCGAGGTGCCACAGGTCCCCTCCTGCACGGCGATATCCACCTGGTGCTCACGGGCAAAGTGCTGCACATAGGGGAGCAGGGCGGGGTAGAGGTGCTGGTCGAGGGTGATGGCGAAGGCGGCACCGCGTGCCCAGTCGGCGTAGGCGATGGGGCGCTGCCCCCAACCCGCCGGGACCGGGGCGAGTTGGGCGGGATCGGAGAAGGGCGGTCCGCGCAGTGGAATAGGGGGGTGTTCGGCTTGGGCCGCGCTGGAGAGGAGGCAGAGGAGTAGCGGCAGGGACCGCCAGACCATCGGGTGGAAGATCATGCTCGGGCTCCCGCGGCGACTCCGCTTCGCTGCGGAGGGGTCGCGTTGTTTGCCGACGCATCGTTCCGTGCGCCTTAGATGGATTATAAACGTCCCATCCACCGCCGCCCGGCGCCCTAGGTCGGGCGTGGGGTGCGGTCCATGGGGGTGGTATGCTATTCGGCCAACGGCCCGCCGGGCTAGGATCAACCCCCTCATATTTCAGGACATTGTGCCATGCCCCAGTACCGCTCCCGCACCTCCACCGCCGGTCGCAATATGGCCGGGGCCCGCTCCCTCTGGCGCGCCACCGGCATGACGGATAGCGACTTCGAGAAGCCGATCATCGCTGTGGCCAACTCTTTTACTCAGTTTGTGCCCGGCCATGTCCATCTCAAGGACTTGGGCCAACTGGTGTGTCGGGAGATTGAGGCGGCTGGCGGCGTGGCCAAGGAGTTCAACACCATCGCCATCGATGATGGCATCGCCATGGGCCATAGCGGGATGCTCTACTCGCTCCCCTCGCGCGAGATCATCGCCGATGCGGTGGAGTATATGGTGAATGCCCACTGTGCCGATGCCCTGGTCTGCATCAGTAACTGCGACAAGATCACCCCGGGGATGTTGAACGCGGCGCTGCGCCTCAACATCCCCACCATCTTTGTCTCCGGTGGACCGATGGAGGCGGGGAAGGCGGTGATCGGTGGCACCGTTCACCACCTTGACCTGATCGATGCCATGGTCGCGGCCGCCAACCCGAGCGAGTCCGATGAAGATGTGGCGGTCATGGAGCGCTCTGCCTGCCCCACCTGCGGCTCCTGCTCCGGCATGTTCACCGCCAACTCCATGAACTGCCTCACCGAGGCGCTGGGGCTATCGCTGCCGGGCAACGGCTCTCTGCTGGCGACCCATGCCGATCGCAAGCGGCTCTTCCTGGAGGCGGGGCGGATGATTGTCGCCCTGGCGCGGCGCTACTACGAGCAGGACGACGCCAGTGTCTTGCCGCGCTCCATCGCCACCTATGCGGCCTTTGAGAATGCGATGTCGCTGGATATCGCCATGGGGGGCTCCACCAACACCATCCTCCACCTGTTGGCGGCAGCCCAGGAGGGGGGGGTGGAGTTCACCATGGCCGATATCGACCGCCTCTCCCGCCATGTGCCCCACCTCTGCAAGGTGGCCCCCTCCTCCCAGCAGTACCACATGGAGGATGTCCATCGCGCCGGTGGCATCATGGCCATCCTGGGTGAGTTGGATCGGGCCGGCCTGCTGCGGCGCGAGGTGGCCACGGTCCACGCCGCCAACATGGCGGAGGCGGTGGCACTGTGGGATGTGCGCCTCACCACCGACGAGAAGCGCAAGGCGTTCTATCGCGCCGCCCCCGGCGGGGTCCCCACCACGGAGGCCTTCTCCCAGGAGCAGCGCTATGAGAGCTTGGATCTGGACCGCGAGCAGGGCTGCCTGCGCGATGCAGGGCACGCCTACTCCAAGGATGGTGGTCTGGCGGTGCTCTACGGCAACATCGCGGTGGATGGGTGTGTGGTGAAGACCGCCGGGGTGGATGCCTCTATCCTCAAATTCTCTGGGCCGGCCCGCATCTTCGAGAGCCAAGATGCGGCCGTGGAGGCGATCCTGGCCGATCGGATCCAGGCCGGAGATGTGTTGGTGATCCGCTATGAGGGCCCTCGCGGTGGGCCGGGGATGCAGGAGATGCTCTATCCCACCTCTTACCTCAAGTCGAAGGGGCTCGGTAAGGCGTGCGCCCTACTGACCGATGGCCGCTTCTCCGGCGGTACCTCCGGCCTCTCCATCGGCCACGTCTCACCCGAGGCCGCCGAGGGTGGGGCCATTGGCCTGGTGGAGGAGGGGGATACCATCGAGATCGACATCCCCGGTCGCACTATCCAGGTGGCCGTCAGCGATGAGGAGTTGGCGCGGCGCCGTATCGCCATGGAGGCGAAGGGCTCAGCCGCTTGGCAGCCGGTGGGACGTGAGCGCCCCGTCTCTGCCGCCTTGCGGGCCTATGCCGCCATGACCACCTCCGCCGCCCGCGGGGCGGTGCGGGATGTGAGCCAGCTGGAGCGGCGTTAGCCGCCCGCCGTCCCCCCGGATTGGTCGCGCTGTGGGTCGATCCGGGGGGCTGAGATCTCTCCCGTCAGCACATGATGGCCCTCTGCCAGCGCTATCGAGCACAGGGTGATGGGGGCGCCAGTTTTGTCCCAGCGGCCTTTTTTGCCCAGCGGGGAGCCGTTCGCTGTGGGCGATCTGGCCTGCTCCAGCATCCACCTAAACGGCCGAGCCCTCTGGCGTTTCCACCCCGGCTACCCGCTGATGCAGACGGCGCAGGGTTGGCGGATCCGCCTCTGTACACCCGACGACGAGGGAGACCTTGGCGGGCCGAAGGGTCTGGCAGCCAAATAACTAGCGGTTTTGCGGGGTAGCGGGTTGGGGGGCTGCTCTATACCGCCTCTGGCGACAGAGGCAACTACTTAAGGCCGGCTGGCTGAGCGGCCGTTGAGAGGTTGATCGAGATGGCCCATAACGTTCAAGCAACGACGATCCCACCGGGTACCCGCATCGCTGACTATGCGCAAGGGGCCTACTTCTCCGACTCCTGGTCTGTGGTGGCGGCAGAGCCTGGGTTGACCGCCCTAGGTCAGTTCATCAAGGCCATGCGCGCCACCCCTAAGTGGATCGACCGCTGTATGCAGGTGCGCAATCGGGTGGTGCAGTGGGTTGGACTCAAGGACCTGGGGGGGATGGCCCAATTTTCCCTTGAAAAGCCGGAGGCGGACTATCAGGTGGGGGAGCGGCTTGGCATCTTCACGCTGCTGGAGATCACCCCTGACGAGGTGTTGATGGGGGATAACGACAAGCACCTGAAGGTGGTGCTATCGGTGAGCCGTGCCGAGCAGCCCTCCGGCGAGGTGGTGGTGAACATGACCACGGTCGTGCATCTCCACAACTTCCTCGGCAAGCTCTATATGCTGCCGGTGGCCCCGGCCCATAAATTGATCGCCCCGGCGGTTGCCAGGGCGATCGGCTAACCGGTGCGCCTCGCCGTCCGGGGATTAAAGATCCACTATCCCAGGGGGTAAGAGGCCCGGGGGGGCAGTGCCGATGAGTTCGCGCTCAATGGTGTGGGTGGGGTCGGCCCGGCACTCCACCTCTTCCCCCCGTACCCGACAGACCGTGGTGCGATAGATGGTGTAGCTCCAGCCTTGGCACTCGAAGCGGCAACCGCGGTACCCCAGCCGTGTTGGGGAGGGGGGCTTCTCCCCCTTCAGCGGGGTCAGTGGTTGCCATAGTGCGGCCAGCCGCTCGCCCCAGCTCTCCGCCAACGGCCACTGCGGATCGGTGCGGCCGGAGAAGACGAGGGCGGTTGCGATACACGGTGGCATGGGGCCCCCTAGGCGATCTTGATGTGGCCGTGCTTGACCAGCATGAAGGTACAGAAGTCGGTATAGGGGCCGCGGTCAGCGGTGCGGGGGTCGTGGATCACTTGGCCGCTGTTATCGACATTGGTCACCGGTGTGGCCCCCGGTTTGTGGCTCCATAGGCCATCTCTACCCTTGCGATACCAGTGGAAATCCCAGTTGGGGGCGATTACCAGGGCCACCAGATGGCCCACCTCGGGGCAGACGTTATCGGCCTGGGGGCTGTCGAGCAGCGCATCGGCGATCGCCCCCTGTCGCACCTCGGTACAGTTGAGTGCGCCATATTGGGCGCCGGCCGCCTTGCCTGGCTGGGCAAAGGTATCGGTGCGGTAGTTGGTCGCGTAGTTGTAGCAGTTGTTGTAGGGCTGGCGTGCCGCCACATTCCACCAGGCGGGTTCGTAACTAGGGCTGCATGGACAGGGGTAGACCGGCTCGGGGGCCCGCTTATCCCAGGGGAAGCGGTTCCAGAACGCCTCCAGCTCTCGGTAACGCTGGATCTCCTCCCGCAGGCGCTCCACCGCAACTCCTTTGGGGGCACTCCCGCAGATGAACTCTTCCAGCTCTGGATCGGCAATGTGCTGGCCACCCGCAGGGGTCACCGCGACGCCACCCAGTAAGCGGAAGCTCCCCGGCAACCCCTTCATCGGGCCGCCTGGCTGTTCAATCACCATGCCGCGGTAGCCCAGGGTGGGGATCGGTGGTGTCCCCAGCAGCTCCCGGGCAATGGGGGTTGACGGTTTGAGGCGCTCCAGTAGCTCCTCGGCCCGCTTCCCCGAAAAGTCGATGACGGGGTTGGGGCGCCCGCTGAAGAGGTCGATCGTGACCCGCAATGTGATCTCTTTGGCCGCCATCACTCTGCTCCTCCCTTGCCGATGATGAACGTGCGGTTGGTGGTTGCGGGGCGAGTCGTGGCCTCTGTCGAGGTCCCGCCCCATCGCCACCCCACTCTGAGTTTAGAGCAGATGGCGGGTGGGTGTTGGTGGGGAGCGAGGGCGCAGCGGGGCGATTAGGGGTTGCATGGAGCGGGGGCATGGCTCCGTGGGGCGACCCCCCTAGGCCCGTGGTGGTCACGTCTTGAATTGCGCCAACCAGCGTACCACCTCGGCGGCTGCCATCGGTTTGGCGTGGAGAAATCCTTGGCTGCGATCGCACCCCGCCTCGCGGAGGAAGGCGAGTTGATCTTCATGCTCCACCCCTTCGGCGGTGACCCGCATATTGAGGTGGTGGGCCATGGCGATGACGGTGCGCACGATGGTGGCGTCGTCGCCATCACGGGGGAGATCGCGGACAAAGGATTGGTCGATCTTGAGGGTCTGGGCGCGCATCTGTTTGAGGTAGCTCAAAGAGGAGTAGCCGGTGCCAAAGTCGTCGATGGCCACCTGCACGCCGAGGGCCGAGAGCCGCTCCAGCTGGGTGATGTAGTGGGTCGGCTCATCCATCACCATGCTCTCGGTCACCTCCAGGATCAGCAGCGCTGGGGGGAGGCCGCTCTCGGCGAGTATGGCGCGGACCCGGCCGGGAAACTCCTCATGTTTGAGCTGTGCCAAGGAGATGTTGACCGAGACCGGCACCTCTAGCCCGCTGCGGTTGTGCCAACTGGCCGCCTCGTCACAGGCGCGGATCAGTACCCACTCACCGATGGCCGGCATCAGGCCGGCCGCCTCGGCGATAGGGACAAAGGTGGCCGGGGAGATGGCGCCAAGGCGGGCGTTTTGCCAACGCAGCAGCGCCTCCATGGCGGCCGGCTCTCCG
The DNA here is from genome assembly GCA_003251535.1 of Chromatiales bacterium. Classification (GTDB taxonomy): domain Bacteria; phylum Pseudomonadota; class Gammaproteobacteria; order Thiohalomonadales; family Thiohalomonadaceae; genus SZUA-493. The sequence continues at coordinate 29,654 of QKFD01000091.1, read as the reverse complement.
CCTGCGAGATCAAGAATGGGTTGGAACACCACCTCCAACTCCTCGCGCTCCAGGGCGCGGCGCAGTTCGGTCTCGATGGCGATCTTGCGCAGGGTGAGTTCATTCACCTCTTCGGTGTAAAAGACAAAGGTGTTGCGGCCGCGATCCTTGGCCCGATACATCGCCGAATCGGCCCGCTTGAGCAGCTCCTCTACGGTCTCGCCATCCTCCGGGAACAGGGCGATGCCGATGGAGCCGGAGATGAGTAGCTCCTGCCCTTTGAGGGCCACCGGGATGGTCAGTGCCTCCAGGATCGCCTGGGCGACCCCCTCGGCCCGATGGGCGCTGCTGATGGTGGGGAGGATGACGGTGAACTCATCGCCCCCCAGACGGCTCACGGTATCGGCCTCACTGACACACTCGCCCAGTCGGCGCGCCGCCAGGAGCAGCAACTCGTCGCCGGCGTCGTGGCCAAGGGTGTCGTTGACATACTTGAAGCGGTCGAGGTCGATGAACATCAGGGCGCCGGAGCGGTGCTCCACTAGGGCGTGGGTCAGCGCCTGGTGCAGTCGATCATGGAACAGGCGGCGGTTGGGTAGGCCGGTGAGGCTATCGTAGTTGGCCTGATACCAAATCTTCTCCTCCGTCCGCTTACGCTCGGTGATGTCCTCCTCCACCGAGACAAAGTGGGTGATGTTCCCCTCGGCATCCACGATGGGGGAGATGGAGACCATCATCCAGAACAGCTCACCGCTCTTGGTGCGATTGAGAAACTCGCCATGCCAGTCGCGGCCGGAGCGGATGGTCTCCCACAGCTCGCTATAGAGTTCTGGGGCGGTGCGGCCCGACTTCAGTACGGCGGTGGACTGCCCTACCACCTCCTCGGGGGCGTAGCCGGTCAGCTCGGTGAAGCGGGGATTGACGTACTCGATGCTCCCCTGGAGATCGGTAATGACCACCATGGCCGGGCTGTGCTCCACCGCCCGGGAGAGCTTGAGCAGCTGCTCCTCCACCGATTTGCGGCGGCTTACGTCGTGGAAGGCGGCCACGGCACCGACGATGCGCTCACCCTGGATGATGGGGCTGGAGGCGAGGGCTATCGGCAGGGTGGTGGAGTCGCGGCGGATGAGGTGTAGGTCCTCGAACTCGGCGGGCTCGTGCTCATCTATCAGGGTGCGTACCGTGCTGCCGGGCGGCAGCAGGAATGGGCCGCGCGGCTCCACCGTCTTCAAGACATCGGTGTGGCGGTGCTCCAGCAGCTCCGCCAGGGGGCGTCCAGTGAGGCGGCACGCCTCGGGGTTGGCAAAGGTGATGCGCTCATCGGTATCCAACATCACCACCCCATCGGAGAGTAGGGCGGTCACCGCCGCCAGCTGCTCCTGGCTGGCCCGTAGGGCCTCCTCCGCCTGTTTGCTAGAGGTGATGTCGGTAAAGACCCCGATATAGTTGATGGTGTCGTCGCGCCAGTCCCGCAGGGCACTGATACTGAGCAGCTCTGGGTAGATCTCACCGTTTTTACGCTGATTCCAGATCTCCCCCTGCCAGCGGCCATGCTGGCTGAGGGCGCGCCACATGACCTGATAGAAGCCATCCTCATGGCGACCAGAGCGCAACAGGCGCGGGTTATGGCCAATGACCTCTTCAGCGCTATAGCCTGTGGTGGCGCAGAAGGCGGGGTTGACCGCCAGGATGGTGCCGCTGGCGTCGGTCACCACCAACCCCTCCTGCATGTTCTCGATCACCTGCTCATCGCTGTAGGCGAGTCGCTCTAGGGTGTGTTTGGCCGCACCCAACTCCGCCACCCGCTCTTCCAGGGCGCTGTTACTCGCCTGCAACGCCTGTTGTGCCGCCAGGAGATCGGCGCGGGTCCGCTTCAGTTGACCCACCGCCTCCTGCCACATGCGGCGTAGCCGCTCCGCTTGGCGTACCTCCTCGCGGAGTTGCTGAAGCTCCTGTTCCAACTGTTGTATGCGTTCCATCGCCGAAAGGGCGGGCGTAGTCACGGCGTCAGCTGAGATCGGGGTAGAGGACGTCCAGGCCGCACTGGAGCTGTTCCAGGTAGCCGATGGCGTCCGGGACGAAATCATGGGGGATGATGGAGCCGTGCTGGGGCAGGATGGCTTGCAGTGGCAGCTCCCGCAGGCGCCGGGCAAATCCCTGGGCCGCCACATGGGAGGCCATGTAATCGAGATGGAAGAGATCCATCTTGGCGGTATGGGCCGCCCACTGAGTGACCACCAGCTGCCAGCTGTTATCGATGGCGGCGAAGATGTCACCGGAGAAGAGCGCACCGGAACATTGATCGAAGGTGGCGAAGGCCATCGGGGAGTGGAGGAACGGTGCGCCGATGAAGCGTAACCCGCCACCGCCGGCGAGCTGGTACTCCGGCTCGGCCTCCACATCGTAGAAGCGATAACCGCTGACCCCGTAGTGGGGCAGGAGTACCTGGGTGCGGGGACTGGTAAAGACGGTGAGGCGAGGGTTGAGTGCCAGCCAGTCAGGGAGCGAGGCGGCGACGTCAGGGTCTTGATGACAGAGGACTAGACCCATGACGCGGTTGGGTTCCACCACCCGGGCGACGCTCTCGCGCACCTGGGGGAAGAAGGCGCGGCTACCGGGATCAATGAGGAGCGCCTCCTCTCCATCGATCAGGAGATAGGTGTTGCAGCGGAAGGCCGTCGCGTGACGGATCCCCACCCAATAGATCCGATGGTTGCCCTCCCCGTGGAGCAGCAGTGGCTCACCTTCGGCGGGGGGTGTGGAGGTGGGATCGAGTAGGCGGTTCATGACGCCTCTGAGTGAGGTGTGGCTCATTCTCATCCTAACACAGCGCCACACAGTCGCTAGGTGAAGTCCGCTAAGCGGGCAAAATCATGACAGTCATCAGGGTGTAATATTTCTATCCTTAAATGCTGCCCGTGTCACACTACGTGCATATACGGCTAACACGATGAATATCTTGCTGGTGGAAGACGAACCAGCCATCCGAGAGATGGTGTGTATGGCACTGGAACGGGCTGGGTTCCGTATCAATGTCGCGGCCGATGCTGAGGAGGCAGAGCGGCGCGTGGCCGACGCGCTGCCCGATCTCATCCTGCTGGACTGGATGCTGCCGACCGTCAGTGGGATTGAGTTGGCGCGGCGCCTGCGTCGGGATGAGTATACCCGGGAGGTGCCCATCATCATGCTCACTGCCCGGAGCGAGGAGGATGATCGCATCCGTGGGTTGGAGGTCGGGGCGGACGACTACATCACCAAGCCGTTCTCCACTCGGGAGTTGATCGCCCGCATCAAGGCGGTGATGCGGCGCACCCAGGCCCATGGCGATGATGGCCTGATCGAGTTGGGAGGAATTCGGCTCGATACCGCCAGCCACCGCGTCACCATTGAAACCAAGCCGGTGGATATGGGGCCGACCGAGTTTCGCCTCCTCCACTTCTTCATGTCCCATCCGGAGCGGGTCTATAGTCGTAACCAGCTGCTGGATATGGTGTGGGGGCGGGGCACCTATGTGGAGGAGCGCACGGTGGATGTCCACATCCGGCGCCTGCGCAAGGCCCTCTCTATCTCGGGTCAGGATCGCTATATCCAGACCGTTCGCGGTACCGGCTACCGCTTCTCAACACAGGTATAGACCTTGGGCAAGGCATGGTCTTCCGAGGCGTGGCGGCTCATCGTCGCAGTGGTCATCGGTTGTATTGCTGGCCAGTTGCTGGGGGCCATCGCCTGGACCCTGCTCTTCACCATCTCGTTCTATCTCGGGATCCAGCTCTACCACCTGCGGGCGATGGTGCTGTGGCTCTCCGCCGGTGGGCGAGGCGAGCCGCCGGATGCCCGCGGTCTCTGGGGTGAGGTGTTCCACCAGCTCTATCGGGTGCAGCAGCGCCACTTGAAGCGCCAGCGCAAGCTGGGGCAGGTGGTCAATCGCTTCCAGGAGGCCACCTCCGCCATGCCCGACGCCACGGTGGTGTTGGGGGCCCACAACGAGATCCAGTGGTTCAACGAGGCGGCCCGCGGTCTACTCGGGCTCCACCCTGCCAAGGATCGGGGTCAGCGTATCGATAATCTGGTGCGCCACCCCGGCTTTGCCGCCCTCCTCAATGGCGGTGACCCCAGCAGCGGCTCGCTATTGATGCCGGCGGACTCCAACGACGGCACCACCTTGAGCGTGCGGGTGATCCCCTACGGCAACGAACAGCGGCTGCTTATCGCCCGTGATGTCAGCCACCAGTTGCGGCTGGAGCAGATGCGGCGTGACTTCGTGGCCAATGTCTCCCATGAGCTGCGCACCCCCCTGACGGTGGTGAGCGGCTGCGCCGAGACCATGATGGATGCCGATGACCCCTGCATCCGCGAGTGGGGACGACCCTTGCGCCTGGTGCAGCAACAGGCCAATCGGATGCAGCAGATCGTGGAGGACCTGCTCCTGCTCTCCCGCCTGGAGACCGACCGCAGCGCCCCGCCCCGCGACCCTGTGGTGGTGCCGGCGATGCTGGCCGCCATCCGCGAAGATGCCGAACTGCTCTCCGGCGAGCGTAACCACCAGATCCGCTTGGAGTGCGATCCCGCGCTGCGCATCTATGGGGTGGAGAAGCAGCTCCACAGCGCCTTTAGTAATTTGGTCTCCAATGCAGTGCGTTACACCCCGGCCAACGGCAGTATCACCATGCGCTGGTATCTCGATGTCCGCGGCGCCCACTTTGAGGTGACCGACACCGGCCCCGGGATCGCTGAAGAGCATATCCCGCGCCTGACGGAGCGGTTTTATCGGGTGGATGTGGGGCGCTCCCGGGAGAGTGGCGGGACCGGCCTGGGGCTGGCCATCGTCAAACATGTGCTGACCCGTTATGGCACACCGCTACGTATCCAAAGTCAGGTGGGCAAAGGCAGCACCTTTGCCTGCGACTTTGGCAAAGAGTGGATCGTCTCCCATGACAGCTCTATGACAGCCCGCGAGGCGTCATAGGGCTGTCACAATAAAACCGTTGAGGGGCGCGCGGGTGTCATGTGACTGTCATATTGGGCGCGCACAATCGGCCTCGATTTCGATTACACCATCGAGGAGTTCGATTGATGAAACCCGCGAAACTCATCGCTGCTGGCAGCCTGTTGGCCGCCGCGCTCTTCTCCAGTCAGGTTTGGGCTGAGGCCAAGGTCGATGCTGCGTTGCCTGAGTACAGCAAGGCGAGCGGCGTTTCTGGCAATCTGTCTAGCGTAGGCTCTGATACCCTCGCCAACCTCATGACCCTGTGGGCTGAGGAGTACAAGCGCGCCTACCCGAACGTCAATATCCAGATCCAGGCAGCCGGCTCCTCCACCGCACCGCCGGCCCTCACCGAGGGCACCTCCAATCTCGGCCCCATGAGCCGCAAGATGAAGGATAAAGAGGTGGAGGCGTTTGAGAAGAAGTTTGGCTACAAGCCCACTGCTATTCCGGTTGCCATCGACGCCCTGGCGGTCTACGTCCATAAGGACAACCCCATCAAGGGGATGACCATGGAGCAGGTGGATGCGGTCTTCTCCGCCACCCGCAAATGTGGCGCCAAGGCCGACATCACCGAATGGAACCAGCTTGCGGTGGGTGCCCCCCTCTCCAATCAGGGGATCCAGCTCTACGGCCGTAACTCCGTCTCCGGTACCTACGGCTACTTCAAGGAGCACGCCCTGTGTAAGGGTGACTTCCGCAACAACGTCAACGAGCAGCCCGGCTCCGCCTCGGTGGTCCAGTCGGTCTCCAGCTCGCTGAATGGCATCGGTTACTCCGGCGTGGGCTACCGCACCTCCGGTGTGCGGGCGGTACCGCTGGCGGCCAAAGAGGGTAAGCCGTTCATCGAGGCCAGCGCCGAGAACGCCCTGGATGGTAGCTATCCGCTCTCGCGCTTCCTCTATATCTACGTCAACAAGCACCCGAACAAGCCGCTGCCGCCGCTGGAGCGCGAGTTCATCAAGATGGTGCTCTCCAAGTCGGGTCAGCAGGTGGTGGTGAAGGATGGCTATATCCCACTGCCGGCCAAGCTGGTGGAGCGGGAGTTGGGCAAGCTGGAGTAAGGCGCTCTCCGGCGGTAGACGAGACGCCCCCGCAAGGGGGCGTTTTGTTTTGGGGGCCGGCTAGCCGAATAGACCGCCTAACAGGAGGCGGTTATGTTTTCGCAACTGTTTGAGCAGCTGGGGAAACTCCAGGCCGGTGCGCTGACCTAGCTGCTTCGCCTCCCCCTCCACCTGGCGCAGCCGTTGGCGCAGGGCGCGGCCGTTGGTGACTAGGGCGATGAGATTGGCCTTACCCTCCACGGGCAGCAGCAGCAGGTTGCCAAAGATCTGCTTGAGGTCCGCCAGCAGCTCCTCTAGCACCTCCTGCTCATCGGCCCAGAGGTTGAACACGGCGATCCCCTCCCGCGCCAGCAGTTGTTGGATCTGTTCGATGAAACCAAATCCCTGGACGGCGGTGGCCAACCCCTCGGCGTCATAGGCGTCAATGAGGGCGATATCGTAGGGGGCCATCTCCCGCTGCTGGATGCAGTGGACATAGTGGGCGGCATCGTCGATGTGGAGATGGAGGCGGGGCTCCAGGGGGAGGGCAAACCACGCTTGGGCCACCTCGGCAACGGCCGGTCGATACTCCACAACATCTAGCTCGGTGGCGGTGTAGTGCAGTAGAAACTTGGCCAGAGATCCCCCCCCCAGCCCCAGCAGCAGCACCCGCTGGGGTTGGGGCAGAAACAGCAGGGCGGTGGCCATGGCCCGGGTATAGGTGAGTTCCAGGCGGAGCGGATTGTGCAAATCCATACTGCTCTGCTTGGGTTCACTGCCAAAGTGAAGGGAGCGGGCCCGCCCATCTTCCACCACCTCGATGGGGCCGAATGTGTCGCGGGTGCGAAAAACCAAAGTACCGCCATACTTGTGCATAGCGGCGATTCTACCAGCCGGTTATTTGAGGTGGCTGGGCGGTTGCTAGCCAAGTCGTCTCTTTGGCCCATTTTATGGATAATATGTGAGGGAATCGCTAGGCTCGACACCGCCCTATCAATGGGGTAGGTCCACCAATGTGACACAGTGGTGAGAAATCGGGACTAGAGTCGGTGACGTTTGGAGAAGAGGGCGACTCGATGCGCTATGCCATTGCCATCAACATGGATTACGAGAACCAGCCGTATCAGACGGTGCGCCACGTGTTTGACGAGTTGAAGACCGCCATGGTGCAAGCCGGTTTTCGCCAGGATGGACGGGTGTTTACCGTTGAACTATCGGCCAGTGAGGCGTGTGAGCTAGCGCGCCAGGTGGTCGCACAGGTGGAGTCCCACCACGTGGGGGCCAACCCTACCTATCGCTATATCCGGGAGTTCTACGGCTTCGACTACTCCACCGTAGAGAATCTCCTACTGCCACCGAGCGAAGAGATCTCGGTGGAGGAGATTGGGGAGATAGAAAATGTCGAGATCATCCGCTTCTGAGCCGATTGGCGCCCATCTGTTCCGCTACCTTGCGGTTGCTACCTGACGACCCGCCACCCTCCACCGCTGTCACCTCACCCCATCGGCCCACCCGCCTCCCCGCGGAGGTGGTAGTGCTGAGTGCGGAAAATAGATGGGTGAGGTGATGCCGCAGGCGGGGGGGGAGGCGGCGCTACGCTTTGAGTGGGCCGACCAGTGGGTCGCGGTGGCCATTCGCCCCAGCCGACGGGCCCGCCGGGTCCATCTCAAGGTCTTGCCACCCCGGCGGGTGGAGATGGTGGTCCCCTATGGCTTTGACCGGCGCCAGGCGCCGGCCATCCTGGAGCGCTATCGTCACTGGTTGATCCAACACCTGGAGCGACTGGGGGCGCTGCACCCCGGGGTGGTCGAGCGCCCCTCTGAGCTTTCTCTGGCGGCCGTCGGTCGCCACTATCTGATTGAATATCTGCCCGTCCCCAGCCACCGGCCACAGTTGCGGGAGTTGAGCGGGGGGCGGCTGCAACTGACCCTGGCGGAGGAGGGGGGGTGGCGCCCGCTGCTGCTGACCTGGCTGCGCCAGCAAGCGGCAGCGGAGCTGGCGCCGTGGCTGGCGGCGGTGGCCGCTGCCAGTGGGCTGCACTACCAACGGGTGAGTATTCGGGATCAACGCAGCCGTTGGGGGAGCTGTTCGGCCCGCGGCACCATCAGCCTCAACTTTCGCCTACTATTTCTGCCGCCGACACTGGTGCGCTATCTGTTTGTGCATGAGCTGTGCCACACCGTCCACCTCAACCACTCGGCCGCCTTCTGGGGTCTGGTGGCGAGCAAGGAGCCGGCCTACCGCCAGCTGGATGCCGAGGTGCGTGGCGCCAGCCGTCATGTCCCCCTCTGGGCGCTGCCGGAGTAAACTGCCATCTCCCTGTAATGGTCCGTCATGGGGCTGTCATATAGCTGTAATAAGACAGCTCTAACATCAAGTTATGTCACAAGAGAGCCCCCCCATGGCCCAGCCGGCCGACGTTACCAGTGCCAGTCGCTATGAGGACTGGCGCCTCCTCAAAGACCGTATCACCCGTTATCTGGTGGCAGTGGGCGGAACGGGCGTCATCATCGCCATTCTGCTGATCTTCTTCTATCTCTTCTGGGTCGTCTTCCCGCTGTTTGTCCCCGCTAGCGCCGATCGGGTGGCGAGCTTTGCCACGCCTGCCCCAGAGGCGGGGCCGACACTGCTGCTCGCTACCGATGAGCTGGGTGAGATGGGGGTGCGTTACACCAACGATGGCCACGCAGTATTTTTTGATCTGGTCTCCGGTAAACCGCTCCCCCCCACCGCCCTGTTGGCGGCACCCGCCCCCGGGCAGGTGACGGTGGCCGTTAGCGAGAGCGCCGCGTCAAGTCTGGTGGCCCTGGGCTTGGCCGACGGTAGCCTGCTGCCGATACGCCACCGCTTCAAGGTGAGCTATCCCAACGATGTCCGGACGATCACCCCGGAGATCGAGTACCCCTACGGCGAGGAGCCGGTAGCCATCGATGACGCCGGTCAGCCGCTCTCCCACGTGGCCATCCGCGATAGCGATGACCGCTTCTCGGTGGCGGCCATCACCGCCGATCATCGCGTCGTGGTGCGCAGCTTTGAGAAGCAGACCAACCTCATCACCGAGGAGTCCACCTTAGAGCCGGTACTGGATCAGACCCTCACACCGCCGTTTGAGCCCGACTTCCTGCTGCTCGATCCCTATCAGACCACCCTCTACCTTGCCAATCGGGGCGGGGATCTGGCGCGCTATACGCTGGCGGAGGATGAGCTACAGCTGGCCGAGCGGGTGCGGGTGGTCGCTAAAGGGGAGCTGACGGCACTGCGTTTCCTGCTGGGCGGCTTCTCTCTGCTGGTGGGGAACTCCCAGGGGGAGATCGCCCAATGGATGCCGGTCCGCGATGCCGAGAACCGCACCACCCTCCAGCGCATCCGCAGTTTCGACTATCAACAGGCCCCCATCCTCGCCATCGAGGCAGAGTCACGGCGTAAGGGGTTTCTGGCGGCCGATGCCGAGGGCTATGTGGGGGTCTACCACTCCACGGCTGATCGGAAGCTACTGGTGGAGCGGATAGCCGACCAGGCGGTGACCGCCATCGCCATTTCGCCTCGCGGTGACACCCTCCTGGCCCGCGATGCCAAGGGGGGGCTACAGACCTGGCGGCTACACAACGAGCACCCCGAGGTGTCGTGGTCGGCCCTGTGGGGCAAGGTCCAATACGAGGGCCACTCGGAGCCGAAGTACATCTGGCAGTCCTCTGCTGCCACCAATGACTTTGAACCCAAATTCAGCCTCACGCCGCTCGCCTTTGGGACCATCAAGGCGGCCTTCTTCGCCATGCTGGTGGCGGTACCGTTGGCCATCTTGGGCGCCATCTACACCGCCTATTTCATGTCCCCGGCGATGCGGCAGCTGGTGAAGCCCACCATCGAGATCATGGAGGCGCTGCCGACGGTGATCCTCGGTTTCTTGGCGGGGTTGTGGCTGGCGCCGTTCGTGGAGCACCACCTGTTTGGGGTGTTTGCCATCTTCTTCGCCCTGCCCTTCTCGGCGCTGCTGTTCGCCTGGGTATGGCACAACCTACCGGAGCGGATCCGCGGTGGCGTACCCGAGGGGTGGGAGGCGCTGCTGCTCATCCCGGTGCTGCTGCTGGCCGGCTGGTTGGTGTTTGTACTGGGTCCTCCCTTTGAAGGCATGGTGTTCGGCGAGGGGGGGATGCGGACCTGGGTGGAACAGGTGCTGGGGATCGATTACGACCAGCGCAACGCCCTGGTGGTGGGGATCGCCATGGGGTTTGCGGTCATCCCCAACATCTTCTCCATCACCGAGGATGCGGTCTTCAGTGTGCCGAAGCACCTCACCTTCGGCTCCCTCGCCCTGGGGGCCACGCCGTGGCAGACCCTTTCACGGGTGGTGATCCTCACCGCCAGCCCTGGCATCTTCTCGGCGGTGATGATCGGTATGGGGCGTGCGGTGGGTGAGACCATGATCGTCCTGATGGCCACCGGCAATACGCCAGTGATGGATCTCAGTCTGTTCCAAGGGATGCGTACCCTCTCCGCCAACATCGCGGTGGAGATGCCGGAGTCGGAGGTGGGGAGTACCCACTATCGGGTGCTGTTCCTGGCGGCCTTCGTGCTGTTCCTCTTCACTTTCTTGGTCAACACCCTGGCGGAGGTCGTGCGCCAGCGCCTGCGTCGCAAGTACAGCAATCTCTGAGGCGCCCTCAATGAGTTCGAAGTTCAGCAGTTGGGTTCGCAGTGGCGAGCCGTGGATCTGGATCAACGCGGGTGCCGTCAGCCTCAGCATCATTGCGGTACTGGGGTTGCTGTTGCTCATCGCGGTGCGTGGGCTCGGCCACTTTTGGCCCCATGCGGTACTGGAGGTCAAGTACCACGAGACGCCTGACCGTGTGGTACAGGTGATCGGCGAGGTGCATGACCAAGAGGAGGTGACTGGCGAGCGGCTGCGGGCCGCTGGTGTGGCGGTGCCGGCGGAGGTGGTCAACACCTCGCGCTACCTGGTCAAGGTGGGTAACCGCGAGACCTACGGCTCTGACTTCCGTTGGTTAGCCGAGCCGCTGATGGAGGGGAGCAGCTACCCCGCAGCGGTGATGGTGCTGGAGCGGCGCGAGTGGGGTAACTTCTTCGGCTACCTGAAGTCGGTGCAGGAGGGTAACACCACCGTAGCCGAGGGGGAGGCCGCTTGGGATGCGCTGCAAGAGCGGATCCAGCGGGCCCGTGACATCTATCGCCAGATCCGCGACATCGAGACCGGCGAGATCGGCACCGTCAACTATGCGATGGAGCGGCTGCGGCTCAAGCAGCGGCGTCTGGAGCTGGATGGCAAATTCACCCCGGCCGCCGGGGAGGAGCTGGCGGCCAAGCGTCAGCAGCTGGAAGAGAGCTATGGCAAGTTGCAGGTGCAGCTCTCGGCGCTCTACGACCAGGTACGGCGCGATCACCTGACCGCCACCATCGCCGATGGCAGCGAGGTGACGATTGAGGTGGCCCAAGTGGTGCGGGCCTATCGGCCCAATGCGCTGCACCTGGGCGAGAAGCTCAGCTTCTACGCCGTCAAGCTGTGGGAGTTCGTCAGCGAAGAGCCGCGCGAGGCCAATACCGAAGGGGGCATCTTCCCGGCCATCTTTGGCACCGTCATGATGGTCTTCTTGATGTCGCTGATGGTCACCCCATTTGGGGTGGTGGCGGCGGTCTATCTGCGGGAATACGCCAAACAGGGGCCCTTGACTCGCCTCATTCGTATTGCGGTCAACAACCTGGCCGGTGTCCCCTCCATCGTCTACGGCGTCTTTGGTCTGGGCTTCTTTGTCTATCTGTTGGGTGGCAACATCGACCGGCTTTTCTTCCCCGAGGCGCTGCCGGCCCCAACCTTCGGTACCCCCGGCATCCTCTGGGCCTCCCTCACCCTGGCCATCCTCACGGTGCCCGTGGTGATCGTCGCCACCGAGGAGGGGCTATCGCGCATCCCCCGCTCTATCCGCGAGGGCTCGCTCGCCCTGGGGGCGACCAAGGCGGAGACCCTCTGGCGCACCGTCCTGCCGATGGCCAGCCCGGCGATGATGACCGGTATCATCCTCGCCATCGCCCGCGCCGCCGGCGAGGTGGCACCGCTGATGCTGGTGGGGGTGGTGAAACTGGCCCCCTCGCTGCCGCTGGACGGGAATGCGCCGTTCCTCCATCTGGAGCGCAAGTTCATGCATCTGGGCTTCCACATCTACGATGTCGGGTTCCAGAGTCCCAACGTCGAGGCGGCCCGGCCCCTGGTCTATGCCACCTCGCTCCTGCTGGTGTTTGTGATTGTGGTGCTCAACCTCGCCGCCATCACCATCCGTAACCGGCTGCGGGAGAAGTACCGTGCCCTTGAGCACTGATATGCTATCGAGATAGCCCCCCATGACTACGCAGAGCAACATGACCCACGGCATCGACTTCAGCGCGCTGGAGCGGGAGCAACGCTACCTCAATCTGGAGACCGAAGAGATCGCCCTGGAGGTGCAGTCGCTGGATCTCTATTACGGGGATAAGCGCGCCCTCACCAACATCAACATGACCATCCCCAAGCGGCGGGTGACCGCCTACATCGGTCCCTCCGGGTGTGGTAAATCGACCCTGCTGCGCTGTTTCAACCGGATGAATGACCTGGTGGATGGCGTGCGCATCGAGGGCTCAATCCTCCTCGATGGCCAAGATATCTATGGTCGCGGTGTCAATGTGGCACAGCTGCGGCGGCGGGTGGGGATGGTATTCCAGAAGCCCAATCCGTTCCCCAAATCCATCTATGAGAATGTCGCCTACGGACTGCGCATCCAGGGGGTGAACAGCCGCCGCATCCTGGATGAGGTGGTGGAGCAGGCGCTACGTGGCGCCGCGCTGTGGGATGAGGTGAAGGATCGGCTGGAGGACAACGCCCTTGGCCTCTCCGGTGGTCAGCAGCAGCGCTTGGTGATCGCCCGCGCCATCGCCATCGAGCCGGAGGTGTTGCTCCTGGATGAGCCGGCCTCGGCCCTCGACCCCATCTCCACGCTCAAGATCGAAGAGCTAATCTACGAATTGAAGGCGCGCTACACCATTGTCATCGTCACCCACAACATGCAGCAGGCGGCGCGTGTCTCCGACTACACCGCCTTTATGTATCTGGGCGAGCTGATCGAGTTTGGCGATACTGATGCCATGTTTACCAACCCGCGCCAGAAGCAGACCGAAGACTACATCACCGGCCGCTATGGTTAACCCGGGGCAAACCGTCCGGAAGGAATGAACTGATGAAACTCGGCACCCATATCTCCCAACAGTTCAATGTGGAGTTGGAGGATATCCGCAACCGCGTGCTGGCCATGGGTGGCATGGTGGAGCAGCAGTTGGCGGATGCCATCGTCGCCCTGACCGAGGAGAACGTCGAGCTGGGTGAGAAGGTGGTCTCCTCCGACTACCGCGTCAACGCCCTGGAGGTGGCCATCGACGAGGAGTGCTCCCGGGTGTTGGCCCGCCGTCAACCGGCCGCCAGTGACCTGCGTCTGCTGGTGGCGGTGGTGAAGACCATTACGGATCTGGAGCGGATCGGGGACCAGGCGGAGCGCATCGGCCGCATGGCGTTGCGCCTGGCCGACTCCGGCCACGCCGGCGGCCGCACCCTGATGGTGGAGGTGCGTCACCTCGGTAACCATGTGCGGCAGATGCTGCACGATGCCCTCGACGCCTTCGCCCGTATGGATCCTGAAGCGGCGGCGGCGGTGGCACGGGAGGATATGAAGGTGGATAAGGAGTATGAGTCGGTCATGCGCCAGCTCATCACCTTCATGATGGAGGACCCGCGCACCATCACCCGGGTGCTGGATGTCATCTGGTCGGCCCGCGCCCTGGAGCGGATTGGCGACCACGCCCGTAACATCTGCGAATATCTCATCTATATGGTGAAGGGCAAGGATGTGCGCCACATCAGCCTGGACCAGCTGGAGGCGGAGGCGAAGCGCCCCGACTAGCCGCTCCTGAGTCGGCTCTGCCTTCGCAAGGCCGCCCCCAGGGCGGCCTTGCTGTTTTTGGGCCAAGGGGTGGCCCAGGGGTGGGACTCTGGCATAATCGAGCCGATCCCGGCGGTAGCTAGCGGCGGTGGCGAGGGAGCGCTCCGGTGCGGAGTCCTCACGGGGTGAGCGTGCTACCGGCCCATGGGGACGGGGGTTCACCGCAAACAGCTCGCAAGGTCTACTCCAATGTCCAATCCTCTCCCCTGGCGTCCAGGCGGACGCCTAACTGTACTGCTACTGGGCCTGCTACTGACCGGCGGCGCCATGGCCGGGGCCCAGTGTAAGGTGGGTGGCCGCTGGTACCCCTACAACTCGCAGCAGTGTGGTGGCAAAGAGGTGATCGAACCGCCTCCGAGTGCCGCGGTGGGGACCGCCAACCCCACCGGCGCTGGCCTCATCTCGCCCGCCCCCACTGATCAGGTCTCGGATCCCGCCGAGGTGCGGGAGATCGTCGCCACCACCCGTCGGGTCACCACTCTGGCCTTGGTCAAGGGCAATCTCTGCGAGCAGGCGCTGGCGGGGGAGGATGGCCCCGCCCTCTGTTCTGAGTTTCTGCGCTATGTGGATGACGAGTTGGCGCCGTGGGAGAAGAAGAGCCACGCCGTGCCGGTGGGGGGGATGGTGGAGGCTGGGGTGGCGGCGGATGACCTCAAGTTCATCAGCAGCAACCTACGGGTGCTGGAGGGGTTGATCAGCAAGGCGCGCCAGCTGCCACCGCCCAGCACCGACGGGTCAGAGACCTCCGCAGCCATGGCAACCCCCACAACCTCGGAGTCCAAAGAGCCAGCCGCGGGTGAGGGGTCACTCTAGCCGACGCCAGGCGGCGGCGGCCTTGGCATCCTTGGATAGGCCAAACAGCCCCTGCTCAAAGGCGGTGGCCAGCGCCCCGGCCGCCGGGCCGTAGCCGGCACGGGCGGCCCGCTCCCATAGTGTCAGGGCGGTGCCCGGATCCTCCCGGGTGCCCCGGCCATAGGCGTACATCACCCCAAGGTTGAACTGGGCCTGGGGGTGCTGCTGGGCCGCCGCCAGCTCCCACCACTTGACGGCCTCCGGATCGGAGCGGAATACCGCCTGCCCCTCGGCGTACATCAGCCCTAGGTTGTATTGGGCATCGGCATTGCCCAGTGCCGCGGCACGCCGATACCACTCCAGGGCCGCTACCGGGTCCTGCTCCACCCCCCAACCGTTGGCATAGAGCAGCCCCAGGTTGTACTGGGCGTTGGCATTGCCTGCCTCCGCCAGGGGGCGCCAGAGGCTGAGGGCCTGGGGGTAGCGTTTGGCCTGGAACGCCTGCAACCCCTCCTCCAGCGGGCCCGCGGTGGCCAGCAGGGGGAGGAGGAGAGGTAGCAGTAGTAGCGGGCGACAGAGGCGGATCATCGGATCTGGGCAGGGCTGAGGGGCTGGGTCATTGTAACCCCGTCGGTCAGCGGGTGATCCCTATAACAGCACCGCGCTGGCCAGTGCCAGGAAGGAGAAGAAGCCGATCACATCCATCAGGGTGATCACCAAGGTGGAGCTGGCCACCGCCGGATCGATCCCAAACCGCTTCAGTAGTACCGGGATGGTCGCCCCCAGGAGGGCGGCCAGAAACATGCTAAAACCCATCGCTATCGCCACCACCGCCCCCAGTTGGAGCGAACCGAAGCGCCACCAACTCATCAACATCGCCAACAGACCAAACAGCACCCCGTTGCCTGTGGCAATGGTCAACTCCTTGCGGACCATCGTGAAGGCGTTGCCGATGGTCAGCTCCCCCAGCGCCATCTGTCGTACCACCACGGTGAGGGTCTGGACGGCAGCGGTACCCGCCATGTTGGCCACGATGGGCATCAGCACCGCCAGCGCCACCGCCGCCTCGATGGCCTGTTCAAAGAAACCGATGACGTAGGAGACCAAGGTGACATTGAACAGATTGATGGCCAGCCAGAAGGCGCGGGAGCGACCGGTCTCCACCGCGCTCTCACGCAGCTCCTCCTCGGGGCTCAACTGGGCCAGGTGGTAGATCTGCGCGGTGGCGCGTTCCTGCACCACATCCATGGCGTCGTCGTGGGTGATCTGGCCGAGTAGATGGCCATCCCGATCGACCACCGGCAGGATGGCCAGGTCGTAGCGCTCGATGGCCCGCACGGCCTCATCGATAGGGGCGGTCGCCTCCACCTGGTGGGGCTCGGGGAACTGCTCCATCACATCTTGGTAGTGGCTGCGCATCGGCACCAGGATCAGCTCGGCCAGCGGGATCACCCGCAGTAGCCGGTTGCGATCGTCCACCACAAAGACGTCGTTGGGGTTGTCCAACATCCCCTGCTGCTTCAGCTTGCGCAGCCGTTTGACTGAGTTCTGGATGGTCTCGTTGGCGCGGGCGGCGAACAGCTCCGTCTGCATCAGGGAGCCCGCTTGGCGATCTTCGTAGATCATCAAGCGCCGGATGGTGCCCTGGAGCCGCTCATCCAGCCCGGCGAAGACCGCCTCCCCCTTCTCCGGGTCCAGGTCCCATAGCAGCTGCATGAGATCGGTGGCGTCGTCGGTCTCTAGGCTGGTCATCACCTCGATGAGGGCGGCCGGCTCCAGCTGCTCTAGCAGATCGAGCTGGATAGGGGCGGGGAGTTCGACGATGGTCTCGGCCCGGATCTCTGGCGGCAGTCGGGCGACGAAGTTAAAGAAGCGCTCCTCATCCGCCCGCTTTACGTCACTCAGCCAGGCGGCGATATCGGCGTCGTCCTTGTAGCGCACCCCGCGCTGCCGAGGGGGACGCTTCTGCTTCTCCGTCGCGGGCATCACAGGCTGTTGCATCAGGGCTCCTTGAGGACCGAATAGTCCAGCATAGCTGGCCCATTTGAAGAGATGGTGACCGAGGTGCCGCACTGGACTACTTTGGGGCGGCGCACGGCAGCTGCACGATACTCGCGTCGCTTGCCAAGGACTAGCGCTATTCAGGCACGTTGTGCCCGGCGCGCCCGGCGGGGAAAGCGGATGGCAGAGTGGCCGTGCTCTGGCTTGGGCCAGGGGTAGGGGGTGCGACCGTAGCGGGGGCGGTGGGCCTGGATCTGGGTGAACTGGCACCAGCTGGCGTTACCTTGGAGGCGGCAGAAGGGCTCACTCGCCAGGCAGATGAGTTGCCCCTCGATCCCTGTGCTCAACCAGATCTGTGGCGGCTGCACCAGGTGCAGATCCACCACGGTCGTTAGCTGGTGCAGCTGGGCTAGAGGGGGGAGGCTATGGGCGGGGTAGTGGATCCGGTGGTGGCGCAGGAGGCCCGCGGGGAGGGGGAGCAGCTGGGGACGCGCAAGGTGGCGACGCAGGGTGGATAGCTCTAGCTGCCGGTTGGCGGGGAGGATCGCCAACACGGGGCCAGCGCGATCATGGAGGAGTAGTGCCCGCGCCAACGCATCCAAGGTGAAACCGAGCTGGCTGGCCGCTGCATGGGGTGTTGTGTGGCGGTAGAGGGTGTGCAGCTCGTAGGTGATCCCGAGTCGATGCAGCAACAGCTCAACGGCGTAGGCGAACGCCATGGTCAACTCCTTGTCGCCACGGGGCTTTGCTGTAAGGTAGACGAGCCCACTCCTCCGTGCAGAGTAACCCTCAATGAAGGCGATGATTCTAGCGGCCGGCCGCGGCGAGCGGATGCGCCCCCTGACCGACCACACCCCCAAGCCGCTACTCCTGGTGGGGGGGCGTCCCCTGATCGAGTACCACATAACGGCCCTGGTGGCCGCCGGCATCACCGAGCTGGTGATCAACCACGCCCATCTCGGCAGTCAGATCGAGGCGGCCCTGGGTGATGGGGGTCGCTATGGGGCACAGATCCGGTGGTCACCCGAGGGGCAGGCGTTGGAGACCGGCGGCGGTATCTTGCGGGCGCTGCCGCTGTTGGGGGAGTGTTTCATCGTGGTCAATGGCGATGTCTGGACCGACTACAACTTTGCCCAGCTCACCCCCCCGCCTGGGCTGGCCCACCTCGTCTTGGTGGACAACCCGCCGCACCATCCAGCGGGGGACTTCGCCCTGTCGGCGGGGCGGGTGGGGACGGCGGCGGTAGGGCGCCTCACCTTCAGTGGAATAGGCGTCTACCGCTCTGCACTATTTGCCGACTGCCAGCCCGGCCCCTTTCCCCTCGCGCCACTGCTACGGCAGGCGATGGCCACGGGGGCGGTGAGCGGCGAGCATCACTGTGGACGCTGGGTGGATGTGGGGACCCCGCAGCGCTTGGCGGAGTTGGACGCGCAGCTCAGTGGCGCGGGGTAGAGGGAGACAAGTTGTGAGGGGACCATCAGAGGGGGGCTGCGCTGCCAGCGCTTTTGGGGCTGGCTCTGTTTTCACGGCCATGGGTGTGTCCCATCCACGGCGTTTTTTGACCTCGCTGCGCATCATATGGACGGCCTATCGTGACAGGGATAGCGCCACGCTCAGGTGAGGCCGCTGGCCGTTCGTGGCCGCTCCGTCCAGTGAGGCGGCGTGGGTGCTGTGCCCCACGCCCCGCCACTCCCTCACCGCTTCAAGCGCGCAATTCCCAGCAGCTTCAACACATATTTCTCATAGATTGGCTCTGACGTGCCGCTCTTCATTTTGTGCATGAAGTACTTCTCAAAGGCGATCTTGGCCCAGTGGACCCAGCGCCCCTTTTTGAACCAGGTGACATTGCGCGGCGGGATCTGCGGTAGTGCCACGAAGGCGGCGCCAGAGTCACCCATGTCGGCGAGGCAGATGGCGTTCCAGGTGCCGGTCTCGTGTGGCGTCTTGCCGGCCAGCTCGTCGCGGATGTTGTGGACGATGGCGGTGGTCATCGACTCGATCATGTAGCCGGTCTTGGGGGCGCCGGTGGGGACTGGGGTCTGCTCCACCGGTGGGATGGCGATGCAGACACCGAGGGCGTAGATGTTGCGATAGGTGGGGTTGCGCTGGATCTCATCGACCTCGATAAAACCGCGGGCATTGGCCAACCCCGCCGCACCGCGGACCGCCTCCACCCCTTGGAAGGCGGGCAGCATCATGGAGAAGCGGAACGGTAGGCTGTGTTCGCGCACCCGCTGGCCATTGTCGTCATGCTCTGCCACGTGCATCACCCCCGGCGTCACCTGGGTCACCTTGGCGTTGCAGATCCACTTGATGTGGCGGGTGCGTAGCTCCGACTCCAGCATCCCCTTGGAGTCACCCACGCCGCCGAGGCCGAGGTGGCCGATGTAGGGCTCGGAGGTGACGAAGGTCATCGGTACCCGGTCGCGGATGCGGCGCCGGCGCAGATCGGTGTCAACGACCGCGGCGAACTCATAGGCGGGGCCAAAGCAGCTCGCCCCTTGGAAGGCGCCGATGATCACCGGCCCGGGCTCCTCGGTGAGGGCGAGATAGTCGGCGTGGGCCAGCTCTGCGTGGTCAACGGTGCAGACCGAGTGGGTGTGGCCGCCGTGGGGGCCGGCACCTTCAATCTCATCGAAGGCGAGGCGGGGGCCGGTGGCGATGACCAGATAGTCATAGTCGAGCCAGCCGCCGGAGCGTAGGCGGATCCGGTTCTCTGCCGGTTCGAGGGCGGTTACCCAATCGCAGACAAACTGGATCTGGCGGCGCGCCAGATAGGGCTGTAACGGAAAGGTGATGTCGGCGCGCTTGCGCCAACCCACCCCAACCCAGGGGTTGGAGGGGACAAACTGGAAGTAGTCGGCACCGTTGACCACGGTGATGCGGTGGTCGCGGCCGAGGGCGTCGCGCAACTCATAGGCGCAGGGCAGGCCGCCGGTGCCGGCGCCCAGAATGACGATATGGGCCATGGAGGAACCTCAGGGTGGTGGAGGGGAGAGTGGCGGTTGTGGGCAGGGCGGATGGGGCTGAGACCCTCCCCATCCGCTGCCGGGTGCCCGTGGCGCTGGCGCTAGTTCAACCCACGGGGGTGGCCAGTGCCAGGGCGGTCCCCACGGCCATGGCGCTCCACGCCAGTAGCGGGTGGAACAGCAGGCGCCAAGGGGTCAGGCGCGGGACAAAGCCGACGCCGTGGATAAAGCCGGCGGCCAGCCCCAGCATCAGCAGCGACAGCAGGCCGTGACCGAGGCCGCTGAACTGGGAGGGGACCACCAGTACCCAGCCGGAGAGGCCGAGGGCTGCACTCAGCGAGAGCAGGCGGGCCGCCAAGGGGTTGGGATAGGGGACGCGGAATCCGCTGCCGCTGGGGTGGGGTAGGCTCAATGGCATGGGCCATCACCGCAGTCGTCATCGAGCTCTGCCTCCAACCACATGGCGTTGATCACGCCGAGGGCGCAGGCCAGCAGGACACCGAGGATCCAGGCGAAATACCACATGGTGCGATCTCCTATGTAGAGGGTGGGGCGGCCTCAGTAGGCCTCTTTGTCATGGGCGCGGATGTACTCCACCGTCCACTTGCCCCACATGGCGCGGTAGGTCCAGGTGGTGTAGGCGAGGATGATGGGCACGAAGAGCGCCGCCGCCCAGAACATCACCGTCAGGGTGAGCTGGCTGGAGGAGGCGTCCCACAGGGTCAGGGAGTGGCCCGGGTGGGTATTGGAGGGCATCACAAAGGGGAACATCGAACCCCCGGCGGTGAGGATCACCCCGGCCATGGCGCTGGCACTGGTGACAAAGGCCCAGCCGGCCCGCCCGGCACCCACCAGCAGGATGGTGGCGGCGGCCCCCAGGAGGCCGGCCAGCGGTGCCGCCAGTAGCCAGGGGTAGCGGCTGTAGTTCTCTAGCCACGCCCCGGCGGCGGTGACCACGGTCTTGGCCAGTGGATTGGGCAGGGCATCGGTGGGGGGCATGGTGACGATGCGGTAGCCCTCCACCCCCAGCCAGAGCCACACCCCGGCCGCGGCGAAGGCGGCGATGAGTACCAGGCCCGCCACCTGGGCCACCCGCCGGGCGCGCGACTCGATGGGATCGGCGGTGCGGAGTGCCAGCCAGACCGCACCATGCATCACCAGCATCGACAGCGATACCACCCCGGCCAGCAGGGCGAAGGGGCGCAGCAGGCCGAAGAAGGAGCCGGTGTAGGTGGGGCGTAGCAGCTCGTCATACTGGAACGGGACGCCGAGGATGATGTTGCCGAAGGCGACGCCAAACAGCAGGGCCGGTACGGCGCCGCCGATGAACAGCCCCCAATCCCAGGTGCTGCGCCAACGCGGATCCTTCAGCTTGGAGCGGTAGTCAAAGCCCACCGGGCGGAAGAAGAGGGCGAACAGCACCAACAGCATGGCGACATAAAAGCCGGAGAAGGCGGCGGCGTAGACCGCCGGCCAGGCGGCGAAGATGGCGCCACCGGCGGTGATGAACCAGACCTGGTTACCATCCCAGTGGGGTCCGACGGTGTTGATGATGACGCGCCGCTCTTCATCGGTTTTGCCGAGGAATGGCAGCAGCGCCCCCACCCCCATGTCGAAGCCGTCGGTGACCACGAAGCCGATGAGCAGTACGCCCACCAGTAGCCACCACACCAATTTCAGGGTCTCGTAGTCGAGTAGCATGGAGCAATACCTCTGTTAAATCGTCGTGGGTGGAGGGGTTAGGCCTGCTGCGGCGCCAGGGCCGGTGAGGCGCCATGCTCGCTGTGGTAGCGGCCGGTACCGAGGCTGGAGGGGCCGGTGCGGGCGTACTTGAACATGAGGTACATCTCCACCACCAACAGCAGGGTGTAGAAGCCGATGAAGCCCGCCAGGGAGAACCAGAGATCACCGGCGCTCAGGGTGGAGGTGGAGAGGCGGGTGGGCAGCACCTCACCGATGGACCAGGGCTGCCGCCCATACTCTGCGACCACCCAGCCCAGCTCGGCGGCGATCCACGGCAGCGGGATGGAGAAGAGGGCGGCGCGCAGCAGCCAGCGGCGTTGGCCGGCGGTGCGGCGGGCGCAGTGCCAGAAGGAGAGGCCAAACAGCAGCAGGAACCAGAGACCGAGCGCCACCATGATGCGGAAGCTGAAGAAGAGCGGTGCCACCTTGGGGATGGTGTCGGCGGCCGCCAGTTCGATCTGGGCGTCGCTCGCATCCACCACATTGGCGGTGTACTTCTTGAGCAGCAGACCGTACCCGAGGTCCTCTTTCACCGCGTCGAAAGCGGCGCGGGTGGCCGCGTCATCTTGACCGCCCCGTAGTTTCTGCAACAGGCCATAGGCCACCATGCCGTTGCGGATCCGTTCGGCGTGTTGGGTCTTGAGGTCCTTCAAGCCAGTCACCTCTTCATCCACCGAGCGGGTGGCGATGAGGCCGAGCAGGAAGGGGATCTTGATGGCGCTGTGGGTGGTCTCGTTCTCTTGATCGGGCAGACCAAACAGGGTGAAGGCGGCCGGTGCCGGGTGGGTCTCCCACTCTGCTTCAATGGCCGCCAGCTTCACCTTCTGCACATCGCCCAGCTCATAGCCCGACTCATCCCCCAGCACGATCACCGAGGCGGAGGCGGCGAGGCCGAAGGCGCTGGCGATGGCGAAGGAGCGGCGGGCAAACTCCACGTCACGCCCCTTGAGCAGGTAGTAGGCGGAGATCCCCAACACAAACATGGCGCCGGTGACGTAGCCGGCGGAGACGGTGTGGACAAACTTCACCTGCGCCACCGGGTTGAACAGCAGGGCGCTGAAGGAGGTCATCTCCATGCGCATGGTCTCGAAGCTGAACTCGGCCCCCACCGGATTCTGCATCCAGCCGTTGGCCACCAGGATCCAGAGCGCCGAGAGGTTGGAGCCGAGGGCGGTGAGGAAGGTGACCATCAGATGCTGGCGTTTGCTGAGCCGATCCCAGCCGAAGAAGAAGAGGCCGATGAAGGTCGATTCTAAGAAGAACGCCATCAACCCCTCGATGGCCAGCGGCGCACCGAAGATGTCCCCGACATAGTGGGAGTAGTAGGCCCAGTTGGTCCCAAACTGGAACTCCATGGTGATGCCGGTGGTGACCCCGAGGGCGAAGTTGATGCCAAACAGCTTGCCCCAGAAGCGGGTCATGTCTTTATAGATCTCCCGGCCCGTCATCACATAGACCGACTCCATGATGACCAGCAGGAAGGAGAGCCCGAGGGTGAGGGGCACGAATAGAAAGTGGTAGAGCGCGGTGAGGGCGAACTGCAACCGCGATAGATCAACGACCTCATCTGGGACCATGGGGGACTCCTCGGTAGTGGGGTTCAGGCGCCTGGGCGGTGGGTGGTGGCGACCGTCGCGCTGGCGGGGGCCAGTAGGTGATCGGCCAGGGGCGGCGGCGGCTGGTGATCGCGGAAGAAGGCGAACCAGAGGGCGGTCAGCAGCAGCAGCTTGATGGCCAGCGTCACACCGATCTCACGGACCAGGCGGGAGTGGAACATGGGTGGATCTCCTGGATTTAAGGGGACCGGCGCCACGTTTGGGGCAAGGGGGGAGAGCCGTGGGCGCGGCGCCGGTACCGGGCGGCCCACTGGTGTTGGACGGGGGCGGTGGCCACCCTCCGCGGCGGGGACGGGGAGGAGTCGCTACCGTGACGGGGTTGGCCGGAGGGTTATCCCGAGCCACCGCCGGTATACCGATGGGTCGCTGTAGGTGAACAGCAAGCGCTGTGCCATTAATGGCACTTGTATGACATCGGCAGTGGCTAGGCGCCGCAGTGACGGGCCTTTGGTGTGGAAAACAGCGTTGGCCAGCTGAATGAAAGCCTTATCGCCATTGTGGCTGTGTGCGACAGATATGGCGGTAGAATCTGTCTTTGTGGTGTCAAAAATGGCGTGTCAAGGACGCGGTTCGCAGACTGGGCAGGGCCTGGGAGATCACTCCTCTCCCTCACCCCGCACCTCTTGCAGCTTGCGATAGAGGGTCCGCTCGCTGATGCCGAGCCGCTCGGCCAGGTCGCGCCGTTCACCACGGAAGCGGGCGGCGGACCAGAGCAGATAGCGCCGCTCCGCCTCAGCGAGGGGGATGATGTCGCTGGGGAAGGGGCCGGGTCCCGGGGCGAGGCGGCCGTCGCGGCCGCAGCACTCCTCTGGCAGATGTTCTGGCAGGATGAGGTCGCCATCGGCCAGTAGTGAGGCGCGCTCCAGCAGATTGCGTAGCTCGCGGATGTTGCCGGGGAAGCTATAGCCCGAAAGGCAGCGCAGGGCCGCATCGGACATCTTCAACGGCCGACCGCTACCGAGCCGTTTCAGCAGGTGCTCGCACAGCAGCGGTAGGTCCTCTATCCGCTCCACCAGGGAGGGGAGCAGGATGGGGAAGGTGTTGATGCGGTAGTAGAGATCGCGGCGAAACCGCCCCTCCTCCACCATCTCTTTGACGTTGCGGTGGGTGGCGCACACCAGGCGAAAATCGGCCTTCTGAGGCTCGATGCCGCCCACCCGGCGGTAGGTGCTGGTCTCCAGTAGGCGCAGCAGCTTCACCTGGAGCGAGAGGGGGATGTCGCCCAGCTCATCGAGGAACAGGGTACCGCCACGGGCCGCTTCCACCAGGCCGATCTTCTGCGCCTGGGCGCCGGTGAAGGCCCCCTTCTCGTGGCCGAACAGCTCTGACTCAAACAGCGTCTCGGTGAGGCCGGAGCAGTCCACGGGCACAAATGGGCCACTGGCGCGTCGGCTGGCGTCGTGGACCGCTTGGGCCACCAACTCCTTGCCGGTGCCGGACTCCCCCAAGAGCAGGACCGTGGCATCACTCGGTGCCACCCGCTGTACCAGCTCCAGCACCCGGTTGAACCGGGGCGAACGCCCCACCAAACCACCGCCGCCAGGCACCGAGCTGGCTAGGCGGCTGTGGCGCATCACCTCCAGAAAGCCGCGGATGGCGCCGTTGCGGTCATGGACCGGGTACATCTCCACCTCCACATGCTCCTCGCCGCGAGGGGTGTGGTGGAGGTGGAGATCGCGCTGGGGCTCGCCACTGTCGCGGCAGCTTGATAGGGGGCAACTCTCGCCGGCCTGGTCGCAGGGGAGGGTGTAGTGGTGGGATAGCTCATAGCAGCGCTTGCGCCCCACCGCCTCGCCGTAGCTGCGCCGATAGGCACTATTGGCCGCGAGGATCTGGTAGTTGGGGGCGATGAGTACCGCTGGGTCGCGGTAGGCCTCCAGGAGCGAGATGACCTCGGCGGGGAGTGGTTCGTTACGGGGCATAGGTCGGATCTGTCAGTGGACGCCTGTCATAAACGGCAGTTTAGCGCGCCCTGCCGAGGCATGGGAGAATCGCGCTTACTGCCGCATAGGGGGTGATATGACACAGCAGGTTATCTGGCGTGGGCGGGTGGTGGAGTTGGCCCTGGAGGAGGCCACCCTCCCCGATGGACGGCGGGTGGAGCTGGAGATGGTGCGCCACCCGGGTGGGGCGGCGGTGGTGGCGCTGGATGGGGCGGGGCGGTTGGCCCTGTTGCGGCAGTGGCGCCACGCCGCTGGGGGTTGGTTGTGGGAGCTGCCGGCGGGGAAGCTGGAGCCGGGAGAGCCCGCATTGGAGACCGCCCGGCGGGAGCTGGCGGAGGAGGCGGGGGTGACGGCGGGGCAGTGGGATGGGCTCGGCCTCATCCACTCCTCCCCGGGGGTGTTTAACGAGCGGATCCACCTCTTTTTGGCCCGTGATCTCCATCTGGGGGAGACCGCCCATGAGCCGCATGAGGCGATTGAGGTCCACTGGGTGGCGTTTGAGCAGGCGCTGGAGTGGGCCTGGGATGGCACCATCAGTGATGCCAAGAGCCTCTGTGGCCTGCTGCGGGCACGGCCCTATATCGGCTCCGGCAGCGGTTCCAGCGGCTCCAAGGGGTAGGCGACCACCCGCTCCCGCTTCCCCTTCAGCGACAGGGCGCGCGGTTGACCATGGGGGGCTGAGGCCTCCTCCAGGGCCTCGCGGGAGAGCAGGATCTCGCCGTGGCCTGCCGCCTGGCAGAGTCGTTTGGCGACGTTTACCGTGTCGCCTAGGACATCAAACTCCTTGCGGCCGGTGGCGCCTAGTAGCCCCTCGATCACCGGCCCGACATGGAGCCCCGCCCCTGCCGCTAGGCCGTAGCGCCCTAGTACCCGCGGCAGCGCCTCGGCCATGGCGCGGGCGGTGGAGACTGCCACCTCGGTGGTGGACATCACCAGCATGATCTCATCGGCCGTCAGCTTGACCTTGATCGCCTTGTGGGCCAGCCAGATCGGTTCGGCAACGTCGTAGTAGGCGTTGACCATGGTGACCACCTCTTCCGGGGCGTGGCGTTCACACCACCAGGTGAAGCCGCGGATATCGAAGAAGAGTACGGCTCGGCGGCGGCGGGTGAGGATCAGGGAGCGCGGATCGGCCACCGCCTGGGAGAGTAGCTCCTTGCCTAACAGCCACTCGGAGTAGCGTTGGAACTGGTCGGTGGTCTCGCGCAGGATCTCCAGATAGCGCTCGGCGTTGAGGGCGGCAAAGCCTAGCGCCAGACCGATGAGGGGGATGACCGTGATGATAAAGAGGTGGCTGGGATCGCCGAGGAAGCCGACCTTGGGGCCGCCGGTGGTCTGCTCCAGGAGGATATAGAGCGTTAACAGCATACTGGTGCGCACCAGGTGCTCCATCACCAGCAGGATGCTGGCGGGGCGCTGATGGCGCACCAGCTGAATAAGGCCAATGGCCAGCGCGTAGTACCAGTAGGCGAGGTGTTGCGGCCCACTGAAGAACTGGGTCGTCCCCTCCAACGACATCTCGGCCAGGGTGTAGATCCCAGGACCTGCCAAGTTGCCCAAGAGGGGAAGGCAGCGGCCGCGATAACAGCGGCTACCGGCGATGATCGCCTGACTGATGGCGGCGATCATCAACAGATAGGGATCGGGATCGCTGAGATAGGCGGTTGGGCCGTGGCGGTAGAGTTCGTAGAAGATGTTGAGGAGGGGAAAATGGACGGCGTTACCGAAGAACTCCGCCATGATGTGGCTGCCACGGGTCCCTTTGAGGCGGTGTTCTAGTTCGAACATGCCCTGCTCACCTATCTGCTCTGCCATCCCCTACCTCTACCCGTGCCAGTAGCGCCGCACCGCCACCAAACAGCAGCAGGAGCACCAGCAGCGAAACCCGTGGTTCGCCGGAGAGGGCGGCGGTGAGCCCCACCAGTAGCGGACCGATAATGGCGGCAAACTTGCCCATGACGTTGTAAAAGCCGAAAAACTCTGCCTGGCGGCCCGCGGGTACCATCCGGGCGTAGAGGGAGCGGGAGAGGGATTGGACCCCCCCTTGGACGAGGCCTATCACCGCAGCCAGTAGATAGAAGTGGAGGCCGGTTTGCATGAAGGCGGCCCCCACCACCACGCCGGCGTAGACCGCTAGGGCGATGAAGATCCCCCGCCGCGGGCCTAGGCGCTCGCCGAGTCGCCCAAACAGGATGGCGGCGGGGAAGCCGATGAACTGGGTGAGGAGCAGGGCGCCGATGAGATCGGAGGCGTTGAGCCCCAGGGAGAGGCCAAAGTCCACCGCCATGCGGATCACGGTGTCTACGCCGTCGATATAGAGCCAATAGCCCGCTAGGAACAGGGCCAGTGGGCGTAGGCGGCGCAGTTGATGGAAGGTGGTGATCAGCTCACGCCAACCGGCGATGAAGGAGATGCGTTCCGGCTGCGGCCCCGCCGGCTCCTCGACCCACCACAGCAGTGGCAGGGTAAATAGCAGCCACCACAGGGCCACCGAGACAAAGGAGATGCGTACCGCCTGGGCCGCGTCGGTAAGGCCGAAGGTGGCGGGGGAGAGGGTCATGGCGACATTGAGGGCAAACAGCAGGCCGCCCCCCAGGTAGCCGAGGGCGAAGCCAAAGGCTGAGACCCGATCGTAGGACTCCACTTGGGCGACGTTGACCAGCAGGGCGTCGTAGAACACCAGGCTGGCGGCCAGGCCTAGGTTGGCCAACACATAGCAGCCGATGGCCAGCTGCCACTCCCCTTCACCGATCCACCACAAGCCGGCGGTAGGGGCCACTCCAAGTAGGGTGAAGAGGGCGAGGAAGCGCTTGCGGGTGCCACTGCGGTCGGCAGTGGCCCCTAGTAACGGGGCAAACAGCACAATCAATAGACTGGCGGCGGAGTTGGCCAGCCCCAGCTGGAGCGTGCTCTCGGTGACCGGGATGCCACTGCTCCAGTACTGTTTAAAGAATACCGGGAAAAAACCGGCCATCACTGTGGTGGTGAAGGCGGAGTTGGCCCAGTCATAGAGGGCCCAACCCCATACCGCCTTACTGTATCGCGCCATGCTCTATCCCGTTGGGTGGCTGCTGCGGTGATCATGAACCGCCCGGTCTATTGCGCAAGCAATATTGCAGATCTCTCTCCCCTGTCCTAGGCGGCTGACCAAAGGGCCCGTAGCCAAAGGGCTCAGCGGCCAACCGTCCGACCCAGCAGACCATTCACCACCAGACCGGCCAGGGTGAGGCCAAACAGGGCGGGTAGATAGCTGATGGTGCCGTTGACTGCTCGATCACGGCCGTGATCGGTGGGTTGGGGCGGTAGTGGCGGGGCTGAACTCTCGTCGGACCAGACCACCTGCACCCCCTGGCCGACACCGCGCTTCTTCAGCCGCTTACGCATGTTGCGTGCCAACGGGCAGACCTCCGTCTCCTGAAGGTCGCTCACCCTTAGGCGGGTTGGGTCGAGCTTGCCGCCGGCCCCCATGCTGGAGACCACGCCGAGCCCTAGACGCCACGCCTGCTCCACCAAGGCGGTCTTGCAGTTGAGGCTGTCGATGGCGTCCACCACATAGTCGGGGCGTGGCGCCAGCAGCTCCTCCATGTCCTCTGGTCGGATGAAGCGGTCCAGGGGGTGGAGGGTGCAAGCGGGGTTGATCTGGGCGATGCGCTCACACATGACGGCCAACTTTTTCCGGCCGATGGTGGTGTGGAGGGCTGGTAACTGCCGGTTGAGGTTGGTGGGGGCGACGGTATCGTGGTCCACCAAGGTGAGTTGGCCGATGCCGGCACGGGCCAGCGCCTCGGCGGCGAAGGAGCCCACCCCTCCGAGCCCGGCCACTAGGACGTGGGCCTGGCGCAGCCGCATCAGGCCGTCATCGCCAAGCAGAATGTGGGTGCGTTCATAGAGGGGGTCCATGGGGCGCGGAGTCTTACCGCGCTGCGGCCAGCGGTCAAGAGGGCGACTCGCGTTATCATCAAATAATGGAGTTGATTGATACCCACTGTCACCTCGATGTCGAGGAGTTCGACCATGACCGCCCCGCTATCCTCGACCACTGCCGAGGGCTCGGGGTGAGCCGGATCATCGTGCCTGGACTCTTTGCCGACCAACTGCCACGGCTGGAGGCGGTCTGTCGTACCGATCCCCTGTTGTTGCCAGCGCCGGGGTACCACCCCATCTATCTGGAGCGTTTTGAACCGGCTCAGCTGGCGCAGCTGGAGCAGGTCATTGAGCGACTGCGGCCGCCGGCCATTGGCGAGATCGGCCTCGACTACTTCATCGAGGGGCTGGATAGGGGAGGGCAGCAGCGGCTGTTTGAGGCGCAGTTGCGGATTGCCAAGGCGGTGCGCTTGCCCGTGCTGCTCCATGTGCGCAAGGCCCATGACCAGGTACTTGCCACCTTACGCAGGCTCCATTTTGCCGAGGGGGGGATCGCCCACGCCTTCAATGGGTCTGAGCAGCAGGCGCGGCAGTTCATCGATCTCGGCTTCAAACTCGGCTTTGGTGGGGTGATGAGCTTTGAGCGGGCGCGCAAGATCCGTCAGTTAGCGGCCACACTCCCCGCCGAGGCCATCGTCTTGGAGACCGATGCCCCCGATCTCCCGCCAGCGAGCCACGCAAAGG
>QKFD01000071.1 GCA_003251535.1 Chromatiales bacterium | reverse complement strand
CCCTCCCCCCCCAACCCCCAGCGGCGGCGCTCGCCCACCACTTCCGCCTGCCCGGCTACTTCACCCAGCCCCAGCTCAGCCAACTGGCGGGGCGCGAGGTGGCGTTTGACCACCTCTGGCTACTACGCCACTACGACCGGCCCGAACTCCCCGCCACCAGCCGCGCCCAGTGGCTCGACTTCCACACCTTCCTGCCGGACGACATCCTGGCCAAGGTGGACCGGGCCAGCATGGCGGCGGGGGTGGAGGTGCGGGTGCCGTTTCTCGATCAACGGCTCCTCAACCACTGGTTCCTCTGGCCGCCCGAGCAGCTCTACCAGCAGCAAGAGCGCAAGGCGCTCCTCAAGCGGGCGCTGGCCGAACGGCTCCCCGCCAGCCTCCTCACCGCGCGCAAAAAGGGGTTCGGCTTCCCCCTGGAGCAGTGGCAGCGCCCCATCCGCGCCTTTGCCACCCCCCTGCTCCAGCACGGCGCCCTGCTGGAGTTTGGCTACGCCTGCCCCAGCGGCATGGCGGCGGCGCTGGGGCAGTTCGATATCCACCACCTCTGGCTGCTACTGATGGCGGAGCTGTGGCTGCGGCGCTATCTGCGCGGCGAGGCGCTCGACCCACTGGTAGCGCGCCACCTGCCACCGGCTGCGGCGCCATGAGCGGGGTGACCTGGGCCAACCAGGTGAGCGGCGTGGTGCGCAGCGCCGGCGAGCGCACCCACGCCGCCTGCGCCCAACTCTTGACCCAGCAGCTGGGGGCGGGGGCGGCGCTCACCACCATCCAGCAGCGCCCCTTCGCCGCCACCCTGGCGGCGGGGCTGCGCCACGGCCTCGCTGCGGGTCGCCCCTGGAGCCTCCAGCTGGACGCCGATGTGCTGCTGCTACCCGGGGCGCTGAACCGCCTCATGGCCGCCGCCGCACAACTGGGGCCGGAGGTGGCGGCGGTGCAGGGGCTGGTGTTCGATCGCCTCTTTGGCGGCTGGCGCCCCGCCGGCCTCCACCTCTACCGCACCGCCCACCTGCCCCAGGCGCTCCGCCTCTGCCCGGCAGTGGCAACCGAGATCCGGCCGGAGACCCAGCTCCTCCAGCGCCTGGCAGAGCAGGGACAGCCATGGGTACAGCTGGAGCTGGGCTGCGGCCTGCACGACTTTGAACAGCAGCCGCACGACCTCTTCCGCAAGAGCTTCGTCCACGCCTGGAAACATGTCGAACTGCTACCGGCACTACTCCCCTATTGGCGCGCCCGCCGCACCGAGCGGGAGTTTGCCGCCGCCCTGGCCGGCCTGGCGGCCGGCATCGCCCACACCGGCAGCGTCCAGCTCGATAGCGGGGCCGCGGAGTTTGCCGTCGCGGCGCAGTGGCCGCCGCTCCCCCCCCTCCCCCCCCCCACCGCGGAACTGCCCACCCAGCTGCTCGCCGCCGAGACGGAGCGGCTGGCGCAGCTCGGCTACCGACAGGCGCCGGTGTGGGACTGGGCGGAGAACGAGTGGGCCCGCAGCGGCCGCCAACACGCCCTCGATCAGCTAGTGGGGCGACTGCTGGAGAGGGGCCTGCGCCGCTGTAGCCTACTGCTGGAGGAGCCGGTGGTGGCGGGCCAGCTTGGCCGCCAACTGACGGCCTGGGGGATAGCCCTCAGCACCACCGAAGAGGCCCCCCACCGCCTCCGCTGGCACCCCCCCGCCACCCTGGAGTGGCTCGCCCCCGGTGGCCAGCGCGAGCAGTGGCAGCTCAGTGACCACCGTCTATCGGCGGAGTTGGCGATAGCCCAGCTGGTGCTGCGCCTGCAACGGGCAGGGGTGCGCCGGCTGCTCATCTACGGCGCCGGCGAGGTGGGCGCCGGCCTGCAACAGGCCCTCAGCGGCGTCGGTATTACGGTGGCGGCCTTCATCGAGTCGAACCCGCAGGGCGACCACGGCCCCGCCGGCACCGCACTACTCAACCCCGCCAGTGCCCTCGCCCGCCACCCCAGCCTGCCGGTGGCCCTGGCCTCGCTCGGCTCCGCCCCGCAGCTGGCCCGCCGCCTGCTGGCGCTGGCGCCGGAGCGCCCCCTGTGGGTGGTGGGATGAGCCGGCGGCTACGGGTCGGCCTCTGCTTCTACGGCGACAACCGGGTGGGGGGCCCCGATAGCTGGCTGCGCCGCATGGCGCCGCGCCTCGCCCAACTCGATATCGACCCAGTGGCCATCCGCTACGCCAGCAGCGGCACCACGAGCCCACTGAGTGCCGACCTACGCGCCGCCGGTCTGCCGGTCCGCGAGATCAACGCCCCCCTGGGGGGGCTGGCCAGCGCGGTAGACCAGCTCCTGGCCCTCTGCGCCCAAGAGGACATAGAGGTGCTGGTGGCGGACCACCTGCTCCCCGCCCTACTGGCCAACCACTGGGGTCGAGCGGTCGCACTCCCCAGCGTGCTGGTGATGCGCAGCGACGACCCCTTCTACTGGCGCCTGGCCGACCACTTCCTCTGGGGCGCAGCGGAGTGGCGGGTGGCCGCGGTGGTGGCGGTCTCCCAGGAGCTGACCCGCCAACTGCAAACACGCCTGCCAGCGGCTGTGCAGCTGCTCCACTGCCCCTCGTCGGTCCCGCCGCCACCCGGGCGCGCCCGCTGGTGCCGCACCCCCTTCCACGCCCTCTATCTAGGGCGGCTGGAGGGGCCCCAAAAACGGATCCTGGAGACCGCCCGCGCCCTCATCAGCGTGAGTCGCCAGCGCCCCTGGTTCTCCGCCACCCTCTACGGTGACGGCCCCCTGCGTCTGGCCCTGCTGGAGCTGCTGCAACGGGAGACGGGGCACCAGGTCCGTTACGGCGGGGTGCTGCCAGTGGCAGAGGTGATGACGCAGCTGGTGGCGGCCCAGGCGCTGGTACTGCTCTCCGCCTACGAGGGGCTGGCCAACTCCGTCCAGGAGGCGATGGCCTGTGGCGTGCCGGTGGTAGCGCGCCGCACCGCCAGCGGACTGGAGGGGGTGTTGATCGACGGCGAGAGCGCCCTACTCATCGACACCGATGCTGAGCTGGGCCCCGCCATCGACCGCCTGGCCGCCGCCCCGCCACTCTGGCAGCGCCTCGCCCAGCGCGCCCAGGCGATCGCCCAAGAGCGCTTTGCCATCGACAGCGCCGCCCAACAGTGGCGGCAGCTACTGCACGCCCTCGCCCCCCCGCCACCGGCGCCGACCTGGCCGCAACCGGGGGAGCAGGAGATCACCGCCGCCCTGATCCGCCACCTGGAGGCGGCCCCCACCATCGCCCTGGAGGAGGCGTGGTTCCTGCTACACCACGCCCGCCGCTGGGGCCCCCAACTCAGCCACCTGCTGCTCGACCCGCAGCAACCCGACACCGCCGCCCTCCCCCTGCTCCACTACGCCCAACGCCAGCGGCTGCTCAGTGCCGCCGACTACCAGCAACTACGGCAACAACACCCCCCAGCAGCGCAGCAGCGGCTCCGCTGCCTCGGCGCCGCCGCCGATCTCATCCGCGGCACAGAGCGCCAACAGCTCCTGGCCAGGGGGGAGTGCGGCTGGGAGACGCGCCGCCAACTGCTCTACCGCGCCATGGAGGCGGGAGAGCTGACCGAGAGAGAGGTGACCCAGCTGGCCCAGCGGCTCATCACCGACCCCACCGCCCCACCGCTGGCGGAGGCCGATGAACCCCGCTATGAACGCGCCTCCCTCCTCAAACTGGCCACCGCCTGGGAGGCGGCCACGGCGCTCTTCGCCCAACTCGTGGAGCGACCCACCGCGGCCCGCTGGCACAGCGGCTGCCACTTCCACCTAGGCGACATCGCCCGCCAACAGGGGG
Organism: Chromatiales bacterium; assembly: GCA_003251535.1. Classification (GTDB taxonomy): domain Bacteria; phylum Pseudomonadota; class Gammaproteobacteria; order Thiohalomonadales; family Thiohalomonadaceae; genus SZUA-493. The sequence continues at coordinate 35,120 of QKFD01000071.1, read as the reverse complement.
AGCCGCAGCGCGCCGCCCACCACCTCCGCCGCTGCCTGCAACTCTGCCCAGACCACCGCAGCGCTGCGGCCGCCTTGGCAGAGCTGACCCGGTAACGACGGCGGCGCATCCCCCCCGCCCCACCGCCCAGGTAGCCCTGTGACAGCGCAGCAGAGGCAACGTCTTAGGTAGAGAGAAGGGAGATCCGCTTGCGGCTCCAGCCCAGCCAGCCCCCCCGCCGGTTAGCCACGCCACGCCTCCGCCAGCGAGGGGAAGTAGAGACGGACCACCTCAGCCGAGACAAAGCTGTGGGCCGGGACCACCAGGTTCGCGGGTGGCGGAGTCCCGCTATAGACACGCCCGGCAAGGTCAAAGAGACCCCCGTGGCATGGACAGAAGAACTGTGGACCAGCGCTCGAATCAGCCCCCTCATTACCCTCGCCGTCCCGCGAGTAGACCGGGGCGCACCCTAGGTGCGTACAGATACCGTATGCGATGAAATACTCTGGACGGATCGATCGGAGCCCATTTTTTGCCTGCTCCGGCTGCTGAGAGTGCTCTGAGTGCGGATCAAACAGCTGTGGGTTCTCCTGTTCGAGCAGGCGAATCACCTCAGGTGAACGCCTGAGGATCCATACCGGCTTGTTGGCCACCGTGAGGGTCATCAGCTGATCCTCTTTGAGATGACCCAGGTTGACATCGATATATCTATGCCGATTTCGCCAGACATAGAGGGGCCCCGCCAAGGAACCGAGCAGACCCGCCCCCCCCAAGGACACCCCCAGCGTGCCCAACAAGTTGCGCCGCCCTTCAGACAGCGCCCCCTCCCCAGCCACAGCAGGCCGAGCCCGCCACCGCAACTCCAACATGGCGCCATAGGCAAGACCCGCCACACCGCCAGAGATGAGATAGACCCACAGCTGATGCCCAATAAATGCCCAATTGAACCCAGCGTTCGAGATCAGATCGAGCAGGGCGACGGCGGCCCCTAGAACGGTATAGGCGAGCACGCGCCCCCCCATGGAGGGGACCCGCTGGACCCAAAAACTGACCGCCAGGGTCGGCACCACCAGGACCCAAAAGGCCTCTAGCGAGATCTTTAACGGCCCGACAGACTTAACCAGCACCGCCAGATGCTCAAAGGCGCCCGACAGCCAGATCGCACCGGCCAAGCGCAACCAGGTCCAGACCTGAATGGCTAACAAGAGGGCCAAGACCACTCGAATAAAAGGGAAAGCACGCACCTGATTCACCCCTTCCCCCATCCTCCCACCTGCCCCCAAGGATTGACCTGTGGCTGCCGGCCCAGGCGCCCCCCGTCTCATCGAACCCGCCCCTCGCGCCATCGTTCATCAACCTAGCGGCGCGGCGCAGGCGGGTGGATTATGCCGTGAAAGCCTGCTGGGCGGGAGTTCAGGAGGGGAGCGATGGAGTGGTTGGGGTAGCAGATAACCATCGGTCAGCCGGGATGGGCGGATAGCCATCCGGCGGGGTCAGAACTGACTAAGCACCGCTGATCTCACGCCAAGGGGTTCCATGGGGTCTCGGTGCTATGGCTGGGCCGGCCCTGTCGCCCGCCTGACCACCTCCGCTCCGCTACGGCGGTCCGCCGGGTGACCGGACCGGCCTACCTGTCTGACCCATTCGACCTCGGGCAAGCCGGAAACCGAAACCGTCGTTGCGGGCGCCAGGCTCCCTGAGGTAGCGGTACGCGGAGCGGCACCCCCTGGCGCCGAAGAACCACGAGCCGCCGCGCAGAACGCGCCCGTCGCCACCCTCCACGCCCCCCGGGTCCGTCACCGGACCGGGCGGATAGTCGCCGTACCCGTCCTGACACCACTCCCACACATTGCCATGCATCTGGTACAGACCCCAGCGGTTGCAGGGCAGCGCCTTCACCGCCACCGTCTCCTGTCGATTGAGACCTTTCTCGCCACCGCTGTATGGGAGATTGCCGTCGTAGTTCACCTGCTCCGGCGTGATGCCCGCCCCAAAGGAGAACGGCGTCTCGCTCCCGGCTCGACAGGCGTACTCCCACTGCGCCTCGGTCGGCAGAGACAGCCCCAGCCCAGGCAGCGCCGTGTTTAGCTCTTCGATGAAGCGCGCCGCATCCTCCCAACTCACCCGCTCCACTGGCCGCTCTGCCCCCTTAAACTGGCTGGGATTCTCGCCCAATATCGCCTCCCACAGCGCCTGGGTCACCGTCGTCTCACCCAGCCAGAAGCCCTCGCTCAAGGTCACTTCGTGTCTGGTCTCGTCCTGGCGACGCTCCGCCTCGTCCAGCGGCGACCCCATCCAAAAGCTCCCCGGCGGGATCCATCTCAACGCATGACGCACGCCTCGATACTCAAACGCCATCCACAGCCCATACCCATCCTCCCCCCACTCGCTCGCCCACGGCTCGGGGAAGAGGGCGGGGAGGTTATGCCCATCGACTGCTGCCATCGCTCGCCACGCTCCCATTAAATCGGCCCACCGGCAGGCGTTCGCAGGCATCTGCCCGCTACTGACATACCGGCGGCCATTGGCTTTTTGCCCCGACGGCACGGCGGCGGGGCGAGGATGAGGCGCTGGTCGAAGGCCCCCGTCCAGGGTCCCTCGGGCTCGGGCAAGCCGGAAACCGATATTGTCGTTGCGGTTGCCAGGCTCCCTGTGGTTGCGGTACGCGGAGCGGCACCTCCTGGCGCCGTTGATCCACGAGCCGCCGCGCAGAACGCGCCTGCCGCCACCTCTGTGCCCCTCACCCTACACCTCCGGCGCCGGGTGGCGCCGTAGATGCTCCTGCCGCCAGGCACGGCTGTCCGCCTGGGCGGTAATGCCATGCACGGCAGCGTAACCACGCTGTAACTCCAGCGCACCGATATGCCCCGTAGACCAGGCCTGCTCCCACGCCGCCCGGCGCCCGCGATAACGTCGCTGCTTACGCCGGCTGAGTCGTATGCAGCCCGGTGTGACGCGGTAACCACAAAAGGCTATCCCCTGCGCGCTGCGTTGGATACGAGCGTTTGGTTTGATGTTCAGGCCCCGCTCCCGCACCAGATATTCGTTGACGGCGGCGAGGGTCCAGCGCGCAGTTGCGTGGTCATCACACCACCAGACACTATCGTCCATATAGCGCACCAGACCCCGGCTCGGCAGCGTCTCCTGGATGAAGCGGTCGAGACCATCAAGGTAGTAATTGGCAAAATGCTGTGATGTCAGCGTGCCGATGGGCAAACCACGACCGGGTGAAACCTCAAAACCCTCCACCACCCGCCGCAATGTGGCCAGAAACGCCGCACCTTTGAAACGTCGTTCGAGCAGGTCCAGCAGTCGAGTATGCTCGATGGATGGGAAGTAGGCGTCGATATCCACCTGTATGTACCAGGGGAAGCGGCGCAGGTAGTGCTGCACCCGCCGCACCGCCGCGTGCTGGCCCATACCGATACGGCAGGCGAAGGTGGCATCGGTAAGCGCCCTGTCTAGTACCGGACCGGCAAGGTTCATCAACGCATGGTGGAACAGCCTGTCATCGAAACAGGCGGCATGGATAGTGCGCCGCTTTGGATCATGGATGATAAAGCGACGGTAGTGCCCCAGCGGCATAGAGCCATCCATGATCGCCTGGCCAAGTCGCGCCAGACGCACATCGATATTGCGGCGAAAGGCCTCGACTTCCCGCCGTCCCCCCTTGCCTCGGGCCACCTGCTGAAACGCAGCCACTAGATTCGGGTAGGCCGCCACCTGCTCCAACTCAATGCGGATCCGCTTCACTCCCCCTCTCTCCGGCCGCTGCACTGGCACACGACTCTGGTTCCCTGATCAGTTGCAGAAACGAGGTCCCGTACTTTTCCACCCGTGCCGCACCCACCCCAGCGATCTCCCGCAACTGCGCTACGGAGGTGACCCGGTGGCGCACCATTTCTGCCAACTGTTCGTTGGTAAACAGAGCGTATGCGGGTACCCCCTCTTGCTCGGCCAACGTCTTACGCAAGGTTCTGAGTTGGGCGAAAAGGGCAAAATCCGCCTCGTTCAACACCTCCTTGTAATCGACCTTGTTGCGTGGTGTTGTGGCTGGCCCAATGGCGGTCATGGCGGCGTCGCGGTAACCGACACAGACCGTCCAGAAGCTATGCTCCCCCGCAGCAGCAAACTGGCGCTCCACGGGGTAGACCCGATGTGAGGCACAGAAGCCATTCAACTCCCCCTCACCCGCCTCCGGCGTCAGGGCCGGGATAGTGAAAAAACGGAACTTCATGGCGTCGCCTTACTCCACCGTTGTCGGGGCCTCTCTCCCCAGCACACCCGCGCCCGGCCGGTCCCCTCCCCGCCTGACCGACTCCGCTCCGCTGCGTCTGTCCGACGGCGACCGGACCGGCCTACTCGCCAACCCGATCTATTCGACCTCGGGCAAGCCGGAAACCGATATCGTCGTTGCGGGAGCCAGGCTCCCCGCGGAAGCGGCACGCGGAGCGGCACCCCCAGGCGCCGTCGAACCACGAGCCGCCGCGCAGAACGCGCCTGCCGCCCGCCTCCGCCCCCCGCGGGTCCGTCACCGGACCGGGCGGGTAGTCACCATACCAGTCCTGGCACCACTCCCACACATTGCCGTGCATCTGATAGAGGCCCCAGCCGTTACAGGGTAAGGCCTTGACCTCGACCGTCCCCTGCTGCCTGTTACGGAAGTTCACCTGCTTCGCGGAAATAGTGTCGCCGAACCAGTACTGCGTCTGCCTCCCCGCCCGACAGGCGTACTCCCACTCCGCCTCGGTCGGCAGACGCAGCTCCAACCCCGGCCGCGCTGCGTTCAACCGCTCGATGAACCGCGCCGCATCCTCCCAACTCACCTGCTCCACCGGCCGCTCGGCACCTTTGAACCGGCTCGGGTTCTCCCCCATCGCCGCCGCCCACAACGCCTGGATGCACGGGGTATCTGCCAACCAGTAACCGCGGGTGAGGCTGACCTCGTGCAGCTGTTCGTCTTTATTGCGCTCCTCTTCGCCCGGCGGCGAACCCATCATGAACCGCCCCGGCCCTATCCAGCGCAGGCGCTGGGTCACCCCCTCATGGGCAAACTCGGCCCAGAGGCCGTGGCGATCGACACCGATGCGTTCCGCCCAGGCCGGGCGGTGAAACAGAGCCAGCTCCAGCGACTCATGGGTGCCGTGCAGCCACAGGCTGCCGCTCGCCGGCAGCGCAAACCGCGCCCCGGCCCGGATCTCGCCCGTGAGGCCCTGCTGCAGCCCGCCACCCCGATCTTGATGGGTCCACGGCAACCGTGTCCCCGTCATGGAGAGCGAAGCGAGCCGCTGGGTTAGATTATTAGCCTGGACGCCGCCTGTGACACCTGGCGCCAGGACACCATCTGCGTCGTCCCGCTGGGCCCACGATAGCCGTCTGCTTGCCATGCGCAGCAGCGAGGCGAGCCGCTGGGTCAGGCGCTCAGCCTGGTGCTGACGACGGTCGTCAGCACCCTCTGGCGCAGCCCACTGTAGCTCCACGCTGCCCGTGGCCGGCAGCAGCTGCCGCAGGCGCAGCTCATACTCCACCGGGGCGGCCCCCTGTTCGACCGCCCACAACACCCGATTACGGTCGAAGCCAGGCGGATAGGCGACCTCCGTCACCTCACTGTCGCGCTCTAACAGGGCGGCGACGGCACCGGCAAGGGGCTGGACCGCCGGCCAGCGCCACATCGCCTGGTGCTGGCGGGTGGCCATGCGCCGGACCCACCCCTCGATGCCGGCCTGATGGGGGAAGCCGGGCGGCCGGGTCAACACGGTGACGGCCATACTGCGCAGCAGCGCCAGCGCCTCGGCCGGCGGTGCGCGCCCGAGCAGTTGCGCCTGCACCATGGCCTCCTCCGCGGTGACGATGCGGGGCAGGGGTGCATGGTAGGCAGTGATCAGGGCGGCGACACGGGCCAACAGGGCGGGGGACTCCAGACGCCGCGCCGCCTCGCGGTACGCTTCGATCACCTCCGGCCGTAGCGCCATCCCGAGCAGACTGGCGCTGACCTGTCGGTGGCCCCACACCGCCGCCTCGGTAGCGACATCCGCCTGCCCCTGCGGCAGGAGATAGCGGATGGCGCGCAGCAGCGCCGGCTCCACCCGGATGGCGAGCGCCAGCAGCCGCAACAGGCGCTCGCCCCCCGCCTCCCCGGCACCTTGATCAACGGTAGGGGTAGGAGGGCGCCGCGCAGATAGGGGGAGCCGCTGCCCCCGATCCCAGGCCACGGTCTGGTAACAGGCCGTCAGCGCCTCCTGCCAGAGCCGCGGAGGACAGGGGGCCAGTGCCCGCGGCCGGCAACCGGCCCGCCGCAGTCGCCGCCCGAGCCGCAACCACCCGCCGGTGCGACCGCTCAGCTGCCCCAGGTCCCCCAGCACCAGCACCGGCGTACCGGGCTCAGGGGGGCGGTAGTGGGGCGCATAACCTGTCTTGTGGTCACCCCAGGGCTGGCACGCGCCGCCCGGCCCATCCGCCAACACCCAGAGGGTCAAACCGGCCGCCCCCCGCAGACGGATCAACCGCCGACACAGGGCATCGAAATCCTCCTGCAACGGGAACAGGTGGGGGGAGGCATCCACCAACAGCTGCGCCCGCCTCGCCCAAGCGGGCCGGTCGCGCCGGGGCAGGCGGCGCAGCGTCCGCCCCTCCGCCAGACAGCGCACGATGCGCGCCAGGTCCAGTGGGCGACCGGCGCGCCGCTCGCCGAGCACGGTGCGCAGGAACGGCCAGAGCCGCGACCAGGGGGCCAACGGCGGCTTGGCGGGGGTGGGGGCGCCGTAGTCAATGGGCTCATGCTCGGGGAGCGGCGCGGCGGCGGCGATCTCGGCGGGGACGGCAGTCACCCGCTCCTCCGCCGGCACCGGGCGGTAACCCACCAGGCGGAGGAAGGGGGCACCGGCTACCACTGCCGATGGGGATTCAGGGTCATCCGCTCGGGGCTCGATGGGAGGGGGATTGGGTGCAGCCGCTACCTCCGGCTTGCTCTCTTGGGTATTCGATGGGGGGGCAGGGTCGTCCAGCTGGGGCTCGGTGGGAGTGGGGCTTGGTGCAGCCGCACGCTCCGATTTACGCTCCTGGGTATCCGATGACTTCGCTAACCCATCCAGTGACTCAACAGCGAGTTGATAACCCAGCAGCGCCGCGATCTGCTGCTCCCGCGCCTCTGGCACATCGGCAAGACAGTAGATCAGATCGGCCCGACCCACCGCCCCACGCGCTCCCTCGATAGGCTTAGGCCTGCTCATCCGCCGGCTAATCCAGTGGATTTCTGCATGGCAAAGCGGCCGATCCGCGTCAGCAATGCCTCCTGTTTCTCTCCATCCCCGGGGGCGATGGTGGCCAGCGCCCGCAATATATCCAGATATTCGGCCTGCCCCGGTGCGGCGCTGCCACGCAGGCGCGCCTCGCTCCGCTCCTGGGTGAGCTGGCGCGCCGCCTCCGCCATCACCGATTCAGGACAGCGCTCCGCAAAGTGGTAGCGGCCACGCGCCACCAGCCAGTCGGCCACCGCCTGCTGCTGTACAGCGCTATCCCGCCCTCGCTGGGCCGGGTCGTCATCCGGCAGATAGAGGTGCAGCACGAAGCAGCGGCGCAGGAAGGCGGCGGGCAGTTCGCGCTCCTCGTTGGTGGTGATCACCACCAGGGGCGGCGGCACCCCGGCCGGGAGCCGCACCGGCTCATCCAGGTAGGGCACGGAGAAACTGCCGTTACCCAGGGTCTCCAGCAGGCCGTTGGGCAGATCGGCGTCGGCCTTATCGATCTCATCGATAAGCAGCACCGTCCCCCGCTCGGCCGCCTGATCCGCCGACCCCGCCGGCCGGGCATGGTTGTGGAGACACTGCTCATACTGCCGCTGCGCCCCGGCCCAGTCGAACGCCCACCAGAGGCTCCCCGGGGAGAGGAAGCGGCGCGGATCCAGGCGCCGGGCGATCTCCTCCGCCTCATACCGCGCGGCGCCCAGCGACTGCGCCTCCCCCAGACGCGCCACGGCGTCGAAATGCCACTGTAGGTCCTGGCTCTCGCTGCGGGCGTGGACCACCTCGGAGACAAAGACGCCCCCCAGATGGTGCGCCGCGGCACGGGCCAACTGGCTCTTACCCGTACCGGGCTCGCCCCGCACCAGTAGCGGCCGTTGCGCGGCCAGCGCCGCCTCGATGGCGGCGGCGCTGGTGTCGTCGAAGAGGTGAATGGAGCAGGGCCAGGAGCCCAACGGAGGCAGAGTCAGCGGCTCGCCGATAGGAAAAGGAGGGGGATTCATTTGAATTTCTCCATGTAGTCTACAAAGAGGTAAATCTGCTGGCCGAGGAGCGTGGCGCTGGTAATCAACATATCGCCATAGCCATCTTGAAGGTCGATATAGACCAACTGGAGGTTGGGGAGTTTGTGGCTCAATGCCCGGTATAGCTCCGAGTGTGTAGTACCCGCGATGCCCTGCTTGATGGTCAGGTAACGACGCTCCTTCTCCCACTCCCGTAACACACAGAGGCGGGCATCAAGCGTCTCAAAATCATCGCCAGACAACTCAGACATAGTGCTGTCTCTGAAAACAGCCTTCCAGATAGCACAGGCCACCTGCTGGAGGCGGACCGAATCTGAATAGCCACATTCAATACCATCGTCTATTGCCAGACGGGCGCTGCCGATAGCGTGCGGGCCCTTGGTCTCGCGCCAACTGCCCTGCCGCTCATCCAGCCGTGAGAGGATCACCTCGATAACGGCCTCACTGGTGATGCGGACCCGTATACTGGTGTGGAGCAGGTGAGCGTTCTGGAGCAGCCACTGGTCATCCACCGCCCGGAGTACCAACCAACCAAAGAGGCTACTGGCGGCCTGCCGGCAGCCATCGAGATGGCCGTCATTGCGGCCTTGCAAGCGCGGTAAAGTCGTGGTGACTGCCCGGTAGACACTGCGCAACGATGCCGAGAGATCGGCCCCACTGACCAGGTGATCCGCGATATCGAGGGGCGATGCCGAAGGTAAAGCAGAGAGTCCCTGCCGGAGGTCATCGAGTAGCGGGCGGGCGGCCTCGGCAGAGAGTACGTCCGCAATCTTCCCTTTTAAAACTTGGTTGAAAGGCGCTGCGGGGAGCGCGCTGCTGCCCTGCCCTACAGAGGTTGCCACTTGGGGAAAATCACGCGCCTTGAGCCTCTCCTCAATGCACCTGCTCAACCCCCGTTGCACATCGCCCCAGAAGGCATCGGAATCCCCCCCCCAATGGTTGTGAGAAAGCCACCACCCATCGGTCGGCAGCGCAAGCAGCTGACCTATCGCCTCCGTATGCCAATAGGGCGTTTCACGCACAATGACCGGGATTACGATGCCATAACCGCTCTCAAACCGCTGCAAAGCTGCGTTCATCTCCAGCGTAAAGCAATAGTCGGAGGCCATGAAGTCCGGGCTAATGAGCAGTATGACAATCTCCGCCTCCGCCAGGCGCGCCATGATCTCGTCCTGGACGATACTCCCCGCCAGCAAGTTCCGGTCATGCCAGAAATAGACACACGGTAAGCGGCGTTGAATTGCTTTCAGGCGTGTTTCCAGCGTCGCCAAGTGCGCCTCGTCTGCGTGGGCATAAGAGATGAAGATACTCAAACGTCCCTCATCCGCTCCTGACAGCCCTTCGCCCCTGGGTGCCGTTTGTACCTCCTGCCCATTGGCCTGTTCGACGACGGCCACGCCTCCTTGAGATTCCAGCCCCCCGGACAGCGCACTCTGGCCCGCTGGCCCACTGAATTTAGTCTCTCGCTTTGATGGCCCCCCTTTGACATGACGGGCCACCGCTGGCGAATCCTCTCGACCCGCCCCGGCCCTCGGCAGTGGAAGCCGCGAGACAAAGGGCTTTGACAACGCCGCATTTAGCTCCCACTCACCAGCCACATCATTGTGGACATAGACCCATGGTTGGATCTCCCGCTGGGTGAGCGAGAATTCGTAGAACGCAAAGTGCCGGGAGTACTGGTCCGACTGATAGACCGCCCCAGCGGCCAGGGTGGTCAACGAAGCGCCGCGTCCGTTGGCGAAAGTTGCCGTATCCGCTGCGTGCATATGGCCACAGAGCAGGGCGTGGGCGCCGTTGTGGTTACGCCCCAATGCCCTCTCGATCTCATGTCGATTCCACTCCACTAGCCAATCGATGGGGTGGTGCCCGACCACCAGCACCAACTCCTCGTCACTCTGCACCTGGGCCAACAAACGGTTGAGCGACTCGACATCGGCCACTAACTGGCCTTGGTCCTTGTTGTCCACTGAGGTGAGTGCGGTGTTCAGACCGATGAGATGGAGTGCGAGGCCGTTGTATACACCCCTATGGGAGGCGACAAACAGCCCCTGCTCCCAGTCAAAGAGGCAACGGAGCTGCTGACCACATTGGGCGGCAGAAAAGGTATCGATGAAGGCCTGGAAGCGCTTGGACGGCGCCAACTTGTCACGCCAGTCCCCATACGCTTCGGCACTCGGACTGGCCGCCCGCAGGATGCGCCGCTCCGCGGCCTGGCGATCAAGGTCGTGGTTCCCCGGCACAATCGCCAGGGGGCAGCCAAACGGTTTGAGTAGCGCCTCCAGCCAGGCACGCCCCTGCGCGAACTGCGCAGGGGTCCCCGCTTGCGCCAAATCACCGGAGAAGACGCATAGATCCGGCCTCAGGCCGGCCCGCTGCACCGCTTGGGTTAGGGCTTGGGTAGCAAGGGGCAGCTTGGCCCCAGGGTCATCTATCCCGAAATGAACATCCGAAAGGTGTAGCAGCGTAAAATCGGCCACGCAGAGGCTCCCTGTCAGCATCCCTTTGTTGTTATGTCGCCTACAGACGGCCGGCGCACGCCCACGGCCATACTATGCAACGGAGGGGATGTTTTCTAGAGGTCTTTTATGGCCTTGCCGCATGACAGCGCTATCCACGCCTTGCACGACCCGCCGTTCCCTTTACCTCTGCCTGGTTCAAGAGGGATCTCCACTGGAATTGATCACCCCCACACATCACAGCAGTGCAATCTGCGAGCGCGATCACCCGGTTCTAGGACCTTGCGGTGCAGCTCGCGGGCATGACCTTGCTACTAAATTAGCAAGGTTGCCGGTCCATCCTCCCAGGAGAGGGGCAGCGCCTCACTTGCTTCAACTCCGATCGGCGGTCATGGCGTGAACACTCCATACCCGCCGCACAGACATCCGCCCATGAGCGGCGCCGCCGTCACGGCGACAGGGATTACCCCATGGGCGTTGTATATGCCCCTGCCAATAGAAACGACGCCGGCCAGACATCCACTAGACAAATAGATACAAGCGAATTGCCGAGCCAATCTTTTGCATTCACGCCCCATCAGCCATCAGAAATCCCGTGTCTCCCGGAATGACGACAACTCTCTTCGGTGCTCTAGCCGATGGTCAGACCCGGGACCACGGTGGCATTACGTTCAATCGACCACCTTGACACGAATGGGAGATGCCGCGGCAGAGTCGAGTGCCAGCCCACGTATCTCAACGATGTTTACATCCACAATGTCCTGAGATACGGCGTGCGCGTCCGGAACGACGGAAAGGTCCCGCACAACGAAATAGAGCAGGCAGCACGCAATGACGGTCAGTACGGCCTTGGTATAGAAGTCAACTTGCATTTTTTCGGGTCTATGACGTTCTGTGTGGAAGGAGCGGCTATCCCGGTGTGCCCACGGGACGGATATAAGGATGGGCCGGAAGGTGCGTGAGCTTGCCTGCGATCAGGTAGATTATGGTTTGCAGGTGGCTCAGGGTTCGGAACCCGCGAGCGCGGACGACCGCCACCTGGATAGCCGCATTGATCGACTCCGCAGCGGCATTCGAGCGGTTCAGAACAAACGTGGCGACGATGCCGGGAAGGTGGTCACGAAAGGTCGCCGCCACTTTCTTGAACGGCCCCAGGCGGCATCTGCGCGCCCAAGAGATCCACTTTTTGAACAATGGCTCCGCAGGGTGCTCTGCCCTCGCCAATCTGACGATGTCACGCAGGCGCTCTTTCAGGCGCCAAGCTCTCGCTGTTTCCAACCCGGACTTCCTCAGCCATTCCATGTCCTGGAACTGCTCGAACGTCCACTTTTCCGGCCGCTTGAGAGTGGCCCAGCGGAGTCCCTTCAAGTCGGGCTCGTAACGTACTTCCGCACGACGAACCTGCTCCAGCGCCGCGCTACCCAGTTTGACCAGATGGAATGGATCGAAGCACATCTGCGCCTGCGGGAACGTCTTTCGCGCCCCTGCTTGGTAGGTCTTCGAAAGGTCCATGGAGATGGCTTCAATGTGCTCGGCGGCACCGCCATGGGCCTTCAGGTCTTCCTCGAAGCGCTCGAACACCTCGGCTTTGCGTCCCTCCGCCGTGAACAGCACACGCGGGTCCTTGGCGTCGTGAAACACCGAAATGAACCCCAGGCGTCCGACATGTTTTTCATCCACGCCGATGTGACTCGCGTCGGCGAACGACTCCTGCTCACGCGCCGCATCGACGATCGCCTTCAGTGGGCGCCACAGACGGGCTTCATTCACACCCAAGAGCTTGCCAACCTGTCGTACCGGCAGATGCCTCGCCAGCGCCACCACAAGCGCCTCAAACAGGAGGCTGAAGCCGCTGCCCGGGCGCGCCCAAGGGACAGTGACCTGGCTAGTCTTGCCGCACGCGCCGCACGCCACCCGCGGCACCTTGGCATGAAGGTAAGCCCGGTACTGGAAGAAGTGCAGATGCTGCCAGGTGCGTTCCTTTCGATCGTGAACCGGTTGCGCCGCACGGCCACAGACCGGGCACGGGAGCCGCGGCTCGCCACAGACCACGTCAAAGTGGATCTCGCCCGCCTCTTGCTCAAAGCGAATATCCGCCACGCTCCACGGAGCCTGAAGACCCAATGCCAGCGTGAACAACTGCGTCGACTCCATGCCCTCGGCCCCCCAAATAAAGCTCGAAGGGTACCCCCTTCCACACAGAACGTCATAGACCCGGTTTTCCCACACCGGGCTCGTCCGGAATGACGAATGAGTGGCTGAAGAGCCAGAGGCTTCGATATACGCTTCCTGTGGATGAAAGCCCATGGGTATGTCTGAACTCTCCGTGTGCTTCATTCCCATGAACCGCCTAGTGCGAACCCGCATGTTAGGTGGTGTGGGGATGGCGGGCTAGAGACTTACCCTTACCCGATTATGCTCCTATAGCCCCACGTCATTGCCAAGAACTGAGCCCATGCGAGGAAGGCGTTAGATAACGAAAACAGTTCCGGAACGAAAGGGCGTGGGTGAAGTTGTAGATGGTACTTTTCGGCCAACTGCCGGTTCCCCCTTCCGTACCGGACAAATCTGGCCACGAATCCACGTAGACCGTCATCGAACGAGTGCTCCACGCAGCTATTCCATTGGTACGCAATATCTCCTATACGAAGAAGACGAAACGCCAAATCAATATCTTCCCCTCCTGCTTGTGTAAAACTCTCATCAAAACCACCGATCGCGTCAAATGCATTTTTTGCAACTAAGCAATTGGCAGTCACCAAGTAGTCGGGGCGAGTAACGTCGCCATCTACCGTCTTTGGAGGCAGCAGCGTCTCTTGGCTCCGATAGTATACCGAGAGCCGATCGGTACCGTTCACCTGCACATATCCCGCATAGGCTACTTGGCAGTTATTACTTGAGGTATAACCTGCCACCGTAGTGCGCGTTGGGATGCAATCACTATCCAGGAATAACAGCCATTTTCCTGTTGTAATTCTGGCGCCATCGTTTCTAGCTGCCGCAGGCCCGCGTCTATCGCAAGTTGTTGCGATGACTTGGAATGGAAATTCTCTTCTCAGCCGAATGGGGCGTGTGGATAGGTTATCCACAACAACAACCTCTCTTGGTTTGTCGATTTCCCCGAATTCGGACAGCGCCTGAAGTAACCGGTCCACCCCTGCTTGGTTATTTCTTACCGGTATAACGATTGAAATATCTCTCGGAGCAATATGGTCCGGGACATCGATTCTTGTTTCTTTCTTTGGGCCATACCCAAGCCTGCTCGACAAAGTCACTCCCTGCTCCCTTTCTGTGCATAGCGACAAGCGTAACCGGCGACCGACAGAGCGCAGCGCAGTTGGACGTCCGAGCTCACGCTGCGCTGGAAACCCCACCATTCCTTTCGTTTTGCTTCAAGGTGCTTGGCTTGAAATGGCTGGCTTCGCCATCAACCTGCCGATCAGTGTGCAAATTACCGACAAACGAGTAAGTGTGGTGGTCAAGTAAAAACGGACAGTTCACTAAGCCGCACGTTGAGCCCTCTCAAACTCGCTGGGACTGACCTGCCCCAGGGAAGAGTGCCGACGGCGACAGTTGTAGAACATTTCGATGTAGTCGACCACTTCAGCCTTCAGTTCGGCCCGTGTGGCATATCAGCGGCGTTCCGTACACTCGCTCTTCAGGCTGCCAAAGAAGCGTTCAGCCACTGCGTTGTCCCAGCAATTCCCTTTGCGGCTCATGCTGGCGATGAGCCCATGTTCTTTCAAAAGGTGCTGGTAGTCGTTACTGGCATACTGAACTCCGCGGTCCGAATGGTGTAGCAGGCCCGGCGACGGCTGACGTCGCCAGAGGGCCATCGTCAGCGCATCCAAGGCGAGCTGGGTGACCAGACGCTCTCCCAAGGCCCATCCCACCACCCGCCGGGAGAAAAGGTCCAACACAACGGCTAGATACATCCAGCCCTCGTCCGTCCACATATAGGTAATATCCGCCACCCACGCCCGATCGGGGACGCCCACTTCAAACTGCCGGTCCAACACGTTTTCAGCAACGGGGTAGCGGTGCCGACTTTGGGTAGTCTGCCGAAACGCCTTGCGCCTTTTCACCTTCAATCCCGCCTCTCGCATGAGCCGTCTCGCTTGACGACGGCCCACATCGAAACCCCGTTCTCGTAGCTCCACGGACAGACGCCGGCTTCCCTAGGTGGCTCGGGTTTCCGCATGGATCGCCTTCACCTCTATCTCCAACTCCAGCCGCTCCTGCGGGCACGCCGAACGTCGGCACCAGTCGTAATATCCACTGCGACTCACCTCCAGTGTTCGGCACAGCGCGCAGATCCGGTACGCCTTCTTCTCCTCGTCAATGAACTGATATCTCAGCTCGACCCCTTGGCGAAGAAGGCTGCCGCCTTTTTTTAGGATCTCCTTCTCCATCTTCAACTGCCGGTTTTCTCGCCGCAGGCGCTCCAGTTCATCCTGCTCCGCACCACTCAGTCCCGCCCCCTTCTCCTCCGCTTCAAACCCGCGCTTCCACTTGTCTAGCAAGCTCCGCTCTACCCCTAGGCTCCTTGCCACCTCTGAAACTCGGCGTCCCCCCTCACTCGCCAGCTTCACCGCCTCTCGCTTGAACTCTTCCGTATACCGCTTTCTTATTCCGCTCATAGACACCTCTCTCTTGTCGCCCTTATTCTCGGGCTTATTCGGGTGTCCGTTCCAATTAGACCACCTCAATGCCAGCGTGAACAACTGCGTCGACTCCATGCCCTCGGCCCCCCAGATAAAGCTCTAAGGGTACCCCCTTCCACACAGAACGTCATAGACCCATTTTTTCTCCCCCTCATTGACTAGACAATTTTCAGTGGAAGTGCCGCGGGTTATCTGGCACTTGCTTCCAGCGCCTGCTTGAGCGCACCGCGGCATCAACCTCGTGGTCATCTTCGCATACAGCCGCGCCACTCAAACCAGCGCCCTCATCTCGGGCGATAAAAGAGCGTTGAGACCGTGCGTGCCAGAAACGAACCCACTCGATGAAGGCAAACACGGCCATCTCCATCAAGGCCAGAGGTCTACTTAGGCGAAGCCAACATAGATCTTCCGGGGCCGAGCACAGTGGTGAAGGTGATGCCAATCGCGCCACGGATACCCTCCCCCATATCAGCTGGGTGTCTGGGTGTCTGGGTGTCTGGGTGTCTGGATGTCTGGATGTCTGGATGCTCCAGTATCCACCATCAACCGGCCCCGCCACACCGCTTACCTCGGTAGCCTGATGGATGCCACAACAGGCCTGTGACATTGATCATTTCGGCATTTTGGTGGCGCTTTAAGCTGGGCCCCATAACGAACCCACCGAATCCACAGAGGCCCCCCATGCAACTCTTCTCCCGCACCTCACGCCACCCGACCCCTGTCGCCGTCACCGCCGTGCCGGCCCCCGTCACCCGCCCAGTGCTGGACATCCCCGCCATCATCCAGGCCCATGTCCTCTGGAAACATCGGCTTACCGACTACATCAACGGCAAAGGGGCCCCCCTCGATGCCAAGGTCGTCAGCGCCGACTGCAAATGCACCTTGGGGCGCTGGATCCACGGTGAGGGCCAGCAGCACTACGGCACCCACCCTGCCCTCAAGGAGATCCAGGCGCTCCATGCCGACTTCCACCGCCTGGCCGGCCAGGCAGTACGCGCCGTGGATACCGGAGATCGCAACGCAGCCCACGCCATCGTGACCGGCCCGTCATTTCAGGGCAACTCCGATCAGCTCAAGCGAAAACTAGCGGCCCTCTACTTATCCACCGGCTGCTGAGAAGGGGGCAAACGCCGTCACCCTGGGGCCCCACCGTGGTCACACGCTCCGTTTCCCCCTGTCCACACAACACCGCCGATAAACCCTATCCATAGGCCAGCGCTCCCTGTCTCCCCGAGGTCCTCCAGGGGAGGTTCTTCAACCCAACCTGGTGGGTGTCCGCAAACCGCGCAATCCGGTGCGCCTCAACCCAATCCAGTGGATGTCCGGATAACCGTCCACGGGTAACCTACCTCCGGTGGGTGTCCAGGTAATCAGTCCGGTGGGTGTCCAGATAGTCCCGCCCCTGTCCACACAGCACCGCCGATAAACCCTATCCATAGGCCAGCGCCCCCTGTTTCCCCGAGATCCTCCAGGGGAGGTTCTTCAACCCAACCTGGTGGGTGTCCGCAATCCGGTGCGCCTCAGCCCAATCCAGTGGATGTCCGGATAACTGTCCCCGGGTAACCTACCTCCGGTGGGTGTCCAGATAGTCCGGTGGATGTTCGGGCAACCATGTCCGGTTCGTTCCAGATAGTCGTTCGGTGACCAACCTGCTATCCATCGGCACCTGCTGCCAACCCACACGGCGCCAACAGCTCAGCTACTCGAATGGATGTCCCGATTAGGAATGGATGTCCCGATTAGAAAGGGTTGGTTCTTGGCGCAACCTTCGCGTAACAGCTCGCGCCCAAACCACGGGTGCGCAAGATCGGTCAGGATGGCTGTGCCCGCCTGCGGCATAGTGGTGCCCGGATTGAGGGAGGAGACGGTGAGTAACGCGAGTTATGCCAAGCGGTTCGACAGGGTATTCGACTACATCCATAGTCATCTGTCGGAGGCGTTGTCGGTGGAGCAGTTGAGCCAGCTGGCCAATTTTTCCAAGTTCCATTTCCATCGCCAGTTCAGCCACTACGCCGGGATCAGCGTCTTCCGCTATATCCAGCTGCTGCGCCTGCGACAGGCCTCTTATCGCTTGGCCTTCAGCCAGGGGCGGATCATCGATATCGCCCTGGAGGCGGGCTTTGAAAGCCCTGAGTCATTCTCCCGTGCCTTCAAGGGCGCCTGCGGCCAGACCCCCTCTCAGTTCC
Organism: Chromatiales bacterium; assembly: GCA_003251535.1. GTDB lineage: Bacteria > Pseudomonadota > Gammaproteobacteria > Thiohalomonadales > Thiohalomonadaceae > SZUA-493. The sequence continues at coordinate 17,572 of QKFD01000071.1, read as the reverse complement.
GCCGCCAACCGGCCTGGCAGCCCTGGGCCGGGCCGGATCGCTTCCCGATGAGAACGAGGATACAGACCATGCAGGTAAGAGTCGTTGACTTCCCAGAGACCCGAGTGGCGGTGCTGGAGCACCGCGGCGCACCGGCCCTGGTGAATAACTCCGCTGCGCGCTTCATTGAGTGGCGCCAAGCCAGTGGCCTCTCGCCAGTGGCCAGCAGCGATACCTTTGGCATCGCCTACGATGACCCCAACAGCGTCGCGCCGGAACAGTTCCGTTTTGATATCGGCGGCACCGTCAATGCCGCGGTACCGGAGAATGAGTATGGGGTGGTCAATAAGGTGATCCCCGCCGGCCGCTGCGCCGTGGTCCGCCATCTCGGCTCGCACGCCCACATGGATGAGAGTGCCTACTACCTCTATCGTGAATGGCTACCCGAGAGTGGTGAGGAGCTACGCGACTTCCCACTCTTTTTCCACTACTTGAATCTCATCACCGCCGTGCCGGAGCATGAGTTGATCACCGATATCTATCTACCCTTGCGGTCCCTTTGATCGTCTGCCAATCACCGCTTAAGCGTGTGTCTTCGGGAGGCGCCATGCCCCCCGGTGACGCACCATTTATGACCTATCCAGGCGGCCCTCCCGACCCCTCATAGAACGCCGAGCTAACCTATTGCCCACCCTTCGAGCCAACCGCGCGCCCGATAGAAGTGGCCACACCATCCGAAAGGAGAGGGGGTGATCACCGCCCTGCGGGCCTTGTGCGCAGTGTGAATTCATTCTGCACAATGTGAAGAATCTGCCGGGGCAGCGCCAGATGAACCCGCCCAAGAGCGGCCAAAATATAGAGATCAATCAACACTATAAAACCGATCACCCCGCCACAAAAAAGATTGTCATCCTGACCCGATATTGTTCTCCCCAACCCCTTTTATCCCCGCGCTTCGACTAGGCTTCCCCTTGCCGGATAGCACAATGAGCCACCGCGGGCTCAACGCAACCATCTCATCGCTTGCCTCCGGCAGAACGGATCGACTCATACGGCTCAAAAAGGAAATCAGATTATGGCTATGTCGGCATCACTCACGATTGTCAATGCCACCGGGGCAACCATCATGTTTACCCAGGTCTCCAAGGTCAATGATGACTCCACCTGGTCGGCCCCCTCTGTCGGCACCTCACTGGACACGGGGGATAGCACCACCATCGCCATGGGCAACTCTTCTGTCTTTTTTGCCCCACAAGGGGTGGGGGCCAATGTCTATTTTGTTTGCCAAAGCAACTTTCAACTGGGGCAGATCTATTTTGATGACCCGGCGGTTGGCGAACACAGTTTCAAATATGGGAATACCGCGGTCTTCAGTTACGACACCACCAACTCCAGTGGCAATAGCTATACGGTGACGGTCACCTTGGCCTGATCGCCCCCGCCGTCTCCAACCGCGGTGTGGACGGAGACGGCGGGACGCGTTGTGTCACCTCACCTGCGCCCACCACGGACGCAGGCCGAGGGGTGATGATGAGGGAGTAACGGGCGCTGAGGCCAGGGGTCTCACAGGGTTTGCAAGATCTCCAAGGTCCGTGGATCGGGTACCCCATCGTAGAAGAGGGCCAGCGCCTCGAAGAAGGGGGATGCCTCGCCGGCAATGGTGGCAAACAGGGTCATGCTCGAACGAAATTTAAGGACGTCTGGATGGCCGAAGATCGCCTCCGCGCTGCGATCAGGGTGGGCGTTGACCGCCTCCGTACACTGGCGCAGACGGGACCCCAGGAGAGGGTGTGCCAGCAAGGCAGCGGCCTCCTCGCGGCTGCGAATGGCGTAGTGCTCGGCGGTGGCGCTGTGGCCGAGTCCCACCAGCTGAGGAAACACGTACCACATCCAGTGCCGCCGCTTGCGCCCTGCACGCAGCTCCTGCAACACCCCGTCAATACCCTCGCCCTGGGCGCTCAGAAAGCGCTGTAGATGGAATGGATCGCCCATGACCTCTCCCCTCTCGCTGTGACTGACCCACTATGGGGGTTGGATCCCCATGCGTCAAAGTAGCGGTGCCGACAGGCGAGAGCGTGTGAGCCTGCGCTCCAGACACGGACACAGCGAGTGAGCGGCGCCACAACAGAGACGACGGCACCAGGGAGGATGCCGGTGAGAGGGTCAACACGCGGTCAAGATAGGGCGCAGCAACGGCTTGCTGATCGGCCCTTGCGGGAGAGGGTTGCGCCCAAGAGGCGCTGCCAGCCGGGGGAGTTGACTAGGGAGAGGAGCGCCGACCACCTCAAATCTTCGCTGCCGGTGCCCTGGCGCTATCTGGAGGGTCGGTAACTGGGGGCCGTAGAGCGGGGGCGGCCCTGCCGCCCCCGCTCTACGCCAGCCACTGAGGCTACGGGCTAGGGCACCACGCGATTAATGACAATGCTGCCCTCCTCCCCCACCTGCATCTCGATCTGCCCCTCCAGATCACCAGACTGGGCGATGGGGTTGCCGCTGCGGGTGATGCGGGCCGTCACCACCACCGCCTGGGCCGTGGAGATCCCGCGGCCGGGCATCATCCCCTTGCTGTCATCCAGCACCACCGTCATTGGTAGCTGAGCGGCGGTGAGGCGCACCACGGCCAGCGGCATCTTCGGACCCTCCGGCAGACGGGCGGAGACAAATAGCTCCGCCTGCGGATCGAGCTGCCCGGCCAGGGCCGGATCGAGGGAGACGTGAAGGGTCACCTGCCCCTCCCCGTTGCTGGCGACCGGCGGACTGGTCACCGGGGCCGCTGCGGCCTCATCCACCAGGGGTGGCTGGCCGATGCGCGCCCGCGCCTCGTTGAGCGCCTCCAGCACCGTGGCGCGCTCTGGGATATTGGGTGGCAGCAGGGTCATCAACCGCTCCCAAGTGGCAGCGGCGCTGGCGGCATCGCCCTGCTGCATCGCCGCCACCCCGACAAACCAGATCACATCCATGTTGTTGGGGTCTAGCTTACGCGCCAGCTCTACCCGCTCCAGGGGCGCCCCCACCAGGGTACCGCCCTGGGTCATGGCCAGCGCCTGGGCCTCCTCCAGCAGGATATCGATGGTATCGCCGCCGAGCTGGCGCGCCCGTGAGAAGGCGTCGGCCGCCTCTGACCAGCGCTCCAACATCACCAGCGAACGCCCCAGCAACACCCAACCATCCGGGTCATCGGGCTGGGCCTGGAGACGGGCCACCAGCTTGTCGATCAAGAGATTCATATCCCCCAGCGGCATCTCCTCGGCGCTGCCGGCCGCGCTATGGGGGGTGGTCTGGGCGGCAGCCGCCGGCGGCGGCGGCGGGGCGGGTGGGGCGGCGGCGATCAGATCGGGCTCCCCCAGGCTGGCGTAGAGCACCGTTGCCACCAGGGGTAGGGTCAACGCCACACCCCAGACGCTCCAGGCCGGCACGACGCCGGTGGCGGGAGGCTCGGCCCCCCCCTCGGCGCTATCGAGTAGCTCCCGCGACAGCTCCATGCGGGCCTGCTCGAACGCCTCCGGGGTGAGGCTCCCCTCCTCTCGCTCCTGCACCAGCTCGACCTCGCGGGAGTGGAAGAGGGCGACGTTGAGCGCCCCGCGCTCTCCCCCCGAGACGCGGCCCCGCAGTAGCGGCGGCAGGATGAGGGCCAGCGTTCCGGCCACCATGAGTAGGGCAAACAGAACGAACGGCAGGGTCACTTACGCTCCTCCAACAGTTGCGCTAGACGCTCGCGCTCGGCCTCCGAGAGCGGCGCGGCAGTGGTCGCCCGCGCCGCGGCGCGGTGACGCAGGAAAAGGATGAGGGCCAGTGCGCCGACCCCCAGCAGGGCCAGAGGCCCGAACCAAAGCAGCCAGGTGTTGGCCTGGACCGGTGGCCGGTAGAGCACGAAGTCGCCATAGCGCTCCACCATGTAATCGACGATCTCCTTGTCGTCCTTGCCGGCCAGGATCATCTCATGGACCTGATCGCGCAGGTCCTTGGCCAGACCGGCGTTGGAGTCGGCCAGGGACTGGTTCTGGCATACCAAACAGCGCAGCTCCGCCGCCAGCCGTTGAAAGCGCTCCTCTTGGGCGGTGCTGTCAAACTGATAGGCGTCTATGGCCGCCAGCAGCGGCGCCGCTGGCGCCATCAACACTAGGCCCAGTAGCAGGGCCCGAATAGAGGGGTAGCTCATGGTGCCTCCGCCCGGATGGCCGCCACCAGTGGCGCCACCTGTTCACGCCACACCTGTTCGGTCAGCGGTCCGATCTGTTTGTAACGGATGGTGCCGTGGCGATCGACGATGAAGGTCTCTGGCACCCCATAGACCCCCCAGTCGATCCCGACCCGACCGTCATGGTCGTGGCCGATGATGCGGTAGGGGTTACCAAAGCGCCGCAGCCAGGCGATGGCATCCGGCCGCTCATCTTTGTAGTTGAGGCCGTAGATGGGGATCTCCGCCTGCTGCGAGAGCTGCATCAGGAACGGGTGCTCCTCACGGCAGGCGGTACACCAGCTGGCCCAGACATTAAACAGCGCCACCGGCTGTTGGCCGAACTGCGCCTCGGTGATCTGTTGGTCCGCTGCCGTCAGGGTGGTCAGGGAGAAGTGGGGCGCCGGGCGGCCGATGAGGGGGGATGGGACCTCGCGCGGGTTGATGCCGAGCCCCACCACAAACAGCACCAGCAAGACGCCGAAGATCAACAGCGGCAGCAGGAATCGGAGTTTCATGCAACCACCTCCTTACGCCCTCCCAGGCGATAGCGACGGTCCGTCACGGCCACCAGTCCACCCAAGGCCATCAACACCCCGCCCAACCAGATAAAGCGGACAAAGGGTTTGTAGTAGAGACGGAGTGCCCACGCCCCCCCTTGGCCGAGGGGCTCGCCCAGGGCAACGTAGAGATCTCGGGTCAACCCCCAATCAATCGCCGCCTCGGTCATCGGCATACTGGTGACGGTGTAGATCCGCTTCTCCGCCAGCAGCTCCGCCACCGGCTGCTCACCGTGGGTGATGCGTACCACCCCGACGTTGGCCTGATAGTTGGGCCCATTGCGCGGCTCCACCCCGCCAAAGGTGAAGCGGTAGGGGCCGATCTCGGCGCTCTCACCCGGGGCAAGGCGGATATCGCGCTCGGTGCTGAAGTGGCTAGTGAGGGTCACACCGAGGATAGCCGCCGCCATCCCCAGGTGGGCCAGGTGCATCCCAAAAAAGCTGCGCCCCCCACGCCCCCCTCGCAGTTTGAGGTCAAGGCCGATGCTAAGGACGATGAAGGCGGTCAACGCCACCCCGAGGACCACGGCCGGCTCCAGTCGGCCATAGGCCCACCAGGGGAGCAGCAACCCACTGAGCAGTGCCACCCCGCTGATCACCGCCAGCGACGGCAGTAGCCGCTGTCCCGTGTCCTGCCGCCAACGGACCAGCGGCCCAATGGCCATCCCCAAGGCCACCGGCACCATCAACGGGACAAATACGGTGTTGAAGTAGGGCGGCCCGACGGAGATCTTGCCGAGCTTGAGGGCGTCAACAATGAGCGGATAGAGGGTGCCGAGCAGGATGGTGGCGGCGGCCACGGTGAGGAATAGGTTGTTGCCCAGCAGCAGGGTCTCCCGCGAGAAGAGGCCAAAGCTGCCGCTACTCTTTACCCCCGGCGCCTTGATGGCATAGACGGTGAGTGAGGCCCCCACCACCACGGCCAACAGGATCAAGATGAATAGTCCGCGCTCCGGGTCATTGGCGAAGGCGTGGACCGAGGTCAACACGCCGGAGCGGACCAGGAAGGTGCCGAGCAGCGAGAGGGAGAAGGAGAAGATGGCCAGCAGCACGGTCCAGCTCTTGAAGACCCCGCGCTTCTCACTGGCGGCCAGCGAGTGGAGCAGCGCCGTACCCACCAACCAAGGCATGAATGAGGCGTTCTCCACTGGGTCCCAGAACCACCAGCCGCCCCACCCCAACTCGTAGTAGGCCCACCAGCTGCCGAGGGCGATGCCGAGGGTGAGGAAGACCCAGGCGATGGCGGTCCAGGGGCGTGACCAGCGGGCCCAGGTGGGGTCGAGCCGACCACTCAACAGCGCCGCCAAGGCGAAGGCGAAGGCGACCGAGAAACCGACGTAGCCCATATAGAGCATCGGCGGATGGATCACCAGACCCGGGTCCTGCAACAGCGGATTGAGATCGCGTCCATCCAGCGGTGCCGGGTCGAGCCGCTCGAAGGGGTTGGAGGTGAGGGTGAGGAAGAGCAGGAAGCCGGTGCTCACCAGGCCGAGGATCCCCACCACCCGCGCCACCATCTCTGGCGGTAGCCGCCCACTGCTGTAGGCCACTGCGGCGGTCCACAGCGCCAGCAGCGTCGCCCACAGTAGCAGCGAGCCCTCATGGCCACCCCACAACGCAGCGATGCGGTAGACCGTCGGCAGCAACGAGTTGGAGTTGCTGGCCACGTAGAGCACCGAGAAGTCGTTGCTGACAAACGCACTCCCCAGCAGCAGGATGGCGGTCAGCAGCAGCAGTAGCTGGGCCGCTGCCGCCGGCCGTGCCACCGCCATCCAGCCGGGGATACCAACCACTGCTCCAGCCAGGGGAAGGAGCCCCTGCACCATCGCCACCACCATGGCCAACAGCAGGGCAAACTGACCGAGTTCCGGTATCAAATCACTTCCCCTTGGTCAAACCCAGTTGTTTGGCCGTCTCCATGGCGTGCTCCACCTCGGGCGGCATGTAGTTTTCATCGTGTTTGGCGAGGACCTCCGCCGCTATAAACTGGCCGCCGCCATCCAACTGACCCTGGGCAACGATCCCCTGCCCCTCACGGAACAGGTCCGGCAGGATCCCCTCGCGCTGCACCACCACCTCATGGGCCCCATCGGTGAGGGCAAACTGCACCTTGAGGCTGTTGGGATCACGCACCACGCTGCCCTCCACCACCATGCCACCCAGGCGGAAGGTGTGACCCACCGGCGCCTCACCCCGGGCGACCTGGGTGGGGCTATAGAAGAGGTTGACGTTCTGCCCCAGGGCAAACAGCATCAGCCCCACGGCCACCGCCACCCCGGTGACAATCAGCCCGACCAGTATCAGCCGATCACGGCGTGCCCGATTCATCTCTCCCCCTGCGCTGTTGTGCCCGCGCAATGCGGCGCAAGATCCGGCGCTCGCAGCGCCAAGGGGCCACGAGCTGCCATACCACCACGACGAAGGCCAGGGCGTAGGCGCTCCAGACATAGAGCGCATAGCCCCCCATCGCAAAAAATTGGCTCATGCCTTCTCCCCCATCGCCAGCTCCCGCACCCAACCGCTATTGCGCTCCCGCAGCAGGATCTCGCCGCGGGCGCGGCGCAGCACCATCGCCCCGAACAGGGCCATGTAGGAGAAGGACATCAGCAGTAGCGGCAGTAACATGCTGAGATGGATAGAGGGCTTATCGAGTTTGGTCACCGTGGGCCCCTGGTGGAGGGTGTTCCACCACTCCACCGAGTAGTGGATGATGGGGATGTTCACCACCCCCACCAGCGCCAGCACCGCGGTGGCGCGCGCCGCCGCCTCCCGATCCTCAATGGCCGCCTTGAGCCCGAGATAGCCGAAGTAGAGGAAGAGCAGGACCAGCTCAGAGGTGAGTCGCGCATCCCAGATCCACCAGGTCCCCCACATCGGCTTGCCCCAGAGGGAGCCGGTCACCAGGGCGAGGAAGGTGAAGGCGGCCCCGGCCGGGGCACAGCTGTGGGCCACGGCGGAGGCGGCCTTGCTGCGGAAGATAAGGCCGATGCCCGCCATGGTGGCCATGCAGACGTAACCAAACATCGACAACCAGGCGGCCGGCACATGCACATACATGATGCGCACGCTCTCCCCTTGCTGATAGTCAGGGGGGGAGTCCAGCAGGCTGAACCAGAGGCCCGGCAGGAGTAGGGCGATCCCGCACCAGAGTAGCCAACGCGACCAGAGATCGGCCAGCCGGTAGAAGCGGGGGGGCGAGGCGAGGGCGTAGAGCCTAGTAAGCATCAATTCAAGCTTATTTTGAGGGCCGCGGTGGCGGCGAATGGGGCCAGGGCGGCAGCCAGCGCCAACAGCGCCCCAAGCAGCGCCAGATGGCCGGCCACCGGCAGCCCGGCAGCCCCGGCAGAGACCGCCCCGGCAGCGAAGATGAGCACAGGAATATACAGGGGGAGCACCAGAAGGGAAAGCAACATCCCCCCACGGCGCAGCCCAACGGTAAGCGCCACACCGATGGCACCGATCAGGCTCAACACCGGCGTCCCCAGCGCCAACGTGGCCAGCAGCGTACCGAAGGCCGCCGTGGGTAGATGGAGCAGCAGCCCCAGCAACGGCGACAGTAGCAGCAGCGGCAGACCCGTAAGCAGCCAGTGGGCCACCACCTTGGCCAGCAGCAGCAGCGGCAGCGGCCAGGGCGAGATGACCAGCTGCTCCAGGCTGCCGTCATCAAAATCGGAGCGGAACAGACCCTCCAACGAGAGCAGGGTGGCCAGTAGTGCCGCCACCCAGATCACCCCGGGGCCAATGGTGCGCAGCAGCGCCGGCTCAGGGCTCACCGCCAGCGGAAAGAGGGTACAGGTGAGGGTAAAGAAGAGGAGCGGCTGCGCCACTTGGCCGCTGCCGCGGGCAGCGATGCGTAGATCACGGGCGATGACGGCGCCCAGGGCACGAACTAGGCTCATCCGAGACGCAACTCCCGCACCGTGCTGCCGGCCAACTCAATGACATGGTGGGTCGTCACGACCGCCATCCCCCCCTGGGCCAAGTGGTTCATCAATAGCTGCTCCACTAGGCGGCGGCCGGCGCGGTCCAGGGCGGTGAACGGCTCATCCAACACCCACAACCGGGCCCCACTCGCCACCAACCGCGCCAGCGCCACCCGCCGCTGCTGCCCGGCGGAGAGTACGCGGCACGGTAGCTCCTCGTCCAGGTGCGCCAACCCCACCCCGGCCAGCGCCGCCTCGACATCCACCGCCTTGGCCCCGTAGATGGCCAAGGCGGCGTGCAGGTTCTCCCGCGGCGTGAGTGTCTCTTTGAGGCCACTGCGGTGGCCGAGATAGGCGAGCGTGGCGCCATATTCGGCGCGCACCTGCTGGATCGGCTGGCCGCACCAGCAGACCTCACCTCGTAGCGGCTGGAGTAGGCCGCAGAGGATGCGCAGCAGGGTGGTCTTGCCACTCCCGTTGGGCCCCTCCACCTGCAACAGCTCCCCGGCCGCCAGCGACAGCTCCAGCCCCTCAAACAGCGGGAGGTCATCACGGGAGAAGGCGAGCTGGTGAGCGGTGAGCGTCATTGCAGCAGTAGGCCAGTAGTAAACAGCCCGCCACCGACCCCGCGGCGCGGTAGCGGCGGCGAGGTCGAGGCGGGGATGGACATCGGCTTAGAAGAGGCTGGCATTGAGCCACAGATGGGTGGCAACGCTAGCCACATAGCCCAGGGCGATGGCCCAGCTCCACTTTAGATGGGAGAAGAAGGTGTAGACCCCCCGCGCCTGCCCCATCAGCGCCACGCCAGCGGCCGAACCCACCGACAGCAGCGAGCCACCAACGCCAGCGGTCAGGGTGACCAGCAGCCACTGCCCCAGGGACATATCGGGGTTCATGGTGAGGACGGCAAACATCACCGGGATGTTATCCACCACCGCCGAGAGCAGCCCCACCACCACATTGGCCCAGGTGGCACCCAGGCCGCCATACATGGAGCTGGAGGCGAGGGCCAGGTAGCCGATGGTGCCAAGGCCACCCACCGCCAGCACCACGCCATAGAAGAACATCAGGGTGTCCCACTCGGCCCGCGCCAACACACCGAAGATGTCGAAGTGTTTACCGTCGTGGCCCTGCTCCACCGTCTCCATTGCCACCCCTTCCGGCCCCTCCGGCCCGGTGACCTCGCCGTTGGAGTGCAGTTTCCTCATCTCGGCACGCTTGATGAAGTAGGAGTAGAGCTTGAGCAGTCCCAGGCCGGTCATCATCCCCAGCACCGCCGGCATGTGGAGGAAGTTGTGGCTGGAGACGGCCATGATGATGGTGAACAGGAATAGGCCGATCACCACCAACCCACCCGGCTTGATCTTCACCACCTCCTCCGAGGCGGTGGGCTTCTGACTGGGCACCGCCATCACCATGATGGCCGCCGGCACCAACCAGTTGACCAGGGAGGGGACGAAGATGTTGATGAACTCGCCAAACTGCACCAACCCCTTCTGCCACACCATCAGGGTGGTGATATCGCCAAACGGGCTGAAGGCCCCCCCGGCGTTGGCGGCCACCACAATATTGATGAGGGAGGGGACCACAAAGGCGTGGTTGCTGCCCCCCACCGCCATCACCACCGCGGCCATCAACAGGGCGGTGGTGAGGTTATCCGCCACCGGCGAGATGGCAAAGGCGAGTAGGCCGGTGACCCAGAACACCCCACGGAAGGAGAGCCCCAGCGAGACCAACCAGGCGCGCAGCGCCTCGAACACCCGCCGCTCCTCCATCACATTGACGAAGGTCATGGCGGCCAGCAGGAACAGGAATAGCTCCGCGTACTCCAGCAGGTTGTGGCGGAACTGCTCCTCCGGGATATAGGTCTGCGCCTCACTACCGAGAGAGCTGTAGGCGAAGGCCACCATGGCCCAGATGACCCCGGCCACCACCATCATCGGCTTGGACTTCCGCAGGTGCAGGAACTCCTCGCCGATGACCAGGATATAGCCGACGATGAACAGGATGAGGGCGGCGTAACCGGCCCAGTGGTGGGTAAGATCCAGCCGCTCCCCCTCCACGCCGGAGGCGAATGCCATCACGGGGAGAAGTAGGGCAATCAAGGCAAAAAAAGACTTCACGGTACTCCTTCCAAAATCGATGCCGTGCCAAAAGGTGCCCGTTTATACCATTAAATTGGCGTAAAGTGCGCGGGTTCATCCACCCAATGGCGCGCTGGATGGGCGCTGCCCGCCTAACCCCCGCAGCGGGTAGGCAACTCACCCCGCCGGTAGCCACATCTGCGGCTCGACGGCGACACTCAACTCGCCGTTGCCCACCCAGATCTGCCCCTCCTGTAGGGTGCAGTCGAGGCGCATGGTGCGGGCAGTGAGCGCCGCCAACGCCTGAGTAGCGGCGGCCGGTAGTTGGATGACCCGCAGATTGGCACACCGGGCCAACTCCGCCCCGTTGCGCTGCCACCAGATGTCGGCACTGCGCCCACCGTAGGCGTAGACCACGACCTCCCGCGCCCGGCCACAGGCGCGGCGCAGGCGCCGCTCGTCGGGCAACCCCACCTCGATCCAGAGCAGGATCTCACCGCCGCCATCCCGCAGCCAGAGATCGGGCTCCTCATCGGCGCAGAGGCCGCGGGTGAACTCCAGCGCAGGGTCGGCGTGGCGGGCAAAGGCCAGTAGCCGCACCATCATCCGCTCGTCGGTCTCCGAGGGGTGGCGGGCCAAGGTGAGGGAGTGGGTGGCATAGTAGCCCCGCTCCAGATCGGCCACCTGCAACTCCGCTTTGAAGATCGTCGCCTTAAGCGCCATGGGTCCCCCCTCGCAATCGCCACTACCAACACCACTGGGGTGCGGATTGTACTGATTTCCCACCCCGGGGGGATCAGGCGGTGAACTCCAGCCCGTTGCCATCCGGGTCACGACAGAAGATGGCCGACCGGCCCGAGCGGCTCCGGTTGAAGGGGATACCCGCACGGCTGAGGCGCTGCTCCAACTCCGCCAGGTTATCCACCTGTAGGGCGAGGTGGCGGTCACGCCCCACGTGGGCAGGCCGACCGCGGGTGGCGTCGGGGTTGGCCAGTTGCAGTAGATGGATCTGCTGCCCCTCCCCCACCTGGAGCCAGGCGCCAGGAAAACCCAGCTCGGGGCGCGCGGCCAAGGGCAGCCCCAACAGATCGCAATAAAAGTGGAGGGAGCGACGGGTGTCGGCCACCAGCAGGCTGGCGTGGTGTAGGGTGAACTGCAACGGAGATCTCCTCTTCAGTTTTCTTCCAGCGGTTTGCCGTTGCCACTATACTAAGCGGCCATTTTTCGGTGAAAAACGGCCGCTCCATGAATCCCGATCTGACGCGCCTGCACGCCTATCCCTTCGAGAAGCTCGCCGCGCTCAAGGCCGGAGTAGAGCCCCCCCCCCTCACCCCCATCGCCCTCTCCATCGGCGAGCCGAAGCACCAGCCGCCGGCCTTCGTCCTGGAGACGCTGATGACCCACCTGCACACCCTGAGCAGCTATCCGCTCACCAAGGGGCAGGCCGATCTGCGCCAAGCGGTGGCGGAGTGGCTGACCTGGCGCTTCCAGCTGCCGGCCGCCAGCCTCGATCCGGAGCGCCATGTGCTGCCGGTCAATGGCACCCGCGAGGCGCTATTCGCCTTCGCCCAGGCGGTGGTGGAGCGCCGACCCGGGGCGCGGGTGGCGATGCCCAACCCGTTCTACCAGATCTATGAAGGGGCGGCGCTGCTGGCGGGGGCGGAGTGCCACTATCTGGACACCCCGGCGGATCACCGTTTCCTGCCGGACTTTGAGGCGGTGCCGGAGGCGGTATGGGACGCCTGTCAGCTCCTCTATATCTGCTCCCCTGGCAACCCCACCGGCGCCGTGCTCGATATCCCCCAGCTCCAGCGGGTCATCGAGCTGGCGGATCGCCACGACTTCATCATCGCCTCCGATGAGTGCTACTCGGAGATCTATTTTGACGAGGCGGCCCCACCACCTGGCCTGCTCCAGGCCGCTGCCGCCATGGGGCGCACCGGCTACGAGCGCTGTGTGGTGTTCCATAGCCTCTCCAAACGCTCCAACCTGCCAGGGCTGCGCTCCGGTTTTGTGGCCGGTGACGCCGCGGTACTCAAGCAGTTCCTGCTCTACCGCACCTACCACGGCTGCTCCATGGCACCGCCGGTGCAGGCAGCCAGTATCGCCGCCTGGCGCGACGAGGGCCATGTGGCGGAGAACCGCGCCCTCTATCGCGCCAAATTTGAGCAGGTCAAGGCGATCCTCGACCCGGTGCTGCCGGTCGAGCTACCCGATGCCGGCTTCTATCTATGGCCGCAGACCCCGCTGGATGATCAGCAGTTTGCCCGCGAGCTATTCGCTCGCCAGCATGTCACCGTGCTGCCGCGCAGCTTCCTCTCCCGCGACGGCGCCCAGGGCAACCCCGGCCGCAACCGGGTCCGTATGGCGCTGGTAGCGGAGCTGGACGAGTGCATCGAGGCGGCCCACCGTATCGTCGCCTGCCTGCACGCCCTATGAGGCCCGCCCTCCCCCCCCCCTCCCTTCTGCTTCCGGAGTAGAACCATGCACGATATCCAGGGCGTCATCGAAGAGGCGTTTGAGCGCCGCGCCGAGATCAATCCACGCAATGCCGAGCCCCAGGTCCGCGAGGCGGTGGCCGAGGCGATCCGTCTACTCGACCGCGGTGAGCTGCGGGTGGCCGAGCGCCAAGCGGTGGGTCAGTGGAAGGTGAACGAGTGGCTGAAGAAGGCGGTGCTGCTCTCCTTCCGCATCGAGGACAACCAGTTCATGAAGGGGGGCTTCACCAACTACTTCGACAAGGTGCCCGCCAAATATGCCGACGTGAACTCCCGCGACTTTCGGGAGGCAGGGGTGCGGGTGGTCCCGCCCGCCTCGGCCCGGCGCGGTAGCTACCTCGCCCCGGGCGTGGTGCTGATGCCCTCATACGTCAACATCGGCGCCTATGTTGACTCCGGCACCATGGTGGATACCTGGGCCACCGTCGGCTCCTGCGCCCAGATCGGTAAAAACGTCCACCTCTCCGGTGGCGTTGGCATCGGCGGCGTCCTGGAACCGCTCCAGGCGGCCCCCACCATCATCGAAGATAACTGCTTCATCGGTGCCCGCTCCGAGGTGGTGGAGGGGGTGATCGTGGAGGAGGGTGCGGTCATCTCCATGGGGGTCTACATCGGCCAGTCCACCCGCATCTATGATCGGGAGCGGGATGAGGTGATCTACGGCCGCGTCCCCGCCGGCTCCGTGGTGGTCTCCGGCAACCTACCGAGCAAAGATGGCAAATACAGCCTCTACTGCGCCGTCATCGTCAAGAAGGTGGACGAGAAGACCCGCAGCAAGGTGGGTATCAACGAGCTGTTGCGGGATATCTAAATCCCCATTCACTGGAGCCACCCCAGCCGCCACGGGGTGGCTCCCGCGGGGCGAGCCCCCATCAGACCACCGCCGTATCCCCCTCCTCTGCCCCCGGCCAGGCCGAGAGGATGGCGTTGACCAAGGTGGCCAGCGGGATGGCGAAGAAGACCCCCCAGAAGCCCCAGAGTCCGCCGAAGAAGAGCACCGAGACGATGATGGCCACCGGGTGGAGATTGACCACCTCGGAGAAGAGCAGCGGCACCAGCACATTGCCATCCAGCGCCTGGATGATGAAATAGGCCCCCATCAACCAGGCGAAACTGGAGTTCCAACCCCACTGGAAGTAAGCCACCAACGCCACTGGGATGGTGACCACCGCGGCGCCGATGTAGGGCACCACCACCGATAGTCCCACCAGTACCCCCAGCAAGATGGCGTACTTCATGCCCATGAAGAGGAAGGTGGCGACACTGACCCCCCCGACGATGAGGATCTCCCAAAACTTGCCCCGCACATAGTTGCCGATCTGCTCATCCACCTCCCGCCATACCCGCGCCGCCAGCCCATACTCCCGCGGCAGGAAGCCCGTGAACCAGCCGACAATGGCGCGTTTGTCTTTGAGGAAGAAGAAGACCAGCAGCGGCACCAGAATGGCGTAGACCGCCACGGTGATGAGGCCAGGGATGGAGGCAATGGACATGGAGAGGACCCGCTGGGCGAAGTCCGTGAACTCACTCCTGATCAGCTGCACCACCTCGTCGATCTGCGCCTCGCTGATGAATGGGTAGTGTTTGGGGATCTCCGCCAGCTGCGACTGGCCGTGGGCGACATAACCGGGAAGCTCCCGTAGCAGATCGGTGGTCTGCACCCATAGTAGTGGCAGCAAACCAAACACCAGGGCGATGAGAAAGGCCATGAACATCATGAAGACCAGCACCACCACCCGAGTGCGCGGGGTCCCGCGCACCTCCATCGCCTGCACCGGTCCTTCCAATAGGTAGGCAATCACCACCGATGCCAAGACCGGCGCCAGCATATTGCCGAAGAACCAGATGAAGCCGAACAGGGCAACCAGGGCCAGGGCCAGAAAGGTGGCTTGGGGATCGGCAAAGTTGCGCCGGAACCAGGCGCGGATGTAGTCCATGGAGGGGTTAGTCCTGCTCGACCAGGCGGCGGTAGTGGCGATGAAACACCACCTCCAGCTCGTCGATCACTTCGCTGGCATCGCGCCCCTGCATGAGGTGCTGGGCCATCAGGTGAGAGGTCTCGTGCAGCATCTTGCTGCGATCGAGCATCGGGTAGCTGGAGGAGAGCCGTTTGATTGCCGACACCACCGACTCCTGCTCGGGGCGCGGCAGCAGGCTCGGTTCAGGCAGTGGCTCAACGTGACTGTTATCGGCGCGCTGGGCGAGGTAACCGGCAAAGTCGAGCAGGCTGCCGCGGGCGGCCTCATCGAGGCCGCGGAAGAGTTCGAGAAGCTGCTTTTCGTCTTGAGTCATGGCGCAGAGGGCGGTAGCGACCGGGAAGTGGCCGATTATACCGGCTACCACCCCGTTAAGCGTCACCCACCCCAGCCAGGATGGTCCTTGCAGTAGTCGCGGGCAAAGTCCAGTAGCTTCTCGATGGCCCGCAGCCGAAACTTCTGCTTCTGGTGGACAAACGAGAAGGGGCGGACGATGGGGGGGGTGAGGTCCACGGCCACCAGGGTGCCGAGTGCCAACTCTTTAGCGATAGTGGAGCGGGAGATGATAGAGACCCCCATGCCCGCCTCCACCGCCCCCTTCACCGCCTCCGGACTCCCCAACTCCATCACCACATTGAGGTTGCAGGGATCAAGCCCCGCCTCCACCAGGCTATCGGCGATCACCTCGCGGGTACCGGAGCCCTCTTCACGGCAGACGTAGGGGAAGTCGAGCAGGCGATCAGTCGGGACCCCCTCTGTGCGCGCCAACTCATGGCCAGGGGGGACGATGAGGACCATTGGATCGAGCCGGCAGGTCTCCACCACCAGATTTTTATTGGCCACCGGCGCCTCCACCACCCCCAGATCGATGACATTGTTCTCCACCATGGAGACGATGCCATCGGTATTGGCCACCTGTAAGCGGATCCCCACCTCGGGATAGCGGGCCTTGAACTCCCCGAGCAACGCCGGCAGCATATACTCGGCCACGGTGGTACTGGCGCCGATGAGCAGCACCCCGCTCACCTCACCCGTCAGCTCCCGTACCGCATTCTCCATCTCCCCATAGAGGGTGAAGATACGATCAGCATACTCATAGACCCGCTCACCGGCCTCGGTGAGACTGATACGGTTGTGGGTGCGGTCGAACAGACGGGTGTTGAAATACTCCTCTAACTGGCGCACCTGAAAGGTCACCGCCGGCTGCGTCATATGGAGCGACTCTGCTGCCTTGGTGAAGCTCAGCAGGCGTGCCACGGTGTGGAATACCTGAAGCCTTCTATCGGCCATCTACCCTCCCCTTCAGTGCCATCCTGGGCGAAGTTCTAATCTTTTGTATTCGTCAAATCGATACCGATCCCACCCACCACAGCGGATCCAGGACCAAATACCGTTAATAACCACATAAGGCAAAACGCGGGGAAGGATATCGGATCACACCAAAAGAGGACACTGCCCGGGAGGGATAGATAGCCAACCCGCCGCCCTACCCTATCCAGGACACCCATCCTTAGCGCACCCGGCACCGCTCTCACATCGGACAGCCATCGCTACAGGGGCTCTCTCACATGAGACAGCCATCCTACACGGGCTCTTAGGACACCCATGCTAGGGCGATTACCGATTAATTACTGAGACACCCACATCTGGCGCTTGCTGGTGGTGGCGATTACTGAGACACCCACATCTGGTGGCTCTTAGCGCTTGCTGGGGCACCCATTACTTCTCATGGCGTCCCTATTGGGACACCCATACCAAACCTTCCGCAGAAGGTCCCCTACCAAACCACCCAGCAAAAACGCCAGAGAGACAAATGAAAAGGACCACTCACGCGGACCTTTTCTATCCCTCAACTCCCCAAGGCTCACGCCCAGTAGTTGGGCCAATCAGCCGCCGGCTACTTGCACCGCCGGCTACTTGGACACCCACTCAAAGCGCTTGCCAAAGTCGCGCATATCTGCAAGCCTGTACAAAATCTCGATTTCATATCTGGTGGAAACTATGACGAAGCCAAGGAAGGCACTGGTCAACCTAGAGGTAACCCCGTTCTACCACTGCTCAGTCCGCTGCGTCCGCCGGGCCTTCCTCTGCGGTGAAGATGCCGAGAGCGGCCGCAGTTTTGAGCATCGTCGCGGCTGGATACGGGAACGGCTACTGGAACTAGCCGCCCTGTTTGCTCTCGATCTCTGTGCCTATGCCGTGATGTCCAACCACTACCACCTGGTCGTGCGCATGGACCCTGAAGCGGCGGCCCAATGGACAGCGCTAGAGGTGATTCAACGCTGGCATGGGCTCTTCTCCGGCACCCCTTTGAGTCGTCGCTTTGAGCAAGGAGAGCACCTCTCCTGGGCCGAGAAGCTGGTTCTGGACGGCCT
>QKFD01000015.1 GCA_003251535.1 Chromatiales bacterium | reverse complement strand
ATGCTCCTCAGGGGTGCCGTGGGAGAAGTTGACGCGCACCACATCGACCCCTGCCTCGATGACCTTATCCAACATCTTCGGGTCATCGGTGGCTGGGCCAAGGGTAGCAACGATCTTGGTACGTCTAGACATCGTAGTTTCGTCTTCTTGGGAGAGCGCCCCTGTGAGATCAGCCAGCTGCGCGCTCCTCCAGGATGGCCACCGCAGGCAGTACCTTACCTTCGAGGTATTCGAGGAAGGCGCCACCGGCGGTGGAGATATAGGAGACCTTGTCGTAAATATCGTACTTCTGGATGGCCGCGATGGTGTCGCCGCCGCCCGCCAGGGTGAAGGCGGAGGTGGCGGCGATGGCCTCGGCGATCCGCTGGGTGCCACCACCAAACTGATCGAACTCGAACACCCCTACCGGGCCGTTCCAAACGACAGTACCGGCCTGCATGATGATCTCGGCCAGCGCCTCGGCACTCTTGGGGCCGATGTCGAAGATCATGTCATCTTCCGCCACCTCACCCGAGTCCTTCAGCACCGCCGGCTCATTGGCGTCGAACTGCTTGCCCACCACCACATCTTCCGCGATGGGGATGGTGGCGCCGCGGGCGCTCATCTTCTCCATCAGCGACTGGGCCGTGGGGATGAGGTCGGTCTCGGCCAGCGACTTGCCGATCTTCTTGCCGGAGGCGGCGAGGAAGGTGTTGGCGATACCGCCGCCCACCACCAGCTGGTCCACCTTCTCGGCGAGGGACTCCAGCACGGTGAGCTTGGTGGAGACCTTGGAGCCACCGACAATGGCCACCATCGGCCGGGCCGGATTGGCCAGGGCCTTCTCCAGCGCCTCCAGCTCACCCATCAGCAGCAGGCCGGCGGCGGCGGTGGGGGCAAACTTGGCCACCCCGTGGGTGGAGGCCTCAGCGCGGTGGGCGGTGCCGAAGGCGTCCATCACGAAGACGTCGCACAGGGCGGCGTACTTCTTGGCGGTCTCCTCGACATTTTTCTTCTCGCCCTTGTTGACCCGGCAGTTCTCCAGCAGCACCAGCTCACCCTCTGCCACGTCAAAACCGCCATCGACCCAATCCTTGATCAGGCGCACCGGCTTGCCGAGCTTGGTGGAGAGGAGATCGGCCACGGGCTTGAGGGAGATCTCTTCGCTCCACTCGCCCTCAGTGGGACGCCCCAGGTGGGAGGTAACCATCACCTTGGCGCCGGCATCAAGGGCGTGTTGGATGGTGGGCAGGGAGGCGGTGATACGGGCGTCGGAGGTGACTTTACCCTCCTTGACGGGGACGTTGAGGTCAGAGCGGATGAAGACGCGCTTACCTTTGAGGTCGAGGTCGGTCATCTTGATGACAGGCATGGGCGATTCCCTCGTTATTGTTGAAAGACATTGGCGAAGGCGGGGCCTTGGCGAATAGCTCTCGCTGGGATTGGGCAGGCAGGTGCGGGGAGCAGGCCCCGCACCGAACCAGAGGGTGCGGGGCCTGCTGCTCCCCGCACCGCAGCGACCGACGGCTTAGTTCTTTGCCACGTGCTGCACAAAGCGCAGCATGTTGCAGGTGTAGCCGTACTCGTTGTCGTACCAGGAGACCACCTTGACGAAGGTGGAGTCGAGGGCGATACCGGCGCCGGCATCAAACACGGAGGGACGGCTCTCGCCACGGAAGTCGGTGGAGACCACCTTCTCCTCGGTGTAACCCAGCACCCCCTTGAGGGCCCCTTCAGAGGCGGCCTTCATGGCGGCGCAGATCTCCTCGTAGCTGGCCTCTTTGTTCAGCTCTACGGTGAGGTCTACCACGGAGACATCGGAGGTGGGGACGCGGAAGGCCATACCGGTGAGCTTCTTGTTCAGCTCAGGGATCACCTTGCCCACCGCCTTAGCGGCGCCCGTGGAGGAGGGGATGATGTTCTCCAGGATGCCGCGACCACCGCGCCAATCTTTGGCGGAGGGGCCATCGACGGTCTTCTGGGTGGCGGTGGCAGCGTGCACGGTGCTCATCAGGCCGCGCTTGATGCCGAAGTTGTCGTGCAGCACCTTGGCCACCGGAGCGAGGCAGTTGGTGGTGCAGGAGGCGGCGGAGACGATGGCCTCACCGGCATACTTCTCGTGGTTGACACCGTAGACGAACATCGGGGTGTCGTCCTTGGAGGGGGCGGACTGCACCACCTTCTTGGCGCCGGCGTCGAGGTGCTTCTGGCAGGTCTCCTTGGTGAGGAAGAAGCCGGTGCACTCGATGACCAGATCGGCACCCGCCTCGTTCCACTTCAGGTTGGCAGGGTCACGCTCAGCGGTCAGGCGGATGGTCTTGCCATTCACCACCAGGTTACCGTCGCTGACCGAGACATCGCCATTGAAGCGACCGTGCACGGAGTCGTACTTCAGCATGTAGGCCAGGTAATCAGGATCGAGCAGGTCGTTAATGGCAACGATTTCGAGCTCCGGGAACTCCTTGTAAACCGCCCGGAAAACCATGCGGCCGATGCGTCCAAAACCGTTGATGCCAACTTTGATTGCCATAAATGTCGATCTCCTGCTTGTCTTGTTTCAGATAATTGACTCGACGGTCTTCACCACATTCTCCACGGTGAAGCCGAACTCCTTGAACAGCTGGCCGGCCGGGGCCGATTCGCCGAAACGGTCGATCCCCACTACCCGCCCGTCGAGGCCGACGTACTTGTACCAGAAGCCGGTGACACCTGCCTCCACGGCCACCCGTTTGGTGACGGCGGCCGGCAGCACCGACTCGCGGTAGGCGGCGTCCTGGGCATCGAACAGATCGCTACAGGGCATGGAGACCACCCGCACCTTACGCCCAGCCAGTGCCTCTGCCGCCCCCATGGCCAGCTCCACTTCGGAGCCGGTGGCGATGAGAATCACCTCAGGCGTGCCCTCGCAGTCGCTGACGATGTAACCACCGCGAGCGATGTCGGCGATCTGCGCATCGCTCCGCACCACGTGGGGCAGATTCTGGCGGGAGAAGATCAGGCAGGATGGGCCGTTGGCCCGCTCCACGGCGGTACGCCAGGCCACAGCGGTCTCCACCGTATCACAGGGACGCCACACCGACATGTTGGGAATCATGCGCAGGGTGGAGATCTGTTCGATGGGCTGGTGGGTGGGGCCATCCTCACCCAGGCCGATGGAGTCGTGGGTGTAGACGAAGATGGAGCGCACCTTCATCAGGGCCGCCATGCGCAGGGCGTTGCGGGCGTACTCGGAGAACATGAGGAAGGTGCCGCCGAACGGGATGAAGCCGCCGTGCAGGGCCACACCATTCATGATGGCGGACATGCCAAACTCACGCACACCGTAGGAGAGGTAGTTGCCATCGGAGACGGTCTTGCTGATGGCCTTTGCCTCCTTCCAATTGGTGAGATTGGAGGGGGTGAGGTCAGCGGAGCCACCGAGGAACTCCGGCAGCGCAGCGGCGTAGGCCTGGATGCTGTTCTGCGACGCCTTACGGGTAGCGATCTTCTCCGCCTTCCCATTGGCAGCGGCGACATAGGCAGCGGCCTTCTCGGCCCAATCGGCAGGCAGCTCACCGGCCATCCGGCGCTCAAACTCGGCCGCCAGCTCGGGATGCTCGTTGCGATAGGCGGCGAACTTCTCGCCCCAGTGGGACTCGGCGCTGCTGCCCTTGCCCTTGGCATCCCAACCGGCATAGACGTCGGCCGGGATCTCGAACGGCGGGTGGTTCCAACCCAGGTTCTCGCGGGTGGCGGCGATCTCGTCATCCCCCAGCGGGGCGCCGTGGCAGTCGTGGGAGCCGCACAGATTGGGGGCACCGTAGCCGATGACCGTCTTGCAGCAGATGAGGCTCGGCTTGTCGTTGACGCTCTTGGCGTCGTGGATCGCCTTGTTGATGGCATCGGCATTGTGGCCGTCAACATCGCGGATCACGTGCCAACCGTAGGCCTCGAAACGCTTCGGGGTGTCGTCGGTGAACCACCCCTCGACGTGACCGTCGATGGAGATGCCGTTGTCGTCCCAGAAGGCGATCAGCTTACCCAACCCCAGGGTGCCGGCAAGGGCGCAGGATTCGTGGGAGATACCCTCCATCATGCAGCCATCACCCATGAACACATAGGTGTGGTGGTCAACGATGGTGTGGCCGGGGCGGTTGAACTGGCCAGCCAGCACTTTTTCGGCCAGGGCCATACCAACGCCATTGGTGATGCCCTGACCGAGGGGACCGGTGGTGGTCTCCACGCCGGCGGTGTAGCCGTACTCGGGGTGGCCAGGGGTGCGGGAGTGGAGTTGGCGGAAGCTCTTCAGGTCCTCCATGGACAGGTCGTAACCGGCCAGGTGGAGGAGGGAGTAGATGAGCATGGAGCCGTGGCCATTGGAGAGGATGAATCGATCGCGATCCACCCACTTTGGATTGGCCGGGTTGTGTTTAAGGTGGTCGTTCCACAGCACTTCAGCGATATCGGCCATCCCCATCGGGGCGCCGGGGTGGCCCGACTTGGCCTTCTGGACCGCGTCCATGCTGAGGGCACGGACGGCATTCGCTAACTCTCTACGGCTCGGCATGTGTCTCTCCTGAGTAATCAATAACCAAAATCTTCGACCTGACCGGCGCCGAATAGCACCGGCCGCAGGTCCGGCCAGGGAGTGGACCCGCAGTGATTCGATTGGGGAGGGAGAGAGGCTCAATGGCCTCGCTTGCGCCGGTATTGGCTGCTGTGCGCGAGCTGCGCAACCCCATCAATGGTGTCGTTATGCGAGGCGGCCATAACGCTGTACAACCCTGCGCTCGGCACGCCAGGAAAGGGCTTTCCAGCCGCTTTCACCAGCCCCGTTTTGGGGCGGGAGCGGCCCAATTGTGGCCCATCGATTGGCGGTGGGCAATAGCCGACTCAAGTATTCAGAAACACAATAATATGGGCTGATTTTCGGCCAAATTCTTAATAATTCGCCCTTTCCCTAGTGGCCCTAATGTGGCAATACTGACCCCCCACCCAAAGAGGCCAAAGCACAACAATCGATCTTAGCGGGCCCTGTTTGAACCGATTAGGTGCAACGTCATATTAGCCCCTCAAATGGTCCTCTACCGGCCGCCACCGCCCCTTCGCAGCCCGAAGGGTCCGTCTTTATGACCAAATTGCAACCAGAATTATCGGCTGAAGCGAGGTGTAACGACCCCCAGGGGGTGGCCAGTCCAGCGGTAGAGCAGGCACAATCAGAGACGATTGATAGCGATATCTATGTCACGGAATGCCATACTCCATCGCCTTGCCTCCCCCGCCCACCGGCGGGTGCGGGGTGGTGGGCCTGTGGGGAGGTAAAGCTGAGTAAACGCTTGCCCTCCAAACGTAAAGGCTGAACCCCCATCACCGCTTGGGGACGGGGGAGTATGGTAAATTCCGCGGACACTCCGGCGACCGCAATGGCAGGAATAAGGTGTGAGTGACGAAGCCCTGAGATTGATCATCCTTGACGACTCCTCGAACGATGCCGAGTCTGTCGCCAACCTGTTACGCAACACCGGCCGCCCAGTACGGGCAGAGCACATCGCTGAGGCGGAGGATCTCCGCACTGCCCTCACCGCCCAGACCTGGGACCTACTCCTCGCTAAACCCGCGGTCGCCTCCTTTAGCGCCCTCGATGCCTTGCGGGTCGTGGCGCAGTTTGAGCAGGACGTGCCACTCGTATTGATGCTCTCCACCGACCCTGGTGAAGAGATCGATGAGCTACTGGAGGCGGGGGCGCGTGACGCCATCCCGGTGAGCCAACAGCGCCGTCTGGTCCACGCCATCTGGCGCGAGTTCCAGACCCTCCAGGAGCGCCGGCAGATGCGCGAGTGTGGCCGCCGCCTGAAGCAGACCGAACATCGGGCACGGGCCCTGGTGGATAGCTCCCGCGATGCCATCGCCTATGTCCACGAAGGCATCCACCTCTACGTCAACGACTCCTACCTCAGCATGTTCGGCCTGACCGACCGCACCGAACTGCTGGACATGCCGGTGATGGACCTCATCGCCCCAGAGGATCATGGCAAGCTGAAGGAGTTCCTCCGCGCCCATGTCAAAGGCAAGGCGCAGAGTGGCAACTTTGAGTTGTCCGGCCTCAAGGCCGATGCCACCACCTTCCAGATCAACATGGAGTTCTCCCCGGCCACCTTCGAGGATGAACTCTGCACCCAGATCATCATCCGCGATCGCAGTGATAGCGCCGAGTTGGAGAAGAAGCTGGATGAGCTATCGCGCCTCGATCTACCCACCGGCCTCTACAACCGGGGCTTCTTCCTCACCCACTTGGAGCGGGAGCTGCACCACAACGAGAGCTACCAAGGGGCCATCTTCCTCCTAGAACCGGCCGACTTTGCCCGCCTCCAGGAAGAACACGGCATCGCCGCCGCCGACTCCCTCATCATCGAAGTGGCCCGTCTGCTCAAGGCAACGCTGAAAGAGGAGGCCATGCTGGCCCGCTTCGGCAACCACACCTTTGCCTGGATCCTGCAACAGTTGGGACAGGACAAGATGGAGCAGGTGGCGCAGGGGCTCGTCAAAGGGCTGCGCGACCACATCTTTGCCATTGGCACCCGCAGCATCAGCATCCAGTTCCAGGCGGGCATCACCGCCATTGACGGCACCGTTAAAGAGGTGGGAGAGCTGATCCAGCGGGCCGAGCGGGCCTTGGTGGAGGCGCGCCGAGGCAATCGGCCGTGCCAGATCTACGCCCCGGCTGCCAGCGATATGACCGATGCCGAGCGCATGTCGATCTGGGCCCGGCAGATCAAACTCGCCCTCCGGGAGAACAGCTTTGTCCTGCTCTACCAGCCGGTGATCAGCCTGCGGGGCGACAGCTCCGAGAACTACGAAGTGCTGCTGCGGATGCTGGACAACCAGCAGAACCAGCTTCCCCCCATGGAGTTCCTCCAGGCCGCGGAGAATGCCGGCCTGATGCGGGGCGTGGATCGCTGGGTGCTCGCCAACGCGGCCAAGGCGCTGGCCAAACGGCGCCGCGCCGGTCAGGACACCCGCCTCTTCGTCAAGCTCTCCAACGCCTCGCTGACGGACCCCGGCTTCTTGCCCTGGTTGGGTGAGCTGGTCCGGGCCGCCAGCCTGGGGAGCGGTGTGTTGACCCTGGAGCTGGCGGAGCCGGTGGCCCGCAAGCACCTCAATGAGGTGCGCGCCCTCTCCAGCGGCCTCAAGCAGTTTGGGGTACGCCTAGCCCTGGAACACCTGGTGCCGGAGGGCAACTGGACCGATCTACTGCGCTACTGCGAACCCAACTTCCTCAAGGTCTCTGGTGATGTGGTGCGCCATCTGGCGGATAGCCGCGAACACCAGGAGATGCTGAAACAGGTGTGCCAGGTAGCGCAGGAGCGGGATATCAAGACCATTGCCCAGTTCGTGGAGAACGCCGGCACCCTCGCCTACCTCTGGACTAGTAGCGTTGACTATGCCCAGGGCTACTTCCTGCATGAACCTAGTCCAAATCTGAATTACGATTTCTCCTTCGAGGGTTAAGCCTCGCACCACCCCCGGTGGTGATTGTCTTCTGTAACCACAGTCGGGCCTCTAGGGGCCGTCTGTGGTTTACAGCAGATGGCAAGTTAATCCAATCACAGACCCCTCCCTGGCCATGGAGGGGTGAGGAGACGAGGCATGGTGACCCTGTTCCGATCCCTCCGGATCGGCCTAATGGCGTGGACCATGGCGCTGCTGCCCAGCGCCCACGCCCACGCAAGTGAGCCCCTCACCTTGGCGGTCCATCCGGTGCTGCCGGCAGACCTGACCCGTACCAACTACCAACCCCTGGCCAGCTACCTGAGTAGTGCCATTGGGCAGCCGATCACCCTAGTCACCCACCGCAACTTCCTGACCCACTGGCAGATGCTCAAACGGGGGAGCTACGACTTGGTGATCGAAGGCCCCCACTTTATCGACTACCGGATCCACAAACTGGGCTGGTCGGTACTGGCCAAGTTTCCTGGCAAGGTGAGCTACACCCTGGTGTGCAGTAACGACAATCTGATACTCGACCCTGCCGAATTGATAGGCAAGACCATCGCCACCACCCCCTCCCCCGCCATCGGCGCCCTGGCCCTCAGCCAGATCTACCCCAACACGGTGCGTCAGCCCTACATCGTGGAGGCGGAGGATGCCGACTCGGCGGCCAACAAACTCCTTGCCAAACAGGCCGCCGGGGCGATGATCCCCACGCCGCTGCTCGGCCGCTACCCCGATCTTGTCCCGGTCTTCACCACTGAGCAGGTCACGGCGCCGGGCATAGTGGCAGCCCCCTCGCTCCCGGAGGAGACCCGTGCCGCGGTGCGCAAGGCGCTGCTGGAGGCGGGGACCTCGGAGGCCGGACGGCAGGCCCTGGCCGCCCTCAGTATTGAGGGGTTTGAGAGCGCCTCCGCCGATGATTATCAAGGCCTTGCCCCCATGTTGAAGGAGCTGTGGGACTATTGAGCCACTCCCACGCACAGCTCGGGTAATCCCCCAGCCGCCACGCCCCAAGCCACGCGATGGATATATCCCCAGAAAAAAATGGGCACTGCCTAACGTGGACACTACTATGGGGTGGGCTACGCGGCATCCCGCCGGATCGGCCCCGCCACTCCAGCAGGTGCGACCGGTAGAGATGACCCCGTTTGTCATGCAATTGTTGATAGAATCGCGCCTCTTTTTCGCCGCGGGGGCTGCCCTTCGGCTTCGTCCTAACTAGAGGGAACCTATGAGCAGCAAACACCTCTTCACCTCCGAGTCGGTCTCTGAAGGCCATCCGGACAAGATCGCCGATCAGATCTCCGACGCGATCCTCGACGCCATCCTGGCCCAGGATCCCCGCGCCCGCGTCGCCTGCGAGACCTTGGTCAAGACCGGCATGGTGCTG
Source organism: Chromatiales bacterium (assembly GCA_003251535.1). Taxonomy (GTDB): domain Bacteria; phylum Pseudomonadota; class Gammaproteobacteria; order Thiohalomonadales; family Thiohalomonadaceae; genus SZUA-493. The sequence goes on along the minus strand of QKFD01000015.1, from coordinate 30,249 downwards.
GTAGCCGGCGAGATCACCACCTCCGCAGTGGTGGACTACGAGCACACCGCCCGCGAGGTGATTAAAGAGATCGGCTACAACAGCTCAGACATGGGCTTCGATTGGGAGTCGTGTGCCGTCCTGAACGCCATCGGCAAACAGTCGGTGGATATTGCCCAGGGCGTGGATCGCACCACGGAGCTGGAGCAGGGGGCGGGCGACCAGGGCTTGATGTTCGGTTACGCCACCAATGAGACCGATGTCCTCATGCCGGCCGCCATCACCTTCTCCCACCGCCTGGTCAAACGGCAGGCCGAGGTACGCAAGAACGGCACCCTGCCGTGGCTGCGGCCCGACGCCAAGAGCCAGGTCACTCTCCGCTATGAGAATGGCCGGCCGGTAGGCATTGACGCCGTCGTGCTCTCCACCCAGCACGCCCCGGATGTATCGGAGAAGGTGGTACACGATGCAGTCATGGATGAGATCTTGCTGCCGGTGCTACCGCGGGAGTGGGTCGATCAAAATACCCGCTTCTACATCAACCCCACCGGTCGCTTCGTCATCGGTGGCCCGATGGGGGACTGTGGTCTAACTGGCCGCAAGATCATCGTAGACAGCTATGGCGGCATGGCCCGGCACGGTGGTGGCGCCTTCTCTGGCAAAGATCCCTCCAAGGTGGACCGCTCGGCCGCCTATGCCGGGCGCTACGTGGCAAAGAATATCGTCGCCGCCGGTCTGGCGGAGCGGTGCGAGGTGCAGGTCTCTTACGCCATCGGGGTGGCTGAACCCACCTCCATCAGTGTCGAGACCTTTGGCACGGGCAAGGTGGAAGAGGAGCGGCTGGTGGAGCTGGTGCGGGAGCACTTTGATCTGCGCCCCCGCGGCATCATCCACATGCTCGATCTGCTGCGCCCCATCTACCAGGCCACTGCCGCCTACGGCCACTTCGGCCGCGAGGAGGAGAGCTTCAGCTGGGAGCGGACCGACAAGGCCGAGGCGCTGCGCGAGGCCGCGGGTCTTTGAGCCTGAATATCTCTCGGCCCTCACACCGCCCGGTGCGGGGACCGAGAGGGCACGGTGGCACACCTTCTATGACTTGCCGCGACTCGCGGACAACCCATTAGCGGGCGCAGCAAAACCCCCGATTTTTTAATGGCCACCCCCCTGAGGAGCGCTGCAGCGGGCTTTAGATCCGTCAGGCTCAGGGGGGCAGCTCAACGCAGTAACGGCGCTCATTCTCAACCTAATAAAGGAGAGATCCATGAACGCCTTTACCGATTTCAAAGTGGCCGATCTAGCCCTCGCCGACTGGGGCCGCAAAGAGATCAGCATCGCCGAGAAGGAGATGCCGGGTCTGATGGCGCTGCGCGACGAGTACGGCAGCCAGAAGCCCCTGGCCGGTGCCCGCATCTCCGGCTCACTGCACATGACCATCCAGACCGCCGTACTCATCGAGACCCTGGTGGCCCTCGGTGCCGAGGTGCGCTGGGCCTCGTGCAACATCTACTCCACCCAGGATCACGCCGCCGCCGCCATTGCCGCCGCCGGTATCCCGGTGTTTGCCTGGAAGGGCGAGACGCTGGAGGAGTATTGGTGGTGCACCGAGCAGGCCCTCACCTGGCCGGGTGGCGCGGGTCCCAACATGATCCTGGATGACGGCGGTGACGCCACCCTGTTGGTGCACAAGGGGACCGAGTTTGAGCAGGCCGGAGCGGTACCGGCCACCGAGCCCAACGCCAGCCATGAGTGGAGGGTGTTCCTCGACCTGCTGCGCCGCACCCTGACCCAGGATGGTAAGAAGTGGACCACCATCGGCCAGGGGATCCGCGGGGTCACCGAGGAGACCACCACCGGCGTCCACCGCCTCTACGAGATGCAGAAGCGGGGCGAGCTGCTCTTCCCGGCGATGAACGTTAATGACTCAGTGACCAAGAGCAAGTTTGACAACCTCTACGGCTGCCGCGAGTCCCTGCTGGATGGCATCAAGCGGGCCACTGACGTGATGATAGCCGGCAAGATCGCCGTGGTATGCGGTTATGGTGACGTGGGCAAGGGGTGCGCCCAGGCCTTCCGCGGGATGGGGGCAACGGTCTGGATCACCGAGATCGATCCCATCTGTGCCCTCCAGGCGGCCATGGAGGGGTATCGAGTGGTCACCATGGAGGAGGCCGCTCCCCTGGGCGATATCTTCGTCACCGCCACTGGCAACGTGGCGGTTATCCATCACGACCACATGGTGGCCATGAAGGATGAGGCGATCGTCTGCAACATCGGCCACTTCGACTCAGAGATCGACATCGCCGCCATAGAGAAGTACCAGTGGGAGGAGATCAAGCCGCAGGTGGATCATGTGATCTTCCCCGATGGCAAGCGCATCATCGTGCTGGCCAAGGGGCGTCTGGTGAACCTGGGTTGCGCCACGGGCCACCCCAGCTTCGTTATGTCGGCCTCCTTTACCAACCAGGTGATCGCCCAACTTGAGCTATTCACCCAGCATCAGGCGTATGAGCGCAAGGTGTACATCCTGCCCAAGCAGCTGGATGAGAAGGTGGCCCGGCTGCACCTCGGTAAGATCGGCGCCCATCTGACCTGCATGAGCCAAGAGCAGGCGGACTACATCGGCGTGCCGATGAATGGTCCCTACAAACCGGACCACTACCGCTACTAAGAGAGAGGGGCTGGGCTAAACGGCCGAGGCGCAGTGGCGGCCATAAAGGCGCCGCCGTCTCCTGACCCGCTCATCACGCTCAGCCTCTTTGACCGTGATGAGGCGACGACCCGCCCATCCTGGGGAGATCGGCCCAGTGCCGATCTCCCTCTTTAGTACAGCTCTTGATACCCGCCCACGGCGGCACTCCCTGCTGCCGTGGCGAGATGCCGAGGGGTTTCCGATGCAGAGTCAGAAACGGTTCACACCCACCTTCAGCTGCGAGTTTTTCCCCCCCAAAACCGACCAGGGCAAGGAGAAACTCAATGCGACCCGCGACGCCTTGGCGCGCATTCAACCGGCCTACTTCTCCGTCACCTACGGTGCCGGTGGTAGCACCCAGCAGGGGACCTACGAAACCATCCATGGGCTCCTCAAGGCGGGCTATGACGCCGCCCCCCACCTCTCCTGTATCGGCGCCAGCCGAGAGCAGATTGGGGAGCTGCTGGAGGGCTATCGCGCCATTGGTGTCCGGCGTATCGTCGCCCTTCGCGGCGACATGCCCTCCGGGATGCGAGATGCCGGCGATCTCCACTACGCCAATGAGCTGGTGGCCTTTATCCGGGAGTACACCGGCGACCACTTTCAGATCGAGGTGGCCGCCTACCCGGAGTTTCACCCCCAAGCCCGTTCGGCAGCGGCCGATCTGGAGCACTTTCGCCGTAAGGTCGTGGCTGGCGCCAATGCGGCCATCACCCAGTACTTCTATAACGCCGACGCCTACTTCCGCTTCATCGACGACTGTGAGCGGATGCAGCTCGATCTCCCCGTCATCCCAGGCATCATGCCTATCACCAATTTCGCCCAGCTGGCCCGCTTCTCTGACGCCTGCGGGGCGGAGATCCCCCGTTGGCTGCGCCTGCGGCTGGAGTCCTATGGGGACGATCTGGAGTCGATTCGGGCCTATGGCCTAGAGGTGGTCACCGATCTCTGTCGGCGACTGCTGGAGGCCGGCGCACCAGGCCTCCACTTCTACACCATGAACCAAGCAGGCCCCACCCTCGCCCTCTGCGATGCCCTTGGGATCGGGGGCTGAGTGCGGGTCCCGCGCCTCTATGTCGCTACGCCCCTCACCCCCGGCACCGAAGTGGAGCTGGGGAGTGAGGTGGCCAATCACATTACCCGGGTCCTGCGCTTGCGCCCCGGGGCAACCTTGCGACTGTTTGACGGCTCCGGCCGTGAGTTCTCTGCACAACTGTTGCGTTGCCATAAACAGGGGGCCAGCGCGACAGTGGAGGAGGCGTTGGTCGCCACACCGGAGTCACCACTACAGCTCACCCTGGCGCAGGGGATCTCCCGCGGTGAACGGATGGACTATACCCTGCAAAAGGCGGTGGAGCTGGGGGTCAACCACATTGTGCCGCTGGCGGCTGAGCGGTCCGTGGTACAGCTGGACGCCGCCCGAGCAGAGACCCGCTTGCGCCACTGGCAGGGGGTCATCATCGCCGCCTGTGAGCAGTGTGGCCGCAGCCGGCTCCCCTCTATCGATCCACCACAGCCCCCAGCACAGTGGTTGGCGCAGCCACCCAGTGGCCTGGGTCTGATCCTAGATCCCCGGGCCCATAACGGCCTCCCCCAACTACCACGGAGCGATCAGGTAGTGCTGCTCATTGGACCGGAAGGGGGCTGGGCGCCGGAGGAGCTGGAGGCCGCGCTACAGGCGGGTTACCAAGGGGTGCGGCTTGGACCGCGGATCCTGCGGACAGAGACGGCGGCGGTCACCGCCCTTGCCGCACTCCAGACCCTTTGGGGCGATCTGGGTGCGGTTTGAGGGATGTTGCTAGAGAGAGGCGGGACGCAGGGTAGCGATGTGGGCAGCAAGGGCCTCGATGTCGTCATCGCTCAAGAACTGGGTGTACATCTCCATCGACTCGTTGGAGCGCTTCACCTCATCCACTGAGAGATTGGCCTTCTTGTTGCGGGCATTCTCGCGGAACCGCTTTAAAGTGGTCTGCACATACTGCTGGCGTTGGCCGGCAATGCGGGCATACCCCTCTTCACCATGCCCATCGATACCGTGGCAGCGCTGGCAGGTGTGGGAGAAGAGCTCTCGCCCCTTGGCCGCCAGTTCCGCATCGGCCTCCTCCTGCCGTACCTTCTGGCTGGCGTAGTAGAGCGACAGATTGACCTTATCCTCCATGGTGAACTCCTTGGCCAGATTCTGCATCACGAAGTTGATGCGGCGGCCATCGGCGAACTTCTCCACCTGCTGGAGTAGATAGGCAGGGTTCTGACCGGCCAGATTGGGGATATCGGGTTTGGTGCTGTTGCCATCGACACCATGGCAATAACCACAGAGTACGGAGCGCTCTTTTCCGGCAACAATGGCTGCCTTGTAGGCCTCCGGTTTGGTGACCACCTGCTGAATGCGCCCCAGGATCTCCTGGCGCTCCTGTTCGTTGGCGTATGCCGTCATGCTCGCACCGCCAATAGCCGCGGCGATGAAAAGAACAGCCCACGTGCCCCCGCGTTGATGCATCGATTTCATGGCATCGAGCCTCGTTTTTTCTCTATCGAGTTGCGGTCAGCTTGAGATTCAACCGACTGAGCAGACCCTCCAGAGCGTCGATATCCGGAATCAGCGCCGGGCTCTCCCCCGCCTTTACCCAAAGCGCCACCCCGCCCACTCGCTCGCCAGCACTGCTGACGCTTTTTGGATCAGCCGGGAATAGGCGCGGAATACCCACCACCGGCAATGCAATAAAGGGAATATGCGGATTTCCGCCCAAGGTGTTGAGCACCACGACTCGACCTGTGGCGCTAGGGGTCTTGGAGATCCCCGCCACCAGCTCAAAATCGATGAGCGGCACCCGCCGACCCCGCCACCCCATAATACCAAGTAACCAGGCAGGGGCATTCTGTACCGGATCGAGCACCCCCCCTACGGTGACCTCGGCCACCGTGGTGCTGGGGGTGAGCAGGAACTCCTGGTTGAGAGGGATCAGGAGACAACGGACGACGGCCTGGATCCGCGTTTTCGGTTGAAACGCATCTTGCTGCGGTCCGCTCATGGCGTTGCCCCTTTAATCCGCTGCCCGAGCGGCCTGCCGACCACCCAGCAGCGCCTTGATGTTGTCCAGCAGATCGCTCTCTTGATAGGGCTTGCCCAGGTAGCGATCCACACCAATATCGAGGGCCCGCTGACGATGCTTGTCGCCGGTACGGGAGGTGATCATGATGAGCGGGATGTGACGCAGCCGCTCGTTGTTGCGGATGGCGGTCGCCAACTCGTAACCATCCATACGCGGCATCTCGATATCGAGCAGCATCACATCCGGCATCTGCTCCTCCAGTAGCGACAGCGCCTCGATACCATCCTTGGCGGTGAGCGCCACGATGTCGTTGCGCTCCAGCAGGCGCTGGGTGACGCGACGCACAGTGATGGAGTCGTCCACCACCATGACCGTAGGCTGCTTCGGCGCCGCCTCCTTCTCCGCCGCCTGGAACAGATGGGGACGGGCGATACCTTGGCGGATCAGGTTGGGTAGGTCGAGGATCATCGCCACCGCCCCGTCGCCCAGGATGGTGGCACCGGAGATCCCGTGCAGCGAAGCGAGCTGCGCCCCGAGGGACTTCACCACCACTTCGCGGCTGCCGATGATGCTATCCACCTCCAGGGCCACGCGGTGTTCACCAGTCTGGGCGAGCACCAGCGGCCGCTTGGCGCTATCGCCGGCGGAGGTTGGGCTGACGCCGCTATTCCCCACCAACTGGGTTAGCGGCAGCAACTGATAGGCCTGTCCCAACCACGAGTAGAGCGCCGGCTGCTGTTGCCGCAGGACGGAAAGCTCCTCCTGGGTGACACGGACAATACCCTGGATACTGAGCAGCGGGATGGCAAATATCTCGTCACCGCTCTGGATAAGCAGGGCGCGGCTCACCGCCAGGGTCAACGGCAGACGGATGGTGAAGATGGTGCCATCGCCGAAGCGAGAGTCGATCTCCAACGAGCCGCCCAGCTGCTTTACCTCGCTGTTGACCACATCCATGCCAACACCGCGGCCTGCCACCTGGGTCAACACCTGGGCGGTGGAGAAGCCAGACTCAAGGATGAACTGCATCACTTCGCGGTCGGACAGCTCCGTACCAGGCGAGAGCAGACCACGCTCGATGGCCTTACGCCGCACCACGCCCAGATCGATACCGCGGCCGTCATCCTTCACCCGGATGACGATCTCAGCCCCTTCTCGCGCCAGGGAGATGAGGATCTCTCCCACCGGCTTTTTGCTCTTGGCCTGGCGCTCGTCGGGTGGCTCGATACCGTGGGCCACGGCGTTCCGCAGCAGATGCTCCAACGGCGCCAACATGCGCTCCAAGACCGAGCGGTCCAGCTCAACCTCGGCCCCACCGAAGTGCAGCTCCGCCTGCCGTCCGAGATCGGCGCAGGCCTGCCGCACGACGCGCCGCAGGCGTGGCGCCTGCTCCACTAGCGGCAACATCCGCGCCTGCATCAACCCCTCTTGCAGCTCGGTGTTGATACGGGACTGTTGCAACAGCAGCGTCTCGGCCTCGCGGACCACCGACTGCATCATGGTCTGCAACGATACCAAGTCATTCAGCGACTCAGAGATGGAGCGAGAGAGCTGCTGCATCCGGGTGAAGCGGTCAAACTCCAGCGGGTCGAAATCGGCCTGATTATTGGCCTCCTCATAACGGGACTGAATCTGCGCCTCGGATTCAATCTCCAACTGACGCAGCTGCTCCCGCAGACGGTTGACCGTCTCGTCCAACTCTTGGAAGTTACCGCGGAACTGGTTGATCTGCTGGCCGATACGCGAGCGATAGATACTCGCCTCACCGGCCATGTTGACCAGGCCATCGAACAGGTCGGCCCGTACCCGCACCATCTCTTGACGGATGCGGGAGGCGACGCGCCGATCCTGCTCCAGCGGGGCCGGCTCCGGCTCCAACGCAGGGGTAAGCGGCGGCGCTACCGGTTCCGGTTCAGGCTCTGGGATCGGCTCAGCCGCAACCACCACCACTGGGGGCTCTTCTTCCACCACCCGAGGCGCTACGTGCTCATTCACCTCCAGCTCGACGGGCGGTGAGAGATCCTCCTCATAGCGGTAGGCAAAGGGATCGCTCGACCCCAGTACCCGGAGGCTCTGCACCAGATCGTCGCCAGAGACTAAGGGGGCGCCGCGCTTGACCTGGTCGAGCATCTGCACCAGGCGATCCACGGTCACCTGGAGCAGGCCGATGAGGCCATGGGAGACCACCACATGGCCGTCAACCACCCGGTTGAGCAGGGTCTCCACCTCGTGGCTTAGATCGGCGATGGCGGTAATACCCGCCATGCGCGCGCCGCCCTTGAGGGTATGCAGCAGGCGGTTGAGGACCTCAATCGCCTCGCGTCCACCGGGCTCCTGCTTCCACTGCTGGAGCTGGACCTCGGCGCTGTCGAGGATCTCACCCGCCTCCTCAAGGAAGATCTCCAGCAGGTCGGCGTCATACTCCCCGACCTCGCCCGCCATCCCTGCGGCTTCAAGCCCTGCTGCTGCCACTGGCGGTGGTGGTAGCTCTGTCGCCACTGCGGCGGGGGCTGCCTCTGCCGCTGGCTGCCCGGCGATAGCCGCCTTCAGCTGCACCAAGAGGTCGTCGCCGACCGGCATCGTCCCCTGATTGCGCAGGGCATCCACCATCTGCATCAGACGGTCGCCGGTCCGCTCCAGTAGCTCGATGGTCGCCCCGGTGATCTGGGTCAGGCCATCGGTCGCACGGGCCAGCAGGGTCTCCACCTCATGGCTTAGATCGGCGATGGCGCCGACCCCCGCCATGCGGGCCCCACCCTTTAAGGTGTGGAGGGAGCGCTGGAGTGCCTCAATATTGTTCCGAGCCCCCGGCTTGCTGCGTAGTGCCTGCAGCTGACGCTCCGACTCGTCGAGGATCTCAGCGGCCTCTTCAAGGAAGATCTCCAGCAGCTCTGGGTCGTACTCCTCCACCGATAGCGCAGGCGCGGTAGGCGCCGTGGGCAGCTGAGTCTGCTCGGGCTCGAAGGGTTGAACCACCTCGGCGATCTCTAGCGCCGGCGGCTCCTCTGCCACCTCCTCGCTCAGCAACGCCTCCAGCGTAGCGAGTGCCTCCTCGTCCTCACCCTCCGGCTCGGCGAAGGCCGGCGGTTGGTCAGGCGCGAGCGCAGACAGGTCTGCCTCCTCATCGGTAGGAGAGGTAGGCCAGGAGTCGGTCAGCAGGCGTGCGAAGTCCACCTCTTCGGCGGCCTCCGTCGCCTCGGCATGGGCCGCCAGGTCAAACTGGCCAACATCGGCCTCCTCCTCCACTGCCTCGTCCTCGGCAGCGGCGGGACCCTCGGCGTCATGCTCTGCCGTTAGCTCCTCACCCTCGAAATGGAGCCCGTCTAGCGGTAAGCCACCTTCTGGGAGGTCGATCGCCCCGGGGATCTCGTTCAGCCACGCCGCCTCTAGGGCGGCCGCCTCAGCGGCAAGATCACCACCGGTATCCGGCACATCGGGGATGTCCCCCTCCTCCACCGACTCATCCAATACCCCCTCGTCCATGGAGGTATCCCAAGCGGGGAGCAGGGCATCGAGTTGATACTCTTCGGTCGCCTCACCCTCAGCCGATTCGATCCCAACCATGGGGATCTCTGCGGTCTCTGCGGCAACCGCTGCCTCACCAAGGCCCTCTTCAGCCTCAGATAGCTCAGGTTCGGGGGAGGTGCTAAGTGCGATCTCTTCAGGCTCGCCTAGCCCTTCAAGCTCTACCGTCGCCTCTAGCTCCGCGGTCGCCTCTAGCTCCGCGGTCTCCTCTAGTTCTGCGGGCTCCGCCGCCTCCATTTCTGGGAATGCGGCTACCTCTTCAAGCTCTATAGCCTCCTCAGGCGCAGGAGCGGGTGGCATCTCCTCCACTACCTCGGAGGTAGCGGTAGGGATCTCATCCAGCGAGATCTCTTCCTCGGCTGGAGTGAGTGGCGCCTCCTCGGGCAGTTCGGCGGCGGCTGACAGCTCCTGCTCCGGGGCTGGGGACTCCCCAAATGCGGAGATGTCGGCCTCTGTGGCCATCGACGGGAGATCGTAAGAGGGCTCTTGCGACTCCTCCAACCAGGCGGCCTCCAAGGCCCCCAGTTCTGCCGCCAACGCCTCGTCAGCCGAAATATCATCACTACTAGAGGGCGGGGTCGGCCCCTCCTCAGCAGGAGAGAGGGTGATCTCCTCCTCCAGCTCCGCGAAGGGGTGGAGCGGCGCCTCTGGCTCTAGCGCCTCGCTAGAGGGGAGTGACTCCTCCTCAAGCAGCGTGGGGACCACCACCTCTTGATCCAGCGAGATGGATGGCTCCTCCTGCGCTGGGGCCGGTGTCTCCACCTCGGCAAGGGCCTCAGGCTCTGGCGCCTCGGCAACAGGTGAGGGGATCTCCTCTGGCGCTACCTCCTCAGCAGCGGGGGTGAGATCCACCACTGGCGCAGACACCTCTAGGCCAGCCACACCTTCGGGTAGGTGCGGATGCACGGAGGCAGGCGCTTCGCTGTGCGTAGTCGGGTGGGTGCGATGCTGCGTCTCATCCAGCAGTGCCTGAGCCGACTGGGTAAGCTCCCCCAGGTCCGGCGGGGTCAGCTGTGGATTGGCGAGGGCGCCCAAGAATAGACGCAGGGCCGCCGCGGTATCTCGCAGTAGGGCAAGACCGTTATCGCACAGCGGTAACGACTCATTTTGGAGTAGCTTGGCGTGCTCCTCTAGCAGGCCACTCAGCTCCGCAATGGGGGGCACACCGGCGGTACGAGAGGCCCCGCGCAGGGTATGGAGTGCCCGTACCAGCTCGTTATCGAGCCGACACCGTCCCCCCTGGGAGGTACAGTGCTCAACAAAGGCGTCAACGGTATCGAGATGGCCCTGACACTCGTTGGTGTAGATCTCCAACAGTATCGGGTCCATCGTCTGGACCGCTGAGGATGGTTCTGGCTGCGCCGCTGGAACCGCCACCTCATCCGCCACCGGCGGGGCCACGGCTTCCGCTGCCGCTCCTCGCTTAGGTATGGTCAAACCAGCCGGGGCATCGGGCCGCGCTACGGTATGGGCCAGCTCCTGGATCTCCACCAGGTGGGGATCCATCTCCGTATGGTGGCGGAATCCATCCAGCAGCTCGGCCAACAACGGACGGGCGTAATCAATCAGTTCAAACACCAGCGGCGAGGCGACGATGGTGTTATCGATCACCCGATTCAGCAGGCTCTCAAAGGCCCAGGCAAACTCACCCAGATCTTTGGCCCCCACCAGGCGACCACTCCCCTTAAGGGTGTGGAAGCAGCGGCGCAGGTCCTTCAGGGACTCGCCATCGGCCGGGTTGGAGCGCCAAGCGGGGAGGAGCTGGGCAATGCTCTCAAACTGCTCCTCCGCCTCCTCGATGAAGATCTCGATGATCTCATCGTCCTGATCCGGCGGCAGGGCCACCGCGGGGGCAGGCTTGGCCTCCGGCGGGGGCGCGGCAGCGACCGGCGGCACCTCAGGTAGGGCCGATGGCACGGGCTCTGCCGCAACAGTGGGTTGCGCCACCATCGTTTCCGGGGTGGTTGCCGGCACTGCCTGCAGGGTAACGGTGTCAACCGGTACCGAGACCTGTGGCTCCGGCAGCTGATCCACCGGATATCCCAGGGTCGCCACGCTCCGCTCGGCCACTTCAAGGGCACTGGCGGGGTGAACGCGGCTCTCGACGAAGGCCTCGAAGTAGTACTCGATACTGGTCAGGGCGTCGGCCAGCTGATCGAGCTGCTCATCGGCCGGCACCTGGTCAACCGACAGCATCCGTTCCCGGATAAAGCATTGGCAGGCCCGCAGTACCCGCGCCACACGATCGTAGCCAATCAGGGTCATGCCACCGATCAGGCGGCCCAGCGGTACCTCCACCTCACCCAGCGGACCTTTGTCGTCGGGGGCGGCTAGATAACGGTTGATCGCCTCTTTGATGTTGATGAGATCGGCCTTTGCCTCCTTCATCACCACCCGCACGACGCGACGGTGCTCTGCTTCAGCAGGATCCTGCTCAGCCCCCTGCTGTTCGCCATCCACCAACCCACCGGAACCCCAGTCGGCCAGGGCAGACTCCACCGCCAGAACCGCCTCGGCGATGGCCATCAACTCCCGATTGGCAATGGTGGCAGAACCGCTTTGTAGCTGCTGCACCAGCTCGATCTGCTGTTTCAGCGCGGCGGCCAGGGCGTGCTGCTCTAATACATCCACCGTGGAGGCGATGGTGGAGAGGCCGTTGGCCAGCTTGACCAGCTCCTCACCCGCCTGATCCGGACGACGAGAGACGATATCCAGCGTCTCCTTGACCCGGGTCAGCTCCTCCATCAGATCGGCGGCAACGGTGCGCTTCAGGGCGGTATTGAAACCGCCCATACGGGCCCGCGCCTCCTCGATCACCGTCTCGCTAGGCACCTCGCCATCGAGCCGGAAGGCGTGCTTAAGCTCCTGGATCCGCGGGACTTCGCTGCGGCAGGCCGCAACATAGAACAGCGCCGCCTTGGTCTGCTCCACCAGGAGTTCGCTGGAGATCCCCTGCTCCCCACCAGCCGACAGCTGGCGCAGGACCTGGTCCACCTTACCGAACAGCAGTTTGATCGGTTTGCCATAGGGCACACCGTGGGAGCGAAGCCCTTCAGTCAAGCCACCAAAGACCCACAGCCACTGCCGTAAGGGGGCATGGGAGGTAACGGTCAGCAGCTTATCGAAGACCGAGCCAATGGCCCGCAGCCCCTGGTCCAGCTCCTTCTCTTGGATGAGCTTAACGAGGTGGGTCTGGAAAAAGGTACGCGCCTTGCCGGCCACGGGGCGCAGGTCGGGTACCTTGGCCTTGGCGGGCGGCGGCAGGGCGGTGAGATCGGGATTGAAAAAGGCCGCTTGGGTTAGCGCCGCTTCGCCCCGAGAGACGCGCAACTCATTGATAATAGGCAGCAAAATGACCGGATTGTCATCCAATCCGTCATGTAGCGCCTCCAGATAGTCAGGCAGCTGCAGGAAGGCGCGCATCAGCACCTCCACCGTCGACTCTACGTCGCCGATGCGCCCCCCTTCGAGGGCCCTCGCAACCTGTTCCATCTCTGAGGCGAGCTGACTGGCACCCTCCAGCTCCACCAGTTGCAGGCTACCCCGTACCTGGTGGAGATAGGAGACGCAGAAACCAATCTGACTCTCGTCACGCCCTTCTTCCACAAAGGTGGTCAGGGCAACGCGCGCCTGCTCAAGGGTGTCGTCGATCTCCCCCTTGAGCCACTTCAGTGTGCTTATATCGAACCGTTCGGCCATGCGGCATAAACCCCTGCAAGGTATCGGGGTGCCCGGGACTTACCCGGGCAGCTTGAAGCCGGCAGCCGACTTCTTCAGACCTTCGGCCATCTTCGCTAGGTTACCGATAGAGATGGCGGTCTGCTTGGTACTGGCAGCGGTCTGTGTGGTGATGGTCTGGATAGCGTCCATGGTCTCCGTAATGCCACTGGCGGCTTGCGCCTGGTTGCGTGTTGCTGAGGAGATGTTTTGCACCAGTTCGGCAAGGTGGTGGGCCACGCGCTCGATCTTACCCAGTGCCTGACCCGCATCCTCCGCCAAACGGGCACCTGCCACCACTTCAGAGGTACTCGATTCCATCGAGGCAACCGCCTCGTTGGTGTCGGTCTGGATGGTTTTTACCAGTGCCTCAATCTGTCGAGTTGCACCGGAGGAGCGCTCTGCAAGGCGCTGTACCTCGTCCGCAACCACCGCGAAGCCGCGGCCCGCATCACCGGCCATGGCGGCCTGGATGGCGGCGTTAAGGGCCAGGATGTTGGTCTGTTCGGCGATGTCGTTGATGAGTTCCACGATGTCACCGATCTCCTGGGAGCTTTCACCCAGTCGTTTGATTCGCTTGGAGGTCTCTTGGATCTGCTCGCGGATTTTATTCATACCCGCGATGGTGCGCTGTACCACGTCCGCACCCTCAGATGCGATGGAGACCGACTCCAACGCCTCGTGGGCTACCTGGTCAGCACTCAAGGAGACGTTCTCAACCGAGGAGGCCATCTGGTTAACCGCACTGGTGGCAGAGGCAATCTGCTGCGTCTGCTGCTCAGTGGCTTGGTTGAGGCGGTTCGCAGTCTCCTCTGACTCCGTTGCTGCACCGGATACCTGCTCCGCCGCTTCGTTGATGGCGGTTACCAGGCTACGCAGTGCCTCGATGGCGTAGTTAACCGAGTCAGCGATGGCGCCGGTGATGTCCTCGGTTACCGTGGCGTTGACGGTGAGGTCACCATCGGCCAAGTCACCCATTTCATCGAGCAGTCGGAGGATGGCTTGCTGATTTCGCCGGTTCTGCTCTTCCGATGCCTTACGCTGGGATTCGGTTTCAGCCAGCTGGCGGGAGGAGCCCGTACGTACCCGCAAGAAGGAGATGATGAACAGTACCAGGGCAATACCGCCCGCCACGTGCCCCATCCAGGCCTTCGGATTACGAGCATCGACGAAACCTTGATAGGCGCTATCCAGCGCTGCGAGTCGCTCTAGCAGCGCATTGGAGGAGCCCAGCACCTTCTGCACGGCCTCGGAGATGTCGAACATCTCTGGACTGCGCCCAAGGATGTTGGTCACCTGCTCACCGACCTTATTAAACAGGGCGGCGGCCTGTTGCACCTTGGCCCGTACCTCGGGGTCCTTCACCTGCTGGATCCCCTGCTCCGGGTCCCCCTCCAGCATCCCCTTGATGGTGCTACCAAAGGTGCGCGCATCACGGCCAAAGCGGTCAGCGGCGGTCACCGATCCGGCGTCACCCGCCAGCACCCGGTTGACGTTGTTGATGATGCGCTGGGAGAGCATCGACTGGCGGGTGGCCAGGTAGATCTGGTCTGCCGGCGCCCCCTTCTGGGCCATCAAGGTGGCAATCTCATCAGAGATGGCCAGCAGCGCCGCGGCCTGGTCGTTGATGTCGGCCACGATGGCCCGCAGGTCGGTCACCGTGTCTTGGCGAGTGAGGATAAGTCCAATGTTCTCACTGAACTTTTTCCACAGGTCGATGAGCGAATCGAGCGCTGGTGTCGCCGCTACGGGCGTCCCGGACATCGCCGTACCGTCCCCCTCCTCCAACAGAGAGAGGTTGCGGGAGAAGTCGCCGTTATAGGTGCCGAGGAGTCGGAATGCCTCGCTATCACCCGAGGTGACCTGACCGGCATTCTTGGAGAGCTGCTGCGAGAGCACCTTCATCTCCCCCAGAATGCTCTGGTAGCGGCTGTCGCCGCGCTCGTCCACCATCACCTTGATGTAGACACCCACCATGACAATGACGAGCAGCACTGCGATGACCAGCAGCCAGATGACTCCGCCGCGATTCGCTGCTGCTGCCTGTTTCTTTTTCGCTGACTCCATCTCTTTGCTCCTGGTGGCCTTGCCCGATGGGGCCCCGACCCGTTAGCGCTCTGCCTAGTTCAGCCTGCGACTTGTTGAAATTCCGGACGCTCTACCAGCGAGTGGAAGTTGAATACCGTCCACTGCTCACCGTCATGGTTGTAGGACCCCTCAAGCAGCCGTACCACCATCTCATCAGCTTTGGGTAGTTCTCGACGGAACTCCTCCAGATAGAAGTGCTTCAATCCGAGCACCTCTCCTACCAGGAAACCCGCCATATGTCCCTGATGTTGTGCCACTAGGATCCGGCTTCGCCGATCCGGCGAAGTGAGCGCCCCGCCCAGCAGGGCCGAGAGGTCGAGGATGGGAAGTAGATTACCGCGGACATTGGCAATACCACGCACCCATGGCTTGGCCCCCGGCACCCGCGTCAACCGAGGCCCCGTCAAGATTTCAGTCACCTGGGCGAGGGGTGCAACCAATCGCAGTGGCCCTAGGCGGAAACCAACTCCCTCCCAAGTGGGCTTGGTCTCGACCTGCTGCGGAAGGTTAGATGCGTGAGAGCGGCTGCGCCGCTCCATATCCGCGAGCAGCGTGATCGGGTCAAAGGCGGTGGCCGCGGCGGACACTACAGAGTTACCCCGCGAGGACGTAGTTAATCTTTTCGATGAGCTCTTGCTCGTTTACCGGCTTGGTCAGGTAGTCTTTCGCCCCCTGCCGCAACCCCCACACACGGTCGGTCTCCTGGTCCTTGGTGGTGACCATGATGACCGGAATCGAGGAGGTCGCCGGATCCTTGCTCAGCTGGCGAGTCGCCTGGAACCCGTTCATCCCGGGCATGACCACATCCATCAGGATAAGGTCGGGCTTCACCTCTTTAGCCGTGGCAATACCTGCCTCACCATTAGTGGCATTGACAACAGTAAAACCATGCCGGGTCAAGATGGTAGTGAGCACATGGGTTTCGGTCGGGGAATCGTCGACGATCAGCACTTGTGGCATTTGTATCTCCTCGCGGGCGCCCCACCTAGCTCGGGCCGCCTCAGCTCGCCTCTGTCTTGGGAACGAAATTCTTAATGGCCCCCAGCAGCTCCTCCCGGGTAAACGGCTTGGTGAGGTAGTGCTCAGAGCCGACGATTCGGCCGCGCGCCCGGTCAAATAGGCCATCTTTACTCGACAACATGATGACCGGCGTGCTTTTGAAGCGCTGATTGTGCTTGATGAGCGCACAGGTCTGGTAGCCATCCAGCCGCGGCATCATGATGTCCACGAATATAATCTGTGGGTTGTGGTCAGAGATTTTGGCCAACGCCTCGAACCCATCGTTAGCGGTGATGACCTCACAGCCCTCTTTGGTCAGCAGGCTCTCTGCCGTGCGGCGAATGGTCTTACTGTCGTCGATGACCATCACCCTGAGGCCGGTCAGGTCTTCTGCGGATTCCCCTGCCATGCTCCCCTCGCGTGGTTTGGTGTCGTGATATCTTGCGCCGGTGCCTGCCCCCAGCAGCAGAGGGGCAGATTATTAACACATTCCGCATGTTCAATCCATGGTCGGCGCTCGCTTTGCGTGCCGGCCCGATGGCCCGCAGGGCCCGGCACGAGGAGTCGATATGACATTCTCCCTTGGTGTGGTCATGGATCCCATCGACCAGATCAAATATCACAAGGACAGCACACTGGCGATGTTGCTGGCCGCCCAGGCGCGGGGCTTTGCGCTGTGGTACATGGAGCCGGGCGACCTCTCCCTCAATGGCGACACCCCTTCGGCCCAGATGCGCCCACTACGGGTCATGGCCGACGCCCAGTGCTGGTATGAGTTGGCCCCCCCCGTAGAACGCCCCCTACAGGAGCTGGATGTACTGCTACAGCGCCAAGACCCACCGTTCGATATTGAATATGTCTATACGACCTACCTGCTAGAGCTTGCCGAGCAGCGCGGCCTGCTGGTGGTCAATCGCCCCCGCAGCCTGCGTGACTGCAACGAGAAGCTGTTTGCCACCTGGTTCCGCGAGTGCATCCCCCCTACAGTGGTGAGCCGACGTCCTGAAGTGCTTCGCCGCTTCCTGGCGGAGCAGGGGAACATCGTTGTCAAACCGCTCGGTGGGATGGGGGGCAGCTCGGTGTTCAAAATAGCAGCGGGTGATCCCAACACCAATGTGATCTTGGAGACCCTGACCGAGCGGGGTCGCTGCTACGCCATGGGCCAGCGCTATCTACCGGAGATCAGCCAAGGTGACAAGCGCATTTTGCTTATCGATGGCGAACCGGTCCCCTATGCCCTCGCCCGCATCCCTGCCGCGGGGGAGTTCCGTGGCAATCTTGCTGCCGGCGGCAATGGGGTAGGCGTACCGCTGACCGAGCGGGATCGCTGGATCTGCGCCCAAGTGGGTCCCACCCTGCGGGAACGGGGCCTGCTCTTTGTGGGGCTAGATGTGATTGGCGACTACCTCACCGAGGTCAATGTCACCAGTCCCACCTGCATCCAGGAGCTAGATCGCCAGTTTGGCCTAGATATCGCCGGGGAGCTGATGCAGGCCATTGAACAGCGCCTCAGCGCCCGAATTGGCTGAGGATATCCCCAAGATGTGACTTAGGTTCGCGTGTTAGCCCCTGTTTTCGCCCTCAGCAATCCATATAATGCCCCGCCATGGCGACAGGCCAACTCAAACACTTTGCTGGTAATCCGGTCGATCGGCTGGGACTCACGCTGTTCTTGGCGGCGGCCCTGCACGCCCTCGTGATCCTGGGTGTCGGCTTTACCCCGGAGCGCCACCCGAAACGGGAGGCGCCACCCCTCTCTATGGAGATCACCCTGGTCCATAGCCACTCCGAGAAAGAACCGGAGAAGGCGGACTACCTGGCCCAGGCCAACCAGGAGGGGGGGGGCAACGTGGAGGAGAAGGTGCGCCCTAGCAGCCCCTTCACCAACCCCACGGCCGAGAGCACGGTGGGCGAGTCACCGGAGACCCGCCCTGAACAGCGCCCCACTCCCACCCCAGCGACCCAGACGGTGTTGACGGCCACTCGCCCTGCACCGACCCAAGTGCAGGCGGAAGAGGATAGTCAGCATGAGAAGCCGGACACGCTGAGCACACCGAATGCATTGGATCTACTGTCGCGCACTCAGGAGATCGCCCGTACCACTGCCGAAATCCGTGAACGGGCGCAGACCTACGCCCAGCGCCCGCGCAAAAAGACCATCTCGGCCAACACCCGAGAGTACGCCCCCGCTGCCTACATGGAGGCGTGGCGGATGAAGGTGGAGCGGGTCGGCAACCTCAACTACCCCGACGAGGCGCGCCGCCAGAATCTCTCGGGTAACCTCATCCTCTCGGTCACCATCGACTCCGATGGCAAGGTGCTCAAACTGGAGGTGGTCCGCTCCTCCGGCCACAAGGTACTGGATGATGGAGCCCTGCGTATCGTCCGCCTGGCGGCCCCCTTTGCCCCCCTACCGGAGGCGATCCGCAAAGAGGCGGACCAACTGGAGATCATCCGCACCTGGCAGTTCCGCGATAACACCTCCTACCTCAACTGACGAGATTGCAGATCCGCCCCACGTTTTGGAGTGGCACGCCCCACCCGGAACTTTTACCGGAGCGCGCTTGCCACGGACCCAACGCTTCCCGATACTAACTCCCATGCCGGATTCGCTCGCCAATCACTTCCTCATCGCCATGCCCATGCTGGCAGATCCCAACTTCACCCACACGGTGACTTATATCTGTGAGCACAATGAGCAGGGTGCGATGGGGATCATCATCAATCGTCCCATCGGGGTCACCTTGGGCGAGGTGATCCGGCATATGAGTTTGACGGCCGCTGAATCGGTGGACACCAACCTGCCGGTCTACGGCGGGGGCCCGGTACAGACCGAGCGGGGCTTTGTGCTCCACTCACCGGCCGGCCTCTGGGAGTCGAGCCTACAGATCACCGATGAGATTGCCGTGACCACCTCGCGGGATATCATCGCCGCCATGGCCGAGGGACGGGGCCCAGCGCGCTTTTTGCTCGCCTTGGGGTACGCCGGCTGGGGTCCTGGTCAACTAGAGCAGGAGATGGCGGAGAACGCCTGGCTCTCCGGTCCGGCGGAGGCGCGCATCATTTTCGAGTCCCCCAGTGAACAGCGCTGGCAGCACGCCGCCGATCTCTTGGGTATCGACCTCAACCTTCTCTCCACCGAGATCGGCCACGCGTGAGCCGCCCCTCCGGGCTGCTGCTGGGTTTTGACTATGGCCAAAAACGCATTGGTGTAGCGGTAGGCCAGCGGTTAACTGCCACCGCCCGCCCACTGGTCACCTTGGCCACCCGTAACGGTGCCCCCGACTGGGAGGCGATTGGCCGCCTGCTACGGGAGTGGCAACCGGAGGCGCTGGTGGTCGGGGTCCCGACCCATGCCGACGGTAGCGAATTTGAAACCACCCGGGCCGCACGACGCTTTGGTA
Organism: Chromatiales bacterium; assembly: GCA_003251535.1. Taxonomy (GTDB): domain Bacteria; phylum Pseudomonadota; class Gammaproteobacteria; order Thiohalomonadales; family Thiohalomonadaceae; genus SZUA-493. The sequence continues at coordinate 10,798 of QKFD01000015.1, read as the reverse complement.
ATCGTCTGGCCGGCAGGTACAATCTGCGGGTCCACTTCGTAGATGAAACCCTCACCTCCGCCGCCGCTGAGTCTCTATTGTCAGAGGCGGGGGCTCTCCGTGACTGCGGGGAGTTGGACCGGGTAGCCGCCCAACTCATCCTCGAAACCTGGTTACACCAAAACTCCCAATGAGAACAGCGGATTACGATATTGATGCGGTACTCGCGGAGATGGCCAACCAACTTCGCCAATTGCTCGATCAGCGGGGAATTACCCAGCCGAGCATGGTGGGGATCCATACCGGTGGCGTCTGGATTGCCCAACGCTTAAAGGCCCTCCTGGGGCTCGCCGAGCCACTGGGTGCCCTCAGCATCAGCTTCTACCGTGACGACTTCTCCCAGATCGGCCTCCACCCCGAGGTGAAGCCCTCCGATCTCCCCTTTGATGTTGACGACCGTCACATCATCCTGGTGGATGACGTGCTCCAGAGCGGCCGCACCATCCGCGCCGCCCTCAATGAGCTGTTCGACTTCGGCCGCCCCGCCTCGGTGATCCTTGCCACCTTGGTAGATCGCAGCGGCCGGGAGCTTCCCTTCCAGGCCGATGTGGTGGGGATCCGGATGGAGCTGGGCTCCACTGAACAGATCAAGCTGGCCGGACCAGACGAACTCGCCCTAGTGATATTGACCCCCGATGACCGCCTCTAATTTGCAGCTGGACGAACAGGGTCGGCTGCACCACTTCCTCACCATTGAGGGCTTCAACCGGCGCATCCTGACGGAGATCCTCGACAACGCCGAGGGGTTCGCCACCGTTGGCAGCAAACAGATGAAGAAGGCGCCGCTGCTCCGCGGTAAGACCATCGTCAACCTCTTCTTCGAGACCAGCACCCGCACCCGCACCACCTTCGAGCTGGCGGCCAAGCGCCTTTCGGCCGATGTCGTCACCATCAACATCGCCCAGTCGGCGGTGGCCAACAAGGGTGAGAGCCTGCTCGACATGCTCCATAACCTGGAGGCGATGCACTGCGACATGTTTGTTGTGCGTCACGGGGAGAGCGGCGCCGCCCACTTCATTGCCCGCCACGTCGCCCCCCACATCTCGGTGATCAATGCCGGTGATGGCCGCCATGCCCACCCCACCCAGGCGATGCTGGATATGTTCACCATCCGCCGCCACAAACAGAATTTCGCGGATCTCAAGGTGGCCATTGTCGGCGATCTGATGCACTCCCGCGTCGCCCGCTCGGAGATCCACGCCCTCACCACCCTGGGGACCGGCGAGGTGCGGGTGATTGCCCCTAAAACCCTTGTCCCACCAGCGGTCAGCACCCTTGGGGTGCATGTCTTCCACGACCTGCGGGAGGGGCTGCGGGATGTCGATGTGGTCATCATGTTGCGGCTACAACGGGAGCGGATGGAGGGGGCGCTCATCCCCAGTGAGCAGGAGTATTACCACCTCTACGGCCTAACAGAGGAGAAGCTGGCCTACGCCAAGCCTGACGCCATTGTCATGCACCCCGGCCCTATCAACCGCGGCGTGGAGATCGAGTCGGCCGTTGCCGATGGTCCACAGTCGGTCATCCTGGAGCAGGTGAGTAACGGCATCGCGGTACGGATGGCGGTCATGGCGATGGCCCTCGGCCGCCAGCCAGGGACGGAGCGAGAGGCGCAGGCATGAACAGCAAGATCCTCATTCGCGGGGCGCGGCTGCTCGACCCGGCCCAGGGGTTGGATGCCATCCAAGATATCTACGTCGCTGACGGCCACATTGCCGCCCTCGGTGGGGCCCCGGAGGGGTTTGAGGCCGATGAGGTGATCGAGGCTGCGGGGCTCTGCGCCTGCCCCGGACTCATCGATCTACGGGCCCGACTACGGGAACCGGGCGACGAGAAAAAGGGCACCATCGCCAGCGAGACCCTCGCGGCGGCCAGCGGCGGGATCACCACCCTCTGCTGCCCCCCCGATACCGACCCAGTGGCCGATTCACCGGCCCTAGTGAAACATATCCGCGGCCGGGTAAAGAGCAGTGGCAATCGGGTGCGGGTCTTCCCGCTCGGCGCCCTCACCCGCGCGTTGGATGGCGAACACATCAGTGAGATGGCCGCCCTCAAAGAGGCCGGCTGCCACGCCGTCTCCAATGCCGACCGCCCCATGGCCAACACCCTGGTGCTGCGGCGCGCCTTTGAATATGCCACCAGTTTGGAGCTGCCTATTCTGCTGCGCTCCGAAGACCCCTGGCTCTCCAACGGCATTGTCCACGAGGGGACCATCGGCACCCGCCTGGGGCTACCGGCAATCCCCGCCATCGCCGAGACCATCGCCGTGGTACGCGATCTCATGTTGGCGGAGCAGACCGGGGCCCGCATCCACTTCTGCTGCCTCTCCACCGCTGGCGCTATCGAGGAGATCGCCCAGGCGCAGCAACGGGGGTTGCCGGTCACCGCCGATGTCTCCGCCCATCAGCTCTACCTCACCGAGATGGATGTGGGTCACTTCAACCCCCACTGCCATGTACGCCCCCCGCTGCGCACCCAGCGCGACCGCGATGCCCTCCGGGCAGCCCTGGCCAGCGGGGTGATTACCGCCATCTGCTCTGACCACCAACCCCATGATCGGGATGCCAAGTTGGCGCCGTTCCCCAGCACGGAGCCCGGCATTTCGGCACTGGAAACCCTCCTGCCCCTCACCCTGCGGTTGGTGGATGAGGGGGTACTCTCCCCCCTAGAGGCCATTGCCCGCCTCACCCTCCACCCGGCACGGGTGTTGGGCCAAGCACTGGGGAGCCTGGAGGTAGGGGCGATCGCCGACATCTGTCTGTTTGATCCCCAGCGCCACTGGACGGTGACCGAGCAGGGGCTGTTAAGCCGCGGCAAAAATACCCCATTTCTCGGTTGGGAACTCAAAGGCAAGGTGGTGGCCACCCTGCTCAAGGGACATGTGGTCTTTAGAGAGGAGCCATGAGCACTACACAGCGCGGCACTATTTTCCAAGAACAGGCGGCCATTCTGCAGCGCGAGGCCTTTGCCGATGGCCAGCACCTCCTGCGCCTACACGCACCGCAGACCGCGGCGCAGGCGCGCGCCGGTAGCTTCGTCCATCTACGTCCCGATCCGCAGCGCCCCCTACGCCGCCCCATCTCCATTATGCGGGTCGAACGTGAGGCGGGCTGGATTGAGCTGTTTTATAAAGCCGTAGGCCAGGGGACCCAGCTACTCAGCCAGCAGGCGGTGGGACAGAGTATTGATCTCCTCGGCCCCATCGGTCGCCCCTTCAGCCCCTCCCTCGATCGCCCCCGCCCGCTATTGTTGGGCGGCGGGGTGGGTATGCCGCCGATGGTATTTCTCGCCGATGAGCTGCGGCGTGACCCGGGATACCAGCCACTGGTGCTGCTCGGCTCAGAGTCCCCGTTCCCCTTCCCCTATCAGCGCTCAGGGCTCCCAGTACCAGGTGTTCCGGAGGGTACCGATGGCTGTATGCCCCTGCTGGAGCAGTGGGGTATCGCCTCCCGCCTCAGTAGTCGGAACGGCCTACCGGGTAGCCATGCCGGTTTTGTTACGGATCTGGCGCGCAGCTGGTTGGAGGCGCTGGGCCCCGAGCGGCAGGAGGTGGAGCTATTTGCCTGCGGACCACACCCCATGCTGGAGGCCGTGGCGCGGCTGGCGCGGGAGTTCGATCTCCCCTGCCAGATCTCCATGGAGGAGTTTATGGCCTGCGGTGTGGGGGGCTGTGCCGGCTGCGTGGTGGAGATACAGACCGAACAGGGGCCGGCAATGAAGCGGGTCTGTGTTGACGGGCCGGTGTTTGACGCCCGCACGGTGTTTGGCTAACCCTTTCCACCCCAGCAGCCAATCCGCTGCTGGGGTGGGGAGAGATCCAGAATCAGCGTACCCGATAGTTGTTGTTCTGGTCCTGCGCCTCGTCTTCTTGTAACGTCAGGCCGTCCAGGCTGGCCGTCAGCCCCTCTGCGGACTGGGTATCGCCCAGCTTGATCATGAGGCGTACCTCGTTGGGGGAGTCGGCGTTGCGGATGGCGTCCTCCATACCGATGGAGCCATCGCGGAAGAGCTCGTAGAGCGCCTGGTCGAAGGTCTTCATCCCCTGCTCGTTGGACTTCTTCATCAGCTCCTTCATCTGATGGACCTCGCCCTTGAGGATGTGGTCCGCCATCAGCGGGGAGTTGATCAGCACCTCCACGGCCACCCGTCGCCCCTTGCCATCGGCCCGTGGCAGGAGTCGCTGCGCCACCACCGCCTTGAGGTTGAGGGAGAGGTCCATCAACAACTGAGGCCGACGATCCTCTGGGAAGAAGTTGATGATACGGTCCATGGCCTGGTTGGAGTTGTTGGCGTGCAGGGTAGCCAGGCAGAGGTGACCTGTTTCGGCGAAGGCCACTGCATGTTCCATGGTCTCGCGGTGGCGGATCTCACCGATGAGGATGACATCGGGCGCCTGACGCAGCGTATTGACCAGAGCGGCCTCAAAGGTGTCGGTATCGATGCCCACTTCGCGCTGGGTGACAATGCACCCCTTGTGCTGGTGGACGTACTCGATGGGGTCCTCGATGGTGATGATGTGGCCGGTGCTGTGCTGGTTGCGGTAGTCCACCATCGCCGCTAGGGAGGTCGATTTACCAGAACCGGTACCTCCCACAAACAGCACAATGCCGCGCTTGGTCATGGAGAGTTCGCGCAGCACGGGGGGTAGCTGTAGGTCCTCGAAGGTCGGGATCTTGATCTCGATCTTACGTAGAACCATGCCCACCTGATTGCGCTGCTGGAACACATTGACACGAAAGCGGCCAATCCCTGAACGGGAGAGGGCGAAGTTGCACTCTCGGGTCCGCTGGAAGGTCTCTTTCTGATCCGCATCCATGACGCCGTAGACGATCTCTCGGGCCTGGTCTGGGGTCAGGCTCCCCTTGGTGACCGCCGTGATCTTGCCATCGATCTTCATACTCGGCGGGATCCCAGTGGTGATAAACAGGTCCGATGCGTTCTTATGGACCATCAACTTGAGCAGGGAATCAAAATCCATGGTGGGCTCCGCAGAGAACTCGACTGGGGCAGTAATTACTTACCGCTACCGAAGGTGTCCTTATTGGCAGCGTAGGCTCTGGCCTCCTGCACGCTGACCACCCCTTGGCGCACCAGCTCCTGGAGATTCTGATCGAGGGTCTGCATCCCATATTGCTGACCGGTCTGAATGGCCGAGTACATCTGCGCCACCTTGCCCTCGCGGATAAGGTTACGGATGGCCGGGGTACCGATCATGATCTCGTGGGCCGCCACACGCCCACCCCCAATCTTCTTCAGCAGCGACTGCGAGATAACCGCCCGCAGCGACTCCGACAACATGGCTCGCACCATGTCCTTCTCCGCGGCGGGGAAGACGTCGATGATACGGTCGATGGTTTTGGCTGCGGAGGAGGTGTGGAGGGTTCCGAACACCAAGTGACCGGTCTCTGCCGCGGTGAGGGCGAGGCGAATGGTCTCAAGGTCACGCATTTCGCCCACTAGCACGATGTCGGGGTCTTCACGCAGTGCCGAACGCAGCGCCTCGTTGAACCCGAGGGTGTCACGATGCACCTCGCGCTGATTGATAAGGCACTTCTTCGACTCGTGTACGAACTCGATGGGATCCTCGATGGTGAGGATGTGGCCGTATTCGTTTTTGTTGATGTAGTCCACCATCGCCGCCAGCGTGGTTGACTTACCCGAGCCGGTGGGTCCAGTCACCAACACAACGCCACGCGGCTGGTCGGAGATGTCTTTAAAGATGGTTGGGCACTTGAGATCCTCCATGGTGAGGATCTTGGAGGGGATGGTACGAAAGACGGCGCCAGCCCCTCGATTTTGGTTAAAGGCGTTGACGCGGAAGCGAGCAAGACCCTTGATCTCGAAAGAGAAGTCCGTTTCAAAGAACTCTTCGAAGTCCTTGCGCTGCTTATCGCTCATGATATCGTAGACCATCTGATGGACCTCTTTGTGTTCCATCGGTGGTACGTTGATGCGGCGGATGTCACCATCCACGCGGATCATGGGCGGCAAACCAGCGGAGAGATGCAGGTCGGAGGCGCCGTTTTTGACGCTGAAGGCTAGCAACTCAGCAATATCCATCCCCTATCCCCCTGAGAAAAATCGGTTGTCCGGGCAGATGCAGACCGGCAAGGAGTATACCCCAACCGCCTGCGGCGAAAACACGCAGGGGGTCTCCCTGCGCCTTCAGCAGGTGCTGGAACGCCTCCATGCGGCCGAACTGGCCGCTGGACGCCCGCAGGATAGCGTCCAGTTGCTGGCGGTGAGCAAGCGCCATCCAGCGGCGGCGATGCGGGCGCTGTTCAGCGCCGGCCAGGTCGCCTTTGGTGAGAGCTATCTCCAAGAGGCGCTGGAGAAGCAGCGCCAACTGGCCGATCTAGCTATCGAGTGGCACTTCATTGGACCTATCCAATCCAACAAGAGCCGCGCCATTGCTGAGCAGTTCACCTGGGTCCATAGTCTCGACCGCCCAAAGCTGGCAGAGCGACTAGGTGCCCAGCGCCCAGCCCACCTGCCCCCTCTCAATGTCTGTATCCAGGTCAATGTCAGCGGCGAGGCGAGCAAATCAGGGGTTGCACCAGGGGCCTTGGCTGAATTGGTGGGGGTGGTTTACGCCCAACCCCGGCTGCTGCTGCGAGGCCTGATGGCCATCCCGGCCCCGGCTGACACCTTAGAAGAGCAGCGGGCCCCCCTGCGCCAACTACGGACCCTTTGGGAGCCGTTGGCAGCCGCCTCGCCCCAGATAGATACCCTCTCTATGGGGATGTCCGATGACCTGGAGGCGGCCGTACTGGAGGGGTCAACGCTAGTGCGCATCGGCACCGCGCTGTTCGGTTCCCGGTAGCGCGCCAAGGGTGTAACCGTTATCCTTTCCACCCACTCACCACAACATAACCTACGCGCTCTCCGGCGCGACTACACCCACACCTTATGGAACGAGTAGCCATTGGTTTCATTGGCGGAGGCAATATGGCCTCCAGTCTCATCGGTGGCCTCATCGCTGACGGCATTGAGGGCGACCGCCTCCACGCCGCCGATCCCAGCGAGGAGCAGCTCCAGCGGCTCACCAACCACTTTGGGATCCAGACCTCCGCGGACAATGCCGCCCTGGCTGGCGCAGTGGACGTAGTGGTATTGGCGGTGAAGCCCCAAGGGATGCGGACCGTCTGTGAGCACATCGCCCCAGCCGTCCAGGCCCGCCGACCACTGATCATCTCGGTAGCCGCGGGGGTGCGCTTAGGTGATATTGAGCGCTGGCTGGGGGGCAATCTGGCGGTGGTGAGGACAATGCCCAACACCCCGGCCTTGGTACGTAGTGGGGCCACCGCGCTCTGCGCTAACCCACGGGTCAACTCCACCCAGCGGGAGCTGGCAGAGGCGATCATGCGGGCGGTTGGCCTCACCCTATGGGTCGCCGATGAGTCTCAGATTGATGCCGTGACCGCCCTTTCAGGCAGTGGACCGGCCTATTTCTTCCTGGTAATGGAGGCGTTGGAGAGGGCAGGAACCGAATTGGGGCTAGATGCAGAGACCGCCCGTCTACTCACCCTACAGACCGCCTTTGGGGCGGCCAAGATGGCGTTGGAGAGTCGGGAGAGCACCACAGAGCTGCGGACCCGGGTCACCTCTCCCGGAGGCACCACCGAACGGGCCATCGGCGTCCTCACAGAGGGGCAGCTGGAGGCCCTCTTCGCTCGCGCCCTGACCGCCGCCCGGGATCGAGCCGGCGAGTTGGCGGAGCTGATCGGAGGTCAGTGATGGGCTCGAACTACCTCCTCGATCCCCTCACGTTTGTTATTAACACCCTGTTTCAGCTCTATATTTCAGTGGTGATGCTGCGCTTTCTGTTGCAATGGACACGCGCAAATTTCCACAACCCCATTTCGCAGTTTGTGGTGACCGCCACCAACCCGCCGCTGCGTCCCCTGCGGCGCATTATCCCAGGGATTGCCGGGCTGGATATGGCATCGCTGGTCTTTATGGTGGCCCTCCAATTTTTTGCCCTGAGTTTGGCAGCAATGCTGGGGGGGCACGGCATCAGCCCGCTATTTCTCTTGATCCTTTCGGTCGCCGAGCTGGTGGCCCTGGGGATTAATGTGTTTATTTTTGCCATTCTCGTGATGGTCGTCATGAGCTGGGTCAATCCGGGCAGTTACCATCCTGCTACGGATGTCCTGCAAAGCCTCACCGCCCCGATAATGCGCCCGGTGAGAGGCCTCATTCCCCCCTTCGGCGGGATCGACCTCTCACCGATGGTGGCCCTCATCGGACTTCAGGTACTTAAAATGTTGGTGATTCCACCCATACAACAGTTGGCGCTCATGGCACGATGAGCCACTATCGCTGGGATGGAGGGGATCTCTTACTCACTGTGCGAGTCCAGCCGCGGGCAAGCCGGGATGAGGTGGTCGGGCTCCATGGCGATACGCTCAAAGTGCGCATCACCGCGCCACCGGTGGAAGGCCAGGCCAATGAGCATTTGATCCGCTACCTCGCTAGTATTTTTGGGGTAGGACGCAGTTCGGTTTCGCTGCTGGCGGGGCAGACGGGACGCGAGAAGAGGTTTAGGATCATCACCCCGCAAAGGTTACCCGCAGAAACAGGTGTAGCAGCGGCGTTGAAGTGAGATAGCGATCACTTGTTTTCGCTGAATATTTCCATGATAGTTGGGCAGCTGTGCGTCAAAAGCCGGACAGTTTCGGGATTTTAGACGACGAATTGACAGGATAGGGGCCACCCATGGCAACCAAGCGTTTCAATGAGCAGATGCAGGCCTACGGCCAGTGGAAGCGCGAGCTTATCGCCAGCATCGAGCGGTACCAGGAGTGGCTGGACGCCAACGAACTGGGCACACCTGAGGGAGATCTTAGGATCTTCGAGACTCTGGAGTCACTCCGTTCCGACCGGCTGACGGTCGCCTTCGTCGCCGAGTTTGCGCGGGGCAAGACCGAGCTCATCAACGCCATCTTCTTCTCGGAGTACGACCGTCGCCTCCTTCCCTCAGAGGCAGGCCGTACCACCATGTGTCCGACCGAGCTGTTCTACGACTCTAAAGAGGAGAAGGCCTATATTCGCATGTTGCCGATTGAGACCCGTCTCACCGACAGCAGCATTGCCGAGTATAAGCAGGACCCCATCCACTGGACCAACATCGATCTCGATCTCCAGAGCCCGGAAAACATGGCCGAGGCGTTCCGGGAGATCGTTCGGGTCAAGACCGTCTCCACCGACGAGGCCCACAAGCTGGGTCTCTATAGCGAGGCCGATGTCCACCTTCACCAGGGTGGGGTCGCCCCCAAGGAGATCGAGATCCCCGTCTGGCGCCACGCCATGATCAGCTTCCCCCACCCGCTGCTCAAGCAGGGGTTGGTGATTCTGGACACCCCGGGACTCAACGCCATCGGCTCCGAGCCGGAGCTGACGATGAATATGCTGCCGAAGGCGCAGGCGGTGGTGTTCATCCTGGCCGCCGACACCGGCGTGACCAAATCCGACCTGGATATGTGGAAGCACAACGTCAAGCCGTTGCGCAGCAACCACGATCTCGGCCTGATGGTGGTAATGAACAAGGTGGATACCCTTTGGGACGAGCTAAAGAGCGAGGCCCAGGTCCATAAGACCATCGGTGATCAGTGCCAGCGAGCGGCAGAGACCCTTGGCATCAAGCCGGATCGCATCTTCCCCGCCTCGGCCCAAAAGGGGTTGTTGGCCAAGATCCGCCACGATCAAGAGCTGCTGCGGCGCAGCAATATCCTCTCCTTGGAGGAGGTACTGGCCACCGAGATCCTGCCCCACAAGCAGACCCTGACCCAGGAGCATGTGCGGGAGGGCATCGGCGGCATGGTGGACGAGACCTTCTCTCTACTGGCCTCCCGAGTCACTGCTGCCCGGCGCCAGCTGGAGGAGCTGCGGGGTCTCTCCGGCAAGAATAATGAGGTGATCGAACACCTCATGAAGACCACCCGTGAAGAGCAGGTGGCCTACTACAAAAACGTCGAGAGCTTCCAGGCCAACAAGAAGTTGCTCTCCGAACAGAGCAAGAAGCTGCTTGAGCTCCTCTCCATCTCCACCCTGGATAAGCTGGTCTCCGAGACCCGTAAGGTGATGACCGATAGCTGGACCACCCATGGTCTGAAGATCGGCATGAAGACCTTCTTTGACGGGGTGCGGGATAAGATGCAGGAGGTCAATGAGTACAGCGAACAGCTCAATCGGCTGGTGCTCACGGTCTACCGCAAGTTCCAGCAGGAGCATGGCATCGGCGACGTCAAACCGGCGCTGTTCACCACCGCCCGTTACGTCAAGGAGTTCGGCCAGCTCTACCAAGAGGCAGAGAACTTCCGTAGTAGCCCGATGACCACCATGACGGAGCAGTCTATCGTCATCAAGAAGTTCTTCATCACCCTGGTTAGCCACGCCCGCAACGTCTTCTTCAAGGCCCGTACCGACGCCGAGGCGTGGAGCAAGGCAGTGATGACCCCCTTGGTCAATCAGATCAAGGAGCATAAAGAGCATATGGAGCGGCGCTTGGAGAACCTGCGCAAGATCAACGAGTCGCGCGATACCCTCCAGAGCCGTATCGAAGAGCTGGAGAAGGTGGTGACGGTACAGGGACGGCAGGCTGCCGAGGTGAAGAGCATCCTCGATGCCATCCACCGGCCCATCGAGATGCCAGCCGAGGCGGAGATCCCGCCAGCGGCCGCCGCCAACGGTTAGCCCAACCCCCTAACCCCCCCCCAACGCAACAAGGCCCGCCAATGGCGGGCCTTGTTGCGTTGGG
>QKFD01000083.1 GCA_003251535.1 Chromatiales bacterium | reverse complement strand
AGTGGTTGGACATCACGGCATAGGCACAGATGTCTAGTGCAAACAGGGTGGCCAGTTCGAGTAGCCGCTCCCGTATCCAGCCGCGGCGATGCTCAAAACTCCGGCCACTTTCGGTATCTTCGCCACAGAGGAAGGCGCGGCGAACGCAGCGAACTGAGCAGTGGTAGAAAGGGGTCACCTCTAGATTGACCAGTGCCTTCCTTGGCTTTGGCATGGTTTCCACCGACTATGGAATTGAGATGGTGTATAGGCTTACAGATATGCGCTACTTTGGCAAGCGCTTTCTACTTTGGCAAGCGCTTTGAGTGGGTGTCCGAGTAGCTTCCGTATTTACTCGCTTGGTTTTTGGTCAACGCCTTGATTGGGCACACCTATCCGCGCTGCATGGCGGACAGACATGTTTGAATAATCCAAAGCGATGGATGTCCGTCACCCGCGTCCGTCACCCGCGTCCGTCACCCGCGACCCGCGCGTCACCCGCGTCAGCCAACCCAGGCCCTTCAGCCCCACAACCCTGTCGGATAGGTGGGACACACCCAAAAAAACAGTGCTTGGCGATGCCAAAGATTGCCGGCCAGTGCCGGACATAATCACAAAAAAAGCCCGCAGTGACGCGGGCTTAGGTGTGTTCTCGTGCTACTCGGTGCCAAACGCCGGTCACTCCCACTCAATCGTCGCCGGCGGTTTCGAAGAGATATCGTAGGTCACCCGCGAGATCCCACTCACCTCGTTGATGATGCGGCGGGAGACCCGCTCTAGGAAGTCGTAGGGCAGGTGGGCCCAGCGGGCGGTCATGAAGTCGATGGTCTCCACGGCCCGTAGGGCCACCACATATTCGTAGCGGCGGCCATCGCCGGTGACGCCCACTGACTTGACCGGCAGGAAGACGGCGAACGCCTGGGAGGTGCGGTCGTAGAGGTCGTGACGCCGTAGCTCTTCGATGAAGATGTGGTCGGCTAGGCGCAGGATGTCGGCATACGCCTTTTTCACCTCGCCGAGGATGCGCACCCCGAGGCCGGGACCGGGGAAGGGGTGGCGGTAGACCATCTCCGATGGCAGTCCCAGCTCAACCCCGATCTTGCGTACCTCGTCTTTAAACAGCTCTCGCAGTGGCTCCAGCAGTTTGAGGTTCATCCGCTCGGGCAGGCCTCCCACGTTGTGGTGGGACTTGATGACGTGGGCCTTGCCGGTCTTGCTGCCGGCGGACTCGATGACGTCGGGGTAGATGGTGCCCTGGGCCAGCCAACGGGCGTTTTTGAGTTTGGCCGCCTCCTCTTCAAACACCTCGACGAAGAGGTTGCCGATGATCTTGCGTTTGCGCTCCGGGTCCGCCTCGCCAGCCAGGGCGCTGAGGAAGCGCTCCTCGGCATCGACCCGGATCACCTTGACCCCCATGTGGCGGGCGAAGGTGGTCATCACCTGGTCCCCCTCTTGGTGGCGCAGGAGGCCGTTGTCAACAAAGACGCAGGTGAGCTGTTCGCCGATGGCCTTGTGTAGCAGCGCTGCCACCACGGAGGAGTCAACGCCCCCGGAGAGGCCGAGTAGTACCTCGTCCTCCCCCACCTGCTGACGGATGGTCTGCACGGCGTCTTCGATGATGTTGCCGGGGGTCCAGGCGACGGCGCAGTCGCAGATCTCATGCAGGAAGCGGCCGAGTAGGCGCTGCCCCTGGCGGGTGTGGGTCACCTCGGGATGGAACTGCACGCCATAGAAGCGGCGCGCCTCGTCCGCCATGCCAGCGATGGGGCAGCTCTCGGTGCTGGCCATCAGCTTGAACCCTGCGGGCAGCTGGACCACCTGGTCACCGTGGCTCATCCAGACATCGAGCAGGCCAAAGCCCTCGGGGCTGGTATGGTCTTCGATCTCGTTGAGGAGCGGGGTGTGGCCGTGGGCACGCACCTGGGCGTAGCCATACTCGTGGTGGGAGGCAGCCTGGACCGTGCCACCCAGCTGGGTGGCCATGGTCTGCATCCCATAACAGATGCCGAGGATCGGCACCCCCTGCTGAAAGACCCGCTGCGGCGCACGCGGGGTGTCGGCGGCGGTCACCGTCTCCGGGCCACCGGAGAGGATGATGCCCTTGGGGGTGAACTGGTCGAGATAGCTCTCGTCCATGTCCCAGGGGTGGATCTCGCAGTAGACCCCCGCCTCCCGCACCCGGCGGGCGATGAGCTGGGTGTACTGGGAGCCGAAGTCAAGGATGAGGATCCGGTCGGAGTGGATATCTTGGGCCATGGTATGGGACGCCGTTTGCTGCCGCGGGAAGCGCTGCATGATCGGTCAATCGGCGCGCTGAGGCAATCCGTTGCCGCTGGGAAGGGGCCTCTAGCGCCCCTCGCCCTCCCGTCCCCGCCCCGGCTCGGCATGGCGTAGCTCTAGCCGTCGCAGGAACTCGGCCATCACCGTGCGGTAGAGGTCATCCTTGAGGTAGGCGTCCTCGACCCCGGCATCGAGGGAGGGGTTGTCGTTGATCTCGATGACAAAGACGCCGCGCTGGTTCTGCTTGACATCCACCCCATAGAGGCCATCGCCGATGAGGTTGGCCGCCTTGAGCGCCATCTCCAGTACCTCTTTGGGCGCCTGGTCCACCGGGTAGGTCTTGAAGGTGCCTTGGGTCGCCTTGCCTTTGTCGTCATATTTGACGATCTGCCAGTGGCGTTTTGGCATGAAGTACTGGGCCACGTAGAACGGCTTGCGGTTGAGGATGCCGATGCGCCAGTCAAAGGCGGTGTAGACAAACTCCTGCGCCAAGATGAGTTCAGAGGTCTCAAATAGCTTGGCCGCCAACTGCGCCATCTGCTCGCTGTTCTCCGCCTTGGAGACCCCTTGGGAGAAGGAGCCGTCCGGGACCTTGAGCACCATCGGAAAACCGATGGCCCGCTCCGCCGCCGCCAGGTCCTGCTTGCCGACGATGACGGTCTTGGGGGCCGGGATCTTGTTGGCCCGCAACAGCTCCGCCATGTAGACCTTATTGGTGCAGCGCAGGATCGATTGCGGGTCGTCGATCACCACCATCCCCTCGCTCTCCGCCTTCTTGGCGAAGCGGTAGGTGTAGTGGTTGATGCGGGTGGTATCACGGATGAAGAGGGCGTCGTACTCGGCCAGGCGCGGGTAGTCCTTGCGGGTGATCAGCTCCACATCCATGCCGAGGGCCCGCCCCGCCTTGATGAACTTTTGCAGCGCCTTGGGATCGGAGGGCGGCAGGGGATCTTCCGGGTCGTGCAGGATGGCGAGGTCATAGCGGGCATAGGTGCGGCTGCGGGGCGAACGCCACGGCTTCTTGATGTAGTCGGCGAGGGTGGCGACGAAGAACTCCCGCTCCTCTTTGCGCAGCCGGTTGAGTGCCATTGGGCGGATCTCCTCCACCTGCCAGCCGGTGGTGCGAGTAAAGCGCACCTTGAGCAGCGGCACCGGGAAGAACTCAAAGATCTGCCGCGCCAGGCTGGCCAGCCCTTCATAGCGACAACGCCCAAAAAAGACCGCCATCTCGAACTCATCGCTCGGGGCGGCACCACGGTGGTGTTTCTTCATGCTCCGCTGGATCAGCTCGTCGAGATCCTCCGCCTCGACGCTATACATCGCCTTGCTAGAGAGATCGAGCTGGCTCCGCACCGAGGGGATCACCCGGTGACGGCGCGCCTCTGCCAACAGCGAGCAGTAGTAGCCGATACTGAGGTAGCGGTAACTGCGGCAGAGGTTGATCACCTGCACGCCACGCATGTTGAAGTACTGGCTGCTGGTGAGGTAGTCATCTACGTGGACAACCGGGGAGTCCAGGCCAAGCCGCTGCCAATCGGCCAACTCCTCCACCACAATGAGCTGTGTGGTCATCGATACCCTTCTATGGTCTCTGCTTTGGGCTCCGGCGCCTCCCGCCGGCGGGAAATGATGAGTGCTGCGCGCAGGCCGCTCTTACCCCAACGGGCCATGCGCTCAAATTCGGTTCGGAGGATAGGCATACTCATGCAGTCGGTGTCGGTCTTGCCCTTTTCTGTATCGATGTAGGGGTCATGGAGATAGACAAAGTGGTCATCAAAGCCGGTGATGACCACCCAATGGGGAAACTTCTCCTGGTAGATGCGATAGGAGCTGATCAGCACCACCGGGATCCCCCCCGCCTCAAACCGCTCCTGCGCCTCTGCCAGGGTGAGGGGTTGGTAGTGAAGGGGGATGTCGGTCTGTTGCAGCTCCTCCAGGAAATCCTCCTGCACCACCCGCATCACCTCCTTCTTCTCCTCGCTGCGCACCGAACTGCCGAACAGCAGGCTGTCATCATTGACAAACAGCTCCACCCCGAAGCCGCGCTGGTGGGCCGAGAGGGCGAGGCCGTAGGGCCCACAACCACCGTGGCCGGAGGTCATGAAGACGGTGGTCGCCTCCCGCCAGAGTCGGATCTCCAGCCGCCGGTCGAGGTGCAGGGTCGGCTCTAGGGCCGCCATTGCCATCATCAGGGAGGCGGGTCCGCAGGTGAAATCGAGGGTCTGCGGGTAGTAGGGCACCTGGACCAGATCGGGACTCAGGTGGGGCGCCAGCGGCTTCTCAAAGCGTAGCGCCCCCATGTGGTCTTCATAGTAGTCGGCGTAGGTGCCGAATTGGCGGTAACCGAGCCGACGGAATAGCGCCTGGCTGGAGGCGTTGTCGAGCCGGATCTCCAGCCGCATCACCACACACTCCCGCGCCAACACCTCCGCCTCCGCCGCCCGCACCAACCCCTCCCCCACCCCTTGGCCACGTAGCCCGGGGGCGACGGCGATGGAGTAGAGCCGGGCGAGGGAGGTGCCGGTATGAAACAACACCAACACATAGCCACGCAGTACCCCCGCCAGTTCATCTACCAAAGTCATGGCGCGGCCGCGGGTCAACATGTGGCGGAAGCTGCGGCGGGAGAGGCGATCGGAATCAAAGCTGCGCTGCTCGATGGCCACGAGGGCATCAAGGTCGTCCAGGGAGGCGGGGCGGATCATGGCGAGCGATCTCGGGGAGGGAGGGGGGGTTCGCAAGCGACTGGCCCCACCGCCGGCACGGACGTGCCAGCGGTGGGGCTGGGTGGAAACTGTAACATCCCCCCAGCGCGCCCACCATATGCCGCCAGCGCAAAAAATTGTGGGCGGCGACGCCCCTTGCTGCCAGTCAGCCACAGGGTCCACAATCGCCGCCATGGACGCCAAAACCCCCCCCTTACTGGAGATGTTGGCCGGCCTGATCGCTGCCCCCTCCATGAGTTCCGTCTCCCCCGCCTTTGACCACGGTAATCGGGAGGTGATCGACCTCCTGGCGCAGTGGTGCGAGGAGCTTGGCTTCAACGTTGAGGTGCTGCCGGTGATGCAGCAACCGGAGAAGGCCAACCTCATCGCCACCCTCGGCAGCGGCCCGGGTGGGCTGGTGCTGGCGGGCCACACCGATACGGTCCCCTATGATGCGGGACGTTGGCAGCATGACCCCTTCCAGCTCACCCGCGCCGATGACCGCCTCTACGGCCTCGGCATCTGCGATATGAAGGGGTTCTTCGCCCTCGCCTTGGAGGCGGCCCGGCGCTTCGTCGGCCGCCCGCTCAAGGCACCGCTCATCCTGGTGGCCACCGCCGACGAGGAGAGCAGTATGGACGGGGCCAAGGCGCTGGTGGAGCTGGGTAGACCGCGCGGGCGCTACGCCGTGGTGGGAGAGCCCACCGGGCTGCGGCCGGTCAACGCCCATAAGGGGATCTTGATGGAGGCGATCCACCTGATCGGCCACTCCGGCCACTCCTCCGATCCCGGCCTCGGCCGTAACGCCCTGGATGGGATGTATGAGGTGATGGGCCAGCTCATCGCCTGGCGCGAGGCGCTGCGGCTGCGCTATCGCGACGAGGCGTTCAAGGTGCCCTACCCCACCCTCAACCTCGGCCACATCCACGGCGGCGACAACCCCAACCGCATCTGCGGTGAGTGTGAACTGCATATCGACCTACGGCTGATGCCCGGCATGGACCCGGACGCCATGCGCCGCGAACTGGAGGAGCAACTCGCCCCAGTGGCCCAGCGCCGCGGCCTGACCCTGGAGATCCGGCCGCTGTTCTTTGGTGCCCCACCCATGGCCACCCCACAGGAGGCGGAGCTGGTGCGGGCCGCCGAGGGGTTGACCGGCTACCGCCCGGAGACGGTCGCCTTCTGCACCGAAGGGCCCTTTTTCACCGAGTTGGGCATGGAGACGCTCATCCTCGGACCGGGGGATATCGCCCAGGCCCACCAGCCGGATGAGTTTCTGGCCCTCGATCGCCTCGACCCCACGGTGGAGCTGCTCAGCGCCCTGATCCGCCGCTTCTGCCTATGACGTTGGGGGGCTCTACGGCCCCTCTCATCACCCAGCGGTTGCCTAGCGCGGATCACCGCCCGACAATAGGCGCCCGTTTGGCCCTATCCGAGAGAGTCACGTGTCAGAAGAGCAGCAGGGGCAGACGCTCGATTGCGCCACATTCGTGCGTTGGTTTCGCGGTTCTGCCCCCTACATCAACGCCTTCCGTAACCGCACATTTGTCATCGCCTTTGGTGGCGAACTGGTAGCTGAGAGCCAGTTTGCCAGCTTTATCCACGACCTCGCGCTGCTCAACAGCCTGGGGGTGAAGCTGGTCCTGATCCACGGTGCCCGCCCCCAGATCGAGGAGCGGCTACTGGCGCGCGATGCCTCCATCCGTTATGTCAATGGCCTGCGGGTCACCGATGACGACGCCCTCGCCTGTGTCAAAGAGGCAACCGGGGCGGTGCGGGTGGAGATCGAGGCGCTGTTATCGATGGGCGTGGCCAACACCCCCATGGCCGGCTTCGATATCGAGGTGGCCTCCGGTAACTTCGTCACCGCCAACCCGTTGGGGGTGCGTGAGGGGGTCGATTACCTCCACACCGGCGAGGTGCGGCGCATCGATGCCGCCGCCCTCCAGCGCCGCCTGGAGGAGGGGGCAATCGTCCTCCTCTCCCCACTCGGTTACTCCCCCACCGGCGAGGTGTTCAACCTCTCTGCCGAGGATGTCGCCACCGCCGCTGCCATCGCCCTGAAGGCGGAGAAGCTGATCTACATGGTGGATGGGCCGGGGCTGCTGGACCGCGCCGGCGAACTCCAGCACGAACTCGATCTCAACGCGGCGGAGCGCCACCTGGAGCACCCCGAGGCGCTGCCGGAAGAGGTGGCCAAGGCGCTGTTCAGCGCCATCTACGCCTGCCGCAAGGGGATCCGACGTGCCCATCTGGTGAACCGGCGGGTGGATGGATCGCTACTGCTGGAGTTGTTCACCCGCGATGGCGTAGGCACCCTCATCAGCAGCGAGACCTTCGAGGATGTGCGCCAGGCGGAGATCGACGATGTGGGCGGGATCCTAGGGCTGATCGAGCCGCTGGAGGCGGAGGGGGTGCTGGTGCGCCGCTCCCGCGAGCTGCTGGAGATGGAGATCGACTACTTCACGGTAGTGGAGCGTGATGGCGCCATCATCGGCTGCGCCGCCCTCTACCCCTTCCCCGCTGACCGGATAGGGGAGTTGGCCTGTCTGGCCGTTGACCCACGCTATCGAGACCAGAACCGCGGCGAACAGCTGCTGGCCTACATCGAGCGGCGGGCCCAGAGCCTCGGCATCGACAGCCTATTTGTGCTCACCACCCGTACCGCCCACTGGTTCCAGGAGCGCGGCTTTCTGCCGGCGGGGCTGGCCGATCTACCGGTGGAGAAACAGGCCCTTTACAACTACCAGCGCCGCTCCAAGGTGTTCCTTAAGGCGCTGCTATGACGCCGCCGGCTGCCTCGCACCGACAGCGCCCCTTCCTCAAATGGGCGGGGGGCAAGTTCGGCCTTATCGACCGCATCACCGCGGCCATGCCCAGCGGCGGTCAGCGGCTGATCGAGCCGTTCGTCGGCGGTGGTGCCCTCTTCCTCAACACCGAGTTTGAGCGCTATCTGCTGGCGGACAAAAATCCCGATCTCATCCTGCTCTACCAGCTGGTGCAGGCCGAGGGGGCCAACTTTATCGACTACTGCGCCCCGCTGTTCACCCCCGAGACCAACCGCGCCGACCACTACTACCAACTGCGCACCGAGTTCAATCAGCGGGGTGGCCGCCGCAGCCGCAAGGCCAACCGCCGACGCGCCGCGCTATTTCTCTACCTCAACCGCCACGGCTACAACGGCCTCTGCCGCTACAACGCCTCGGGGCAGTTCAATGTCCCCTTTGGCAGCTATCGCCGGCCCAAATTTCCGCACGAGGCGCTGCTGGCGGCCCACCACAAGCTGCAACATGCCGAGCTGCTCCACGCCGACTTCGCCACGGTGCTGGAGCAGGCGGGTGCCGGGGATGTGGTCTACTGCGATCCCCCCTACCTGCCACTCTCCAAGACCGCCCACTTCACCCGCTACCAGGCCAGCGACTTCGGCGAACCGGATCAGCTACGCCTGGCGGAGTGTGCCGCCCAAGCGGCGACCCGTGGGGCCACGGTACTCATCTCCAACCATGACCACCCCTTTACCCGCAGCGCCTATGGCCAGTGGGGGGCGCACCTGACCCACTTCTCCGTCCACCGCTCCATCAGCTGCGCCGAGCGCAGCGCAGCGCCTGAACTGCTGGCCCTCTTCTCCAGTACGGTGGGCGCTGCTTGAATAGGTCAGAGCTGTCGCCTATACGTTTTCCGTCGGGACCCGCAATGGCCCCATCGATAACCGCGGCACGGATGGCGAACAACCACAACGACAATATGATCCGGGACGGGGTATTCCTGCCGATGGTAGCCAAGAACGCGCCGATCCTCCTGGTGGAGGATGACGAAGTAGATGTCATGATGGTGCAGCGTGCGTTCAAGAAGCACGCCATCGCCAACCCCCTGCATGTGGCCGAGTCGGGCGATCAGGCGCTCGCCATGCTGCGCGGTGAGGGGTATACGCGGGTGGCGCCGATCCTCATCCTGTTTGATCTCAACATGCCGCGGATGGATGGCATTAGCTTCCTCAAGGAGCTACGGGCCGACCCTGAACTCCAGGGGCTGCCGGCCGTGGCCCTCACCTCCTCCGATCAACCACGCGACCGCGCCACCGCCTTTCAGCACCACGTGGCGGGGTTCTTCGTCAAGCCGGTGGCCTATGAGGAGCTGGTGGAGCTGTTTGGGGTGATCGGCCGCTACTGGCAGCTCTCCAAGCGGGCCTAACCGGCCACCGCCCAGCGGCTTAGCGGTCACCGCTTCACTGTTATACTGCCTCCCCACATCCTCCTGTCCCCAATTTTCGAGGTGTCTCCATGAGGGCGCAGCGCTACCTGCTCGCCGGCACATTGACGGTGATCCCCATCTGGATCACCTGGGTGGTCTTCAAATTTGTCTTCGGTCAGCTCTCCCAAGTGGGCACCCCTTGGGTCAAGGCGATGTCGGCCGCGGTGGAGGGGCCCGCCCCGTCAGCCGCAGCGCTCTTGGTCCACCCCTGGTTTCAGCAGGCGGTGGCCTTCTTCATCACCCTGATCGGCCTCTACATCCTCGGCTGGCTGGCCACCCGGATGGCGGGACGGCGGATCCTCGATCTGTTTGATCGCCTGATGCACAGCATCCCCATGGTGCAGACCGTCTATGGCGGCACCAAAAAGTTGCTGAGCGCCCTGCAACAGCAGCCGGAGGAGGTGCAGCGGGTGGTGCTGATCGAGTTCCCCCACCCTGGCATGAAGACCATCGGCCTAGTCACCCGCACCCTGGTTGACTCCGCCAGTGGCCAGCTGCTGGCCGCGGTCTACGTGCCGACCACCCCCAACCCCACCTCCGGCTACCTGGAGGTGGTGCCGGTGGAGAGCTTGGTCTCCACCGATTGGACGCTGGATGAGGCGATGAGCTTTGTCATCTCCGGTGGTGCAGTCGCGCCGGAGAAGGTGCGCTACTACCCAGAGACGCATGGGACCAAGGGGAGCGCGCCAGCCCCCGCCACAGAACCTTCGGGTTAGCCCGACGCACCTCTCCGGCTGGCCCCGCCCACCCCACGGATCGGGTGGGGCCGCCGGCAAGCTGTAACAAGGTGGGTCCGATGGCTAGGCCGCGCTAACGGGCCGCCACCCAGATGGTGTGGCGCGCCCCCTTGCCACCCGGGCGGGTGCGCACCTGGTGCTCCTCCACCTGGAAACCAACCTGCCGCAACCGTTCGGCAAAGCGCCGGTCTGGTCCGGCGGACCAGACCGCCAACAGCCCCGCCGGGCGCAGGGCATCAAAGGCCACCGCCAACCCCGCCGCTGAATAGAGCCAGTTGTTCTCCCGCCGTGTGAGCCCCTCGGGCCCGTTATCCACATCCAGCAGGATGGCGTCGAAACCACCCGGCTCTGCCCGCAGCACCTCCCCTACATCGGCCACGACCACCTGAGTGCGGGGATCGTCTAACGGGCGGCCGGCAAAGTGGCCAAGGTGGTCGCGGTTCCACGCCACCACCGCCGGGATAAGCTCTGCCACCACCAGCTGCGCCGTTGCATCCAGCTGGTGCAGGGCGGCCGCCAGGGTGTAACCCATCCCTAAGCCCCCCACCAGTACCCGCGGGGTGGCCCGTCCCGCCAACGGGGTACAGGCCAGTGCGGCGAGGGCCTGCTCGGATCCAAAGACCCGGCTGTTCATCAACTCACCACCGCCCACTAGGGCGATGGAGAACTCCTCATTGCGCCGATAGAGGCGGATCTCACCGCCACTGCCAGGAATGGGGGCGCTATCTATCAGTTGCCAGGGGGTCATGGGGGGTACCGACTATGCAGGGGGCGCAGGTTACAGGATCGGCGCGGATGGCGTCGAGCAGCGCCCGGCGGGAGGCGGGGCGATCGACGCCGTGATAGGGCCGGGAGCACCCGTAGCGCCTGCTCACTCCGCCCTTTAGCGCACAGGCTTAGGCGCGCCGGTTTGTCAGCCCGGCCTACACACCGCCAGCAGGGTGCTGGCCAGGCGGGCAAAGTGCTCTGTTTCATCGAAGCGACGGTCCGCCGCCGCCTGGCCGGCCGCGGCCAATTGGGTGCGTAGGGCGGGCTCTACCAAGAGCTGCTGCAAGGCGGCGTGGAGGCCGCTGGCCGAACCGGAGCGAAACAGGAGTCCGGTGCGGCCGTGGTCGATGATCTCCGGTACCCCGCCGCGGTCACTCCCCACCACCGCGACCCCAGCCCGCATCGCCTCCGCCAACACCAGGCCGAAGGTCTCCTCTCGGGTGGTCAAAACCACCACGTCGCACGCCTGCATCAGGCGCTGGGGCGCCTCAACGAAATCGCGCAGCACCACCCGCCCGCCGAGCTGGGCGGCCTCATCCTGAAGTGCCGTCAGGTAGGCGGGCTCCATCGCCCGCCCGACGATCAGGGCCCGCACCGGCGCCTCACTGGCAACGAACTCGGCCATCGCCTCCATGAGTAGGTGCTGCCCCTTGTAGCGCTTGATGCGCCCAAATAGCCCCACCAGCAGCTCCCCCTCCCCGGCCCCCAACTCGGCCCGCAGCGCCGCCCGCTCGGCCGGCAGCAGGGGGGTAACTGCCGGCACACCCAGGTAGAGGGTCTCCACCGCTGTCGGTGACAGGTTTGGTACTAGACGGCGGAGATCGGTGGCCAGCTGCTCGGTGATGGCCAGCACCCGATCCACCTGGCGCCAGACGAAGCGGTGGTAGGGATCACTCTTCTGCCGGGTGATCTGCATCTGGCGGGTGTAGACCAGGACCGGACGGCGACGCGCCAGACGCTTGGCCAGGGCGGCCAGCGGGAGATCTTTGCCCCAGTGACAGTGGATGAGATCGATCCCACTGCGATCGATGAGCCGGGCCAGCTGCCACGCCGCCAGCAGTGGCAGCGCCCGCAGGCGGGGGGAGAGCTGGTGGGGGGTGAGGCCATCGGCCCGTAACCGGGCCGCCAGGGGACCCCGCTTGCCGACCACCGCCACCACCTCATAGCCGTCGGCCTGGCGGCAGCAGCGGTGCATATAAAGCTCCAGGCCCCCGAGATCGGGCGACAGGCAAAGCTCCAGAACCTTCACGCCTTGGGGCCCTGCTTCTCGTGTAGTTCGATCAGCTTGAGGTACTTCATATAGGCGTGGAAGACGGTGGTCATGGTGACGGTGAGGCCATCCAGCCCCTGGAACAGGCCGCCTTTGAAGATGAATTTACGCAGGAAGGCGACCGTGGCGTGGAGTATTGGGGCGTATGGGGAGGGGCGTACCCCACGCTCATACATCGCCCAGGCGTCGCGGGAGGAGAGGGCGTTGATGCGCTCCACCCAGTGGGCATAGTCGCGGTAGGTGTGGTGGAGGATGTGGCCGGCCAGTGGGGCGATCTGCTCCGCCGCCACCGAGGAGTGGGCCCGCTTGGGCAGGTAGCCGGCCCGCTGTTTGTGGTAGAGCCGGGTCACCTGATCGGGGTAGAAGCCGGCCGCCTTGACCCAGTGGCTGCCCGCAAAATTTTTCCGCCGCAGGGCGAAGGCGTCCTCCCGGGTCTGGCGCAGGTCGAGGGCGCGGATGGCGGCCACCGCCTCGGCGTCGATCCGTTCGTCGGCATCCAGCGCCAGGATCCAGTCATTGCTGGCGAACTGCACCCCCCACGCCTTCTGCGGCCCATCACCCAGGTAGGGCTGGAGAAAGACTCGCGCCCCCAAGCTCTCGGCGATGGCCACGGTGCGGTCCTCGCTGCCGGAGTCAACCACGATCACCTCACGGCACACCTGCTGGATGGAGGTGATGCAGTCGGCGATGTTCGCCTCTTCGTTGAGGGTAATGATGATCCCGGTGATCTCCTGCATCACATCTCCTCCAGTAGGCCAAACAGCGCCTGGTAGACCTGTTCCGGCCGGATCTTCTCCAGACAGGCGTAGTCCCCCTGCCGACAGGTGCGTTCAAAGCAGGGGGCGCAGGGCTCTTTGCGCTGGATCAAGGCGGCCCGCTGGGTGAGGGGCGGGGTGTAGTCGGGGGAGCTACTGCCGTAGATGGCGACCACCGGGATGCCGACGGCAGCGGCGATGTGCATCAGGCCGGAGTCGTTGCTCACCGCTGCCACCGCCAGACTGAGTAGGTCGATCACCTCCGGCAGCGTCGTGCGACCGGCCAGGTCCACCACCTGGGCATCGTTGGCCTGCTCGGCGATGGTGCCGGTGATCAGCCGATCCCCCTCCCCCCCCAACAGCCAGATGGTGAAGCCGCGTTCGCTCAGGCGCCGTGCCAAGGTGGCGAAGTGGGAGATGGGCCAGCGCTTGGCGGGACCATACTCCGCCCCTGGCATAAAGGCGACCACCGGACGGCTGGTATCGAGGGCCAGGGTGCGCCGCACCGCCACGCGGTTCTGCGGGTCCACTTTAAGATGGGGCTCCGGCGCCTCCGGCAGCCGCTCGCCCGGCTCTAAAGCGAGGCTGAGATAGCGGTCCACCATGCGCGGCAGGGCCGCCTTATCGAGGCGCCGCAGGTCGTTCAGCACCCCATAGCGGAACTCGCCGAAGAAGCCGGTACGACGGGGGATGCGGGCAAAGAGCGGCACCAGGGCCGCCTTAAAGGAGCGCGGCAGGACGATGGCGCGATCAAAACGCTCCCGCAGCTCCACCCCCACCGCCCAGCGCGCCTTGAGGTTGAGCATCCCGTGGCGCAGGGCCAGCTGCACCCCCTCGGCCACCTCGGGCATCCGCTCCAGTAGTGGCAGTGACCAGTCGGGGGCCAGCACGGCGATCTCCGCCTGGGGGTCGCGCATCTTGATGAGGCGAAACAGGCTCTGCGCCATCACCATATCGCCGATCCAGGCGGGACCGACCACCAGCACCCGCTCAGCCATCGCCGCCGCCAACCGTGATCCGCTCTACGAGGGCGACGTTCTGCCGCAGGTGGTCGGGGTTGATGGTGCCAACGATGACGCTGCTGACCCCCGCCTGGGAGAAGACGAAGCGCAGCGCCTCCTCCACCCCACCGCCGCCGGCCGAACTGTCGGCGTGGCCACTCATCAGCCCCTTCTTCACCAGCACCCCCTTGCCCTGGGCATGGGCGCGGGCGATCACCGGCAGGTCCTGGGTATCGGTGGGGTTGCAGGTGGCCATCACCACATCGGTGTGGTCAACGATCCAGTTGCCCCCCGCCAGGCTCTTGGTGGACATGCCGTAGGCACGGATGAGGCCAGCCTGCTTCAGCCGCTCCAGCTCCGCCATCACCTCCTCACCCTGGATGATGGCGAGGTCGTCGCCGCTGGAGTGGACCAGCACCACATCGAGGTGGTCGCGCCGCAGTCGGCGCAGACTCCGCTCCACGCTCATGCGGGTGTGGGCGGCGGAGAAGTCAAACTCGGAGTAGCCGCGTTCGAAGATCTCCCCCACCTTGGTGACGATGACCCAATCGTTGCGCCCCGGCAGTAAGGCCCCCAGCCGCTCCTCACTACTGCCGTAGGCGGGGGCGGTATCGATGAGGTTGATACCGAGATCGCGGGCCAGGTGGAGCAGGTCACGCACCGCAGCGTCATCCGGCAGGGTGAAACCGGTGGGGTATTTGACCTGCTGATTGCGGCCGATCTTGACCGTGCCGAGGCCGAGCGGACTGACCGCGATGCCAGCGACACCGAGGCTTCTCATCTCCATCGTGGCTCCTCCCAGGGGAGTGGGGCGGGTTGGGAACGGGGCCAATCGACCGGCGGGTCCTCCCCCCGCGAGGGCTGCGGCGGCTCCAGCTGCTCGATGAGGCGATCGGCCAGGCGTGGGGCAAAGGCCAGTTTGGTGGGCCAGAGGGTAAACACCCCCGCCGCGGCGTGGAGGAAGGCATCATCTGGCCGACTCCCGTCGGTGCGCCGCGGCTCCGCCCGATCGATGGGCGCCAGCGCCAGCGGGGCGGCAGCCAGATCAAACCAGGGGAAGAGTGCCGCCAACTCGGCCCGAGCGGCGGCCAGCTGCGCCTGCTCACCGCGATCCACCGCCTCGGCCAGTTGACCGCCCAGATACCAGACAAGGCCGCCGGCGGGGTCGGGGTGGCTGGTGACGGTGAGGCGCGGGGTGGTGCTGGCACCGAGACAGTGGGCGTAGAGCGGCGCCGGTGCCCCCCGCAGCAGCACCATATTGAGCGGGCGCAGCTGCATTGCCGGTTGCGTCTGGCCGAGGCGGGCGAGCAACGCTGCGTTGCCACGCCCGGCGACCAACACCAGCCGGCGGGCCGTGATGGTGAGACGGCGATCGGCCGCGGCCAGCTCCACCTCCCACCCCTCGCCAGCGGGCAGTGGGGTGAACTGCGCCGCCTCTTCGGCCCAGAGCAGCCGATCGGCCACCGGCGCCATCAACGCCCGCAGGAGCGACCCCACCTCCAGCACCGGCTCATCCAGGCGGTAGACCTGGCCGCGAAATCCCGGCTGGCGCAGGGCCGCGGGATACTCCGCCGCCGGTATGGGGGCGGTGCGGCTGCGCATGGCGTGGCTGGCAAAAAAGCCGGCCAGGCGCGAGCCGAGGGAGGCGGTAGACCAGAGATATTGGTGCTCAGACAGCAGCTGCACCGTGGAGAGGTCCAGCTCACCCCGCCCCGCCAGGCAGTCACGCCAGCGGGCCGGCATGGCGGCGATCGCCTCTGAGGAGGCGGTGAGTTTGCCGGTCAGGGCGTACTTGGTGCCACCGTGGATGATCCCTTGGGAGTAGCGGGTCTGACCGCTGCCCAGGGCGTCGCTCTCCACCAGCAGCGCCTCATAACCGGCCCGTCGCAGCCGGTTCAGCAGCCACAGACCGGCGATCCCTCCACCGAAGATGAGTAGCTCGGTGCTACAGCGGGTCACCGCTTCAGCTCTCCGCCTGCCGCTCCACCGTCCGGATCGCCTCAATGAGGCCGGTGGTAGAGCAGTTATCGATGTAATCCATCACCCGCACCTCGCCCCCCGCCTGGCGCACACACTCCCCACCGGGGATGTGATCGGGGTGGTTATCCCCCCCCTTCACCAGGATGTTGGGGGCGACGGCGCAGATGAGACGGGTGGGGGTATCTTCATAGAAGGCGACCACCCAATCGACGCAGGCGAGCCCCGCCAGCACTCGCATCCGCCGCTCTAGGGTGTTGACCGGCCGCTCCTCCCCCTTGAGACGCTTGACCGAGGCGTCGTCGTTGATCGCCACCACCAGCCGATCGCCCAGGGCACGCGCCTGTTCCAGATAGTGGACATGGCCGGCGTGGAGGATGTCGAAGCAGCCGTTGGTCATCACCACCGTCTCGCCGTGCTCGCGGGCGCTACGCACCAGCTCGACCAGCGCCTCCTCGCTAACGATACCGCGGACCACCGCCTCCTGTTGGCGCAGTGCCACCCGCAGCTCCGGCACCGTAACCGAGGCGGTACCGAGCTTGCCCACCACCACCCCAGCGGCCACGTTGGCCAGCGCAGTGGCCTCCGACAGCGCCAAACCGGCCGCCAGAGCGGCCGCCAGGGTGGAGATGACGGTATCACCGGCACCGGTGACATCGAACACCTCCCGCGCCTTGGTGGGGAGATGGAGCGGCGGCCGTCCGGCCTCCAGCAGGGTCATCCCCTTCTCGCTGCGGGTCACTAGTAGCGCCTTGAGATCCAGGGCATCACGCAGGCGACTGCCCCGCTCCACCAGCTCGGCATCGGAGCCGCAGCGCCCCACCACCGCCTCCAGCTCATGCTGGTTGGGGGTGATGAGATCGGCCCCGCGGTAGCGCTCAAAGTCGGTCCCTTTCGGGTCCACCAACACCGGAATGGCAGCAGCGCGGGCGGCCTCGATCAGCCCCTGCACGGCGCGCAGGGTACCTTTACCGTAGTCAGAGAGGACGATGGCACGCCGACCAGCCAAGGCCCCCTTAAACCGCGCCAGCAGACCGGCGGGATCATGGCCGGGGAAGCCATCCTCAAAATCGAGCCGGATGAGCTGCTGGTGGCGGCTCATCACCCGCAGTTTGGTGATGGTGGCGGTGCCGGCGACTCGCTCGAAGAGGCAGTGGACACCGGCCTGGGTGAGGCGACGCTCAAGGGCAGAGGCCGCCTCGTCATCGCCGGTGAGGCCGAGCACCGCGGCCTTCCCGCCTAGGGCGGAGATGTTGAGGGCGACGTTACCCGCCCCACCCGGGCGCTCCTCCGCCTCCTCCACCCGGACCACGGGCACCGGGGCCTCGGGGGAGATGCGGGAGGTGTCGCCGTGCCAGTAGCGATCGAGCATCAGATCGCCCACCACCAGCACCTGGGCCTGCTCAAACGGGGGAATGGAGGGCTTCATGGAGCGTTGTTCTCTTCTGGGTCGTCACCACCGCCACCGGCCGCCCTTGTAGCACCAGAGAGGCCACCACAGCGACGACAAACAGGAAGATGGAGATAAATAGGGCCCGATCGAAGATCGATTCAGTCAGTCCAAAGTGCATATACCCCACCACCAGTAACAGACCAGCGATGGCGGCATCTTTGGTGGGTCCATCCGCCGTCAGACGGCGCCAAAAGATGAGACATGGGACCAAAAAGAGTGCCAGCAGGGTGGCAAAGCCAATCACACCACGGGTGGAGAGTACCAGTAGATACTCATTGTGGGGTTGGCGGAAGCGCTCCAGCGAGGGGTCAACATCCCCCGCGGCGATCCGCTGCTGTAGCTCTCGATAGTAGCCCCCTAGGCCGCTGCCAAGCAGTGGATTCTCGGCAAAGGTGCCCCAGGCGGTGCGCCACATCTCTAACCGTAGCCCCGAGGAGGTGAACTCCCGTTTCCCGGCCAGATAGGCCCCCACCTCGTCACTCGCCTCCGCAATGCGCTGGGCAACGCCGGTGGTCGGCACTAGATAGACGGCGGCAGGCAGCAGCACCAGGGTCGCTAAGGTGATCAGCCGCAGCCGACGGGAAAGCTCCCCCCAGTAGCCATAGAACAGCAAAAACACCATGAGCGGCAGGGCGATCCAGCCCCCTCGCGTACCGGAGAGAATACTGGCGGTGAGACCGGCGACCGCCGCCAGCAGCGGGATGATGACGGCCAGGGGGTGGAGGCGGCTGAACCAACGCAGCCCGGCCAGGCTCATCACCCCCCAGGCGAGGGCGAGATCGCCAAACAGGATGGCGTAGCTCTCCCCTTCGGCCCGGGTGTAGACCTCAAACCGGCCCCCCTCGAAGATCACCGCCTCCTGCACCGCCACCACCCCCGCCAGCAGCGCCCCCAGGGTGACGCCAATCCAGAGCGCCCACGGCTCAACCCGCACCCGCAGGAAGAGCATCAAGAGCGGACAGATGAGCAGAAACCGGGCGTAGCGGGAGAGCTTGTCAAACCCCAGCTCACCATCCTCGGAGAGGAGATAGGAGAGGCAGGCGACCACCACAAAGGCGGCAAAGGCCAGATAGAGCTGGCCCTCACCCGCCCGCAGGGGCGTGCGCTGGGCCGGGTTGCGCAGGAGAAACACGCCCTGCGTCAAGAGAAAGATCACACCTGCGATCAGCAGGGCCCCAAAAGCAAAGTTGGTGACTGGCCGCACCACCAAGACCGTGGCAAAACAGGCAACCACCAGCACCGACAAGGTGCGGCTCACGAGCAGCTGCGGCAAAGCGGATACCGTTCAGTTTTATTAGTCGGCAGCGAGGCGGAACAGCGCGCCGCAATAGGGGCAGCGCGCCTCGCCCTGCTGTTCCACCGGTAGAAATACCCGGGGATGGGAACTCCATAACGGCATGGCGTCGGTCGGGCAGTGTACCGGCAGATCGGCGCGGCTGACCTGATAGACGCGCTCACTATTGGGCAACTGCTCGCTCGACTCGCTCATGTCGTTCACTCCACTGGGGTGAGCCACTCGGGATGGGTATCCCGCCGGCCATGGACCTGGTCGAAGTATAGGGTTTGCAAGCGCTCGGTGATGGGACCACGGTGACCGGCACCGATGGCACGCCCGTCCAGTTCGCGGATGGGGGTCACCTCGGCGGCGGTACCGGTGAAGAAGGCCTCGTCGGCCACATACACCTCATCGCGGGTGATACGCTTCTCCCGCACCGGCACGCCGATCTCGCCCGCCAACTCGATAACGGTAGCACGGGTGATGCCGTCGAGGGCGGAGGTCAGCTCTGGGGTGTAGAGGCAGCCATCACGCACAATAAAGATGTTCTCACCGGAGCCCTCGGCCACATAGCCCTCTGGGTCCAGCAACAGCGCCTCATCACAGCCACAGGCGATGGCCTCACGCAGCGCCAACATGGAGTTCATGTAGTTGCCGTTGGCCTTGGCCTTGCACATGGTAACGTTGACATGGTGGCGGGTGTAGGAGGAGGTGCGGATCCGGATCCCCTTCTCCATCCCCTCGGCGCCAAGGTAGGCGCCCCAAGACCAAGCGGCCACCATCACATGGACCCGCAGGTTATCCGCCCGCAGCCCCATCCCCTCTGAGCCGTAAAAGCACATGGGACGCAGGTAGGCCGACTCCAGTTTGTTCTCCCGCACCACCTGGCGCTGCGCCTCATTCAGCGTCGCCTTATCGAAGGGCATGGGCATGGCCAGGATGTGGGCGGAGCGAAACAGGCGGTCCGTATGCTCTTTGAGCCGGAAGATGGCGGTGCCCTTGCCGGTGTGGTAGGCGCGTACCCCTTCAAATACTCCCATACCGTAGTGCAGGGTGTGGGTCAGAACGTGGGTCTTGGCGTCACGCCAAGGAACCAGTTCACCGTCAAGCCAGATGACGCCATCGCGGTCGGCCATCGACATCGCAGGACTCTCCTCAAGGAATCGTGGTGGGGGGTTGGGACGAGGCCCGCGAGCAGTCTACTCTTCCATTAACCGCTGCCAGGCCGCCATCACCCGCTCCCGCTCGGCGGCGAACGTCGCCTCCGGTACCACCGCCTCCTGCTCCTGGAGGCTCCGCCGATGGACGGCGGCACGGTAGTTACGGTAGGCGTCGGCGAGGCCTTCGGCCTCTGTTGCCGCCATCAGACCGTTGGCGGCAAAACCGGCGAGGATATGGATGTTGTCGGTGTGCTGGAGCAGTTCGGGGTGGTCGCAAGCCCAGGCCAAAACCCCATATTGCACCATAAATTCGATATCAGCGATACCGCCCCTATCCTGCTTGAGGTCGAACTGGCCCGGCTGCGCCTTGGAGAGCTGCTCCCGCATCCGCTCACGCATCTGCCGCACCTCGCCCCGCAGCACCTCCTGCTCCCGCCGACGGGTCAGGATCCGGCGGCGCACCGCAGCAAACTCCGCAGCCACCTGGGGGTCACCACACACCACCCGCGCCCGCACCAGCGCCTGATGCTCCCAGGTCCAGGCGTCGTTCTCCTGATAGGTGCTGAAGGCCGGCAGGCCCGTCACCAGCAGACCCGAAGCCCCAGAGGGGCGCAGACGCATATCTATCTCATAGAGATCACCCAAGGCGGTGCGGGTGGTGAGGATATGGATCATCCGTTGGGCCAGGCGGGCGTGGTAGACGGCGTTATCGAGCGATTTCAGGCCGTCGCTCCCCCCTTCGTCCGCGCTGCGCAAAAACACCAGGTCGAGATCGGAGCCGTAGCCCAGCTCGATCCCCCCTAGCTTGCCATAGGCCACCACGGCAAAGCCGCTTCCCCCACTAGGGATGGCGGGTCTTCCATGCCGGATAGTCAGGTAGTCCAGGGCGGTATCCAGGGTGCGGGAGAGTACCACCTCGGCGATGTCGGTGAGGTGATCAGAGACCACCATCAGTGGCATCGCCTCCATCACATCCGCGGCCGCCACCCGCAACACCCCCGCCTGCTTAAAGCGGCGCAGGGTCTCCATCTGCTGCTCCACATCGCCGCCATCGATGTTGGCCAACCGCCCATCCAACTCCGCCTCCAGCGCTGCCCGTCCAGGGGGTGTATAGAGGATACGGGCGTCCAGTAGCTCATCCAGCAGCAGCGGGGCGTGGGACAACAAGTTGGCAATGAAGGTGGAAGCGGCGCAGAGCCGCACCAGCTGGGAGAGGGCGACGGGATTCTCCACCAATAGGGCGAGGTAGGCGGTACGACGGGTGATGGTCTCGATCAGCCGCAGGACCCGCTCCAGGGTGGTATCCGGTGCCTCCGCCTGCCCCACCGCCCCCAGTAACAAGGGCATCAACCGATCCATCCGGCCGCGGCCGACGCTGGAGAGGGCGCGGTAGACATGGGCGGCGCGGAGGGCGGAGAGTCGCTCCATGACCCACTCCGGTCTGCTGTAACCGGCCCGCTGCAAGGCCGCCAGCGCCACCTCATCCTCCTGCGTACCCCGCCAGATCCCGGCCAGGTCGAGGGGATCGGAGGCCTCGTGTTCGGTCTGGGGGGCGGCAAACACTTGGGCGAAGTGGCTCTGCACCCGCCCCATATGGCGCTGGAGTGCCCGCTCGAAGGAAGGCCAGTCGGTAAATCCCATGGCCAGGGCGAGGCGCCACCGACCCTCATCGTCGGTGGGGAGTTCGTGGCTCTGCTGGTCGCTCCAGGCCTGGATGCGGTGCTCGGTGCGGCGCAGGAAGTCGTAAGCGGCGGTCAGCTCCTGCACCACATAGTCGGGCAGCCAGCCAAACCCCTGCACCACTGCGAGGGCGGTCAAGATGCTGCGGGTCTGGAGCTTGGGTTCGCGCCCGCCGCGGATCAGCTGAAACGCCTGGCCGATAAACTCGATCTCCCGAATCCCACCGGGACCGAGCTTGACGTTACCGGCCATCTCCTTGCGGCGCACCTCCTGGTCAATGAGTGCCTTCATCTCCCGCAGCGACTCGAAGGCGCCATAATCGACATAGCGGCGATAGACAAAGGGTTTGAGCAGCGCCAGCAGCGCCTCCCCGGCGACCCGATCACCCGCCACCACCCGCGCCTTTAACATCGCATAGCGCTCCCACTCCCGGCCGTGGGTCTGGTAGTAGTTCTCCATGGCGTCAAATGAGAGCGCCAGGGCACTCGCCTCACCAAAGGGACGCAGCCGCATATCGACGCGAAAGACAAAACCGTGGGCGGTGTTCTGGCTCAATAGGTTGCAGAGCCGCTGCCCTAAGCGAATGAAAAACTCCTGGTTGGAGAGCGGCCGCCGCCCCCCTTGGGTCTCCCCCTCCTCTGGATAGGCGAAAATGAGATCGATATCCGAGGAGAAGTTAAGCTCTCCCCCGCCCAGTTTGCCCATCCCGAGCACCACCAACCGTTGCGCCTCCCCCCCCTCCCCCAGAGGGGTGCCAAACTGCTCGCACATCAGTAAATAGAGTTGCTCTAAGGCCAGGTCAACACACGCCTCAGCCAGGGCAGAGAGATCGGCCAACACCTCCGTCAGGGGGGCCCGTCCCGCCAAATCGCGCCAGGCGATGCGCACCATCTCCCGATTGCGAAAACGGCGCAGCTGCTCGCTTAAGGTGGGTTCGTCATTGACATCAGCGAGTAAGGTCGCCAGGCGAGTGCGATATTCACCTGCGGTGCTTGGACGAAGTAGCGCCCCACTTTGCAACAGCTCCAGCAGCTGATCCGGCTGGCGGGTGGCATAACGCGCAACAAAATCACTGGCGGCGAAGACCCGCAACGGCTCATCACCGAGGGCGGCCAACGCTGCTATTAGATCTGCCTGGGGTGCCAAGGTCTCCAGATAGCGCTCTACCCGAGACTGTAGCGGGGGGGGAGGGTGGTGAGGAGCGATTGAAGGGGGGTTGGGCTCGACGACACTAAGCGACTCCAGCGATAGAGGAGGAACTTTGCAGTGTAGCCCGGTTTCCGCAACAGGACACCGCCCCAGCACCCCAACCACCGGTGATGCCGGGACGGTAGATCAGGGGGCCGTTAGAGCCGGCTGGCCTCTCCCATCTCCATCCCCTTGCGCGGCCGCCCCCGCCGCCCTGGCCGCAAGCGGTACCCCACCTGCTGTTCCAGTGCCACCTTGAAGCCTTCGCTGCCTAAAATGGTGTCGTAGTCAGAGGCGCGCCGCAGCTCGCGCATCAGCTCATCTGACAACGGCTGGGTCAGCTGATTGCGCCATGCCCGCTGTCGCGCCTCTGCCCCCCGCCCCAACGAGTTAAAACTCGGGTGGGGAGTCAAGGCGGAGTCGGGCTCACCCAGGGCATTGGCATGGTAGCTGGTCCAGCGATAGGCCGCCGGTGTCGCTACCAAGCCGGCGCGCACCGGGTTCAGCTCAATGAAGCGGGCACAGGCGAGAAAATAGTTGGCCGCCTCCACCGCACTGGCGCGGTAGCGTCCCTCCCAAAGGGTGCCACTACGGCGATGCACGCGGTTGACATAACGTACATAGCGTCGCCCAATGGCTTGCATCATCAGGCCCACCCCCTCCGGATGGCGGGGAGTAGCTAATAAATGCACATGGTTGGGCATGAGGGCGTAGGCATGTAGCTCGCAACAATGCTGTTGCGCGGCCACACGCAGGCACTCAAGATAGAAGGCGAAATCGTCGTCCTGGAAGAAGCACTGCTGGCGGTTGTTACCGCGCTGCACGACGTGCTGAGGGATATCAGGGAGTCTGAGTCTGGGCTTCCGTGCCATGGTAGTCATCTTTGTGAAAGTTGGTTCGGAACCGATTCTAGCAGGCTGGACGCGGTTGCCAAGAGGAAAATTTCACATTCGCTCACGGCCTACGTGCCGGCGCCCTACTGTTCAGAACCATACTTGATCGTGTGTAAAAAATATCCCACACTTTCCTGGCAAATCTCTCTATCAACGGCACAAATAGCTAGTAAAGCCGTGGGTGATTGTGTTGGATGGGAACCTTAATGGACAAAAGTGGGTGCTTTGGCAACCCACTAAGAAGGGGTATATCATGTTAAATTCTTTAATGCATAGATGGGTTGTCTCTACTCTTCTCTCAGGATTGCTTATGACGGGCACGCTGTACGCACAGCCAGTGACCCCAGTGCTGGAATCGGCCCAAGCCCCCAGCGCACCACAAGGAGAGACCTCCAGCAGTGCCCCCCCTCCCTCCCCGGTACTCCGGGGCCCCAACAAAACGATCGTTTTTCCGTGTCCGCCCCTCTGTTGAGGTCTGCTTCCCTATTTGCAGCCCCCTACGGTGACCTGAATCACAGCGCCGCGATGTGGCCGTATATCACTTAGCAGCCTTTAGGCTAAAGCGCAGCGGTTGGATGACCCGCCAGATCTGTTTGGCATCCATCCAACCCCTGAAGTGGACGGCAGGCGATGCACGTAAGCTCGCCAAAAGCTGGTTCTGGAATGGTCGTGGTCGTCCCGGTGATTTTTGGTACAGCAGCGCTACCCCGCTTCCTGTAGGTAAGGCCTCCTGCTTTCCGTCTCCGATTCGGGCATTGGAGACCTCCAAGAGGGTATGGGGCTAAAGGGAATGGTGGGTAGACAACGACTGGCTATCCCTCAAGTGATGCCCCTCACTCCACGGGGTAGACAAGAGGGGAAAAGATAAACAGAGGCTTGCCGGCGCTTGCGGCAAGCCTCTGTTTTTTTTGTGTGCTCCGTGCGCCCGCTGATGCCCAAACCTTGCGGTGTTCATCTGAGCCGGGGTCACTGCATATCAGGCAAAAACTGCCCCGTGCAGGTAGCGCCCCACTTGACCCGCGCCCTTCAGACGGCTTGATGCCATTGTGTTGTTCGGCCGTTCATGGTGTTCAGCAACGCAGAAGAGACACGAGAAGAGCGCTTCCAAAGATTGCCATTTCCCTATCAAGTATTCTTCCGCAGCCCCAAAATATACTTTGCCGTACCGCCGCGCCCATCCCCTGGGCCTATCGCCGCGCTGCACCTCTGCCGTCCAAGCACCATGGGTGAGGCCTCTCTCCTGATCGCCCTCTCACCGCGCCACAGTCCCGCCCATACAGAGCGGCCTCTGCGTCTCAATCGCTGCCGACCCAACGCTGAATCTTGATCTCATTCACCTGAATCACCGGAGTCAGATCGGTATAACGGGGTATGTCCCCTTGCAGCCGCTCGGCATGGGGCAAGAAGGCAGCCATGAAGTCGTCAAGGGAGTCGAAGAGATAGTCGCACATGGCGATGTAGGCCGGCGAAGAGCCGGGCTCTGCGCCACTCACCCCCTGCTCCACCGTGACGCCGACAAACCCGGCGGCTGGAGAGAGGCATTCGATGGAGAGGGGCATATGGACATTCAGGTAGTACTCCATATCGAAACGGCTACCCTCACGATTGGGGTAGAGGATGCTGATCTTAATCATGCGTACTCCCTTAATGAGCCCCGGCCGATCCCAAAGGGTATCGGCCGGAGCAGGATGATCGGGCGGGGTCTACACCTTACGCAGAATAAAGCTGTAGGCCTCTCCCCCTTGCTGAGACTCCACCAACTCGGTGCCGGTCTGGCGGCAGAAGGCCTCCATGTCTTTGACTGATCCCGGATCGCTGGAGAGCACTTTGAGCAGCTCACCGCTACCGAGTTCCGTCATCATCTTCTTGGTCTTAAGGATGGGCAATGGGCAGGTCATGCCACGGGTATCAAGCTCTCTGCTGATGATCATGGGGCTCTCCTGTTACGTTGCTGTTGCTGGGTGGTCAAGAGGATGCAGTCGTCCGATCGAGAAACCGCTCTATGCGGGAGATGGGCAGGTGATCACCGATGTGGTGGCCGTAAAAGGCCTCGGCGATCCGTAGATCCGGGCCAATGAGAAAATCCGCGGGGACCATGGCCCAATCCCCCTCCATACTCCCTGGCAAGAACCGCTTGCGTACCACCGCCTCAAACACCATGGGCAAGTGGCGCGTCCAGGCGCGCAGAAAGCCGGCCCAGGAGGGCTGCACACCGTAGGCACGATAGAGCTGACGCTGGGGATCAGGAACGATGGGAAAAGGGACCGCGTGCCGATCCAGATAGCGATGGATCTGCTCCGCTGGAGATTCAAAGATGGCGATTAGATGCAGCCCTCGCGCCTACCACTCGGCATGGTGTTGCAGCAGCTCATGCACCCGCAGATTGCACAGAGGGCAAGAGGCGTAGCGATAGAAAGAGAGCAGCAAGCGCTGGCCACGATAGTCGGCAAGCCTTACCGGCACACCGAAGACATCGGCAACAGCAAACTCCGGAGCCACCATGGCAGAGACTAGGCGGCTCACAGGGCAACCCCCTGCCGCCACAAGCGGACACCGGCCCCCACGGTGGCCGAGTAGGCCAACGCTGCCAGGCCGATGACCACCGTGAGGAGCGAGGTCGGCCGCTCGATGCCAAATAGCGCCACCACCACGGGATAGCGCCCCTCCAGATAGAGCCGCCCCCACCACCAGATCGCTAAGGCAGTGGCCACCGCCAGCCCAGTGCGGGAAGGGGGCCGCCAGGCCAACCAGAGGGAGAGACCCCCCTGGGTGAGGAAAAAGGCACAGAGGGCGTAGGTAGCGAGGTAGTAGAAGTGATCCGCCAGCGGCGCCCCCAGGCTGGCCACCAGTGCCGGGTCATATCCCCAGGTCGGCAAGAAGAGATGGCCGATCCCGATCATGAGCATGAGGCATCCACCCACCGCGAGCCCGCTGGCGTAGAGGTTGGGACCGCTCATCGCCCCACCCCCATATCTATAGAGCGATAGCGGAACGCCCCACGAGCGATAGGGCGACGGCCCGCAGCTCCCCCAATGGGGCAGTCTCTCTCTCTTGCCGCATGGAGGCGCCTCATATGCACCCCCCCGCCAGCCGATGAGGCTTGGAGATCCCCATCACCCCGCGTCTCTCGGGGGTTGAAGGTACCAATGGGTGCTGTTTTATCCCCTTACCGGCCAAACAAATACTCTGCCTCACCGCACTTCCCCCCCAGAAGGGGGAGTGCATCGACACCCCCATGGCCAGGACGCTACCGGCGCCAGTAAACACCGGTAGGTCCCCCTCTCTTTTGGCGACAGCGATCGAGTTCATGGTAGCGATCTCCTCATACAAAACAGACTAGTCCGTTTATAAATAGATGAAAAAAAATCACAGCCCCAGATAGCTGGCTATGAAGTCGATAGCCGAGTTGACCTCCCGCGGGGCCTGACTTGCCTTATCCAGTAGCACCGCCCCCTCCATCAGCCCCAAAATCAGCCCCGCAGTCCGCTCTGGATCGAGTTCTGAGCGCACCTCCCCCGCCGCCTGGGCACGCTCAATAAGCTGCCGCAATAGGGAGCGAAAGTGATCGAAGATCTCCAACACCTTACGCCGTACCGGCTCACTCCCTACCGCCAGCTCTAACGCAAAGTTGCCAAAAAAACAGCCACGCACAGGGCACAGCTCTCCCCCCAACATCCGCTTGGCCATCCGCCGCAGCAGGGTCATGAGCGCCTCCCCGGCTGCGGGCTGGCTCACTAGGTTGGCTACATCCAGCTCTGCTAGGGCCAGATCACGGTGCCAATCCAAAACGGCAGTCGCCAGCTCTTCCTTGTTTTTGAAGTGGTAGAAGAAATTACCCTTGGTGACCCCCGCCGCGGCGATGATGCGATCCACGCCGGTGGCGTTAAACCCCCCCGCATAGAACAGTTCATTGGCGGCCTCAAGGATACGCTCCCGAGTGACCATCGCCTTGGCCGAGTACTCTCGCATCAGATAAACCGACAAGTTCGTCTATTTAAGTGGAGCCACCTTAGCCACTTCAAGACGGCGTTGTCAACGGTGCAATAGGCGTTCTATAGGGCCTCCCGATCCGGACCGCCGCTAGCCGGGCACACCACTATCCCCTGCGCGCCAAGGGCGTGCGGCGCCCCCAACACATGGGGTAAAAACAACCTGCCGAGGCGAGAGTGGCCTCTGGAAAGAGAGGGTGAGATCACTGTATCGATGCACTAGAGACCTTCCCTATCTCCGCCGCATTTTACCCTTATAAAATCCCTAGTTATCGCCATAGAAAGGGGGATTTCCTATAGGTGAGTTGTAGATGGTTAGACCCTGCGATATACCCATCCAGGACGCCCGCTATCCCCCCCAATACCGCACCACCCAACACTCTCCTGCCATGTCTCGACCGCCCAAAATAAAGGTGCTGACCGCCTCCGCCGTTGTCGCAGCCAACCCGTTACGTTACTGGGGCATGGCCTCGCCAACCCCGGCGCACGTGAACTCAGAGATCAGCTCACAACTCATGCTTGAGGGGTGTGAACCGCAGCGGATAGAGGAGCATTTCGGCTGGCAGATAATCGCCTTCCCGATCCAGTGTTATAGGGCAGACGCGATCGACTCAGAGCGCCTGAGACAGCGCTTTCTGAACGCCAAAGGGTTCCCCCCGTAGGCACGACATCGCTCAGATACGAGGCCTTTCTATATATCCTTGCCCGTGCGCTTGCCGTCTGGTGCGATGGCCAACTTATCCTGCTCAAGGGTGCGTTAGATTTGACCTCGGCCCATCTCATGCGAGAAACCTCCACTCAACAGGTGTGTGTCTGTTACCCGTTGTGACCCCCCTTAGTCCATCCCAGGGCTGACAACGCCCCCCAGTGCTCACACCACCGCCCCAGGGCGGAGGTACTGACCGATCTCGAATCGCCATCACACCGCCCCATCTCACCGACCCCCAGGTGGTACCACGCCCCCACAAGCCAGGCTTGCACCAAATAATGAGTACTGTCTATAGTAAGCAATACTTACTAATTCACTAGCCATCCACTATGCCGACCCAAGACGACCCCCTCGGTTTCCTACTGGCTGACGTCTCCCGTCTGATGCGCAGGGCCTTTCAGCAGCAGTTGGAAGCGAGCGGCAGCCTCACCCTGGCGCAAGCGCGGGCGTTGGCCCATGTGGCGCGTAGCGAGGGGATTCGGCAGGGCGAACTGGCCGATCTGCTGGAGATACAACCTATCACCTTGACCCGCCTGATCGATCAGCTGGAGGGGCGCGGCCTAGTGGAGCGACGGCCCGATCCCCACGACCGCCGCGCCTACCAGCTCCACCTCACCCGCGCCGCCGCCCCACAGCTGAAGGCGATCCGCCAGGCGGCCCAGCGCAACTACGCCGTGGCCCTGCGGGGGGTCGATCCGCAGCAGGCCGACACCCTCCGCGCCGTCCTCAAGGCGATGCGCGATAACCTCACAGGTCGTTGACAGCCATGGATCCCACCCCATCGCCCACCCCTCGCCTGCGGCGCCTCCTGCTGTTGGTGGTGCCCCTGTTGGCCATAGTGCTGGCCGCCACCCTCTATCTGTTGGGTGGCCGCTACGTCACCACCGACAACGCCTACATCAAGGCCACCACCATCCCCATCAGCACCCAACTGGCCGGCAGCGTGGCGCAGGTGATGGTCCAAGAGAATCAGCAGGTGAGCGCCGGTCAAATACTGTTCAAGCTCGACACCGCGCCATTCCAGGTGGCACTGGATCGGGCCACCGCCCACCTGGAGCAGGCGAAGACCGAGTTTGCCGCCCTACAGGCCAGCTACCGCGAAAAGCAGGCGGAGATCGCCCTCACCGAGGTCCGCCTCGACTACGCCAAAAAGGAGCAGCGGCGCCAAGCGGATCTGCTGGCCAAACAGTTTGTCTCCAGCGCCGCCATCGATCAGGCGCGCCAAGAGACCGAGGTGACCGCCCACCAGCTGGCCAGCCTCAAAGAGGATCTCCAGCGCATTGCCGCCAACCTCGGAGGTAGTGCCAGTGCCCCCCTGGAGCACTACCCCGCCTACCTCTCAGCGGAGGCGGAGCGGGCGCAGGCAGAGCTGGATCTGCAACGCACCGAGATCCGCGCACCACGCTCAGGCGCGGTGAGCCAACCGCCCCAACCGGGCCAATATTTAGCCGCGGGGGTCACGGCGCTGGCCCTAGTCGCCGACGATGACCTATGGGTGGAGGCCAACTATCAAGAGACCGATCTCACCTACGTCCAACCGGGTCAGAGAGTGGCGGTCGCCGTGGATACCTACCCAGGGGTGCAGTTCAGCGGCGAGGTGGAGAGCCTAAGCCCGGCCACCGGCGCCGAGTTCTCGGTCATCCCGGCGCAGAACGCCACCGGTAACTGGGTGAAGATCGCCCAGCGGCTGCCGGTACGGATCCGCCTCCGCCTCACCCCGGACCTGCCGCGACTGCGCGCCGGCTTCAGTGCCGAGGTGAAGATCGACACCGGCCAGCGGCACCACCGACTGGGAAGTTGGCTCTGATCCGCCATGCCACACCCACCACCTCCACCTGCCGATAGCCGGCGCCTCATGCTCACCCTCTCGGTGATGCTGGCGACCATCATGCAGGCGATCGACACCACCATCGCCAACGTCGCCCTGCCCCACATGCAGGGGAGCATGGCCGCCACCCAGGACCAGATCGCCTGGGTGCTCACTTCCTATATCGTCGCCGCGGCCATCGCCATGCCGCTCACCGGCTTTCTCTCGGCGCGTCTCGGCCGCAAGCGGCTCTTCATCGCCGCCGTGGTCGGCTTCACCCTCGCCTCGATACTCTGCGGCGCCGCCCAGAGCCTGAACCAGATGGTCCTGTTCCGTCTGCTGCAAGGGGTGTTTGGCGCCAGTCTGGTCCCCCTCTCCCAGGCGGTGCTGCTGGATAGCTATCCGCGCCAACAACACGGCCGCGCCATGGCACTGTGGGGCATGGGGGTGATGGTGGGACCCATCCTCGGCCCCTCCCTCGGTGGCTGGTTAACGGAGTACTACAACTGGCGCTGGGTCTTCTACATCAACCTCCCCATCGGCCTACTCACCTGGTTTGGCCTGACCACCTATCTGCATGAGAGCCCCACCCAGCAGCGCCGTTTTGACCTACTGGGTTTTAGCCTCCTCAGCATCGCCATCGGCGCCCTACAGATGATGCTCGACCGCGGCCAGTCCCTCGACTGGTTCACCAGCGGCGAGGTGGTTATG
Organism: Chromatiales bacterium; assembly: GCA_003251535.1. GTDB lineage: Bacteria > Pseudomonadota > Gammaproteobacteria > Thiohalomonadales > Thiohalomonadaceae > SZUA-493. The sequence continues at coordinate 8,673 of QKFD01000083.1, read as the reverse complement.
GAGGGGGTGTTGGCGCTCCTCGGCCTCTATCTATTTCTCGTCCACATGGCCACCCACCCGCGCCCGTTTCTGGAGCCGGCGCTCTTCCGTGATCGCAACTTCAGTGTCGGGCTGCTGCTCATCTTTGTGGTCGGCGTCATCCTGCTGGCCACCATGGCGCTGCTACCACCATTCATGCAGCAGCTGATGGGCTATCCGGTGATCGATGTGGGTCTGCTGCTGGCCCCCCGCGGCATCGGCACCATGCTCGCTATGCTGACCGTTGGTCGGTTGGCGGGGCGGATCGATCCCCGCTACCAGATCTTGTTCGGCCTACTCCTGACCACCCTCTCCCTCTGGCAGATGAGCGGCTTCACCGATCAGACCCCTGGCCTGACGATCATCCACACCGGCATCCTCCAGGGGTTGGGGCTCGGCTTTCTCTTTGTCCCCCTCTCCACCGTCAGCTTCGCCACCCTGCCACCCCAGCTGCGCAACGAGGGCACCGCCCTCTACAGCCTGATGCGCAACCTCGGCAGCAGCATCGGCATCTCCTGGGTCATCACCGGGCTGGCCCACAATATCCAGGCCAACCATGCCGCCTTTGCCGGCTACCTCACCCCCCTGCGTTTTGCCATGCGTCAGGCGGTGGAACAGGGGATCTACAACATCCACTCCACAGCGGGCCTCGTGACCCTCAACAGTGTCGTGGAGCGTCAAGCGAGTCTGCTCGCCTACCTACAGGAGTTCCGCTTCATGATGTGGATCACCCTCGCCGCCATCCCCCTACTGCTACTGCTGCGCGCCCCCACCGCACACCGACCGAGCGAGGAGGTGGCCGCAGCCCCGGAGTAGGGGCGCCCGCCACCACCATCGCCCCCCCCACCCACCGGGCCATTTGCCGCGCCCCGCCTGCGATTTGCCACACCCCACCCCGCCCCGATCTATTCGCAACCCCAGTAAATAGCGCCTCCAGCGCCTGGCACGCTTCTTGAGACAGGGGCCCCGCCACGGTCCGTCACCGTGGCTTGGAAAAAACCCATAATCAGGAGAGATACGGATGAAGATCAAAGTCAATGCCAAGCGCTCTATCGCTGTCCCTGGTCGTGCCGGCTGGTGCTGCGGCTCCTGCTGCGCCCCGCTGGGTGTGAACTGATCACTCGCCCCCAGGGGCGCCCCTTGAGCGTGCCGGTCCCCCACTCCCGCCCTGGGAGACACCGGCATTAGAGGTGCGCCCCACCGTCCCCCGATTGGCGCCGATCGGGGGACACCCCTGATCTCGGGGCCGGACTGACCCCCACCCCACTTCTCGTTTTCCACTCCACCCCCCGGCGGTGGCTGAAGGGAGGCAGGCGATGCGCATTGGTTTTAACTTCACCCTGGGACCCACCCTCGAACTGGTCCAACAGCTGATCGCAGAGCGACACATCGACTACTGCGAGCTGCTGATCGACAACTTTCTCCAGGTGCCGCCCGCTGAGCTGGCGGCCGCCTTTGACTGCCCGGTGGGCTTCCACATCATGTTCTCCAAATTCCTGGAGAACGACGAGGCGACCCTAGTGGAGATGGCGGCCCGCCTACGCCGCTACATCGAGGTACTCCGCCCCATCTACGTCTCCGATCACGTCGCCCGTTTCACCCACGAGGGGCGCCAGCTCTACCACCTGGCGGAGCCGGAGTACCGGCGCGACTACGAGGCGATGCGCGCCCGAGTGGCGTGGTGGCAGGAGCAGCTTGGCCAACGGCTACTGCTGGAGAACTACCCCTCCATCATGGACAACGGCCGCGACGCCCCCTGGTTTTTCCAGCAGATCGCCCGCGACACCGGCGCCGGGGTGCTGTTTGACGCCTCCAACGCGGTCTGCGGCCAACGCAACTGCGGGGTCGATCTAACGGAGTGGGAGCCGGTGATCGACGCCACCAACCACTTCCATGTGGGGGGCTATAACGCCTCGATCCTCGCCCCCACCATCACCCTCGATACCCACGACCGCGCCCTCGGGGCCGACACCCTCGCCTTCCTGGAGCGCTACCGCGACCGCTTCGACCGCCCCGGTGCCACCCTCACCTACGAGCGCGACGACCAGATCGAGTACGACGCCATCGTCCAGGACCTCAGCGCCCTGCGGCAGATATTCACCCCCACCCCGGAGCTGCGCCATGCCCGCATCGCCTGAGATCCGCACCGCCCTGCTGGAGAGCGATCTGCTGGACGCCCTAATGGTGCCGGCCCGCCAAGGGGAGTTTGCCCGTGACTCGCGCGCCTTTGTCCGTCTCGACACCAGCCTGCGCGCCTACTGGCACACCCTATTCGACATCTGCCCCGAACTGCTCAGCCTGAGTGGCCCAGATGGGCTGGCCATCTTCCGCCCCTTCATGGCCTGGGCGGCCGAGCGCCAGCTCTCCATGAACTGGACCTACTACCTCTGGGTCCACCGCTGGCTGCAACAGTCCCCCTTTGCCGACCGCCTCAGCCCACAGCTGACCCTTTCGCTGATGGCCGCCTCCGCGGCGCGCTGGGCGATGGGTGACCGTGGACCCAACGGCGGCATCGCCCTCGGCAGCGCCGAACTCCCGGAGCTGGTGGTGGCGTGGAAGTGCCACACCGTGACGGGTGGCCGCGAGGTGGAGTGCCTCTCCCTAGAGGAGCCGCTGCCGCCACCAGAGGGGGGGTTCGGCTGGTTCACCCTGCCGGGCTTTGAGCTGGATAACTTCCCCGGCTGGTCGCCCATCCCCCAATGAAATTGCAGGATCTGCGCCGCGGCTATCTGCCGATCCTCCTCAGCTTCGCCGCCCCGCCGCTGATCCTCCAGACCGATCTGGTGATGGTCGCCACCCTCGGCACCGAGGCGACCGCCGCCTACGGCGTGCCGCTGCGGGTGGCGCTGCTGGATGCGGTGTTGATGATGGCGCTCGGCTCGGTCACCTCGGTGGTGGTGGCCGGCGCCGCCCGTGAGGGGCGTGCCGCCGAGGCGGCCCACGGCGCCCTGGCGGTGGCGCTGCTGCTCGGGCTGCTGGTTACCGCCGTCGGTCTCCTGCTCTACCCGCAACTCGCCCACTGGGTCACCGCAGATCCAACGGTGGCCGAACTCGCCGCCGAGGCGCTGTTCTGGTACGCCCTGGCCACGCCGTTCCGTTTTCTCGCCGCGGTGGCGGTGATGGCGCTGCACGCCCTCGGCGATGGGGTGGCAGTGCTGCGCTGGAAGTTGACTGAGGTGGGGCTCAATGCCCTGCTCGATGCCCTCTTTATCTTCGCCCTCGGGCTGGGGTTTGCCGGCGCCTTTCTCGCCACCTTCGGTGTCCTGTTGGCCGGCAGCCTCTGGTCCCTCGCCCGCCTGCACCGCCACCTCGCCACACCGCTACGCCGCCCCACCACCCAGTGGCTGCGCGGCTTCCTCGGCCAGTGCGGCTGGGAGGCGAAGCGGGTGCTGGCCAACCAGCTATTTGCCCTGCTGGGGATGGTGCTGTTTGCCACCACCCTCATCGCCCCGCTCGATCTCGATCGACTGGCCGCCTACTCCGCCGGCAGCGCCCTGGCGCTGCTGCTCTTCATGCCGGCGCTGGCGCTGTTCCGCTTCCTCGCCTTCCGCCTCGGCGGCGTCCCGCCAACGGAGATCACCCCGCTACTGCGCCAGCTGCTGCGCTACGGCCTGCCGCCGCTGCTACTGCTGGCCGCGCTGCTGTTGGCCATCGGCCAACCCCTCGGCCAGCGGCTCTACGGCCTCTCCGGCCCCTGGTGGGGCGCTGCGGTGGCGCTCATGGCCCTCACCCTGCCGGTGCGCTTCATCAACGCCCTCCAGCGCGGCGCCCTCCAGGCGGGAGGCGGCTTTGCCAGCGTGGCGCTGGTGGATAGCGCCGTGCTCTGGGGGATCGGCCTGCCGCTGATGGCGCTCGGCCTCCAGCTCAACCAGCCGGCCCTCACCTTTAGCTACATCCTGCTGCCCGAGCTGTGCGCCCTACCGCTGCTCTGGTGGCGCCTTAGCCCCCTGCTGGCCCCCGCCGGCACGGGTTCAACCACCCCGCTCACCTGTGACCATAACTATAAGAGGCCCACTCCATGATCCTGTACCGCTCCCCTCTGCGTCGGCGGCCACTCACCGCCGCCATCGCGCTTGCCCTACTGGCACCACTGGCGGCCACCGCAGAGGATCTAGGCACCATCGTCATCACCGCCACCCGCACCGAGAACAAACTGGGTGACCTGCCGGCGGCGGTGAGCGAGGTGACCCGCGACGACATCGACGAGCGCCAGGCCAGCACGGTCTCCGAGGTGCTAGAGGAGCTACCCGGGGTCGATTTTGGCGGCGGCCCGCGCGCCGTCGGCCAGATCCCCACCATCCGCGGCCACTACGGTAACCACATCATCCTGCTGGTGGACGACGCCCGCCGGAACGACCAGAGCGGCAGCGGCATCCTCTCCCCCCTGGCCATCGATCCCGATCTGATCTCTCGGGTGGAGGTGGTGCGCGGCTCCGCCTCCTCGCTCTACGGCAGCGGCGGCCTGGGCGGGGTGATGGCCTTCCGCACCCTCTCCGCCACCGATCTGCTACCGAGCGGGGATGGCTTCGGCGGCGAGGTGCGGGGCGGTGGCGAGAGCGCCGATGAGTCGAGCCACCTCCACTTCCGCCTATTTGGCCGCAGTGGGGCGGTGGATGGGCTACTGGCGGCGACCCGGCGGGAGTGGGGTGAGATCGATCAAGGGGGCGGCGGCACCCTAGAGCCCAACGACGGCGATAGCGATAGCGTGTTGGCCAAGATCGGCATCCAGGCCAGCGACCGGCTGCGCTTTGAACTCTCCCACCAGTACTTCCAAGAGACGGCGCTGCGCCCCAACAACCCGCAGGGCAACAACGACTTCCCCATGGAGCAGGAGCACACCACGCGCCAGAACGAGGATGTCGCCCACATGACCCTGCTCGGCGCCAACGGTGAGCGGGCGGTCACCGCCCACCTCTACCACACCGTCACCGAACGCCAGGCGGACCCCAACCCCAGCGCCTCACTGCCGGCCACCAGCAGCGAGACCGACACCGTGGGCGGCGGCCTGCAACAGACCCTGCGGCTCGGCAGCCACCGGCTCAGCTACGGTGGTGATCTCTACCGCGACGAACAGCAGGCGCGCTCCGCCGGCGCCCCCAACGGGGTGCTGCCGGATGGTCGCCAGACCGTCTACGGCCTCTTCCTCCAGGATGAGATCGCCCTCGGCGATCACTGGCGACTCATCCCCAGCGCCCGCTGGGACCGCTACACCGCCCACAAAGAGAGCGGCACCGAGGCCGATAGCGACGACGCCCACCTCTCCCCCAAACTGGCGCTGCACTGGCAGGCGACACCGCACCTCGGCCTCTACGCCAGCTACGGCGAGGCGTTCCGCGCCCCCTCGCTGAATGAGATGTACCAGAACCTGAGCGGCAACCAGTACTACGCCAACTTCGCCGCCAACCCCGATCTCGATCCGGAGACCGCCCGCACCCTGGAGCTAGGGGCCCACTACCAGCGGGAGGGGCTGTTCGCCAGCGACGACCGCGCCGGCTTCGCCATCACCCTCTACGACGAGCGGGTGGAGGATCTGATCGAGGGCAAGGTGATCGGCAGCTACACCCACCCGGTGCTCGGCACCCGCCCCATCTTGCAGTACCAGAACGTCAGCAACGCCAAGCGGCGCGGCATCGAGCTGGAGGGGAGCTATAGCCGCGGCCAGTGGGACCTGAGTGCTACCTACAGCCGACTACGGGTGGAGGATGACGACAGCGGTGAAGATCTCTTCTCACCGCCGGATCAGCTCAACCTCAAGGGCCGCTACTGGTTCGACGGCGACCGCCTCTCGCTACTCTGGAGCGGCACCGCCACCGCCGCGCAGGACTACGACGACACCATCGAGCGGCAGCGGGAGAGCTGGGTGCGGCATGACCTCTTCCTGAGCTGGAGCCCCAGCGAATCGCTGCGCGCCGACCTCGGCGTGGAGAACCTCACCGACGAGCGCTACGCCAGCTACCAGTCGTCCAACGCCTACGCCCTCACCTATGAGAAGGGGCGTAGCGTCAAGGCGACCCTCAGTTGGCGCTTCTAAAGCAGGTGGCGGCCGGAGGGCCGCCACCCACCCCCACGACCACGATGCCCATCCCCAACTTCAGCCACGCCCCCCGCCTCTGGTACGCCCTCCTCGGGCTACTGCTGGTGCTACTCGTCATCGCCTCCCTCGGCATGGGGCGCTACCCGGTGCCGTTTAGCAGCGTGGCGGCGATCCTGGGCGATCAACTCCTACCGCTACCCACCACCACCCCAGTCGGCAGCGAAGTGGAGCGGCTGGTGGTGCTACAACTGCGACTGCCGCGGGTGGTGGGCGCCGTGCTGGTGGGGATGGCACTGGCGATGGCGGGGGCCACCCTCCAGGGGCTGTTCCGCAACCCGCTGGTGGACGCCCACATCGTCGGCATCTCCAGCGGCGCCTCCTTCGGCGGGGTGGTGGCGCTGCTGTTCGCCCTCCCCTCCGTGGTGGTGGTGGGCTCCGCCTTCGGCGCCGGCCTGCTGGCGCTGCTGGCGGTCTTCGCCATGAGTCGGGCCAGCCACGCCAGCCGCATCACCACCCTGGTGCTGGCCGGGTTGGTGACCGGCACCTTCTGTTCGGCCCTGGTGGGGCTGGTGGTCTTTGCCGCCGATCCGGAGGCGCAGCTACCCGGCATCGTCTACTGGCTGATGGGCAGCTTCTCCCAGCTCGACTACCGGCGGCTGGCGCTACTGGCCCCGCCGCTACTGCTGGCGGGGTTGTTACTCCACCGGATGCGCTGGCGCCTCAACCTCCTCTCCCTGGGCGACCACGACGCCCGCGGCCTGGGGGTGGCGGTGGAGCGCACCCGCTGGACCGCCCTCGGCCTGGTCACCCTGATGGTGGCGGCCCAGGTGGCGGTCTCCGGCACCATCGGCTGGGTGGGGCTGGTGATCCCCCACCTGGCGCGCATCCTCACCGGCCCCGACCACCGCACCCTGCTCCCCATCTCGGCCCTATTGGGGGGGCTCTTCATGCTCGCCATCGACGGCCTGGCGCGCGGCTTCACCGCCCAAGAGCTGCCGGTGGGGCTGCTCGCCGCCCTGGTGGGCACCCCGCTCTTCGCCTACCTGCTCTGGCGCCGCCGCGAGGGCGGCCTGGGGGGTGCGGAGTGAGCGAGACCAGCGCCCTGCGGCTGGAGGGGATCGGCCACTGGTACCGACCGGGGGAGTGGATAGTGCGCCACATCGACGCCGAACTGCGCCGGGGCGAGGTGCTGGCGGTGCTCGGCCCCAACGGTCGCGGCAAGACCACCCTGATCAACCTGCTGCTCGGCCTCCTCACCCCGCGCGAAGGGCAGCTGACCTGCCACGGCCCGCTCGCCTTTGTGCCCCAGCTCTTCGCCCCCCCCTTCCCCTACAGCGTGTTGGAGATGGTGCTGATGGGGCGGGCCCGCCACCTGGGACTGTGGCAGACACCGGGGCGGCAGGACCACGCCATCGCCCGCGCCGCCCTCGCCGAGTTGGGGTTGGAGGGGTTGGCAGAGCGGCCGGTGACCCAACTCTCCGGCGGTCAACGGCAGATGGTGATGCTGGCCCGCGCCCTCGCCTCGGAGGGGGAGATCCTGATCCTCGACGAGCCGGCGGCGGCGCTCGACCTGCGCAACCAGGCGGCCATCCTGGCGCTCATCGGCCGGCTGGCAGATGAGCGCGGCCTCACGGTGCTCTTCACCACCCACCAGCCGCAGCACGCCCTGGCAGTGGCCGATCGGGCGATGCTGCTACTGCCCGATCAGCCCCCCCTGGTGGGGCCGACCGCGACGGTGATGCAGGAGGAGAGCCTGAGCCGGCTCTATGGCATCGATCTCCACCGGGTGGAGGTAAACCACGCAGGCACCCACCAGCAGAGCTTCATCCCCCTCTTCGAGCGCCGTCGGCGCCCGCCGACCGCCTAACCTACGGAGCACACCATGGCCCCCCATCGACCCAGCCCCATCCCCCTGCTCTTGGCCGGCCTACTGGCCACCCCCGCCGGCCACACCCTGGAGCTGACCGATCAGCGCGGCGTCACCCTGGAGCTGGCCGCACCGCCCCAACGCATCGCCTACCTGCCACCAGCGGTACGCAGCCTCCTCACCGTAGACGATAGCGACGCCCGTCTGGTGGCGAGCAGCGCATTCGCCACCCGCCTCATCCGTCAGGGGCTACTGGGCAAACTCTACCCACGGGCCGGCACCCTCCCCGACGCCACCAGCAACGGCTGGTTCGCCCCCAACGTAGAGGCACTGCTGGCAACACAGCCCGAGCTGGTATTTCAGACCATCCAGATCGGCGCCGGCCTCTATGAACCCATCGAGCAGGCCGGTCTCAAGGTGGTGGGGATCACGGGCGTCCACGGCGAGGAGGACTTCTTCACCTGGGCCCGCCTGGCCGGTGCCGTCACCGGTAAGCAGGCGCGGGCCGAGCAGCTGATCGCCCGCTTCGAGACAGAGGGAGAGCGGCTAGAGCAGGCCCTCGGCAACCCATCGCACCGCCCGCGGGTACTCTACCTGATGAGCCTGGAGCCGTTGCGACCGATGGTAGGCGGCACCCCCTTCGATCGCGCCATCCAACGCGCCGGCGGCCACAACGTAGCCGGCGAACTGCGCGACTTCGCCCCCCTCAACTTCGAGCAGGTGCTGCTGTGGGACCCAGAGGTGATCCTCATCA
>QKFD01000068.1 GCA_003251535.1 Chromatiales bacterium | reverse complement strand
GCCCACCAGTCCCTCACCGGCAATGCGGCACCCGACTGGCTCACCCTGCTCGGCTACCCGCCCTCCCGCGCCGTTCACTAGCCGCTCCGCGCCTCTTCACCACCATTGCCCTCCGGTTGGGGGTCGGACCCGACCGGCGGTGGCCCTCGCACTTGTAAAGCAGATTGGTCAAAATTTGATCGGTCCCGTTCAGCCTATCGCCCTGGGACATAAGAGCTGGCGATTCATCAACTTCAAAATGAGTCTAGTGGGTACGAGGACAAGTGGAACAGCGAAGCGGCCTCAACCAAGCCTTGAGAGTCCCTTTTGCCCTTTGGTCTGGTCGCGTTGACCAGGATGTTGACCTCTATTCTGCCCGCCCTTTTCCACAAAAATATCATGACTACGCTCTGGCTATTTTCCATCTCAATCTTGGCACAGCTGGCCGCCACCACCCTAACCCCGCGCATTCGATGCCCCCCCTGTGGGCGTCCCCTAGGGGCGGCAATATAGTATGGAAAAGGCCCAGGCCTAGGAGGCGTTATCAGGAACATCCGTCAAGCGCTACGCGATCACCCTGGGTGTGGGATAGCGTTGGATGAGAAAGAGGCGATCCCCAAGCGGGTCACCCCAATATCGTTCAGCACACCCAAATGACAGATGGAGGTCTGTCACCGAGAACATATCTTCCCCCAACTGCGGGAACTCATGAGATTTATCCAGAGCAAACCAGGCCTCCCCTTGAAACAGGGGATTATCCTCCGTAATACCCAAGCCTGCCTTATCACACTCAGATCTTTTATAAAGACGATATCACTTTTTCCATCCACTACTGCGGTGCCGTTCACATACTCATCCCCCGAGATGATTTCAACACCCAAGGTGCCTGAAACCGTCATGGGAAACTGCATCACGGCCTCCCCTCCTGTGCAGCATGGGTAGGGGGCTCACTTTTCCCGCATGAAACAACCAACAGAGCTGCCATCAATAGCGCAATAAACCGCATCGTTCCATCCCTTTCATTAGTGGCCCGCAACCCATTGGGCGTTCGAGTCTCATTGTGTTTGTGCAACCCGTCCTGCCGTCCAGGCGGTTGCGCAACGACGCGGCGCATCACACCGCTTACAACGGCCGACATCATCACACCCTACTACTCTAATATTGGCCCCATAGACAAGGTAAAACCTGTAGACCTTCACCCAAGCGTCGGTCATTCTATTTACGCTAGCGAGGCCGCCCATACAACGCCACACATTTCCCACAGGGACAGCAATATCATCGATATAAAAGGGACTGGCATCATATAAAACACGGTTCAAAAGAGATGATTCCATCTGCTGGACAAGGCACGAAACTTTACAGACATACCACATTCCCCCAACCTATTTCACTGGATGGCGTTTGGTGGGCTTTTGCGTTCTCAAGCGTCTCACTATGGGCAGCGGACTGACCGGACCGTTCTTCTTGTCCAGCACTGGACCACCAAAATCCGGATTAAATTGATACCCTATTTTGAAGCATTGACCCAGCCCTCCCTCGTCCACCGCACGCCAGAGACACCCCACGGCATCCAGCGCTAAGCGCCCGCCTGGAGGGCCAAGCTGACGGGCGCCAGGGCTTGCCAATAAATGAGGTCAGGTTACTCTACGTCCATCTAACCGACTGCCTCCAGGGCCATAGCCGCCCGCGGGGCACCCCATCAGAAGAGGGAGGAGTCCGTGGGTAGCCCCATCGACCACTACGCGAACAAGCTGGCGTTTGAGACCGACGCCTGGGACCTGCATACGGCACTGGCAGCGGGTGAACCCATCATCCTTATCGATACCCGCTCACCTGAGGCCTACGCCAAGGCGCATATTCCCGGGGCGATTAACCTCCCCCACCGCACCATGGACGCCGGCGCAGTGGAGTCGTTTGATCGTAACGCCACGGTGGTCACCTACTGCGACGGCATCGGCTGCAACGCCTCCACTAAGGGTGCGCTCAACATGACGCGGCTCGGTTTCCAGGTGAAGGAGCTGATCGGTGGCCTGGAGTGGTGGCGACGAGAGGGCTACCCCATCACCGGCAGCGATCTCCAGGCAGCCGCCACACCCTGTGGCTGTGGATGAGTAGCGAGATGGAGGATAGCTACCAGGCCCAGGCGCGCATCGACCGCATCAACGCCTTCCGCACCGAACTGGCTCAATTGACGCAGGAGGGGTTGGCGCCACCGGAGACGTTGCGCGGTCAATGGGCAGGACACCACGATCAGCTGCTGGCCCACTGGGCGGCGCAGTATGAGGTGGACACCAGCGGCTCCCAGAAACAGCTCACTCTGGGGATGCGGATCGCCTCACTGCTCGGGGCCCTGGCGCTGTCGGCGGCGATCTATCTCTTCTTCCTCCACTTCTGGGGTGGGTTGGCGCTACCGCTCCAAGTGACGCTGCTGGTGGGGCTGCCACTGGTGGCCATGCTGGGGGTGGAGTGGGCGGCGCGGCGCGAGCGCACCCGCTACTTCGCCGCCATTGTTGCCCTGGTGGCGTTTGCCGCCTTTGTACTGGATCTCTCGATGCTGGGGCGGATCTTCAACGTGATCCCCAGCCAGAACGCCTTCCTCGCCTGGGGCGCCTTCGCCCTACTGCTGGCCTACGCCTACGAACTACGGCTGCTGCTGGTGGCGGGGCTGCTCTGCCTCCTCGGTTACCTCTCGGCGACCGTGGGTACCTGGGGGGGTGGCTACTGGCTCTCCTTCGGCGAGCGACCGGAGAATTTTCTGTTGGCCGGGGCACTCATCACCACCATCGGCCTGTTAAACCTGCGCCATCTCCCCGGCTTTGCCGCCCTCTATCGGCTGGTGGGGCTGCTGACCATCTTCATCGCCGTCCTGGTGTTGAGTCACTGGGGGAGGGTGAGCTACCTGCCACTGCCCAAAGACCAGGTGGAGATCGGCTACCAGCTGTTCGGCTTTCTCCTGGCCGGACTCACCATCTGGTACGGCATCCGCCGCGGCTGGAGTGGACTCATCAACGTGGGGAGCACCTTCTTTATCCTCTATCTCTACACCCGACTGGTGGATTGGTGGTGGGATGGGTTGCCGCGCTACCTCTTCTTTCTCTTGGTGGGCTTCATCGCCATCCTGTTGCTACTGGTGTTGCGCCGGCTACACAGCTACCAACGGAGGGCCACCCCATGAGACGCCACCTGTTAATCGCCGCCGGCCTCCTATTAGTGGCGACCAATGCCTTGGTGTTGGCAGGGGCCGCCTACAATCGCGCCGAGCCGCCCGAGGCGACCATGCAGCTCACCGAACGAGAGCTGTCGCTAGGCTGGGTGGGGCGCGACCAGGAAGATAGCGGTATCGACGTCGAGTTGGAGTTAACCGACTGCCGCCCCGACTGGTTCGATGCCAGCAAGCTGCAACCCCTGGGATTCGATGTCCAGCTGGAGAAGGTCTGTGACCATCACTATGACGCGCTGCCGCGCCTGGGCTACGTGGTGCTGGAGATGGAGGGCCCAGCATGGGAGGCGTGGCTCCAAAAGCAGGTAGCCGAGGTTGAAAAGGCCAGAGAGGTGGTGGCGCGAGGTGATAGAGAGCCGGAGTATCTGGAGGACAAGCGGGAGTACCTCCGGCAAGTGCGTGACCGCCAATCTCGCCTACTGCCGGTAGATGTGGGACCCGATGCGGCGCAGCTGCGTAGCCGATACCCCGATAGACAGCGCTATCTGGTGATGGCTGCCAAACTGCGGATGTACTGCACCGCCGACGCACAGGAGAACGCCCCGCCATTGAGGTTAGAGGGACGGATCATCGCCCTCCTCCCCGAATCGCTCCACGTCCCGGCCCATCTCTACGCAACAATGGAACGCTATGCCAATAGCAATGACGGCTACAACCATTGGGCCGACAAACCGCGTTACCAGTTGAGTGTGCAGTATGGGCGCCGTTTAGAGCCGTGGCTGACGGCAGTTACCCCTCTGGAGTGGACGGAGAAGGTGGCTGAGTAGACCAATGCCAATAACCCCGCCGAGTTCGGGGCCTGACTTGGGTGAGGTCCACCACCTCATACTTGATGCGGAGCGCTGCGAAAAGGAGTTTGAGCGCACCCTCAGTGGACTCATTGCCGACTCACACCTAGTAGTGCTGCTGACTCCGCGTAGGGCAACTCAGATCGCCAGCCTGGAGGCGCTGCGTCAGCGTCTCCCCAAATGGCCCAGCTGGAGGACCTCGCGTCCCTGGATCCTAGCGGGCCGAAAGAGAGCGCGGAGCGCGGATAGTGCTCCCCCTTATAGCGGCCCCTTTATTGAAGATTGCCAGTCGAGTGATGCTTACCACCAGCAAGTGACGAAGCTGCTGGCGCAGTTTGATTGGGCGCTCTTCTCCTACTTCACCACCTACCACGATAACCTCGTCACCCTCATTACCACACAGAAAGAGTGGGTAAGGGCGAGCGATAACTCACCCCTGCTGATACACCACCAGTGTGGCCCACTCCCGCTGCTACAGCGGCTACCCAATGCCTCTTACTACGATGGTGGCAAGGAGGGGTTGTATGCCTATCAACTTGCCTGCACACAACAGCAGATTCCGCTGTTGCTCGTCCAAATCAACGAGGACGATCCCGAATATTATTGGACGTATGACCATGAGACAGAGTGTGTTCAAGAGGAGTGCTGGTATGCCGCCCCGCTTGCCCGTCTGGAACTGTACCGGGAGTTCACCGTCCGGCGGCCCCCCTATGGACAACACGAGCACTACCGGCTCTACCGGGTTACCGACTTTGGCGCCTATGTCGATCTCTGGGCTAGAAGCAGTGACGAGAACAGCATTGCCATAGCCACCCTCGCCGCCGATTGTGATGTCACCGCCTTGGAGCGTGCGTTACGCCGCCAATATGGCCTTAATCTCATCCGCGAGGGTGATGCGATCGCCAGCTGGGCCTACCAGCTCATCTATGGCGGCGGTGCGGCGGAGCATCACGCCCTGTTCCATAGCCGTGATCCGTCACTGACCCACTACATCTGGCAAGCGGCAGGCCAGGGGATGATCAGCCGTTTCTAGCCCCAATACCTGGCCAGAACAGGGCCGACTTGGTAAGTGATTTAGGTGCTGTGATGCGGTGCCCGCTGGGCTACCCGCCCCTAGAGCAATGCCCGCGGCAGCAGCGACGACGCCTCGGGTTCGAGGGAGTAGAGGGGGCGGATGAACTCGCCCTCCAACAGGGGTGGTGATGCCGAGAGGGCCTGGCGGGCGGTGTAGACCTCTTCTGCCCGCACCAATAGCTGGGCCAGGATCGCAACCAATACGGCCAACGGTAGTATGACTTGATACATAGCGGCATCTCCCACCTTAGAACGCCACAGCCCACGGAGAAACCACCGTGGGCTGCCTGTCCGGGCTCGCCGAGACACCATGTATATAGATCAAATCCCTTCCCGTAGCCTGTTTTTGTGGAACAGCGCACGCTAAGGCGCCGTGAAAGAGGCTGGGAAACAGTGGGTTAGGCGTTAAGTGAGCGCCCACCATCCACGGTGAGCACCTGCCCGCTCATATAACCGGCATCCCGCACCAGGAATAGGACCGCCTTGGCGATATCCTCCGGACTACCCTGCCGCTTGAGGAAGGTGCGGGAGATGATGCGCTGTTTGGTCACCTCATCCAGCCCCGCCTCAGGCCAGAGGATGGCGCCGGGGGCGACGGCATTGACCCGTACCTTGGGTCCCAACTCGCCGGCCAACGCCTTGGTCAGCATCACCAATCCCGCCTTGGCGATGCTGTAGACCGGATACTCTTTGAGCGGGCGATCGGCGTGGATATCGACAATATTGACAATGCAGCCACCGCGTTTGGCCAGCAGCGGCGCCGCCGCCTGGGCGAGGAAGAAGGGGGCCTTGAGATTGGTCCCCATGAGGTCGTCCCAGTGGCGCTCCTCCACGCTCCCCACCTGGGTGGCGTAGAAGGTGGAGGCGTTGTTGATTAGCACATCGAGCCGATCCCAGGCGGCATAGGCCTGTTTTACCAAGGTGGCCAGCTTCTCCGCCCCCATCAGATCGGCCTGCACCAGCACCACCGACTCCGGACGCTGTTCGTTCAGCTCCTTTTGGAGCGCCTGGGCCGCTTCACGTGAAGTGCGATAGTGGATCACGATATTGGCGCCGGCGGCGTGGAGGCGACGCGCCACACACGCACCGATGCGATGGGCAGCGCCAGTAATGAGCGCCACCTTGCCGTCGAGCCGTTCATCCACGCGCCTTCTCTCCCGTCTCGTTAGTTGGCAAACTCTCGCGCACCTTCACCGCCTTTCCGGGAACTGTACGCCATCATATGACCCCATCTGCTGCCGATCCCCGCGCTCTGCCGCCCCCCACGGGGCCAGCGCTGAGCCACAGCCGACGCCTGGCCGACCACATCGCCGCCGAGATCGCGGCCAATGGCGGCGCCATCCCATTTGCCCATTACATGGAGCTGGCGCTCTACGCGCCAGGGCTCGGCTATTATAGCGCCGGGTCCCGCAAGTTCGGCCCGGAGGGCGATTTCATCACCGCACCGGAGCTTTCACTACTGTTTGGCCAGACCCTGGCCCGCCAGTGTGGCGACCTCCTCAGCCAGCTGGGGCCGGCCGATCTCCTGGAGTGTGGCGCCGGCTCCGGGGCCCTCGCCTGCCAGCTACTGCAAGCCCTGGAGGCGCAGCAGCAGTTACCGCAGCGCTACCTAATCCTGGAAGTGAGCGCTGACCTGCGCGACCGTCAACGCCAACGCATCGCCACCGAACTCCCCCACCTATTGGCGCAGGTCGAGTGGATCGACCAGCTACCGGAGCAGTTCAGCGGTGTGGTGGTGGCCAATGAGCTGATCGATGCCCTGCCGGCCCAGCGCTTCCACCTCACGGCCACCACGGTGGAGGAGTTTTACGTCACCGCCAGCGCCACTCAGGAAGGGCCCCACTTCGCCTGGGCGCTACGCCCCGCCGATGCGCAGTTAACGGCACGGGCGGAGACGCTACGCAGCCGTTACCCCCTGGCCGAGGGCTACATCAGTGAACTCAATCTGGCCGGCGAGGCGTGGCTACGGACCCTGGCCGAGCGGCTCACCCGCGGCGCCATCCTGCTCATCGACTACGGCTTTCCCGAACACGAGTTCTACCACCCCCAGCGCGGCCAAGGTACCCTCATGTGCCACTATCGCCACCGCGCCCACGACGACCCCTTCCTCTGGCCTGGATTGGCCGATATCACCACCCATGTTGACTTTACCGCGCTGGCGGAAGCGGCCCATGGCGCCGGCCTGAGCGTAGCCGGGTTCAGCACCCAAGGCCACTTCTTACTCAGTTGTGGGCTGCTCGATCAGGTGGGGGAGATGCCGGAAGAGATGGCGCAGAGGTTACAAGTGGCTGGCGAGATCCGGCGGCTGACCGGTCCAGAGGAGATGGGGGAGCTGTTTAAGGTCCTCGCCCTCACCCGCGGCCTCACCGGTCCGCTGCGGGGCTTTGCCCTGCGCGATGACCGGCATCGGCTCTGACAACGGGTGACAGGGAAACAGTTGAAGAGGGGGAGATGGGTTTAGTCGATATCGCAGAGGGCCACCAGCTCATCCCGCCGGGCACTGAGCAGGGCGGTATAGCTGCGGACCATCGCCTTCTCGTAGGCACAGTCGCCACGGTCAAACTCGATAAGGCGTGACTCCAGCCAGGCGATCTCTTCGAGCAGACGGGAGCGGGTTTCGGGCACACGCGGCAGAGCCGTGGTATAAAAACTGACAATCTCACTCATGCTATAGGCTTCCTTGTTGGTCAATAGGCTAAACGTAGCAGCCGCTTGTGACCTTTTCCTTACACATTGAAGGCAAGCGCTGTATCACTCCCCCCCTGTCCTGAGAGTAGCTCCCATGACCGAGAGAATTGAACAGACCCGGGCCCAGCTGGCCCGCCACCACCGTGACGGCGCCCGCTTCGCCCAAACGATGAAACAAGGCTTCGAAAATCGCTTTAATGAGGCGTTCTGGGCCGATTGGGCCCGTCTCATCGAGCCGGTCTACTCCCCCCAACCCGTCGTCCTCGATCTCGGCGCCGGTCCCGGCCTGTTCCTACGCGCCCTGACCCAACGCACCCCCGGGATCCGCGCCATCGGCGTCGAGTGCGCCCCCTACATGCTAGAGGCGGTGGATCCGCTACCGGCAGGGGCAGAGATAGTGAACGAGGACCTGCACGACCCCCACCTACCGCTGGCCGACGGCAGCGCCGATGCCGCCCTCGCCTCGGTGGTGCTGCACGAGATGCACCAGCCGATCCGGGCGCTGTTGGAGCTGCGCCGCTGCCTCAAGCCGGGCGGCCGGCTGTTGATCCTCGACTGGGCACGGGTGCCGCTCGACGTCTACCTGCGCCACCAGACCGAAGAGGCGCGGGTCTTTGACCCCGCCACCCCGGTGCAGGAGCTAGAGGACCTGTTCGTCCACTTCATTGAGCATAATCGCTTCTCCCGGGAAGATCTCAGCTATCTGCTCATGCACACCGGCTTCTCCGTCATCGACACCCACCTGAGCCGCGAGGGGCGTTACGCCCGTATCGTCGCCGAGCGCCGTCCGTGACCCCAGACACCACCGTTCGACGGTGGCCGCGCCACCTCCACCTCTGGCGCGCCGTAGCACTCGCCTGGGTGGCGGGGGTGGTGTGGTTCAGCCTTGTCCCCCACCCGCCGCAGCTGCTGCAACCCTTCCCCGGCCTCGACAAGCTGGAGCACTTTGCCGCCTACCTGCTGCTGATGGGTTGCGCCCTCCAAGGGTGGCGGCGACGGCACGAGCGGTGGGTGCTGGCCATCGCCCTGGTCAGCTTGGGCGCCCTCCTGGAGCTGCTACAGGGGTTGGGTGGGGTACGCCAGTTTGAGCTGCTCGACCTGCTAGCCAATAGCCTGGGGGTGGCGGTGGGGCTCGCCCTCGGCCGCACCGCCGTGGCCGATCTCGCCCTCCGCCTAGAGCGCCCCCCTCCCCTAGCCGCTGCGGCAACACCACGCCATTAACCTGGGGGTGCTAGAATTGCCCCCTTCCCCCAAGCCCCATTGCGACCCCTTCGATGAGCCAAGAAGCCGTTCGCATCCGCGAAATTCCCTACAATTACACCTCTTTTTCCGACCGAGAGATCGTCATCCGTTTCCTCGGCGCGGAGATGTGGGAGATCCTCAACCAGCTGCGGGCAGAGCGCGTCACCGGCCGCTCCGCCCGGATGTTGTTCGAGGTGTTGGGCGATATGTGGGTCATCACCCGCAACCCCTTCATCCAGGACGACCTGCTGGAGAACCGTAAGCGCTGGGGCTCCCTGGCCCATGCCCTGCACCATCGGCTCGATCAGATCGTCGAGCGCGCCGGCGACAACCAGCTGGCCCTCCAGCTGGCAGAGCGGGCCCGCGCCGCGGTCACCGAGTTTGAGGCGTGGCTGCCACGGGTGAAGGAGCGGCGGCGGCAGGTGTTGCGGCGGCTCACCCCGGTCACCCGCCGCGACAACATCCAGTTCGACGGCCTGGCCCGCGTCTCCCACGTCACCGACGCCTCCGACTGGCGGGTGGAGTACCCCTTCGTCGTCATCACCCCCGATAGCGAGGAGGAGGTGCTGGCGGTGGTGCGCGCCTGCATCGAGCTGGGGCTCACCATCATCCCGCGCGGCGGTGGCACCGGCTACACCGGTGGGGCGGTGCCGCTGGATGCCGAGTCGGTGGTGATCAATGTCGAAAAGCTCGACCGCCTCTCGGCCAAGGTGGAAACACTGCCGCTGCCAGGGGTGGAGCAACCGGTACCGACCCTGCGCACCGGCGCCGGGGTGGTGACCAAGCGGGTCTCGGAGCGGGCGGCGGCCGATGGCTATGTCTTTGCCGTCGATCCCACCTCCCAGGAGGCCTCCTGCATCGGCGGCAACATCGCCATGAACGCCGGCGGCAAGAAGGCGGTGATGTGGGGCACCACCCTCGATAACCTCGCCTCCTGGCGCATGGTGACGCCGCGGGCAGAGTGGATTGAGGTGGAGCGGCTCAACCACAACCTGGGCAAGATCCACGAGGTGCCGCTGGCCGAATTCCGCGTCACCCGGCTGGCGGACGACGGCAGCACCCCAGTGGGGGAGCCGGAGATCCTGCGCATCCCTGGCCACGAGCTGCGCAAGAGTGGGCTCGGCAAGGATGTCACCAACAAATTCCTCGGCGGCCTCCCGGGGGTACAGAAGGAGGGGTGCGACGGCATCATCACCTCCGCCCGCTTCGTGGTGCATCGGATGCCGAGCCACACCCGCACCGTCTGCCTTGAATTCTTCGGCGCCGATCTGCGCCACGCGGTGCCCGCCATCGTCGAGACCAAGGACTATCTCGACGCCCTGCCAGGGGTCCACCTGGCCGGTCTGGAACACCTCGATGAGCGCTACGTGCGGGCGGTACGCTACTCCACCAAGGCGGCACGTGCCGAACTGCCCAAGATGGTGCTCATCGCCGATATCGTCAGCGACGACGAGGTCGCCGTGGGCGAGGCGGCCGCCACGGTCGTGCGCATGGCCAATGCCCGCGAGGCCGAGGGGTTCATCGCCGTCAGCCCCGAGGCGCGCCACCGCTTTTGGCTCGATCGCGCCCGCACCGCCGCCATCGCCGCCCACACCAACGCCTTCAAAATTAATGAGGATGTGGTGATCCCGCTGGATCGGCTGGCGGAGTACAGCGAGGGGATCGAACGCATCAATATCGATCAATCCACCCGCAACAAGATCCAGATGATCGATGAGTTACTCGCCTATCTGAATGGCGAGTTGGCAGAGCTGCGGGTGGTGGCGGGCTATGAGCAGAGCGACGAAAACGACGCCATCATCGCCGCCAAATGCACCGCCGCCCGCAACCACCTGGCCGCCACCCGGGAGCGCTGGGTGGACCTGCTGGCCCACCTCGACCACCCCGCCCACGACTACCCCGATCTCGTGGGCGAACGGCTCCTGCCGCAGCTCAGCGGTGCGGAGACGCTGTTCCAACTGCTCCAGCGGCGCGAGCTGCGGGTCTCCTATCGGCACGAGGTGGAGCGCCCGCTGAAGGAGATCTTCGGCGGCCAAGAGCTGGCCCGGGTACGGGAGCGGTTTGATGCCATCCACGGCCGAGTGCGTGCCAGTCGCCTCTTCGTCGCCACCCACATGCACGCCGGCGATGGCAACGTCCACACCAACATCCCGGTCCACTCCAACGACTACGGCATGATGCAGGAGGCGGACCGGGTGGTGGATCAGGTGATGCACCTGGCCGAATCACTGGGGGGCGTCATCTCGGGTGAACACGGCATCGGCATCACCAAATTCCAGTACCTCCACCCGGAGACGGTAGCGGCCTTCGTCACCTACAAAAAACAGGTGGACCCCCACGACCACTTCAACCGCTACAAACTCATGCCCGGCTCTGGCCTGGCGGGGGCCTACACCCCCTCGCTACGGCTGTTGCAGCAGGAGGCGCTGATCCTAGAGGCGAGCGAGCTGGATGAGCTGAATCGCATGACCAAGGATTGCCTGCGTTGCGGCAAGTGCAAATCGGTCTGCACCACCCACGTCCCGCGTGCCAACCTGCTCTACTCACCACGCAACAAGATCCTCGCCACCGGTCTCATCATCGAGGCCTTCCTCTATGAGGAGCAGACCCGCCGCGGCATCTCGGTGCGTCACTTCAGCGAGATGAATGACGTTGCCGATCACTGCACCGTCTGCCACCGCTGTGTCGTCCCCTGCCCGGTGGATATCGACTTCGGTGATGTCTCGGTGCGGATCCGTAACATCCTGCGCAACCGCGGCCAGAAGCGCTTCAGCCCCGGCACCTGGGCGGCAATGAAGTTCCTCAATATCACCGATCCGCGCACCATCAAGCTGATGCGCAAGGCGATGATCGAGTGGGGCTTCGCCGCCCAGCGGCTGGGTCACCGCATCGCCGGTGGCCTCGGCCTGCTGCCGGGCGGCCGTCGGCCAGCCAGCACCACCGGCCGGCCCCAAGTGCAGGCCCAGGTGATCAACTTCGTCAAAAAACCGCTCCCTGCCGGCCTGCCATCACAACCGATGCGCGCCCTGCTCGGCGTGGAGGACGCCAAGATGATCCCCATCCTGCGCGACCCCAGCAAGGCCGGCACCGACGCCGATGCCGTCTTCTACTTCCCCGGCTGCGGCTCCGAGCGGCTCTTCAGCCAGGTGGGGCTCGCCACCTTGGCAATGCTCTATCAAGTAGGGGCACAGACCGTCCTACCCCCTGGCTACCTCTGCTGCGGCTACCCGCAAAGCTCCGGTGGTGACGAGCAGCGCGGCCGCAAGATCTCCACCGATAACCAGGTGCTGTTCCACCGCGTCGCCAACACCCTCAACTACATGGATATCAAGACGGTGCTGGTCTCTTGCGGCACCTGCCTCGACCAGCTACTCAAGTACCGCTTCGAGGAGATCTTCCCTGGTGCCCGCCTGCTGGATATCCATGAGTACCTGCTAGAGAAGGGGATCAAACTAGAGCAGATCCCGGGCCGCTACCTCTACCACGACCCGTGCCACACACCGATGAAACGCCACAACCCGCTCAAGGTCACTGCCGGCCTGCTGGGCGGCGCAGAGGTGCGGCTGAGTGACCGCTGCTGTGGCGAGGCCGGCACCTTTGCTGTAGCGCGACCTGACATCGCCAGCCAAGTGCGCTTCCGCAAGCAGGAGGAGCTGCGGCGCGGTATCGAGGCGCTCACCGGCCACCCGCAGGCCGAGCGCGACGAACTCAAGATACTCACCTCCTGCCCCGCCTGTATGCAGGGCCTCTCCCGCTACCGCAACGATACCGGCCTAGAGGTGGACTATGTTGTTGTGGAGCTGGCCAACCGGCTACTCGGCCCCCAGTGGCAGGAGCAGTTCATCGAGCAGATACGCCATGGTGGTGTGGAGCGGGTACTGCTATAGCCCGCTCCGCCAACGCCCGAGCCACCGGTAACCTCCCACGGGCAGGCGCCGCCGAGCAGTGCGCGGCGAACACGGCCCGCGGGGCGTAGGAGGTGACCGGCACTAAGTCCCCAGTGCCCCAACGACGGTACGCGAGAGGGACCCAACGGTTGTAGAGGGAGGCCAGTGCGCGATGAAGATAGCCTTTGACCTAGATGACACGTTGGTTCCCACCACAACGGAGTTCTCCGTCGGCAGCGCACCCGCCCCCTTCCCCATCAACGTAGTCTTCAAGGAGCGGTTACGAAAAGGGACCATAGAGCTGCTCAAGGGGTTAGCAAAAGATCACGAGCTGTGGATATACACCACCTCATTGAGAGGCGAGTACTACATCAAGCTCTGGTTTTACGCATTGGGCATAAAAATTGGTGGCGTAATCAATGCCACCCGTCACGCCGCGTCACTGGCCGGTACCGAGGATTCAAAATACTCAAAAGCACCACGCCCCTTTGGCATTGATCTACTCATCGACGATCAGCCGGGTGTCGGGATGGAGTGTCACGCGCAAGGTTGCCAAGCCCTCATCGTTCAGCCCTCCGATCACCACTGGCAACAAACCATCCAGGAGGGCCTCATACGGGCCTTCAGCTAGGGCGAATTGAAGAATGGGCTGGACACCCATACGCGACTATTCACAGCGTAGACGCCCCTTGGTCAGGCGAGCGATCACACGGAGGCTTAGGGAAGCCAATAGATGAATGAAGCACACAAAATGCAACGGGTTGCTATCTTTGGCAACGCAGGGGGCGGAAAGTCCACGCTGGCGAGGCAGCTTGCGGCGCTCACTCAGCTACCGCTGCATGGACTGGACACTATCAAATATAAAAAAGGCGGTGGGGCGATCCCCCACGACGAATACCTTCGTATACATGCGGAGTTACTGCGTAGTGAGCAGTGGATTATCGATGGCTTTGGCTGCGTCGCCTCCGCTTGGGAACGCTTCGCAGCGGCTGATACCCTGGTCTATGTCGATCTACCACTCCTGACCCATTACCTATGGGTCACTAAACGCCTAGTCAAGGGATTAGTCGCTCCCCCCGAGGGTTGGCCTGAGAACAGCCCGATTTGGCGTGGCACCCTAAACAGCTATCGCGTCCTTCGGCTCTGCCATGAAAAGCTCACCCCAAGGTACCGACAGCTGGTTGCGGAGATGGCAACGCACAAACGGGTCCACCATTTGCGCACACCGGCAGCGATACGCTTGTTCATACAAGAGGTGAGGCAGGCGTATCACCCCATTCGATAGTTCACCCACTATTCAGCCCCATTGAGCAGCCACGCCGTTGTGTTATGCCCAGCATGGCGAAGGCCTCGCCCTCCTCTAGCACCGTGCCCTTCCCAGGGCTAGGCGCCCATCCCGCCAGGCCTCTCTAGGCACCGGCGCGGCTGGCACGGGCTAACGTGCAAGATGTGCAGCCAAACCCTCCCAGTCGCTGCCACAGCGTGTGGCAGCGACTGGCCGACAGGCGTGACTATTGGCCCCCTTGCCCTGCGGTAATTTGCAGGTTTTGGCGGGCAACGACCTGGTTGTTGACGACGAAGGCCAGGTCCCAACTACCGGGTTGTTGGGGCGTCCAGATCAACACTTCGCTCCCCTCGGCCGGGATCGAGACCCAACTCTCATAGCTCGCCCCATCGCCGCCCGGTGGGATGAAACCGATCCAGTTGCTATCGGCCCGCGGCCCCTCAAAGGCAATGCGGATCTCGGTGCCAGCCACAGCCGAGGCGGGCGCCTGTAGCGTGGCCTGGGGTTCGGTGACGGTGACCGGTTGGGAGGCGACCACTTTTTCCGATTCGTTGAGGATATAACGATATTCGTAGGCCCCCGGCTCCATCGGAGTATTGAGCGTCAACTCCATATTCTTGGCAGTCGGTCGATCATAGGCACCGCTCACATAGGCCCCAGGCTCACTACCCGCCGGAGCGAAACCGATCCAGTGCTGGCCCCCCACAGGGCCGCTGGCCTGGATCACGACCCGATCACCCGCCATCACACTGGCCGGTCCAGCCACCCGCGCCTCGGGTTCTATCACCCGAATCGGATGTGCCGTCAGGATCTGGGCGCCCGCCTCTTCTTCGGCTACATAACGGATCTCATAGTCACCGGGCTCACCGGGTACCAGCAGTTCCAGTTGGGCTGGGCTGGTCTCTGGATGGAAATAGTGGCCCGAAAGGTAGGCCGCAGGTTCACTCCCTTTGCTGGCGAATCCTACCCAGGCCCGCGGCCCCACCGGTCCCGTGGATTCGACGTTGATCTGGGAGCCCGCCTCGGCCTCATCGGGCGCCTTCAACTGCGCTGGCGGCGGTGGTGGGGTGGGCGCAGCGACCGGCTGACTGACCTGTTGCAAGGCGGAGTTGAGTTCCGCGGCATTGGCCGCTTCGAGATAGCGACCGCCGGTATTTTCAGCCAGGCACTTGAGTTCGGAGCGGGCCGTTGTGTTATCCGCCACATCAAAACCGATGACGTGGGCAGTGAAGTCGATCCCCAGCTGCTCCAACTCGCGGCCGAGGGCACAGGGATCGGCGTTACAGGTCTCCTCTCCGTCACTGACGAGGATCACGGTGGCGGGCTGCTCGGTGTACTTCAGGGTCTCCGCCGCCTGACGCACGGCATCGGAGAGGGGGGTCATCCCTTTGGGTGTCAGTTGCCCGACGGCACCGGCCACCGCCTGGGCCTGACCAGGGGCAGGAGAGAGCAGGAGTTCGATATCTTTGCAGTCGCCCTTGCGGCGATGGCCATAGGCCATTAACCCCAGCGCCTCATCGGCAGACCACTGGCCAAGCATCTCACCCACCGCCTCGCGGGCCAGCTCAATTTTGCTTCTCCCACCGATTTGCCCCCACATCGATCCGGAGGCGTCGAGCACGAGTAGAGTGGTGGCACGCGGAGGCGGAGCGGCAAACGCAGGGAGTGCCAAAGGGAGACAGAGGGCAAGCAGAATAGATCTTTTCATGAACGGGCCATATGGGTAATCGATTTGTGAACAAGTCCCACCTCAACCGGCGGATGGCCGGGGTGGGGCGAACCGACAGCCCCCTCTGAACGGGGACCGAACCGGCTGTTTTTTCCTGAGAGAGGCGGCGGAATCTTCGCTAACCCGTGGTGGGCAGAGCGGCCCATTGCTGCGCGTGCCGTCAGGCCCCTCGATCAATGGCCACCAGGGATGGCAGACCCGCTGCCTCGGTGCTTCGGTGGGGATGTCGCTCGCAGGGAGCGTCTCCCCTCTCTGACCCAAAATCCATTTGCGCGCACCAGCCTATCATCTCCAATGTCGCCCTGAGCGAACACCGGGCAAATGGCCCAGCCGTCGGCTTGTTATAGGCACCCCACATTGGCGTCGCGCACCGTTTCAGGCGGGGGGTGCAATCATTGTGGAGCGGCGAGCCTCGGTGCCGGGGTGGGGATGGTCGGGTGACGCTGCGCTAACACCGACCTACATCGGATAGCGTCTACTTCGAGGTGCTTGCCTGATCAACTCGTCCCATAGGATGTCTCGCCACGGCGATGATCATCGTGGGTCGGGTTAGCGCAGCGTCACCCGACGATACTTGCTATCGGCACACCACCCCCCATTAGCTCAAAGGTGAGACCAGCCGTTTCAGCCGCAGCAGTGGCCGCTCCAAGCTGGGGTCGGTGTTGGAGTAGAGATCGATACCGAAGCCCCAGAGGGCGCCGTTGCTGCTGGGTTGTGTCTCGCTCTGCCAGTGGTCGAGGGCGGTGATGATGGCGGGCACGGTGGCGTCGCTGCCACTGGCGACGTAGGTGTAGCGCGGATGCAGCAGCACCGGTAGCAGGGTTTCAATGGAGTCGGGCCCCGCCGCCACCAGGCGGTAGCCGTAGCGGATGGCGAAGGCGATCTGCCGATCGGTGGTGTCACTGCCAAACAGGGCGGTGAACACGCCGTTCAGCGGATTCTCCTGGGGATCACTGCTCCAGGGCCCGATGTCGATCCGCTCATCGATGTTGATGAGGGGCACCAGCGGCTCGGGGAAGCTGAGTTGCGGGGTGCGGTAGATGAAGTCGGGGGCGCTCTCCGGTCCCTCCGGGCCGAGCAGGCGGGCGTTGCGGATCACCGCGACTCCGGCACTGGCATTCTGGTAGTCGGCGATGGACAGACCGCCGAAGGTGTAGCGCAGGGTGATGCGGCTGGCGGCAGGCAGCAGCGGTCCGGTGCTGGGGAAGTCGTAGTTGCGGCGCTGGCCCTCGATACTACCGGCGCTGAGCGCCACCTCCGTCCCATCCTCGCGCACGGCGACGATCTCCGGCCAGGCGAGCCCGCCACCCGTCCCCAGGCGTTGCAGGGTCAGACTCTGGCAGATGGCCACCCCCTCCGCGGTGTGGCTGTGCAGTCGGGCGAGATAGTGGTGGAATTGGTGGTGCGCCGTCCCCTCCACCGGTATCTGCCGGCTGGCCGGAACTATCCCCTCCCCGGCCGCGGCAGCGAGACCCGCTGCCCACCACTCCTGCCACCCCTCGGCCACCTCCGTCGCCAAGCTGGCATAGCTGCCGAGGGCGGCCACCAGTACGCTATCGTCGGCACTCGCCTCCGGCGCCTGCAACCGCTCCAGGATCTGCCAGAGGGGATCACTGGCGGAGGCATATTGGGCCAAGGCCGGGAAGAGTCGATCGGCGATCTGGGTGCGCAGCTGCGGCGCATGGTGACGATTAAACTCCAGTTCGATGCGGATCTCATCCTGCGCCGCACCCGCGTGGGTGTAGGCAAACTCGTAGCCCCAGAGCAGCGCCTCCGCCACACTGGCGGGGGCCGTTGCCACCCGTGCCCGATGGCCCACCAGCACCGGCGGGTCCGGGTAGGCGCGCAGCGGTAGCGGCACTACCGGCCGCCCCAGATCGGCGGAGAAGGTGGCAGGCGGATAGAGATCAAACGGCCGGGCAAAGCTCAGCCAGTGGGAGGACTCATACTCATCCTCCTCAAGGGTGATAGCAAACTCCAGCTGGTTGACCACATAACTCGGTCGTAGCGCCACCGCCCGCTCCGCGCAGAGGTGGGAGAGATCGAGGCTAAAGGAGACCGGCGCCGCGGCGGCGGTCTTTAATGGGGTCTTGGCACTGCTAAGCCGTACCAGCTGATCGTCCGCCACCTCCCCGGTCAGCGGATCGAGCAGCTGCCCGCTCCCCACCAGACGGGCGTTGGCACAGGCGTCCGGCGCCTCTATCTGGGCGCTGAATTGCAGCAGCGCGCTGGTATCGTAGGCCGGCACAAGTTGGCGCAGCAGGCGCTGGAGTAGCGCTGCGCGGGCCACCTGCCAGGCGCCGCCGCCGATGGCCCCCGCCCCCTGGGCCTGGGGTTGCAAGATGGCGGAGAGGCCATCGGCGATGGCCTCGGCCAGCTGCTCTTTGGCCGCCAGCAGCTGCGCCAGCGCCGCCGGTGCCACCCGATAGGCCGGCTCCGCATAGGGGGCGGTGGCGATGAGATCGAGCCCGGCCAACCAGCTGCGTGCCCACACCTCCAGATCGATCCCCTGAAAATTCCAGAGCTGGCCCTCGCCCCACTGGCCAGTGGCCATATCGAAGGGGGCGACGGAGACGGCGTAGCGCGCCTCCAGGGAGGTGGAGAGGGGGCGCAGGGCAAAGCTCAGGGGCTGCGCCCCCGTCACCCCAGGCAGTACCGAGTCGGGGGCGATGGTCACCTGGGCGATCCCGCCAGACGCCAGGAAGGAGACCCCCCACAGCTCGCCGTTGGCCGATGACGGCCCTCCGGTGGCCAGTTTGAGACCGGCGATGGCCTGTTCGAGGGTGGCGGCAAAGAGGGCAAGCCCCTGAGCGCTGCCTGCTGAATCGGTCGGATCGGTCATGCCGTCGGCGGTCAACAGGCTACGGGCGGCCACCACCGGCGAGGGGTCGGCCTCACTACCCCGGAGCCCAGGATCCACCAGCTGCGCGGCACGGGCCAGG
This sequence comes from Chromatiales bacterium, assembly GCA_003251535.1. Classification (GTDB taxonomy): domain Bacteria; phylum Pseudomonadota; class Gammaproteobacteria; order Thiohalomonadales; family Thiohalomonadaceae; genus SZUA-493. The sequence goes on along the minus strand of QKFD01000068.1, from coordinate 20,515 downwards.
GTCAACCAGCACTGGAGCGGGAATATCACCGCCGGCCACTGCCAGCCATCGACCCCGATGGCAACGTTGAGTTGGGTCTCGGCCGGCGGCAGTAGCAGCAATGCCTCCGGGGCGAAGAGCGGCACCTTGGCGTTGTCACGCACCAGTTCGTTCACCGACGCCTCCACCCCACTGACGACAAAGCGGCGCAGGAGGGCGTTGAGGCTATCGGCGGCGGCGGTCTCCTGGGTGTAGCGCTCGCCACCACTCACCACCGTCACCTCCACCCCTGGGCAGAGCAGGTTGGGGGTGGCGAGGTTGGCGCTCAGCAGATTGCCGGGTTGGAGACCGTAGCGCTCGACCAGCTCCAGCAGCGTCACCCCCTGCGCCTGCTGCGGCAGCTGGGCCGGTGGGCAGAGCAGCAAAGCAGCGGGGGCCAAAATATTCCCATCGTCGGCGATGGCGCTGGCGAACTGCTCGATGCTCAGCGGTGGATTGGCGCGCGCCAGCACCACATCAAAGCTGTCGCCGCTCTGTGTGGTCAGGGACTGGCCGGCCACGCTAATGGTGCGCCCGCCCACCACGCTGCCAGGCATGGCACGGTTGGCCATCACCAGCGCCAGCGCCGGGTCGGGGCCGGCGGGCAAGAGACGGTTGGCGATCTCGGTCATGCTCTCGCCGGCCCGGATACGGTAGGGGAGGCGCAGCTCGGCGGGCTGCGCCGGCCACGCCGCCAGGCCCGCCACCGGCAACGCCCGCGGGCGGAGGGCGCTGTTGTAGCGCAGCAGTTCGCCCGGCTCAATGGCGTAGGTGCGGGCCACCTCGGCCAGCGGGACCTCCGCCAAGCCATCTGTGCGGGTGACCCCCAACAGCAGCGCAGTGCCGGCGGGAAAGAGATCTGGGGTAGTGCTGTTGAGTTGCGCCAATACCGAGGCGGTGACACCGGTGCCACTCTCCGCCAGGCTCCAACCCTCCTGGGTGAGCCGGCGGTCCACCCATAGTTGGGCCTCGGGGCGAAACATGCCGGGCTGGTCGGCGTTGGCGCCCGCCGCCATCACCGCATCGAACGGCACGCCATTGGCACGGAACAGCGCCGCCACCTCATTGAGGCTGGCATCGCAGCCCGGCTCCCCCAAGGGGGGGATCTCCACCTCCACCCCGAGGGCGGAGAAGATGAAACCGGGCCGCAGTAGGGCGGTGCCGGCGGCATTGGCCGCCACCAGGCTCTCCAACCGCAACCCCCAGGCCGCCGCCAACAGCCGCAGTGGCATCTCTGGCTGCGTGACCGCGCGCTGCACGGCCGGCACCACCAGCTCTACCCCCACCCGCAGCGGTAGAGCGAGGTTGGCTTTCGCGCTCAGCACCGCCACTGGATCCGCCACCCCTGGCAGCGCCGTGGCCACCGTATCACCGGCCTGGAAGAGGGCGAACTGGGGGATATCGACACCGCCTTGCGGCAGCACCATCAGCTCCCCTAGGGGGCGCTCCTGGGCCGCCAGACCGAGCGCCTGCCAGTCGCAGCCGTAGTGCTCCAGCGCATCGACGAGGGTGGCCGTGGGGGGCAGCGCCACCAGCGCCGGGGTGAAGCGGGCGGCACTCACGGCAAAGGCGTAACAGGCGGCGGCGTGGTAGCGCAGCGGCGCCAGCGCCAGCGGCAACTCCTGGGGGGCCGCCGTGGCCGACTGCTGGAGGGTCGTGGCCAGGGTCGCCTGCATATCGGGCTGCATCAGCTGGTACCAGATGGTCGCATAGCGGCCTGCCAACTCCGCCGCCAGCGTCGTCGCCGCCCCACCAGCGGCAGTGGCGGTGGCGATGAAGGCGCTCGGCTGGAGGCTGAGAGTCACCGCCAGCTGGGCACCGGCGGCGCCCGGCAGGGCCGGCAGCACCAGCCAGGCGGTGGTGGTGGCTGGCCAGCTGGTGACCCCAATCACCGGATCGATGTAGCCGACCGTGATATCGATCTGGCCCTGGGTGGCGGAACTCATGGACCGGCTCCTTCAGTGCTGGCAGTGGTGGCCACAGGCGGCGTCTGCGCCGTACTGTTGCCAAAGACGTCGTGGAAACCCAGCAGCACCCTGACCACGGGGGGGGCCTCTGTCCCTGCGGAGGCGATCCCGGCGTAGGGGTTGGCCTCCGCCGGTGGCAGCCCGGGGACCAGTGGCAGTGGGTTCTGTTTGGCAAAGCGGTGGATGGGGATCACCTGGGAGATCTGCTGTGAACGCCCCGCGACCGCCCCCACTCCATTCCGTTGCTGGAGATCGAGCGCCGCCCCGCCATGCAGCTGGGGTGCCACGGGCCGGCCCGTGTGGCTGGCGTTGAAACAGTCACTCTCTGCCAACTGGTAGCTGGTGAGCTGGAATAGCTGGCGCGCCCGCAGCTGGGGGTCATCACCGCTCTGCGCGGGTAGCTCAACCCCCAAGGTGAAGCCGATCTGGCCCTGGGCCACACTGGCCCGCCGTACCTGCTCCTGCCCAGCGGCGGCGGCGACGCTGAGGAGGGTAGAGGTGGCGTCGATGGGATCTGCGATGAAGGCGGCGTTGTGCAGCGGTAGCAGCTGTCGATTGGGGGTGGCGGCGGCAGCGCTGTCGAGCACCACCAACAGCGAGATAGTGGCGTAGCCATCCTGGCGCCAGATCGCCTCATCGAGCCCCTGCCCCGCTTGATCGCTATAGCCGAGCCAGTAGCCATCGCCCCCCACCACGCTCGCCTCCCACAGCAGCTTGAGAAAGCCACGGGGATCGCTGAGCGGGGCAAAGTAGGGGCCTGAGGCGGCCCCCCCTGCGCCGGTCGAGCGCCAGGCCGGCGTAGCGGGGGTATCAGCGCGGGTATCGGTGGTGAGATTGGTGCGCACCACATAGACCGACTCCGCCGCCACACTGGGGGAGATGAGCCCGGCACCGAGCCCGGCCGCCGACGAGTAGTCGAAGCCGAGCAGCAGTGTCGCCCCCTCCTCCGGGTGGGCCGCCAGATAGTGGCGCAACGCCAGCAGTCGCTGACGCCCCTGGGCATCGCTGCCGTTGACACTCGCGGCGTGGGGGCGGCCAGGGATGCGGCTCAAGCGGATCACCACGCGGGTGGCCCAGGTGAAGCGCTCGATGGCGCGTGGCGCCTCATCCAACTGGGGATCACTGGCGTAGAGCTGGAAGGGACCGTTATTGGTGGCGTCAGCGCGGGCCTGGAGATCGGCCGGGAAGGGCCAGAGCGACGGCATCCCAACGGCACTGGTGCGCCCGCCCAGGATCGGCAGCGCCGGCCAGTTGGCCAGCTGCCAAGTCAGTCGCTGCGGCAGGGCGTAACGTAGCAGCGCCACCGCCTCCCACAGCGGCAGCGCGCTGGGCAGCGCCGGCAGCACAGGGGCGAGATATGGGGCGGGGTTACCCGCCGCCGCCTGCGCTGCTGTGATCTCCAGGAGCAACCCATCTACTCTGGCCGTCTCCACCACCATCCCCTGGCGCAACCCGCCGGTGGCCAGCGCGGGGTTGCGCGCCGCCAGCTCAGGCCATGCCGCCTGGAGCGCCGCCTGCTCGGCCGCCCCAGCGGGAACGGTGGCGCTCCCCACCAGCTCGATCCAAGGGGTGGGCTGGTTGAGCTGGAAGAGGAAGCTGAGCAGTGGCAGGAACGAGGTGAACACTGGTGCCTCCACCTGCTGACCAATCAGCTGATAGAGCCCCTGCATGGAGGCGCCGTCTGGGGTTGGCAGGCGCTGGCCATGGAGCATGAAGCGGGAGAGCTGTCCGGCCAGGTCGCGGAGCGGTAGATCGGCGGTGAGGAGCGGGATTAGCCGATCCAGGTCGATGGCCAGCACCGCAGGCACCAGCAGCGCCCCCGGGGTTGGATCGAATAGCCCCGCTTGATCCGCCGCCAGCCGCCCCACCGCCTCTAGTGTCAGGTCGTAGCGGGCGGCGAACTGGCGCAGTGACTCTTGGCCCTGGGTGGCCAAGGTGCAGTTGGTCACCACCACCGGCGCCAGCGGCGCCAGCAGATCGGCGTTGGCCACCAGGCTGCGGAAGTCGCCAGTCGGCTCCGCCGAGGTGGCGTAGGGATCCGTCACCCACAGTAGCCGCGCCGCCAGCGCCCGCAGTGTCTCGCCCGGCAGTAGGGCGGTGGTGGTGGCCGGTAGCTGCACCGCTTCACCCACTACATGGTCGGGGTTGAGCTGTGCCAACTGCTGCCACCACAACTCAAACCCAGGATCGATGCCGAGGTTCTGCCACAACGCGGTAGTGGCGGCCAGCAGCGGCAGGCTATCACCCACCAAACGCTGCCAAGGGATGGCCAATGCGACCACGTTGTCGTATTGGTAAGGCAGCATAATCTGCGACGGCAGCGTCCCATCAGCGGCGATGTTCTTGTCGTTGAGCTGCACTATCGCCTCGCCATACCAGTCGGCCCCCGCGGTGTGGGTTGCCACGCCCTGGCCGGCGCGCAGGCGGACATAGAGCAGGGCGGCAATCTGGCGCAGGGTAAGTTCAGGCAGTACCACCAGCGGCCCCGCCGGCAGCGCCAAGCCCGCCCCGGCGCGGGTGATGGCGGGGGCATCCAGGGCCACCGGTTGACTGAGCCAGTGATCCACCTCTGCCCCCACCCACTGGCAGAGCTGGGCGGCACTCTCGCCGGCCCGTACCTCGGTGGCCAAGGCGGGAACCTGAAGTTCTAAATTGGCACTCAGCAGTCGCTCCGGGTTACCGGCGGCGATGGACTCCGGCGTCACCCCCAGCACCAGACTCAGCTGACTCCCCGGTTCGGCCGCCTCCAGCAGCCCCTCCAGGTTGGGGTTGAGCGCCAGCAGCTCTGCGCTGCTGGCGCCGCAGCTGGCAGCCACCTGCTCCACGGTGTCGCCGCTCTGCACCGCATAGGGGAGGCTCAGCGTGGGGAAGCGCTGCGCGATCTGGGTTAGGGTGATCGCCGTATCCAGCGCCACCGGGCAGCGGGCCAGTAGCTGCTCCGCCGCCTCCACCGCCAGGCGGGTCAACAACAGCAGGTATTCGCGGAACACCACCGAGGCGAGCGACTCGCCGCTAGCAATCCCCGTCCCCGTCGTTGACTCCAGCCGTGGCTGGGGCGAGAGCTGGCGGAAATAGGTCTCGATAGCCGCGGCGTACTCCTCATCCACCAGCTGGTATTTGGCAAAGTCGCGCGTGGCCAACTCCGGTATCTGCGCACAGGTCCACTTGAGCAGGGGCAGCATGGGGAAGGCGACTCCCCCCATGGTGGTGGGTGGCTCCTCGCCGCTGGGGGTGGTGGAGAGATGGAGCTGGAGGTTGTTGTTGAAAAAGGCACTCAGCTGGTCAAAGGAGAAGCCGTTGGCGAAGGTCTGCGGGCAGGCGAGCTGAGCGGTCAGCTCTGCGAGATCGCCGGCTGTGATGGTGGCGCTAAGGGGATCAAGGCCCAGGCTGGCGATGGCGCGGCGGAACAGCGCCTCAGTGAGCCGGGCGAAGGGGGTCTCGGCGCCCCGCATCGCCCGCGCCGTGGTGTTGAAGGGGGCGCTGCGATGCTCTGCCAGGCTCTCTGCCCCCACCGGCGAAGGGCCATCGATGACAAGCGTAATCACCACCTGATAGTCGGTCGCCTCATCCCCCACGGGCGCCCGCTCACCAGGCCAGACCACCGTGGGCTCGGCCATGGTGAAGGCAGGTACCAGGCGCACATCGAGGATGGCCGGGCTGCCGGCGGGAAATACCTGCACCGACGGATCGAATGAGAGCTGATAGTGCCCCTGGCCGCAGGGATCAGCGATCTCGGACGCCAGTCGGGTGATGGGGAGCGCTACTGCACCGGCCCGTCGCGCCCGCCCCAGATGGCGCGTGAACAGTACCCCCAACTCCGGCCGCCGACGCGGGGCGAGGGCCGTGGCGCGGGAGGCATTGGTCTGCGGCAAGATCCCAAACGGCGCCTGGCGCGCCAGCGCCGTGTGGCCCCGTGCCCCCCGCCGCGCCTGTTGCTGACCCGACTGGTCGGCGGCCAGCACCCAGGGCGGGGTGGTATCGTGGCCGATGACCTGCGAGAGGGAGAGGCGGGCAGCAAAGGAGTAGGAGATCTCGAACCAGCCCACCTCCACTAAGCAGTGGGCCGCCACATCCAGCTCAAGGCGGAGGGTGGTGGCACGATGGGCGGCCAGGGCGAGGCTGGCCGCCGCCCGCGCCTCAAAGCTCACCTCGGCGGTGATGAATTTGAAGGCCAGTTTGCCGTAGACCTTACCCAGCAGGGCGGCGTTACCTTGGGCGGAGTAGTAGATCGCCTTGGCACTACTCTGGTCATCGGGGTGGAACCAGGCCAACACCCCCTCGAAGATCACCTCCACCAACAGCTCGCACTCCGCGCTCAGTGCCCCCTGCACCAGACCCCAGCGCATCCCCGCGGTCACCCCAACCCCCAACTCCAGTACCGGCGCAAACTGGCCGTTGGCGAGGGCCGGCACCTGGCTGGAGGTGGCACCGCTCAGGCGGCCAAAGTAGATCCCCCCCTTGCCGGTGAATTTGCCGTAGCGCAGGCCGAAGCTGCGGGAGAAGTCGCGCTGCTGGGGAAAGCCGAGATCGACCTTGAAGTCGCCGTTGGTGTAGATGTCAACGCCGATGGTGCCGAGGGTGAGGGCGATGGCGCCGAGATCGAGCTGGCGGAAGCGGGTGGGGACCTGCAACCGCCCCTGGAACAGGCCAATCCCACTACTCAACTTGCGGTAGGAGAGTTCAAAGGCGAGGCCCGCCAAGGCCCCCGCCTGCGACCCGGCGAGGGCGATCCGAACGCCATAGAGATCGGGATCGGCCAGAACCAACTGGAGCGTGGCGCACTCCAGCGCCACCAGCTCAACACCGATGAGCCACTGACTGCGCTCATCAAAGCGCAGCAGACTACCGCTCGGCTGGTCGAGCGGATTGCGCTGACTGGAGTCCGTGGGGCGTAACTGCGCCCGCATCTGCGCGATCACCTCTGCCACCGAGCGAGTGGTATCGCCAGCACTGAGCGCCACATGCTGACCGAGGCCGAGATAGCGCACATCCACTAGCCCGCGGCCGCCCCCCGGCACCAGCGGTGGCGCATCATTGAGGGCGTCCCAAGAGAGGGGCTGAAGCCCTGTAGCGCTATCGTAGTGCTTGCCGAGGAACTGGCCGGCCAGCTCGATCTTCACCTGCGGTTCGCCGCGACTCCGGTCATAACGCACCCCAACCCGAGTGAGGGTCATAAAACCCAGTTCGAGCTGAACGGTGTACTCCATGCTCACCGTCTGCAAAGAGGGATCGAGCAGAAGGGTGAAGCGGCCGAGGGGGATCTCATCGAGGGCACGCCACGGCTCCGGTAAGCGGTAGTTGGTATTGGGGTTGGCGAGGGTCGCCAGACTAGCGATCAGCTCGCCTAAGGTCCCCCCCTGCATCGCCACCGTCAGCAGCTGATGACGTTGCTCCCCCTCCCCGCTCCAGGCGCTACGCGCCTCCAGGGAGAACTCGCCGAGCTGGAGGCGGTAGAGGGCGGTCATCTCGGCACTGAGGAACGATAGGTCCACCCCAATGGTGAGTCGGTTTAACTCGAAGCTCCCCTGCAACGACCCTTCATAGATCATCGCCGTCGTGGGGGCGCTGCTCTGCTCTTGCAGCAGGGTGCGATACAGTGGCGGGGCGTTACTGGCGAGTGCGTTGAGGCGTAGCAGGTCGCGCCCTGCTCTGCGGCCAGCGGTGGTGACGCGCGGCCGGCGGGCAATGCGGGCCGCCAACGCCAACGACAGCTTGATGCCCAGTAGCTGCGGATCCCAGCGCGCAGCGAGGGCCGCCTCCACCGCATAGGGGTGACCCAGGCCGGTGGAGTACTCCGCCCACAGGCGAGTCAGGGCGAGGGAGCTATCGTCCAGCCAAGCAGGTGCCTGCTGGCCAAGGAAGGCGTAAATCAAGGTGGGAAGATCGATCTCCCCCTGCGCCAAGCCCCCTTGAAACTGCCAGCTGCCACCACCGGGGTAGTAAGCACCGACCGCAAGCAATAGCTGCTGTTCGCCACCGACATAGACCCCGGCAGTACCGGCCAAGCCCCCCCAGATGGCGGCCTGCGAGACATTGACCTCAAAGGTCACCTCATCCAGTGCAAAGGTGACGTCACCGATGGGGAGCGACCAACCCCCACGGGTCCGCAGGGTGGCGCCATACTGCTGTCTCGACAGGTTGGCCCCCATGCTGATGTGCTCCACCAGCAGCGAGCTATCGACCTCCGGCTGCTGGCCGGGGAAGAAGACCGCCATAGCGCTGGGAAGATTGAGAAGAAATGGCCGGGTGGTCACCGCCTTAACGTCCAACTCTGGCAGTGCCACACTCACCTCTAGGGCGATGCTATGGCCCTCCTCGTCAAGTACCGGCGCCGCTGTCCCCGCTCCCCCCTCCTCACCAAACTGCATGGCACCAAAGAGAAAACCGCGCCACTCCCGCCGGCTGCCGATCCAGTTGGCGAGCCAGCTTGCCGTCACCTGATCGATACGTAGGAATGGGATGGGCAGATCCCAAGGGGCGGTGGAGGAGATGGTGAAGCCGGTATGGCTGATCACCTGGGGGAGTCCATTGGTGCCGGTCTTAAAGCCAATGCGTAGATGCGACAGACCAAAGGCATTGAGCGCTGAAACACCGCTTGGGAGGGCTAAGGTGGCCGAACTCAGTGAGGGGAGCAGCGACTGGATCCCACTCAATCCATCAACCAGCGTCAAGGGTGGGGTCAAGGTGCCGACAAAATCGAGCCCCTGGCCCCCGCGCAACAGAGGTGCCGTTGCCACCAAGATGCGCTCCGGCGCACCCTCCGCCAGCAGAGAGGCCCTCAACAAAACGCTGGAGACGGTTCCCGCCCCGCTGCCCGAAAAGAAGGGGAAGGGGTCAACCTCTGCCGTTGTTAAAACCAAACCCAGCTCCGCCTCTGCCAAGGGCGAAGGCCAACGGGAGGCCGCATTGACCGCGGCACAGGAGAGATCGACCTTGGCCTCCGCTGGCGCCTCCAGTCGCGGATCAATCTGACCTGTCAGCGTCAGCTGGCTGGCACCGAGCAGGCCAATATAGGGTTCAAGGGGGGAGTCGAGCAGCGGCAAACTGCCGGAGAGCCTTGGCGGTGGGGCGGTCTCAGTGTCATCCCCAACGGCTGTTGCCTCGATCTGTGCATGGAGGACACCCAGTTCCGCTAAGACAGACGCTCCTCGGCTAAGGGTCCCAGCGGCATTGGTTGAGGGTCGCCACGAAGCGGGCAGATCGGGAACCAACGACGAGAGTAGATGCCGCTGCTGACCATTTTCTGCCACCAATGTCAGGGCGAGTTGGTCCTGACCTGACGAATTGACCGTACCGATTAAAGTGAGGCGCCAACGGCTGTTGCTCCAGAGAGTGCTCCCGCTCAAGAGGGCGCTATTGGCTGGACGGCTAGCCCTAGCGCCCCCCACCAGCAGTGATGTAACACCCAAGGTGGCAACCAGTTTCCCCATGAGCGGCGAGATGGCGGCGCCAATTTCTCCCTGCTGGGCGGCTGCCTCAAACTCAAGGTTGAGCATAGCAACAGACATGGTGCGAGATCCCTAACGGTTCGGTGTGAGGAGGCAGCTCACTGCCGATTCAATGGACCGGGACGTACCCGGCGCGCTGGTGGCTGGGAAGAGGGCCGCTGGCGGTCAGGTAACGAATGCGACCAGGTGCCCCGCTGCAACATCGCCGTGGGATACACCTCTTCCTCTTTCTCATGGAGTGGACCCGCGGCAGATGAACTAGAGAGACTGCCCGGCGGGAGGGAGGGGGACGACGCGGGAACATCGTCGAGAGGCCGAGCAACACCGGAAAAACGTTGCCAATCGGTGAAAAAACCCGCGGTACTCAGGGAGAATAAGTAATGAGCCGCCAGGGCAGGAGAGTCCAGCGACAGGACCGTGGTGTATTTAGCGATATCGCTCTGCTCTACAATGAGTCGTTCATCCCGTGCAGAATAAACAACCAAGGGGTGCGTCGTAGGAGGATTACCTATACGACTAGGGATAGCACGCGCCGCCATCTGATTCATCACCCTTTTATCTGGATGACCATAATGATTCCTCACCCCGGCCGATGCCACCACGCGCTCGGGCTCGGTATAGATGCCAATAAATTCCTGCAATACACTCATTTCCTCACCAGATTGACGCATCGTAGCAATGGCGCCATGATGCGGCACAGACATCATGCGCACGGGTTTGAGCGGATTGTCGTCACCCCACTCTGCCAACACATTATTAATAGCCTGCAATGTCTCCCACGTAGCATCACCGGGCAAGATCATCCGCTGCTCCCAAAAATCGATGACTACAACGGCAGAGGAGGCGTTCCGCACAGAACTCATATCAGAGGTTTGAGCCGTCGGCAAATTCACATAGAGCGTACGTAAAGAGACATCCCCCAACTCACCGAACCGTTCCAACTCATATACATCGAGTGGCCCGTCGGAACACTGATAAGCCGAATAGGCAGAGTCATTCTCAACAAAGGGGCCAACGCAATCAGGATCCGCCTCACAACACCGGAGTTTTAAATAGTCCCTCAGCGTCACGCCATAACTGTTCCACTCCCTCCCGCCCCAGATGACCCTGCCAATACAGACCGGCAACTCCATCTCCGCAATCGCCTGCATCAAACAATAGAGAAAACTCCAGTGATCATTGTCTTGATGGGAGATCACCACATAGTCAATCTTAGGTGGTTGTCCTGCCGCCAGTTGTGCCAGCAATGCCTCAAGCACCGCATTGACCGAGGGGGCTGATTTAGTCGTAAACGTCCTATGACCCACCGTCCTTTCTAGCGTCATGCGACCCGTGACGTGGGTACCAAAATCAAACAGCGCAATCCCACTTGGGGTGGCCGTTGTCTCATCATCAAACGTTTGCAGCATGTGCGCCATCCCTTGATCGGCCCAGAGAGCGGATAGGGTGATACGGGCGGTGGGCATAGCGGGCAGACCCCTCAGTCGGTGCGGTGAGAAGTGGATGTGGAGTGGCTGCTGTCATAGGCGGCATACCACCCCAACTGGGTGTTGGTCCCCTGATCCGGCTGGCTGAATAGCAACACATCGTTGTGTCCCGGCGGGAGCGAGAAACCCAGCGCATGGAGTCCGAAGTCACGCAGCCTTAGTAGGTACTGCCGCCGCCCTGCGCTGTCGTAGTAGGTACTGAACTGGATGGCGCGGAAGCCAAAATCGAGGATCCCCTGAAGCGGCAGCTGGGCCCCGAGCCCCCCCGCGACTCCGGGCAGGGCAACCCCGCAATAGATGGCCGGCGCCCCCTTCTGGGCCCCCCCCGGGCTCCAGGCCGCCAGCAACCGCAGGGTCATCTTCAGCGCCCCCCCCAATCCCCCCAGTCCCCCCAGGTCCAGCTCATAGACCAGGCCATACCACGGCTGGGTCAGTTGACCCTGTTGCAGTGGGACGGAGATGGAGACAAAGCCATGGCTCGCTGGTGTCTGGCTGGAGGTCTCGCCCGTCAGTAGCGGATCGGGTGTGGTCAATAGCCCCCCTAAGCGCAGCGGAAAACGGCTGAAGAGGGCATCGGCGCGGGCCGGATGGCGCTCGGCGTCGAGGCTGATAGCCCCCTCCGCCACGCCAAATTGGACCTCGCTGGGCTGGGCCAGCGGGAAGCTCATGGTCACCACATAGTTGGCAAAGGCGAGGCCGCTAGTCGCCTCATCCAGGATCACCGCCGCCCCCTCTGTCGCCGCCATCGTATCCTCCTCCAGGCTGACCGACGCCCCCCAGCAGAAGGGATCAAACGCCTCCAGTTCCCTAAATTGCAGCCGCCCGGCCAACTCAAAGGTGGTCACCACCGTCACCTGCCCGCTGGCAGGATCGGTGGCACGCGCAGTGACCATGCGCACCCGCTCCACCGCCACCGCCGCCAGCACACCTAGCTCAAGCTGGAATAGACCCGGCTCACGCAGGGCGAAGAGATAGGTATCCCGCCCGATACCGCTGTCGTCACGCTCGTACTGATAGCTGCCGTCGAGGATCAGGTTATTGCCATGGAGGGTGGGAAAGAGTTGAGTCTGACTGCCAAACAGCCGGTTGATCATCAACTGCACACTGCTGGCGAAGTGGCTCAGTTTGCCGTTCTCAAACGCCACACTGAGCTGCTGCACGCGGAAGGCAAAAGCCGTATCACTGGAGAAGTATTGGTCAACGGGATTCTGGTAATCGATGAGGCCAAAACTGGCGCTGGTATCGAAGTACAACCCACCCTCTTGGGCGGTGAAACCGGTGGCGCTGAAACCGAGGTGATGGGCGTAGAAGCGGCTGCTATCGATGCCGGCGGCGAGGGGCTGGATCGACTCCGGCAGGGTATCCATGGCCACCTCCACGGAGAGCGCCAGCACACCACTCCAGTACGGGTCATCCACTACCGTCAGGAATGGCCCATAGGGTGAATTGGGGTTGGCCGCCTGCGCGGCACGCGCCGCTTGGATGGTGGCAAGGATCTCTCGACTCACCACCCCCACATCGCCGTTGGCCGCCGCCGCTCCCGGCCAGCTCCAGGCGCAGGGATCGGCCACCTGATCGGCCAACGAGCGACCGCTGCTGAACTTGAAGATGAGCCGGGTCGGGCAACGGTCACTGGCGACATCGGCACTCCAGTTGCGCGGCCCTAGGCGGAACAACCAATCACCGATGGTGGGCGCCAACAGGCCCGCGTAGCGCTGGAAGATCAGCTGCTCCGCCGGCTCGATGGCGTTACCAGTGGCACTCTGTAGCATGGCATCGAACGCCGCCTCGGTGGGGTAGATGGGGTAGTCCGCCACCGCCGCCGCGACCGCTACCTGAAGCAAGATCGGCTCCCGCACCGCGCCCTGCTCGGCGACCAACCCGAGGTTGGCCTCGGTCAGGCGGTAGGCCACCGATCCGCTGGCCATCACGCTGTCTGCGACGCCCAACACCATGAACAGCTGATTGCTGAGCAGCGCCTGGCGGAAGGGGCCAGTCACCGCGGTAAAGCAGAGATCCGGCACGCTGCCACCGGCGCTGTTGCCAATGGCAAGCCACTCCCATGCGCTATCTAGTTGGTGATAGCCAAACGCCAGGCCAGACGGCGAGACCGCCACCTGGACGGAGGCGTCGCGGGCCAACGGCAGCAACTCGCCCGCCGCCTGCTCCGCGGTCAGCGCCGTGATCACCCTACGTCGTTCCGGGGCGATGGCGCTCACCTCCAGCACCTGCGCCAATGCGGCCGCGGCGGGGGCCAGACCGGCATAGCCGAGTAGGGGGAAGGCGGGTGTCGCCTGAGTGCTGCTCAGCGCCACCGCCGGCAGCTCCAGATATTCGAGAAAACCATCCTGCCCGCCACTGTAGAACGGCGCCTCCTCCGGCTGGGCGTAGTAGCCCGGTGCCGACTCACCCGTGAGCCAGATCCAGGCGGTGGTACCGAGGCTGGTAAGGGCGGTTGCCACTGGGCTGAGCGCGCTATCGGTCGCCGCGGCGTAGGCGGCGCCGCCGGCGCGAAACCAAAGCCGTGTCCCTGTGGGCGACGACAAGCCGATATATTCGAGCCCGCTGGTGCCGCACATCACACGCACGGCGGGCCCTTGGGCTGACGAAGATGGGCTGGTCTGTCCACTCCCCCCCTGCGCCACCACGCTGAGATCAAAGGCCCCGTCTGGGGTGAGATAGCTGATGCTCTGCGCCTCACCGTTGGGATCGGCGCTGGTGATGGGTTGGCGGGCCAAGACAAAGCCAGGCGGCTGGCTGCCGACAGCGGCCGGCAGTAGCTCTATCGCCTCGCCACGGGCAGTGATGAAGCCTGTACCAAACGGCAGCACCGCCGCCGGCCCAATCGGCGGCAGGAGGGAGAAACGGGTACGCTGGGGATCGAACATTGCCAAGGGATCGAGGGCACAGTAGAGGCGCAGCGCCCCCCGCTGGCGCAGCGGGGTGACCTGTAGGCAGTCGATCCCGCCGCTGTTCTCCGCGTCTGGCGCACAGTAGCGCAGACTCACCCCTAGCTGCTCCAGCGCCGAGAGTGGATCTTCCACCTTCGGTGCCGGCAGGGGCAGCTCCCAGAGCAGGCAACCGGAGCGGTTGGGATCGTAGGTGATAGCGAGGTCACCGTCGCCCCTCCAGGCACTACCGTTGGCCTGGAGGGTACAGCCACTGCCAGCCCCACTCAGGTTGAGCTGCCAATAGCCATCCGCAGCGGTAGAGGCCGCCGCTGGAACCCGGTATTGAGCGGTGAGCCGCACCCCAGTGGCGTCGAAGGTCTCCTCACTTAATTTGGTGGAAGTTACCAGGAGATCCAACGAGTGAGTGCGCCACTGACTGCCATCGGCAGCGGCGTTGGCAATCCAGACCGCACGGGAGTACCTGCACCCCATCACCTTCGTCAGGGTGTTGGCAAAGATGGCGTCATCGATGGGAGGGGCATCGAGCCAAAACCAACAGCCATAGAGGTCGGCCAAACTCTCATCCAGCGTCACCTCGTCGGCCAGCACCTCCGAACTGGAAGAGAGCATACCCACCCGCCGCTCTCCCCCTAGCAGCCAGTAGAGCCGCGAATCGGCGGCACTACGACAAAACCATGGCTGCTCCTGGCTCATGGCTGGCGCCCCACTGCCGACTCTAGCGTGATGCAGTCCCCGCCCAGCAGCGGCAGTGCCAGCAGCGCCGGGTGGGCAGCCGGAACCCAATCTACCCGCAAGGGCGTGCCACTGAGAGAGTACTCCGCCGCCAAACCGGCCGGCGCTGCCCCGGGTCCGCGGGTGAGACCAATCCCCACTAGCGGCAGCCCCCCGCTGGCCGGTGCCCGCGCCCGGCTGGCCAGCAGATCCCCTAAAGTGGTGCCGAGCGGTAACCAGTGGCTGGCGCCGTCCACGCTCACGGCGATCTCCGGCACTAGAGTGGCACGGCCGCGGAAGTAGAACACCGCGGCATAGGGGCTGGCATCCAAGCCGGCGCGAGCAGCGATCGTCGCCTCCTCTAGCTGCTGCAAGCTGGCGGCGGCCAGCAACATGGCGGAGTACTGGGCGATGGGGGCGCCGGGGGAGTCGGCATCGGCAAACTCCTGGGGATAGACCAACCGCAACAGCGGCTGCCGCAGCGCGGCGTAGCCACTATCGATGAGACCGCCCGCCCCCGCCTGCTTGAGCAGCACCTGTTGCGGCGGATAGACCGTGGTGCCGGCCAGTCCAGTCAGCGCCCCAATAAAGGGATCCAGCACTGGATAGGGGCTCCCGGCCTCCCAAAAACTGGCGATGGGATAGCGGGCCACTGCGCTGGTGGTGTAGCCGTTGAGACGGGCCTGATCGGGGGTGCCGGCCGGCAGCGTCTGATAGGCCTCATACTCCACCCGCAGCGCCATACCCGGCAGCAGATCGACATACCCCTCCGCCGCCGCCAGGCCATAGGCGTAACGCAGGGTCTCGGCGAAACTCTGCGGCATGGCACCAGCGATGGCCGCCTGCACCGCCCGCAGCCCCGCAGGGGTGGCACCGATACTCTCCAGCGCCAGCAAAAAGCGGCGGTAGGCGGCCAGTAGATCGGCCCGCATCGGCTCACCATCAAAACTCCACGGCAGGGCCTCCGCCGTACCGGCGAGATCGAGCTGATAGGCGTAAGGGGCGTTGGCGGCTAGCAGGGTAAATGGGGGGACGCAGGGCAGCTGGGCCGGATCCGGCGGGGTAGTAAAGAGCGCAGGCAGACCGATGCTAATAACGTGGGCCGCCATGCTGGGCTCCACAGCGGGGATGAGGGCCGGGGTCTGATCAGCAGCAAACTGCGGGTAGAGGCCTGCTTGGAACAGCTCTGCCAGCGCCGCCGGCCCCACATCGCTCCCGCTCTGGGCCTGCACGGCCAGGCTATAGCGCAGCGCCGGGTCAAACGGCAGCGCGAAGTGGGCAGCGGGGGCGGTCACCAACAACGACTCCCCCTGCGCCTCACCCTCCGCCAGCAGGGTCAAGCGATAGCCGAGCGCCGCGGGTACCGCCGCCCAGGAGGCGTGCAGCGTGGCGCCATCGTAGTGGAGCCGCAGGGCCGCTGGGGCGCTGCTGAGGATCGCCTGCGGCCTGCTCCACGGACCGCGCAGCCGCACCGGCGCACTGGCCACGGCGGCGACCCGGAAGTTGAGCGGCCCAGCGGGCAGTCCGGTCGGCAGCGGGTAACGGCAGTCGCTGGTGGTGGCGCTATGCAGCAGCTGATCACCGGCGCGGATCTCCAACCGATACCCGGCCGCCCCCTCCCCCGCCGGCGCCTCCCAAGAGAGGGTGCAGCCCCCGGCCGGCGCCCAGCAGGCGGTGGCCCCGGTGGGGGCGCTGGCCAGCGCCTGGACAGGCCGGGAGCTGGGACCGGTGACCCCCTGCCCCAGACCAGCGACAGTAAACCAGAGCGAGTGGCCCGCCACCGCCAGCTCGGCGATGGTGGTGCTGAACTCACCCCGTGGCTCTGGCCGGCCACCGCTGCTCACACTGAGCTGATAACCGCGCACTGCGGCCTCATCGAGCGCCGACCAGCTGATGCGGGCGAGGCCGGCGTCGATCTCGATGGAGTCGATCTGTGGGGCCGAGGTGATGAGCAGCACCCCGCTCCCATTCGGCCCATCGCCCTGGGCCACGCGACCCACGGCCCCCAGCCACTGGCTACTACTGACACCGCAACTGGCGGCGGCATAGAGGCGATATTCGCCCCCTGCCACCACCCCCGCTAGGGAGAGCTGCTGGCGACAGCCCATGGCCGCCTGGCCGGGATCGGTGGGCCGCTCAGGACCGGTGATGGCGATGAGGTTACCGGTGGGTGGCTGGGCGCCGCTGGCCGGGGTGATGGTGGCGCTCAACTCCAGCGCCTCCCCCTGCTCTGCCACCACCACCGCCACCTCGGCCGGCGGCAGCAGCAATAGCGGCACAGCACTACTACTAGGGCCGGTGGCACCACTGCTACCGCTCAGCCGGACCACCACCTCCAGGGCCGCGCCGCAGTCAAACCCACCGTTGAGTTCCGCCGTCAGGCTGCCCTGCACCCCCTCCGCGGCGGGCTGCCAAGAGACCGACAACGGCTCGCTGGTGGCGATAGTGGTGCCTCGATCCATCACTGCCACTACCAAGGCCGGGAGATCACTGCCGTCCCCTGCCACAGCGATCTCCAGCGCCAGTTGTAGATAGCTCAACAGCGGCAGCTCACCTGCCGAGCCCACCACCTGGAGTCGCAACAGAGAGGGGCGACGGCTGGCGATGGGCAGCGGATCGCTGGTCGGCCCGCTGGAGGCGCTGGCCAGTGGGGTGAGATTGACCCACCACGGGGCGGGAGAATCACGCAGACCCGGTGCCACCTCAAAGCGGGTGGCACTCCCCTCCGCCACCACCACCTGTACCCCTGCCGAGGTGTGTAGCTCGATGCGGGTCTGCTCCGTCGCCGGCTGAGTCTGCCAGGCCAGGGAGAGGTAGAGGCCGTCATAAAACGCCATCACCCCACTCACCGGCATAAAGAGCAGCGCCACTCGATTACTGGCGAAACCAGAGCCGTGTTGGGGCAGCAATTGAATCCAGTAGCGGAGGCTGGGATCGAGCGTCACCGTGGCCTGCCAGCGTCCGCCATTGGCGCTGAGATCGCTGCTCTCGCCAGGGATGGCCTGACCGCTGTCGTCGGTCACCACAATGGCAATAGGGGCCGAGGAGTGCTGGTGCCACTGCAACAGAAAACTCGGCTGTACCCCGCTGACCACACAACTCACCGCCTCTATGCGCGGCGCGGAGGAAGAGGAGCCGTGTTGCCCCTCAGAGTGGCTGCAATCGTCTGGAGACGAGCTGTTCTGGGCACTATCGGACGACGACTTGGAGCCGTGGGAGGAGTGACTATTGCTCATGGCGAATTCCCGCTCGGAGGGGCAGAGGGTAGGGAGAGATGCAGGAGTGAGGTCCGGGTGTCAGGACAGAGATTCAATGGGGGGATTGACGGGACGGCGACAGGGCAACGCACGCGGAACATCGGCCCCGTCATGCCAACGCCAAGAGCACCAGGCCCAAAATGAAATGAGGGGGACATGTTGTGTACATCCTGACACGGCAAGCACTCCCACTATCTCTCCAGGAATCCCGCAAAAAAATATTGGGGATGAATCGGACACAAAAATTACCATGAGTCTGCGACGTAGGCAAACCCAAAGCGAAACTATTTTATCGACGCATGGCGCGCTATTTTGATCACAGATCAAACCGCCCCTCATCCATCGCACAACGCTCTAAAGAGGGCGGTAAAAAGCGTGATCACAAAACGCCCCATCCGCACGGGATGGAGCGGTTTTAACAGCACCGGAGATATTGACAAGTGGGAGTGAACAGATCAGAAAAAGCAGTGGCCTTGGCGACAGATTCAAGCTGTCAATGGCCTGCCCGGTAGGCCACCCGGGGCTAAGCACCAAGCTCCGTTGGCTGGGAGATGAGCGGAGAAGCAAGCGCTACCGGCGAGGGGGCTGCCTAAATGGCTGGGATGCGCAGCAACAGAGCCAGAAAGGAATAGAGAGAGCAAAGCGGCCCCTTTAAACTTAAAGTAGCCCGCCCTCAATCCAAGCCATTTTTCGGCCCTTACGCTTCAATATTAACCAGCAGGATCACGCTCACCACCCAGCGCGATGAGTGGCTAACCTCAAAGTACAGTTGGGCCACAATACCACACAGCATCCCGAGAATCATAGAGAGGCCCTATTTAGGCAATGCTATAACATCGGCTAACGAGTTAATAACCACAAGTTAATGGGTTCATAACCACAAGAAACCATCAACACATCGAACCATTTGGATAGTAGGTGAACCTGCTAGAAGCGCCTCTGTTGCTGGGTTCTTGGCAATCCTCTTCCAACAGAAACCGCCAATAGCGCCCTGACTAGCTTTATCGAATCAGTCTCATATCTCCGCAAATAGCTACCTATTTGTCTCGCAAAAACAGGGCTGGCTATAAATCGGATTTATGGCATTTTGTATGGGAGTTGGCCCCCATTCGCGGCGCACGGCAAGCCCCCTCTAGACCCCCCCCCCAAAGGTGGGCAAATCCTCGCCACTGGCCAAGCTCAGCAGCTGGCCGCAAACGCTCCTGCGACCAGCCCCAACCCCTTGAGCATATGGAGGTTACCCCACCATCCAGGGTTCGCTGCGCCAGGCTTCGCCCGCCCTACTAGACCAGGCTGGCACCACCAGAGGAATACCCCAAGAGAAACACGGACACCCGCCTCGTGGCCCGAGGGGGCAAAAGTCCACGTTCACACGAAATATCATGGACCCCAAGGAGCCTCTGGCACACCAAGCGATCCAGCAAGAAGTGGCAGATTCATTCACTTAAAAATATGCACCCAGAGAGTTGCCAGGTGCTTAATGAAGCTTACTTTTTATATAAGCCGGAAAGGTCTCATAAATAGTCATCATCGTGCTATCACAAGTATCTGAAGGATACGGCTTGCATGACACGTGAATGGAGATCTCCTCCCGGGCGCCTCTACCCGGTGTCTTCACGGCCTTTATGGCCACGCCGGACCCGCCAGTTATATTATATGTCTCGATGATCACATCAGTGGCCAACTGTATCTTCATCGTCGCAAACTCACTAATGAATATTTGGGTAAGCGCAAACATTTTCTTGCACTCCACCGCCGAACCACACACCACCTTATAGTCATTGGCTGCTTTGAGCAGAGCCTGATCTTTTTTAAATCTCTCCGACTTTTCCCGAAGCTCGTCTTCACGCTTTCCTTCAGCGGTCAGTTGTTCTTGCCGCTCTGAATTCTCGTAGTACCCAGGAAATACCTGCTTGTAATTCTCTAATGCCTCATTAAATGACTCGCTTGTCCCAACCAGCTTAAAGAGCATCAACCGATTGCGCTCTTCTTTCGCCGCCTGCGCTTCATTGCCATGCTTTCTTATCGTCCTCTCTAACGACGCCTTGGAAAAAGTCGATAATCCGGCAGCCATAATGCGCAAATCAGATCCAACAAATGCAATAGCCCTATCCCTTTCCGATGACCCATTATCAAAGTAACCTTCGGAAAGCCGATAGGCTGCAACAAAATCACCTCTTCGATATGCATCATGAGCATACTCAAGGTATGATTTATTGCGAACAGGCACACAACCTGACAAGACCACCATCAACAGGATGACAGAAGAAAAATACATTGCACGCATCTTTGCTCTCATCTTTTATCCTCTCCAGGACCCACTTGAGCCTCACCTGGTGCCATCCAATAGAGCACCCTAGTCGAGTCATTTTATAACGGTCGAGTGTACACACTTATTCAGAACGAGTCACCGGCGCAGCGACTCGGACACCCGCTCAAAGCACTTACCAAAGCAATGCCGTTCTGGGAAAACCATTTCATGGACATCAGGATGGGTGTCCAGGTAACTTTCCGGGAATCCAAATGAACTTCATGCTCAGGGAGTCGCCATTGATGCTACTTTGGCAGGTACTGCCAGCTGGCAATACGTCGGATACCATAGCAGCTTTTTGCGGCACGTATAGACCGTGGCCAGCAAATAACCCTGTGCATTTTCATGCCAAGATAATGGGTGACCAAAAAATCTGGGAAGGGATAATTAAAGATGACTAGATA
>QKFD01000010.1 GCA_003251535.1 Chromatiales bacterium | reverse complement strand
GGATATCTCACCATCCGCCAACTGGCCCGTCGCTGCGGGCTCTCCCGCAGTACCCTGCTCTACTACGACCGCATCGGCCTGCTCTCACCCCATAACCGCAGCGGCGCCGGCTATCGGCTCTACAGCACCACGGAGGTCGCGCGACTGGAGCGGCTGCTGCTCTACCGAGACGCCGGTCTATCCCTTGACCTAGTGCGGCAGCTACTGGACGCGCCAGCGGCCCGCGGACGCGAGGCGCTCACCGGCCGCCTAATGCAGATCAATGAAGAAATCGCCGCCCTGCGCAGCCAACAGCGAGTTATCGCCAACCTCTTGGGCGAACCCGAACTTCTAGCCGCCACCCGCACCCTGGACAAAGCGGGCTGGGTGGCGCTGCTACGCGCCAGCGGCCTCGATGACGCCGCCATGGCCCGCTGGCACCAGCTCTTCGAACAGCGGGCACCCCAGGCCCACCAAGAGTTCCTAGAGGCGCTGGGGATCCCACTATTGGAGATCACCAGCATCCGGGCCTGGTCAAGAGGGGAACTCAGCGAACCCGTCTGATCCCTGCAATTGCCACCGATCCTTCAGCAGAGGGCGGCGGACACCCACTCGTGCAGAGGACACCCACCGGAGAGCCGCGACAGCGCCACCCACTCGGACATCCACCTGAGACATCCACCTGGGAGGAGGGCCGCCGAAGGCCACGGACCGAACGCGAGGGCTGCGAGGGCCGCGGACACCCATCCCAGGATCTCGGACATCCATCCGCCCAGACAGAGGCCAGAGTCCAATGCCACACCCCCTTTGTGATCTTTGCAACTGCACCCTGGTAGCAAGACTGCGACTATCTACCCACACCAGCAGCGGGGACTAGCAGATGAAAACGCAAGCATACGGACACCTGAGATCACTCCTGGGTAGCCTACTCTTCATCGCACTATTCGCCATGGCAAGCGCCTGCACCAGCGCCACAGAGAACATCACCTCCAACAAAAAAGGGGCAGAGAGCCACATCCCCCTACCGCCTCTCTCGCACTGAACAGCCCAGTGGGCTGTTCGCTACTCCTTCTTCTCTTCCTCCCTTTTCTTCTCCTTGGGCACCCACTCGACGCTTGAATGCTTGTCCGTAGCTTGCCACTAGTTCACCTCTCGCCCCCATGGGCTACTGAGCTTTTGAGGCGACAACTATCCTGACGCAGGGAGTGGCGAGGGGGCGGGGGCGCTGCGGTTCCCCCGCGTGAGCGGGGATAGGCCCTTGAACAGCAGGGCACCCATCCGAATTTCCCAATAATTACCTGGTATTTCATGCGGGATATGAGGGGCCGCCACTCTCGTTGCCACCCACGCCGCAGGTGATCGACAATCGCCCCTGCACACGTGGTTGCCATGGGCTACCCGGACAACGATAGGGTTGAGGCATTGCCGGAGATCTACGGATATTGGGGCAAGGCAGGCAGGGGCGCACAGGCGGCCGCTTTCCACCTACTGCCTTACCACGGCCTCGATGTAGCGGCGGTCGGTCATCTCCTGCTACAGCGTCATCACCGCTTGCGCCGCCTGCTCGCCGACCACACCGGGCTGGACGAAGCGACCCTCACCGCCTGGTTCGTCTGGTTCCTGTCCCTCCACGACCTGGGCAAGTTCAGCTACCGATTCCAGGCCCAGCGCGCCGATCTCTGCGCTCACCTCGGGCAGGCCGCCACCAACGCCCGCTACACCCACCGCCACGACAGCATCGGTTGGCTGCTCTGGTCCGAAGAGATTGGGGTGCCGGCTGTCACTGCCGTGATCGGTCGCCCGCTGGACCGTTCCCTCCGTAACGCCCTGGACAGTTGGGCTCGCACCACCCTTGGGCACCACGGCCAGCCGCCCAAGGAGCTGACCGCAGAGCGGGTGCTGGTTGAAGAGCACTTCACCGACGACGACCGCGCCGCCGCCCGTCACTTCGCTGATCAATGTGCCGACCTGCTACTCGCCGATGCCGCGCCCCTGCCCGATGATAGTCGGCGCCTGGCCAAGACTCTCTCCCCCCTCACCTGGTGGTTCGCCGGCATCGCCGTAGTTTGCGACTGGCTCGGTTCCGGGCGTCCGCCGAACCGCTACCACTCGCACCCCATGCCCTTACCGCGCTACTGGCATGACCACGCTCTCCCCTATGCCGAGGAAGTGCTGGAACAGAGCGGTGTGCTGCCGCTGCCATCCACACCGCACCCGCTGGAAGCACTGTTTCCCTACCTCCACCCACCCACACCGCTCCAGCGCCACGCCGCCGACCTGCCGCTACCCGACAGTCCCCGCCTCTATCTACTCGAAGATGTCACCGGAGCGGGCAAGACCGAGGCCGCGCTGATGCTGGCCCATCGCCTCATCGCCGCCGGACGGGCCGATGGCCTCTACTTCGGCCTGCCCACCATGGCCACCTCCAACGCCATCTTCCGCCGGGTGCTCCACTTGGCCCCGCACCTGTTCGATGGGGAACCCGCCTTGATCCTCGCCCACTCGGCCAGCCGCCTGGAGGGGCGCGATCCGCTCCCACTCGCCGCTCACGACGAAGCCGACTACGCCGCCGACGAGCCAGGTGCCACCCGCGAACGCGGTGCCTGGCTCCGGGACAGCCGCAAGAAGGCACTGCTTGCCGACCTGGGGGTGGGCACCATCGATCAGGCTCTGCTGGCAGTACTTCACTCCCGCCACCACGCCCTGCGCCTGTTAGGTCTGGCTCGCAAGGTGCTGATTGTGGATGAGGTGCACGCCTACGATAGCTACATGCAGCAACTCCTGGCGGAGCTGATGACGTTCCAGGCGGCCATCGGCGCCAATGTCATCCTGCTCTCAGCTACCCTGCCGAGGGCCATGCGCCAGACCCTCGCTGAGGCCTTCGCCCGTGGCCTGCGTGCGCCACCGCCGGCCCTGGCGTGCGACACCTACCCGCTGTTCACCGAGGTTGGCCAACACGGTACCCACGAGGAGCCGCTGGCCACCCGACCGCAGGTCGCCCGCACGTTGCGCATCGAACCCGTGCATAACCTCCAGACGCTGCTTGACCAGCTGCTGGAGACCTCGCGCCAAGGCCGTTGTGGCTGCTGGATCCGCAACACCGTGGCCGAGGCGATCGAGGGGTGGCGGGCATTGCAGGCCAAGGGGATCCCCGCTGAACAACTCGACCTGTTCCACGCCCGCTTCACCCTTCATGACCGCCTAGACCGCGAGCAGCGGATCACCGCTCGTTTCGGCCCCGACAGTGGCAGGGCTCAGCGCGCTGGCCAGATCCTGGTGTCCACTCAGGTAGTGGAGCAGTCGCTCGACCTCGATTTCGACCTGCTGGTTACCGATCTCGCCCCCATTGATCTCATCATCCAACGCGCTGGCCGCCTGCGCCGCCATCTCCGAGACGCTGAGGGCAACCGCGCCGATAGCGAGGGTCGCGGTCCGGTCCTCCTCTACCTTCACACCCCCGTCGCCCTGGACGACCCGCCAGCCAGCTGGATGACAGATTTCTCCCCCGGCAGTGCCCGCGTCTACATCCATCACGGCCACCTCTGGCTCACTGCCCGGCTGCTCTGCGAGCGCCGCGCCTTCACCATGCCGGAGGATGCCCGCCTGCTCATCGAGGGGGTCTACGGCCGCGAGGCCGAGGAGAGCATTCCCGCAGGACTGCAACGCGCAGCCGCCACCGCCACCGGCAATGCCATGGCTCAACGGGCCGTTGCTCACGGCAACAGCGTGCGCCTGGAGGCGGGGTACGCCGCCACCACCCTGAACTTCTGGGACGACGCCCAGACCCCCACCCGCTTGGGCGATCCCACCACCACTGTCCGTCTCGCTCGCTGGGACGGTACGCACATCACGCCCTGGCATGACCTGGAGCAGTTCCCCTGGGAACTGAGCCAGGTGGGCGTGCGCGAATCGCTGATAAAGGAGGTGCCGGAGCCGGACGATGCCGCCCTGCGCGTAGCCATCGCCGACTACACCGCCACGGTCTTCGACCAGGGGCGCTGGAGCAGGCTGGTGGTTCTGCGGCAGATGGCGGATGGCAGATGGAGCGGAGAAGCGGTGAATGGAAAGGGGGAGCAGGTGCGCGTTTGGTATGACCCGGTGGTGGGTTTGCGAACAGGGGGAGAGGCGGGGCCGAATGGTCCCGCCTCTGAGTAGCCCCACAGGAGTGGGGAACGATCGGCTCCCGTGAAACGCTTTTCGCACGACGCAGGATCATCCCGCAGGGTTGCGGGAACGGCGCGAGTTTATTCGTCTCACAAGACACCCTCCATTTTATTGCGCACGATACTACTCTGGACGCTCCCTATTCGGTCTGGCTCCTCGATAGGTCACCGAAATATCAACCAATGGACGATACGGACGGCACCTTGGGCTGGCTGTTGTTTCTAAATGAGTCGGGCCACGACCACTATCGAGCGCTAGCGCATCACCTTGCATCAACAAGATGCCCCCGGGCCCGTGCGCGCGCTATTTCCCCGGAATGACTGGAGAACCCATCAGAGGACGACGATGCCCTACAACCTCCTCACCACCCCCTGGCTCCCCGTGCGCCGCGCCGACGGCGCGCACGACACCGTAGCCCCCTGGCAGATCGCCGAGACGGACAACCCGGTGATCGCTCTGGAGGCCCGCCGGCCCGACTTCAACGGTGCCCTTGCCCAATTCCTGATTGGCCTGCTGCAAACCGCCTTCGCTCCCGAAGACGACGACCAATGGTTCGACCGCTTTGAGCAGCCCCCCGAACCCGCTGAACTGCGTGCCGCCTTCGATCACTTCTCCGCAGCCTTCAATCTGGATGGCGACGGCCCGCGCTTCATGCAGGACCTGGACGTGCTGGAGGGGCAGAAGCCGCTGCCCATCACCGCGTTGCTCATCGACACCGCCGGCAGTTCCACCCACTTCGTCAAGGCGCTGCCCGAAGGGGGGATATCACCCGCCCAAGCGGCCATGGCCCTCTACACTCTACAAACCAACGCCCCCTCTGGCGGGGCCGGCCACCGCACCTCCCTGCGCGGCGGCGGTCCGCTCACCACCCTAGTGCTTTACGCGCCGGAGCGCGGAGAGGGACCGGCGCCGACCCTGTGGCGCACCCTGTGGCTGAACGTGCTCAACCGCAGTGCGTTCGATCACACCCGCAACCGCCCAGACGACATCTTCCCCTGGCTCCGTCCCACCCGGGTGAGCGACAAAAGCGGCGCCCCCACCACCCCGCTGGAGGTCAGTCCGTTGCAGATGTTCTGGGGCATGCCACGGCGCATCCGACTAGACTTCACCAGCACTGCCGGCCGCTGTGGCCTCAGCGACGAACAGGCCCCCGCCCTGGTAACCAACTACCGCACTCGCAACTACGGCACCAACTATCCGTCAGAAACCTGGGAGCACACCCTCTCTCCTTACACCCACGACGGCAAGCAATGGCTGCCCTTGCACCCGCACGGTGCCATCAATTACCGCCACTGGCTCGGACTGGTGCAACCGGCGCAGGACAAAAAGCTCCAGCGCCGACCAGCCGGAGTGGTCCGCGACTTCTACCGCCGCCGCCTCCACCGTGAGGGGCTGCGCTTCGCCCTGTGGGCCTTCGGCTACGAGATGGACAACATGAAGCCGATCTGCTGGCACGAGGCCACCTATCCCCTGTTCCACCTGGACGATCCAAAGACGCGGGAAAACCTGGAGAAGAGCGCCGAAAGTCTGGTCAGGGCCGCCGGCGAGGTGGCCAACAACCTGCGCGGCTGCCTCAAAGACGCCTGGTTCCAGCGCAATGATCCGCGCCATAAGGGGGCTGACACCGGCTTCGTCGATACCGCCTTCTGGCAAGAGAGCGAGCGCTGCTTCTATGACCTAGTGCACGAGGCGGCCGGCGCCCCGTGCGATCAGGCGCTACGCAAAGCGCTTTACCAGCGCTGGCACCACTACCTGCTCCGCCTCAGCGAAAAGCTATTCGATCGCTGGACCAACATGGCCCACCTCCCCGAGCAGAGTCACATCAAGCGCATCGTGGCCGCCCGGCGCGATCTGGGGCGCTTCAACCACAAGAAGAGCATCAAGGACCTGCTGGAGCTGCCCGCCGACAAGAGCGCAGCGCCCCACGCCATACCCGCCTGAGGAGAGATGACCAATGGAGTCTGTCGATCACACCGAACCGGCCCAGCGCCTGCGTAATTGGTGGCAGGAGATCACCCAACCGCCCAAATCCGGTCAGCCCAACCGTCGTGGCGAACTGGCCGAGCTGCGCCGCTGCGACAGCGTGGAGGAGGTGCTGTTCGTGCCCGCCTTCCATCGCGCCTTTCGCCGCCTGCAAGGCACCCCGTGGGGTGACCGTCCGGTTCCGGCCGCGGCGGTGATCGGCCTGTTAGCCCATGTGAAGAGCCAGCCCGATGGGAGCCCGCCGTTCGTGACCCTTCTTGCCGTGCCCCGTGCCGGCAGTGATGCGCCCCGCGTCAGTGAGGCCCGTTTCCAGCGGCTGGTGGCCTGCACCACCCTGACGGAACTCTATCCCGCCCTCATCCGTATCATCCGGCTAGTCGGCGATAGCGCCCCGGTGGTGGACCTGGCCAACAGTGTTCACGGTTGGAACGCCGATGTGCGCCGCCAATGGACGCTCCGCTACTACGAAAAAAGACTGGAAAAACAAGATCAATAATTAAGGAGAAGCCGATGTCCCGCTTCGTTCAGCTCCACCTGCTTACCAGCTACCCCCCCGCCAACCTCAATCGAGACGACCTCGGTCGTCCCAAGACTGCGGTAATGGGCGGCGAGACCCGACTGCGCATCTCATCCCAGAGCCTCAAGCGCGCCTGGCGCACCTCCGATCTATTCAAGGCCGCCCTCGACGGCCACCTCGGTACCCGTACAAAAAATCTCGGCGAGGAGATCCGCCAGACCCTCTTGGAAAAGGGCGTTAGCGAAAAGAGGGCCTTGGAGTGGGCACGCGCCATTGCCGGTCGTTTCGGTGCCTTGAAAAAGG
Organism: Chromatiales bacterium; assembly: GCA_003251535.1. Classification (GTDB taxonomy): domain Bacteria; phylum Pseudomonadota; class Gammaproteobacteria; order Thiohalomonadales; family Thiohalomonadaceae; genus SZUA-493. The sequence goes on along the minus strand of QKFD01000010.1, from coordinate 4,900 downwards.
AGTCGGCCGAGATCGAGCAGCTCGCCCACTTCAGCCCTGAGGAGCGGGCCGCTATCGACGGGCTGGTCAATACCCTGGCCGAGCGCGGCAGCGAACCCACCGCCGCGGAGCTGGAATTGCTGCGTGAGCGCCACAGCGCCGTCGATATCGCCTTGTTTGGCCGTATGCTCGCCGCCACCCCACGCTACAACACTGAAGCTGCCGCCCAGGTGGCCCATGCCCTCAGCGTGCATCAGGTCACGGTAGAGGACGACTTCTTCACCGCCGTGGACGATCTCAATCAGGGCTTGGACGATGTGGGCGCCGGCCATATGGGTGAAACCGAATTCGCTGCCGGGCTGTTCTATCTCTACTTGTGCATCGATTGCGAACTACTCCAAGAGAACCTTGGCGACCAGACCCCGCTCACCGCTAAGGCGCTCGCTGCCCTGGTGGAGGCCGCGGCCACCGTGGCCCCCACCGGTAAGCAGAACAGCTTCGCCTCCCGCGCCCGCGCCTCCTACCTCCTGGCGGAAAAGGGCGATCAGCAGCCCCGCTCTCTCTCCGTGGCCTTCCTCAAGCCCATTGCCGGCAGCGGCGAAGGCATGTTGGCCAACGCCATCGTTGCCCTGGAGCGCACCCGGGCCAACATGGATGAGGTCTATGGTCCTTGCGCCGATGGGGTTTGCGTCATGGACACCACTCAACCCGCCGGTTCCCTGCGCCAGGTGATTGACTTCGTCACTGCCTGAAGGGGGCCGCCATGACCGATTACCTGCTGTTCCGCCTCTACGGCCCCCTGGCCGCCTGGGGCGACGTGGCCGTGGGCGAACTCCGCCCCACCACTGCCCACCCCTCCAAATCGACAGTGCTGGGGCTGGTCGCCGCAGCGCTCGGCATCCGCCGCCACGAGGAGGATCGCCATCAGCAGTTGGAGGCCGCTTGCGGCTTTGCCGTGCTGGTGGAGAACGCCGGGGTCCACCTGCGCGACTACCACACCGTTCAGCAGGCCGACACCATCGCTCGTCTCAAGCACCTCCACACCCGCCGCGACGAACTAGCCGACCGAGGCAACCGCTACACCATCATCTCCCGCCGCGACTACCGCGCCGACGCCCTCTGCACCGTCGCGCTGTGGATCAGGAGCGCCCCGGTCCCGGCCACGCTTGAACAGCTGGCCGAGGCCCTGCGCCGCCCGCGCCTGCCCCTCTACCTAGGTCGCAAATCCTGTCCCCTCTCCTTGCCGCTCGCCCCGCGCATCGTGCCAGCTGCCACCCTGGATGCCGCCTTCTCTACCTGGCTCGATGGCGATAACCCGCAGCAGGCCGCACTCCTGGCCGCCATCCGGCTCGACCGCTTGAGCCGCGAACGGGAGTGCTACTGGGAGGCGGAGGGCAGTGCTGTCGACCCGCAGAAGCTCCCCATCCTCCACACCACGGCACGCCGGGATCGTCCAGTGAGCCGCCAGCGCCGACAGTTCGCTGAACGTGCCGAACACTACGGACGCCTGAAGGGAGGGTGAAACCATGTGGTACTTCAGCCGTATCCAGCTCAAACAGGGACTCGACCCGGACACCCTGGCAAGCGCCATCCCCGCCCACGCCTACGCCGAGCACCAGACCCTATGGCAGCTCTTTCCCGACAATGCCGATCACCCGCGCGACTTTCTGTTCCGTCGGGAACAGCGCGGTCACTGGCCCCTGTTCTACCTCCTCTCCGCCCGCCAGCCGTCCGACGGCCACGGCCGCTGGCGTATCGAGACCAAGGCGTTTCGCCCGCAACTGCACACTGGCCAGCGGCTCGCCTTCTCTCTGCGCGCTAACCCAGTACGTACCCGCCGCATGAGCGACGACCGCAACGACAAACGCCGACGCCGCGATGACGTGGTGATGGCCGCCAAGTTCTCTCTGAGCGCTCCCCAACGCGCTGCGCCGCAGAGCGAGCTGGTGCAGCGGGTCGGTCCCGGCTGGCTGGAGGAGCGGGCCGAGCGCCACGGCTTCGCCATCGAGTCGTTGCAGGTGGAGGGCTACCGCCAACACCGCCTGTACAAATCCCGCCAGACAGCCCCCATCCGCTTCAGCACCCTCGACTACCAAGGCGTGCTGTGCGTGAGGGACCCCGACGCCCTGCTCAACACTTTGCATACAGGAGTAGGGCCCGCCAAGGGCTTCGGCTGCGGGCTGCTGCTGGTGCGGCCGGCGGGGGCGGGCGGTTGAACCATGCTCCCCGATCTCTCCCCCATCCCCATCAAAGAGCGCCTCTCGCTGCTGTTCGTCGAACGCTGCCAGGTGGATGTGCGCGACAACGCCTTCGTGATGATCGACAAACAGGGGGTGCGTACCCACATCCCGGTGGGCGGCATCGCCTGCCTGCTGTTGGAGCCGGGGGTACGGCTCTCCCACCGTGCCGCCCACCTGGCGGCTAAAACCGGCACTCTGCTGGTGTGGGTGGGGGAAGGCGGGGTGCGCCTCTACTCCGCCGGCCAGCCCGGCGGGGCGCGCTCGGACAAGCTGCTCTACCAGGCCAAGCTCGCCCTCGGCGATCAGGGCCGGCTCAAGGTGGTGCGCGAGATGTACCGCCGCCGCTTCCAAGAAGAGCCTCCGGCCAACCGCAGCGTGGAGCAGCTGCGCGGCATCGAGGGGGCGCGGGTAAAGAAGATCTACCAGTTGCTGGCCCAGCGTTACGGCGTCTCATGGAAGGGTCGGCGCTACGACGCGGACGAATGGGACCTCTCGGACCTGCCCAACAAGTGCCTCTCCGCTGCCACCGCCTGCCTCTACGGGGTCACCGAGGCGGCGGTGCTGGCAGCCGGCTACGCCCCCGCCATCGGCTTCATCCACACCGGCAAACCGCTGTCGTTTGTCTACGACGTGGCCGATATCTACAAATTCGACACCGTGGTCCCGGTCGCCTTCAAGGTGGCCGCGGCCGGCCCAGCCAATCCGGAGCGGGCGGTGCGCATTGCCTGCCGCGACGCCTTCCGCCAATCCCGGTTGTTAGAGCGCATCATCCCGGATATCGAGGAGATCCTCGCCGCCGGCGGTGAGAGCCCGCCCCCGCCGCCGCCGGAGGCGGTGGGGCCGGCCATTCCGGAGAAAAAGGGGCTGGGCGATGCTGGTCATCGTGCTTGAGAACGCCCCCGATCGGCTGCGCGGCCGCATGGCCATCTGGCTGCTGGAGATCCGCGCCGGGGTCTACGTGGGCGACTACTCGGTCAAGGTGCGCGAGATGTTGTGGGAGCAGGTCGAGGCCGGCATCGAGGAGGGCAACGCGGTGATGGTCTGGCGCGAGCGCAACGAGGCCGGCTTCGACTTCCGCACCCTCGGCAAGAATCGCCGGATCCCCAAGGAAGTGGACGGCGCCAAACTGGTCTCGTTCCTACCCCTGCAACCCGATCCGGACGACGGCCCAGACGATGAGTAACCGCGAAAAGAAACCGATCCCCCCCTGCCAGCAGCCCCTTCCACTGGGCAGAAAAATGGGCGATTGTAGGCATGGGAAATCGGTGGATTTCTGGGTGGCGGATTTTTGCTGTTAAATCAAGGAAGTAAGGGAAGAGTGTTCCCCGCATACGCGGGGATGAACCGTAACCATCGGAGCGCCGTACCTCCGGAACTGGGTGTTCCCCGCATACGCGGGGATGAACCGCAAGGGGCAGTCTACCGTTGCTCATGCTGATCTGTGTTCCCCGCATACGCGGGGATGAACCGCAGCCCGGAGCGGATAGAGCGCAGCTCGCCCAGTGTTCCCCGCATACGCGGGGATGAACCGTCTGCGAATAGCTCAAACGATGAATAATTCATGTGTTCCCCGCATACGCGGGGATGAACCGAGGCCGACGAACGCATGTTTGCCCTATCTACCGTGTTCCCCGCATACGCGGGGATGAACCGCGGCAGAAGCGACAAACAATTTAATAGATAAAGTGTTCCCCGCATACGCGGGGATGAACCGGCACTCTGGCGTCTCTGTGAGTCTCCATAAACGTGTTCCCCGCATACGCGGGGATGAACCGGGCGTGGTCTCTATGGAAGAGCTGCGGCAGCAGTGTTCCCCGCATACACGGGGATGAACCGATTCGTCGTCGCGCTTGCTGAGTTAGCTTCAGGTGTTCCCCGCATACGCGGGGATGAACCGGTGACCGGTGCGCACCAGCGGAACTGGTACCAGTGTTCCCCGCATACGCGGGGATGAACCGCGGCCACTCATTGGTGAGACCCGCGCACTGGCGTGTTCCCCGCATACGCGGGGATGAATTGAGTCGCTATGTTGCTATCCACGATTCATGTGAAGGGGGCGTGGATATGTGATGTGCCTATCCTCCTGCCATGCCTTCGCTGCTGCCGCCATTGGGCAGGGCGATCTCGATCGAGCCCAAGTTTGGGCTATTTAGAATGAATCCGATTGAACGTAATTATGAGTTTTACCGGTTGCTTGATGCCGTGTTGAATAAGCCGGAAAAGGTCCCCAGTATCGTCTCCGAGCGACTGCGGAGGGTTGTCGGGTTACGCTGCGCTAACCCGACCTACGATACTTATTAAATAAAATCCCTATTGAACATGCGCAACGTGGCTCCTTTACGAATTAGGTCGCCTGCGGGTAAATATGGTAAATGTAGGTCAGGTTAGCGGAGCGTAACCCGACATTCCCCACTTTGGCACGCCTCTTTCATATAGAGTGCGGTAGTTTGCTCGTTGCGCCTGGTGGTGTGGGGAATGGTGGTGGCGTGCGGTTGTGCGCCTGCGGAGGGTTGTCGGGTTACGCTGCGCTAACCCGACCTACGATATTTATTAAATAAAATCCCTATTGAACATGCGCAACGTGGCTCCTTTACGAATTAGGTCGCCTGCGGGTAAATATGGTAAATGTGGGTCGGGTTGGCGGAGCGTAACCCGACATTCTCCACTTTGGCACGCCTCTT
>QKFD01000116.1 GCA_003251535.1 Chromatiales bacterium | reverse complement strand
TAGCCAGGGCATCCGCCAGCGCCGGACTATCAACGGCCGCACCACCGAATTCCTGGTGGACCCCAACCAGGCCTACGCCCAAGTGCTGGGGGAGTACACGGACGGCATTGAACAGGTGGCCTACACCTATGGCGATGACCTGCTCAGCCAGGAGCGGGAGGGGGCGAGCAGCTACTACCACTATGATGCCCTCGGCTCTACGCGGGCGCTCACCGATGCGGCCGGCGCCCTAACCGATAGCTACGCCTATAAGGCGTTTGGGGAGATGGACGCGCAGAGTGGGGGTACGCCCAATGCGTATCTCTTTGCGGGGGAACAGCTTGAGTTACGCCTCGGACAGTACTACCTGCGGGCGCGGTATATGGACCCGCGGGTGGGGCGATTGTTGAGCGTGGATTCGTTCCCGGGATCTCCGACGCTTCCAGCATCCATCCATAAATATGTCTATGCAAACGGAAATCCCGTCGTAACTATCGATCCTTCGGGGCGCTTTGGATTGCAAGAGATTTCGGCAGCCTTCACAGTTCGGGCTGTTTTGCTTAATTCTGTTGTCGGTTCCGCCTGGAGTGCCTTAGACACAGCTATTGCTTCTGAGTCGACCGGGCAAGATATTCTCTATGCTGCAGCAGGCGGTGCTATTACTGGTGCTGCATTTGGGCCTTTGGGTCGTATCAAAGTGCTTCAAAAGCCTCTTGCGATGGCGTTTGGTGCTGGTGCGATTGCTGGCGCTGCACACTCAGCTAGTCAGGGCGAATATGGACAGGCGCTTTTCCGCGGAATCAGCGCGATACTGGGCGGATATTTGTTGGTGCGGCAAACTACCGCCACATCTGCAGTCCAGTTTTTTGAACATGATCATTTGCTTACTGGAAATGTGTTTTCTGGTGTCTGGTACTCAAGAGGAGGGATCGCTATGCGGTTGAGCGCTCGGCCGGATGTGCCAGGTTCAGTTCCAAGAACACGTGGACACGTTCAAGTGGCCAATGAATTCTTTCCTAATGCGAACCCAAATGAACTGTTTGCGTTTACAGTTCACGTCAAAGAGCGAAGCATCATGATTACATGGCATTCTGGAAGTGTTAATGGACCTAATGGAAATTTCAGTGGCACAGTTGTTCCTGATGCTTTTCGGCCAGCAATTAAATCTGCTGTAAGTGGGGTTACAGGATGGGTGGTGGAATGAGTAGGTGAGGTGATTGGTGAGTAATTCTGAGAGTGATTTGGTAATGGGTGGAAAATTTATCCTCCCTCCGGAGCTTATGTTATTAATTGACAGGGGGGTGCTGCCCGTTGGGCAAGATATGCTTTATCAACAGTTAATTCATCCTCTGGCCGATCCGGTGCGTCTTTGCAAGTTGGTTCCTGACGCTTTACGATTATGTCTTTTTTCACCACCCTTTGAGACAATTGGTAGGCTTATCGATAAAGGCGATTTTTTTTGGTTGCTACCTCAGGTAAAAACAAAAGAAATTTCTCCATCCTTGGCCGTCTTGATTGGAGATTTTGGGGAGGGGACAGATTCTGCGCTAATATTGGATTATAGGCATGGTCATGCTCAGCCCCAAGTCATGAGGCTCGGCTGGGATGAAAATGCAACGCAAGGCAGCTGGGTGTATGTTGCAAGCACGTTTTCTGAGTTTGCAAACCTCGTTGGGTTAGAGATCCCTGCAAATAATGCCGATTAATTTATTAGTTATGTTGATCTGTGCAGGATGGATTACTCAGGGTTACCCTCATTTTACGCGCAGCCCGCGCAGGATGGGTTGAGAAACGAAACCCATCAACGCCAGGCGCCATGTCTCGTTTGCTGTATATCAAGGCGGGGAACCAAGGCAGACATTTAAGTTTAAACATGGAACTGGCCGGAATCCACCTCCAGGCCGAGGACCTTTCTTGTTTAGGTTGGATTATATGAATTATTCGACAAACCTCCCATATTTTAAGTTGCATTATCATTTAAAATATGATGATATTCATATTGATTATGAGCCGCTATAGTCATTTGCGAGGCACTGGTGTTATGGAAGAAATGATTCTCTGTGTGCAGATATCCAAGCAAGGAGAATGCTTTCTGAAGGATATTGTCGCCAGCATGGTTGGCGGCGTGTGGCTTATATATGATTCCGCTTATTTTGGCCTATACAGCAATGAGGAAGAGTTGCGCTTGTCATGGTTGGATTCGGTGGGGAGGCAGTGCCATAAGTTATCTGGAGAAGAGTTTTTGTTTTATCTAAATGATAATAGGATTGGGTTTGATTGGACGCAGATTTACCATTTTAACGAGAACCCTCTCTTGGATGGTGCTTGTGACTTTGCCGTCCAATGCATTGATATGACAATTTGGCGCTTTATAAGCACCTCCTCGGCCACTAAAGAGGTTTTGCGACAGCGAGGTGAGCCCTGTTTGTCTAATTGGAGAGAGTTTCCATTTGAGTTTTATTACTCATTCCAGCCCGCGTAGGATGGATTGAGGAACGAAATCCATCAACGCCAAGCGTCAAACAAAGCCGCCTTATTTCATTTACTAGCCATCCGTCCCTAATACAAAAAAGCCCCGGTCGCTCCCACGACCGGGGCTTTTCGTAAGCGTCCGGTAACGACCCCTTGCCTTCGGTTGAAAACGAACGACAGGCGCGGGTGGTGGGCAGGCGTTCAAGCACGTCGCAGAGCCAGGCATGGGGGTCATGGCCATTGGCCTTGGCCTTGGCCTTGGCGGTGGCGGTGGCGGTGGCGGTGGCGAGCAGGCTCATGATGGCGGCGGCGCGCCGCCCCGCAGATTCTGAGCCGGCGAATAGCCAGTTCTTGCGCCCCAGGGCGATAGGCCGAATCACATTCTCGGCTGGGTGATTGTCGATGGGGTAGTGGCCGTTATCGAGATAGCGCGCCAGCGCCTCCCAGCGGCGTAGGCAGTAATGGATGGCCTTGGCGGTGCCGCTGGAGCCGAGCACCTTGGGCTGGAGTTCGAGCAGCCAGGTGTGGAAGGCATCGACCAGGGGTTTCGCGTGTTGCTGGCGATAGGTGTAGCGTGCACTGTCGTCGAGCGCTTTGGCCTCTTGCTCGATGTGGTAGAGCGCTCCGATGCGGCGGATGGCCTCGGTGGCGATAACGGAGCCACTGGCCTTCTCCAGCTCAACAAACTTGCGTCGGGCGTGGGCCCAACAGCCCAGCTCGGTGATGCCAGCGGCGAATAGGGCCTTGTAGCTGCTGTAGTCAGCGACCATCAGCGTGCCACGCCAAGTACTAAGAAATTGCCGGGCATGGGCTCACCGCCCGCAGCAGCGTCGCCAGCCACCGGGCATCCACCGAGGCCGGAACTGAAGGCATTAGCTCTCTGCCGATGCGCACCTCGACCAAGGGGCAGGGCACGGCACGGCATCCTCCACCATCACCGGCACCAGGAGCGGAGCCGCCTGCTCGGGCAAATCGGCCGACCGCAGACGGCGCTCCCATGCCGTCATGGCCGAGTAGCTCAACCCCGCTCGGCGGCAATAGACCGCCCGTGTTAGACCGCTTTTTCCCAGCGCAGCGACCTGCCGCTCCCAGAATGCCTTTGACTTATGCTGTGCCATCGCCGCTCTCCTCTGTGAGTGATGAGCCGCGACGCTGAGGGAATCTTTCTGCAAAGGCAAGGTGTCGTCACCGGACGCTTATCATGCTGCCAACCAAGCCACTGCTCCACCTGAGAATGCACAAATACCCACTACGGCGCCGAGGCACTAAAGCTGGCGCCGGCGGCGGCGGTAAAGCCGGGTAGCAGCTGTACGCTGCTGGCGGACCAATCGACGCTGGCGCCGCTCTCCACCGTCACCGCCGGCCCGGCGGTGAGGCTGGTTTTGCCGGTGCAGCTGGCGTGTTCGCCGTTGCTGTAGGTGACGTTGCTGATGGTGACATCACTGCCGCTCGGACAGCGGGCGTCTCCACTATCAGCGGGGCGGACACAGCGGGCGTAGTTGTAGATGCCGATCACATCCCCCTGTGGCCCCCAGCCGGTGGGGTATTGGCTCGGATCGCCCGACTTGGGATCGCTGCGCTGAGCACCGGCGCCGTGGACGTCGTAGAGGGCGAGGCCGCTGCCAAAGTCCATGAAGCCACGCGCCTCACCAAACGCCACGTAGACCGCCCGCATGGCGGCCGGCTGGCCATCGAGGTGGGTGGTGCTGCTCCAGTAGTAGGGGTAGTTGCCCGCGCCGCTGTTGTTGACGCCATTGGCCAACCAGGTGGCGCTGAAGAGGGGATCGATGGCGGGAGAGCTGGTGGTGGCGAGGGAGCGGCTGTAGTCCACCAGGCTCTCCAACTCCTTGGCATTGGGTAGCCGCCAGTCAGCGTAACCGGCCAGGCTCAGCCCCTCGCACCAAGCGAGCGCCTGCTGCCAGTTGAGGCGGCCATCGCCGTAACTGCCGGCGGCGTAGTGGCCGCTGTCGTAGGTCATCCACATCAGTCCGCTGGCGGCGTCGCTGACGGTGCTATCGCCATGGTTGGTGAAGCTGTTGACGCCATAGCCACTGGCCCCCCGCACCATGCGCACATAGTGCAGATCCTCCGTCGCCCCCGCCTGTTTCGGGTAGCCCTTGATGCGGCCATCGGCAAAGTTGACGCCAAACACCGTGGCATCCCCCTGCATGGTGGTAGAGACATATTCGGTGCTGCTCCAGTATTGGGCATCGATGTAGCGCATCCCGGCGCTGGTGTCGCCATAGGCAAAGTCGAAGTAGGCGGTATCGATGTAGGGCACGGCATCTGCTGGCACAGTGCTGTAGCTGGCAGAGGTGCCGGTGACGCCACTGAAGTCGATGAGTGAATAAAGCTCTTTGATGGTGGGCAGGCGCCAGTCGGTATGGCCACCGAGGTTGAGATTGCTGGCATAGCTCTGGGCGGCGCTGAAGCTCAGGCGATCCGCCGCATCGATCACCCCATCACCCGTGAGATCGGGGTCCTGCTGCCACATCAGCCCGGTCACGTTGTCGGTGATGGTGCCATCGCCGTTGTTGGTATAACTGGGGGGATTCTGCTGGTACTGGGCATCCTGGCCGTACCAACTTGCGCCAGCGGCGGGACAGCTGATGGCGGCGCTGTCGTTATAACAGCTCCCCTGGCCGGTATCGGGCAGGGTACCGGCGCCGGCGGCGGTGGCCATCAGGAGGGGGAGAGCATAGCGGGCGGCGTGGCGGTACATGGTCCAATCCTCCAGGGGAGCAGTGGCGTCATGGTAGGAGGCGATCGTGCAAAGAGCATGGAGAGGCCCCTATACTCCCCCTCCCCTAGATCCACGGAGAACGCCATGACCTTCCGCCCGCTATTCATCTGCTGGCTACTACTGCTCCTGCCGGCCAGCGCCAGCGCCGAGCTACAGCAGCGGCCAGAGTGGGGGGCGCTGTTCCGACAAGCCGGCACGGAAGGCACCTTTGTCCTGCGTAGCCCGGCCGGTCTCAACCAGATCTACAACCTGGAGCGGGCCGAGACCCGCTTCATCCCCGCCTCCACCTTCAAGATCCCCCACGCCCTCATCGCCCTGGAGAGCGGCGTCCTGCGCGACCCTCAGCAGCGCCTGGCGTGGGATGGCGTAAAACGGCCGTTTGCCGCCTGGAATCAGGACCACAACCTCGCCAGCGCCATGGCCGCCTCCGTGGTGCCGGTCTTCCAGCGCTTTGCCCGCGCCATCGGCCCCCGGCGGATGACGGCGGCCCTGGAGCGGATGGCCTACGGCAATGGCGCCATCGGTGGCGGCATCGACCGCTTCTGGCTAACGGGCGATCTACGCATCTCCGCCCGCGAACAGGTCGCCTTTCTGCAACGGCTACACAGCGATAGCGTGGCCGGCATCGCCCCACGACACCAGGCGATGGTGCGCGAGGTGCTGTTCAACGAGGCCGGTGACGGCTATCGACTCTACGCCAAGACCGGCTGGGCGATGGATATGGAGCCCGCCATCGGCTGGTGGGTAGGCTATGTGGAGCGGGCGGAGGGGTGCTGGTACTTTGCCCTCAACCTCGACATCCAGCGCCCCGAACAGGCGGCTGAACGACAGCGGATCGCCCGCGCGATCCTGGCGCAGGCAGGGGTGTTGCCGGCGCCGTAGCGGGTAGGCGAATGGCGGCCCCAGACCCCTAGCGGGCCGCCCCGCCCCACTCAATATTCCGCCTTCACCTCCACCCGTGCCAGCTCCCGCTCCACCATCTTGAGGAACCAGAAGGGGCCGATCCAGCTGTAGAGGGCGAGGCCGATCCAGAGCCAGCCCACGGCGCTCCCTGCCGCTGGATAGCCGCTATCGGTGAGCAGCAAAGAGGAGAGGTTGAATAGTAGATAACCGCCGATGAGCAGCATCAGGGTGCGCCGCTGGCCGCCGAGCGTCAGCCACGAGTTGAGGCGCCACCAGAGCCCCATGACGCGGTTGCGTCGAGCGGCCACGGCGCAGAGTAGGAGGAGCGCCCCCTCATCGTTGGCGTGCTGTTGGAGTGCCCACAGGGCGTGGTCACGCGCCCTCTCCACCTCACCCCGCTCCAGCAGCACCCGCCCCTGCCCCACCAAGGCGTTGAGGTGCGCCGGTGCGCTGGCGAGGGCCCGCAGATACCACGCCTCGGCCTCAACCCGTTGGCCCTGTTGCCACGCCAGGTCCCCGAGCCGAACCATGGCGTCGAGATTCTCCGGATCGATCTCCAGGGCGCGCTGGAGGGCGCTGTGGGCCTGCTCAAAGCGGCGGGTGACCAGATAACCGGCACCGAGCGCCTCATGCAGCTCCGAGGTCTGCGGCGCCAGTGCCACCGCCTGCTCTAGGGCGGCCAACCCCTCGTTGAAACGACGTGCCGCCAGCAGGGCGTTGCCGAAGGCGAGGTGGGCGAGCGGTAGCTCCGGCTCCAGCTCCCGAGCGATGGCCGCCTCGTGGCGGGCGGCATAGGGGCGCTTGGCCGCCAGCAGGGCCAGCGCCAGCATACTGTGCAGCTGGCCGCTGTCCGGCTCTGCGGCAAGGGCGGTGCGGGCGCTCTCTATCGCCCCCTGCGTATCGCCATACTCCAGCTGCCGCCAGAAGCGCTCTTCACTCCAGTGGGTGAAGGGATCACTCATAGAACCCCCTTGATTCCAGAGAGCAGGCGCGGCAACACCAGTCCCACCAGCAGCAGCCCCAACGGACCGTTGGCACTGGTACCGCCATAGGTCTCGTGGATCTCAAAACTATCGGCCTGGCGCTGATAGATGGCGTAGGCCACCGTCAACCACAGCGCCTTGAGCGCCACCCGCACATAGGGCATCGCCCCGTCAGTCAGCGTCCCCGCCTCTTTTAACGTCCCCAGCAGCAGCAGGGCGCCCACCGTGGCCAACACCCCCAACCCGACAAAGGTCAGCTCCCGCCAGCGGCTGGCGCTGCCTAGGGCGAAGCCGTTGAACAGCGCCCAGCCCCAGCCGTATAGCGGCCCTGCCAACATGGTGGCGACGAGCGGCCACAGCGGATTGACCACCACCCGGGCAAACGGGCCTGGCCGCGGCTCATCGATGATGCTGTAACCACCCCTCATCGCCCCCTCCCGTGCTTCTCTATGAAGGCCAGTACATCGTCGTATTGGCCCGCCTCGTTGGCGTATTTGGCATAGTTGCGGGCGGTGGTGAGCCACTCGCCGGTGGTGGGGCGCACGTCCTTGAGCGCCGTCTGTAGCTGCGCCATGGTGAGCGGCAACTCCTCTTCCGCGGCGATGGAGGCCTCGATCGCCTCATCCACCGCGCTCTCCACCAGCAGGCGGAGGTCCGCCCCGGAAAAACCGGCGGTAGCGCGAGCCAAGGGGGCGGGGTCGATCGCCTCGCCACCGGGGCGCTCCGCCAGCAGGCCCCGCAAGATCTCACGCCGCGCCACGACATCCGGCGGGGCGATGAACACCACCCGATCAAACCGCCCCGAGCGACGGAAGGCGGGATCGACGGCCCATGGCGTGTTCGTCGCCGCCAGGACCAGGACCCCGCGATTGTTCTGGGCAAAACCGTCCAGCTCGGAGAGGAACTGACTCACCAGTTTGGAGGCAGTGGCCTCACGGCTGTACTGTCGCTTACCGGCCAGCGCCTCCACCTCGTCGAAGAAGAGCACTGCCGGGGTGTGGGCACGCGCCTCGTTGAAGATGGCGTGCAGCTTGGCCTCCGACTCGCCGATGTACATATCCAGCACGTCGGAGATGAGCACGTTGATGAAGCGGGCGTTGCACTCGCCGGCGGTGGCCCGCGCCAAGAGGGTCTTGCCACAGCCCGGCGGACCATAGAGGAGGATCCCGCCCCCCACCTGGCGGCGAAAGCGGGCGAACAGCGAGGGCCGCTGGAACGGGGCGATGATGCGCCGGTGGATCTGCTTTTTCACCTCGTCGAGCCCCCCCACCTCCTGGAAGGTGACCGACCGTTCCGGGGGTTGCAGCAGCCGCACGGTCTCCTCGGCGCGGGTATCGTCATTGGCCACCACCCGCAGACGCGGGCGCCCCTCACCGCCCCCGCGCTCCTCGGCGGCGAGGAGCGCGGCGAGCCGCGGCGACTCCAGGGTGGCGTTACTCGCCACCGCCGCCTGGTAGAGCCGCTGCGCCTCTGCTGTCTGCCCCAGGGCCAGCGCCGCCTCGGCCCGCAGCAGCTGCTCGTGCGGGGTGTCGCCCGCCACCCAGGTGGGTACCGCCTGCGGCTGGCCGGCGCGCAACATGACCTGTGCCGCCAATAGCCGCTCCTCCAGCCCATCCTCCGGCGCCGGCGCGAGCGGCTCTAGCAGGGCAGCCGCCCGCCCAGTCGCCCCCTGCTCGTGGTATAGCCGCAGCAACAGGAAACGCAGTGGCCGATTGGTCGGTCCGGCACTCAAAGCCGCCTCCAAGGCAGCGATATGACTCTCTTCCACCGACAACTCCTAGTGTTTGGGGTGAGGCAACCATGGCCATCCGCTCCCGGCTCTTTGATCGGTTGATCTGGGTCCTGGCGTGGTCCTTCCTGCCGGGGATGCTGTTGATGATCGTCCGCAGTTTTGAATTCGGCTAGGTGTGGAACAACGCCGCGCGGATTGTAGCCTACGCCCTGTTCATCCTGTTGGCATGGCAGCGACGGCGACCGCCCTACTGCTGGCGAGCCAACAGCAGGTGCTCCCGCCCCACGCATTCTCCGCTATATTGCAACGCTTCGAGGAGCGAGGCCGGAAGGAGTTGGCGATACGGCACAACGCCGTGCAGAGCGGGGAACCCGCCGCCATGTGGATAGCCCTGCCGAGGACCATGGGTGAGGAACCAGCGGTGATCGATGAACACACTTTAGCAGCGCTATTTGACATTCACTTTGATGCCGTAAGCGCCGATAGGCGCACGCCCCCCACCACAGATAGCGTGGCGCGAATTGAGGACTACTTGGGCATCGCACTGCCCCGTTCGCTAATCAATTTTAGTCGCCAGAGCTGCGGTTTCGAACGGTGGTTTTGTAGCCTTGGAGAGCACTATAAAGACTGGAACCACCTGATCCGCGCCAATGCCTACCACAAAAATAAACGACGCCGCTACAGTGCGCGCAGCGCCTATTTAAATGTACGCGCATTCCCAGGAAAACACTGGGTCAGCATCAAGCCCCGCCACTTTGTTGTCATTCGCTGGGGACATGATGATCACTGTCTGATACTCAATACCCTGAAGCCGACCGTGGGCGATGAGTATGAAGTGCAATATTGGTTTCCCGGCTACGATATAGAACTGGGTCATGCCTATCACAGCTTCCCAGAGTACATACAATCACTGGTGGACTATTGCTATGCACACGCCTCTGACGCCGAGCGCCGGCGATGCGATAGCTATTTGGCATCGCTCAACCCGGGGCACGATTAGAAAGCGACTCCAGCTAATGAAATACAGGCCGCCTGCGGTCCCCCATAAATCCCCCTCAAGGGACACACCCACTCGGTGTCGTTTGGTCCTTCAAACTGGCCCCCTGCTGGACCGTCACCCCCTCGCCCAATACCACCCGCTCAGGAGAGAGTACGGTCAGGCGACCACCACGTGGCAGCGTTGAGTGCCGTATCAAACCCGTCGTGCGGGGCGTTGCGCTTCAGGGTTACCCTAATCAGCACCATCCAACAATTGCATCGGGAGCGTCTATGAAAGTGCTACTTAGTTTCTCAGTGATCCCCATGGGGGTAGGTGTCTCGGTCTCCGAGTATGTGGCGGAGTGCGAGCGGGTGTTGGCGGAGAGCGGCCTCAAGTATCAGCTACACGCCAACGGCACCAATGTGGAGGGGGAGTGGGATGCGGCGTTCGCCGCTATCCGTCGCTGCCATGAACGGGTCCATGCCATGGGGGCGGAGCGCATCTCTACGGTGATCTACGCCGGCACCCGTACCGATAAGGACCAGACGCTGGAGCAGAAGGTGGCGAGTGTGGAGGCGAAGCTGGGTTGAGGGTCGTACTCAGGTGATCAGATGAGCTGCCGCACCACCTCCAGCAGCGCCCGGGTCTCAAACTCGCTTTTGACGATATAGGCGTCGGCCCCCGCCTCCATGCCGCGCCGCCGCTGCTCGTCACTCCCGAGGGAAGAGACGATGATCACCGGGGTGCGACGCAGAGTGGGGCTCCCCTTGATGTGGGTGGTCAGCTCTAGGCCATCCATCACCGGCATCTCGATGTCGGTGATGATGAGGTCAAAGAGGGGCTCATTCTGGAGCAGATCCCACGCCTCTTTGCCGTTGACCGCGATGGTGACGGCGAACCCCTTATTCTCCAAGATGGTGCGCTCCAGGGTGCGGGTGGTGATGGAGTCATCCACCACCAGCACTCGCGGGGTGTGGTCAATGGTGGCGGCGGCGGTGGGGAGCGGTGCCACCGCCAGCTCCAGGGCGGTGGCCACCACCTGACCGGGATCCAGCACCATGATCACCTCCCCGGCCCCGGTGAGGGTGGCACCGATGAGGTGGCGCACAGAGATGAGGGGCGGGGTGAGCGGCTTGATGACGATCTCCCGCTCCCCCACCAGTTCGTCCACCCGCAGCGCCACCCGATGGTGGCCGCGGGAGAGCACCACCAATGCCATCAGCCCCTCGGTTGGCGGTTCGGCGGCCCGCTCCCCCAGTACCTGAGAGAGCTGACGCAGCGCCACCGGCCGCCCCTCCACCATGACCGCCTGGGTCGCCGCCACATTGACCACTGCGCTAGGCGGCAACTCCAGCACCCGCTCCACCCCGGTGACCGGGATGGCGTAGGCGCTACCGGCGGCGGTGACCAGCAGGCCGCGATCAGTGGCCAGGGTGAGGGGGACCGTGAGGCGGAAGCATGTGCCGTGACCGACGCTACTCTCTACCGCCACCACCCCCTTGATCCCCTGTAGGTTGGCCGCCACCACATCGAGACCGACCCCGCGGCCGGAGATGGCGCTCACCTCATCGCGGGTGGAGAAGCCGGGACGGAAGATGAGATCGCGCAGTGCCGCCGGCTCCATCGCCGCCCGCTCCGCCTCGCTGATCACCCCGCGGCGCACCGCACTCTGCCCTACCCGCTCGGGGTCGATGCCGGCCCCGTCATCGGCCAGGGTGAGCACCACCTCGCCCCCCTGCGCCTCGACGCTGATGCGGACCTCTCCCCGCTCCGGCTTGCCAACGGCCCGCCGCTGCTCGGTCGCCTCCAGGCCGTGGTCGATGGCGTTACGCAGCAGGTGCATGAGGGGATCGCGCAGCCCCTCCAGCACCTGGCGATCCAGTTCGATCTGCTCCCCCTCAATGGTCAGTTCCACCTGCTTACCCAGCTCGCGGGCGATGTCGCGGGCGCTGCGGGCGAGAGGACGTAGCACCGAGGCGGCGGGCACCAGGCGCAGCATCCGCACCTCTTCTTGGAAGCCGCTGGTGAGGAGTTGGAGTTGGTTATTGGTGCGTCGCAGCTGGCGATGGAGACGGATGGCGCTATCGCGCGCCTCCCTGACCAGATCGCCACCGCTCTCCAGCAACCGCACCAGCTCCGGCGGTAGGGCAGCGGCCTGACGGCGGCCGGTGGCGGCCCAGAGCCCGGAGAGCCCCTGGATCAGGCTATCGAGGCGCCGCAGTTCGGCCACCTGCTCATCCAGCTGGATACGCGCCATCTGGAAGGCGTCGGCCCGCCCCCCCAAGCGCTCCAGTTTATCGACGGCGATGCGCACCACCGCCTCCGCCGCCACCGGGCTGGGTGGCTCGGCGGCGGGTTCTGGGCGGGGCGGTGGTTGGGGTGGAGCGGCCACCGGGGGGGCGGCGATCGCGGTCTCCGCCGGTGCGGCCGGCTGCTCGGCCGCCTGCTCCAGTTCGCGGATGAGGTGTGGGAGATCAAACTCGCTGGGGCGGCCATCAGCGAAGGCGGCCATCAGCTCCCGCATCCGGTCCAGGCTGGCGAGACAGAGATCGATCAGCGCCGCCGATGGCGCCACCCCGGCCCGCTTAAAGCGGGCAAAGAGCGACTCCAGGGCGTGGGCCAGCTCCGCCAGATCGACCACCCCCACCCCGCGGGCCGCCCCCTTGATGTTGTGGGCGGCCCGGAACATCGGGTCGAGCTGGCTGGCGGGCTCGGCCGCACTCCCCTTCTCCAGGGCGATGAGGCCATCGGTGATGATCGCCAGCTGCTCCTCCAGCTCAACGCGGAAGACCGCGATCAGCTGGGCCATGATCTCCGGATCAAGCTCCATTGACGGCTACTGCACGAGGCTGGAGAGGCGATCGAGCAGCGCGCTGATCTGGGTGGAGAGGTCGCGGATGCGCTGCTCCGCCGCCGCCTGGGCGACAAAATCCTCCTCCGCCTTGGCACGGCGCAGCTCCTGCACCTGCTGGTGGAGTTCGGCGTGGGGCCGCTCCAGCTGCCTCAGCTCTGGCAGATCACCATAGCGCTCCCGCCCCACCTCGTCGTACCAACGCCCCAGTTCGCAGTGGTGGTGGGAGATGGCCTCCTGATCGGTGAGGGTACCGCGCCCTTCGAGGAAGGCGTGGACCCGCAGTAGCCAGGCGTGGTGCGCCCCCTTGGCGGCGGCAAAATCGACCGCCCCCTCGTGTTTGAACTGGCGCACCATGCGTTGCAGCTCCGCGGCGTGCTCCGACAACGCCTCGGAGGCGCTGGCGGTGTTGCGGGTGGCGCTGACAAACTGGCCGGTGACCTTGTTGATCTCGGTCATGGCGGTGGCGATCTGCTCGATGCCGGCCGCCTCTTGGCGGACCGCAGCGACGATCTGCTGGCCGCCGAGGGAGGTCTCCTGGATCACATCCATCAGCGCCTGTACCGCGCTGCCGGTACGCTCGGCCAACACCAGGCCGCGGTCAACGCCGCGCGTCCCCTCCTCCATCGCCATCACTGCGCGGTCACCGGCGGTGCGGATCTCCAGCAGGATGTGCTGCACCTGGGCGGTGCCCTGCTGCGACTGCTCCGCCAGCTCCTTCACCTCTGCCGCCACCACCGCGAAGCCACGTCCCGCCTCCCCCGCCTTGGCCGCCTCGATGGAGGCGTTGAGGGCCAGCATCTTCAACTGCTGGGCGAGGTCGGTCACCACGGCGGTGATCTCGCCGATCTGTTGGGTCTGGGTGGAGAGGGCGGTGACCGTCTCGCCGATCGCCTCCACCTTGGCACGGATATCGCGCATCGCCTGCACGTTCTCCTCCACCGCCTCCAACCCTCGGCTCCCCTCCTGCCGGGTGCGCTCGGCGCTGGCCCCCAGCGCCATCGCCTTCTCCAGGGTCTGGCGCGAGGTGCTGCGGATCTCCTCCAGGGTGGAGGTGGTCTCGTTGACCGAGATGGCCTGCTGGGAGGCACCGGAGGATTGGGCCGCCACCGCCTCCTGCACCTCCTCTAGCAGGTCGAGGATGGAGTTGCTCGCCTCGGTCACCCTCCGGCTCATCCCGGAGAGGCTGTCCACCATGGCGTTTAAGCCGTCCCCCAGCCGACCGAGGCCGTCATCGGCCTGCTCCAACCCCTCTACCCGGGCGGTGAGATCACCATGGGTGACCCGCTGCACCAGGGTGCTGTACTCATCCACCCGCTGCTCGATCTCCCCCTTGGAGAGGCTGATCCGTTTGTACCCCTCCATCAGCTCATGGATGTAGGTGTCGATGGCGAGTTGGGCGTCGAGGGCAAGCACCTTCTGCACCGCGGCCACGGCGCGGGCGGCACGGTCGGGGCGGAAGCGGTAGTGGCGGAGGATGATGGGGGTGATGAGCTGGCTGTAGACCGAGTAGCTGCCGATATACCAGCGCGGGGTGAGGCCGATGCGGTGGTGGATAACGCCGATGGCGAGACGGCGGTCGAAGTAGGAGCTGTCCAGCTCGCTGGTAAACAGCTCCAGCAGGTATTGGCGCTGGGTCTGCTTCAGGCGTTCGACGCTGGAGCCGGCCCGGTTGATCACCGCCTCCAGCTCCGGGTAGCGGCGGATATTGTCGTAGAAACGCTCGACGATGGCGTGGGCGTTGCTCTGGATCAATGGTGCCAAGGCCGCCAGCTCTGCGGCGTCGGCGGGGCCGAAGCCGATGAACGACTTGCGGGCGGCCTGATCGGCGGCGTCGATACCCATCTGGGCGGCCAGCCCGGCGCTGGGGGGCGCGGTCGGGTGGGAGTCAGCGGTCATGGGGGTCCTCGGTGGTAACGGCGGTGGCGTGGCGGCACGCCTCCAAGAGCGATTCGGGCAGGGTGAGGTCGCTACCAGGGAGGGCGAGGTCGAGATCAATGAGCCGCCCTACATCCGGGATAAGCGCCATCCCCTGAGGGGTCTGGGTCAGGCTACTGACGGCCGGCAGACCACCGCGAAATAGCTCGGCGAGCTGCTGGTCGGGGGGCGCGCTGTGGATGACCCCCAGCACCTCATCCACCGCCAAGGCGGCCCGCAGCGGGCCACAACGGCAGATGAGCAGGGCGATATCTAGCGACCATGGCGCCGCCCGCGGCAACCCCAGACGGCGGGCGAGATCCACCACCGGCAGACACTCCCCTGCCACCACCATCACCCCTTGCAGGTAGGCCGGGGCGCCGGGGACCGGTAGCAGTTGTGGCAGGGCGGTGATGCGCTCCACCATCGCCAGCGGCAGGGCAAATCGCTCGCCGCAGGCGGTGGTGAGCAGGAGATCAGCGTCGCTCCCAGTCATATAGATTCATGGTGGTGACCCCGCGGACCAGTTCGGCATCGCGGCCAGAGGTGCGGTCGGTTGGCAGCTCCAACCGCTCCGGGTGGCCGCGGGAAAGCTCCAAGAAGACCTTCATCAGGTTCTGATCCCAGAAGCCACGCTGGGCCTCCTCCGCCAGGATGTCGAGGGTGGTCTCGTGGTCGATGGCCGGCTTATAGGGGCGCACGCTGCGCAGGGCATCGTAGCAGTCGCAGATCTGGAACACCCGTGCCAGCAGCGGGATCTCCTCCCCCATCAACCCCGCCGGATAGCCGCTGCCATCCCACTTCTCGTGGTGACAGCGGACGATATCGACCGTGCGGCGCATGGTCTTGAGTGGTGAGCATAGATGGGTGCCGATGGTGGGGTGTTGGCGCATGATGGCCCACTCCTCCTCGGTGAGCGGCCCCTCTTTGAGGAGGATGCGATCCGGGATGGCCACCTTGCCGATGTCATGCAGCACCCCGCCGCGCCGTAGCGCCTCCAGGTCCTCCCAGGCGAGGCCGAGCGCCTTGCCGAACACCAGGGCGATGTGTTGCAGCCGATCGCAGTGATCCCCCGTGCCACCATCCTTCGACTCCACCACCCGCGCCAGGGCAAAGAGTACCGACTCGGTATCCTCTAACCGATCGGTGAGCCGCTTGTGGTCCACCGCCGCCCGCACCCGCGCCATCAGCTCGGCCGCGTTGAACGGCTTGGCCACATAGTCGGTGGCCCCCATCTCCATCCCCTGCACCACGTCATCTGGGCTGCCCATGGAGGTGACCATGATGATGGGCAGCAGTGGCAGTTTGAGGACACCGCGGATCTCGGCGCACACCTCCAGCCCACTCTTGCCCGGCATGATCACATCCAGCAGCACCGCATCGAGGTCATGCTGAGGGATGATGGCGAGCGCCTCATCACCGGAGGCCGCCTCCAAGATGTCGAACTCCGGCGGGCGCAACACTGCCTTGACCAGGGCACGATTGGTGGCCATATCATCCACCACCAGGACCCGGGCCGGTGCCGAACCGAGCAGTGCCTGGTGGAACAGCTGACCAGACTCAACCTCGGGAAAGCTCATATGTGCCCCCTCATGATTCCGCGCTCATGGGGCATCCTCTAGCGGGACGCCTCCTCATAATTGTTGTGGACTACGGGCTCAACCCGTATCGATCCGCAGGGCCGGATCACCCAGTAACGCCTCCATGTCGAGGAGGGTGACCCTCCCCTCATGGACACCAGCGATGTGGGCCGGATTACTCACCCCACTGGCAGGTGGGGGCGGCAGCAGTGTCTGTGGATCGTAGCGGGTGTTGCCCTCGATATGGGGGGCGTAGATCCCTGCCGTCACACCCGCTGCCGTCACCACCAACACCCCGGCATCACGCCGCTCGCCCGGGGCCGCCTGGAACAGATGGCGTAGGTCGAGCACAGTAATCAGATCACCCCGCCGGTTGACCACCCCGGCGATGAAGGGGGGGACACCCGGCACCCGAGCGGGCTGCGCGCCAGGGAGGATCTCCTCTAAGAACTGATAGGGGACGCCAAACGGCTCATTGCCCAGCAGAAAGCGGATGTAGAAACGGCTCTCCCCCTCCGCCCCCTGCTCCTCCCGTCGGGCCAGCAACTCGGCCCGTTGGCGGAGGATACGCTGCGCCGTGGCATCCACCGGCAGTAGGCTGGCAGGTGCTTGGGCTATGGGGGAAGTGCTCATCTCACTCGTCGTAGATAGAAAGCTCGGACCTTAGGATATCGGCGAGCCTGGAGCGTGTCATGCCCTCGGCGTGGACCACCTCGCTGGAGGGATCTTGATCCTCCAGGAGTGAGAGCGCCACCCGTAGCCGTTTGCGTCCCCCTACCGCATCACCGCCGCGCAACGCCAGCAGCCCTAGTTGATAGTGCGCCTCGGCGAAGCCGGGATCCAGATAGAGCGCTCGCCGCAACGCCGCCTCCGCCTCCCGCGGGCGGTCCAGCTCGATGAGCACCAGGGCGTAGGTGAACTGACCGATGCGATCCAGGGGATCGCGATCGAGCGCCTCTCGGCCGCAGGCGGCCGCCTCCGTCAGCAGACCGACATTGGCCAGGCAGCGGGCCCGCAGCTGCAACAGTGCCGTCGTGCGCCCCTCGCGGGCGAGGCGCTGCTCCACCACCGCCAGCACCTCCGGCCAACGCCGCTCACGCAGTAGCTGCGCCCACTCTGGCGAGGGGAGCGGCGGTGAGACCGGTGGTGCCGCCGGGGGCGGTGAGGGTGGGAGTGGGGGGGGCGCCCAAACGGCCGGCGGGGTGGGCCGGGGCGGCGCCGAGTGCGGCAGCGGCTCCCCCTCCCGCTCCAGGAAAAAGATATCCCCCGCCTGGTTCATACGCAGACCGGCCACCGGCACCAATGGATCGGTGGAGGCCACCATCACCACGGCCCCCGGCACTAAGCAGGCGGCGAACTTCTCCATCACCCGCTGCACCGTCTCCGGGTCGAAATAGATGAAGACGTTGCGACAGAGGATGAGGTCGAGGGCGTTGGTCTCGGTGAGGATGGATGGGAAGCGGTCATCGCGCAGATTGAGATAACAGAACTTGACCCGCTCCTTGAGCGATTGGGTCACCCCCCAGTAGGGCCCCTCCGGTACAAAGTGACGGGCCAGCGTCGCCTGGGTTGTGGCCCGAAACGACCAGGAGCGGTAGCGCCCCCGCACCGCCTGGGCCAACACCCGGGTATTGATATCGGTGCCGAGCAGGTGCAGCTGCCAGGCATCGAAATCGGGTAGTAGTTCGCGCAGCAGGATGGCGATGGTGTATAGCTCCTGACCACCGGCACAGCCGGCCGACCAGATGCGTAGGCTACGCTCCCCCCGCGCCTGTTTACTGGCAATGAGCCGTGGCAGCAGGGTCTCGCGGAGGAAGGCGATCTGCACCGGATCACGGAAAAAGTAGCTCTCGCCGACGGTGATCTCGCCGATGAGGAACTCCTGCTCGGGGCAACCGTCGGGGTGCGCCGCCAGGCGCTGGATCAGCGCCTCACAGCTGCTGTGGCCAAAGCGCTCACAGGCCAGCGCCAACGCCTCGCGCAACTTCTCTCGTTGGTGCGGCTGGATGGCGATCCCCGTCCGCAGGCGAATCAGCTCGGTAAGCGAGAGTTCGCAGGGCGGCGAGAGGGGGCCGCTCGGGGGTGGGGTGGGCGAGGTGGGTTGCATCCCGTCAGTGTCTGCATGGGCAGCGCACGAACCTAGCAGAGCCGACAGAAAAAATGAATGGGAGGCGCGGGAGGGGGGCTAACCGCACCATGCCCACCCCCACTGCCCACGCTGCCGCTTCACAGCTCGATGGAGGTCTCGCCGGTGTCGGAGGAGGTGTCAGCGACAGCAGGTACCAACCCTAGGTGGCGCTCCAGCGCCGCTACCTGCCGCTCCAGGGTATCCACTTTGGCGCGGGTGCGGGCCAGCAGCTGCGCCTGGATCTCAAACTGCTCACGGGTGACCAGATCCATCCGCTCGAAGGCGGAGTGCAGCACCGCATTCATGTTCTTCTCCAGATCCCGCTGTAGCTCCTTCGCCCCCGGGGGGAGGAGGGAGGCCAGTTGTGCGGCCAACTCGTCGATGCGACTCATGGTGCTCTCCTGTAACGGGGCGGTAACGCACCGGGATGGTGCATGGTTCCGCCACTATGGAACGGTCTTGGTGCGCAAGGGCGGCCCATGCCCTGTTGTTGCGCACTGAATCGCTTGAATTATCGCCCAAAACCCCCTTTGGCACACCCGATGCAATCTGACCGTCGCTAAAGATTCATACGCGCAGCGCTGTCCATTTCATCTAATAAAGACGAGGAAAGACACCATGAACCATTCGTTCAAGACTCTCGCAGCGGTCTCCGTCCTAGCGATGGCCAGCCTAGCCAGTGCACCGGCCATGGCCGAGTTGAGTGCCAACGTCGGTGTGAACTCTAACTACATCTGGCGTGGCGTCACCCAGACCGACGACGAGGCAGCCATCTCCGGCGGTCTCGACTTTGCCCACGACAGCGGTATCTATCTTGGCACCTGGACCTCTAGCCTCGGCGGCGACGGTCAGTATGAGCTGGACCTCTATGGCGGTTACGCCGGTGAAGTGGGTGCCGTCAGCTATGACCTCGGCGTCATCAGCTACCTCTACCCGGTGGGCGACGATGAGCTCGACTTCACCGAGATCTACGGCAACCTCGGCTTTGGCCCCATCACCGCGGGCATCGCCTACACCGTCGATAAAGAGGCGGGTGGCGATGAGAACGATCTCTACTACAGCCTGGGTGCCAACTTTGAGGTGAAGGAAGGTCTCTCCCTCGGCGCCCTGGTGGGTTACTACGACTTCGAAGACGACAGCGTCGATGACTACAGCCACTACCAGGTGAGCCTCACCAAGAGCGCTGGTGACTTTGGCGACTTCACCTTCGCGGTGGACAAGAACGATATCGACGATGGCAGCGATATCGACGACACCCGCGTCTCCATCGGCTGGTCGAAGAGCTTCGATCTGTAATTTGAGAAGCGGGCGGGGTGCGCTGAGGCGGACCGCCCGTTGTAGGGGGATCGACAGGCCGCCTCTCCACGCTTGTAGTCGGCACCATGGACTCGCCGCGGAGGCCGCCCTGTTCTAGCGGCTGACTACGCTGGATCCCCCTTGCAGTATCGCCAGCGGTGGCCGCCCAGGTGGCCACCGCCCACCGGGCGACCGACACCGTTACAGGTTGAGGAGGTGGCGGGATGGATCCCTTGAGGGATCGAGACCGGCCAGGGCATCCAGCCCCTGCCCACCACCGACTAGCCTTATCCAGTGCCGACGCCCGGAGCGGACCGGAACTCCCAAACCCGAGCCTGTAAGGAGATTGCAATGAAACTGGTATCAGCCGTCATCAAGCCGTTCAAGCTAGATGATGTCCGCGAAGCCCTGTCGGACCTGGGCGTATCGGGCATCACCGTCACCGAGGTCAAAGGCTTCGGTCGTCAGAAGGGGCACACCGAACTCTATCGCGGTGCAGAGTATGTGGTGGACTTCCTACCCAAAGTAAAGGTTGAAGTGGCTATCTCCGCCGATATGGTGGACCGCGCCATTGAGGCCATCTCCAAGGCAGCCAACACCGGCAAGATCGGCGATGGCAAGATCTTTGTGTTCAACCTGGAGCAGGTGGTGCGCATCCGCACCGGCGAAACCGGCCCAGAAGCGCTTTGATTCAGAGGAGTTCACCATGGACCACACGGCACAACATCTAACGTACGCGCTCGATACCTTTTACCTCCTCGTCTCCGGAGCCCTGGTGATGTGGATGGCCGCCGGCTTTGCCATGCTGGAAGCCGGCTTGGTACGCGCCAAGAACACCGCTGAGATCCTCACCAAGAACATCGTGCTGTATGCCATCGCCTGCATCATGTACCTGCTCTTGGGTTACCACCTGATGTACTCCAGCCCGGAAGGGGGCTTTATCCCCTCCATCGGTTTCCTGCTGGGCGCGGACAACACCGCAGAGCAGGTGATCGGCGGAACGGCCTCGGCCTACTCCACGCAGGCCGATTTCTTCTTCCAGGTGGTGTTTGTTGCCACCGCCATGTCCATCGTCTCTGGTGCGGTGGCTGAGCGCATGAAGCTGTGGGCCTTCCTCGCCTTCTCAGTGGTGATGACCGGCTTTATCTACCCTGTTGAAGGGTACTGGAAGTGGGGTAAAGGCTGGCTCGACGCCGCAGGTTTCCTCGACTTCGCCGGGTCAGGCATTGTGCACCTGGCCGGCGCCTCCGCGGCCCTCGCCGGTGTCCTGCTGCTGGGCGCTCGCAAAGGCAAGTACGGCAAGAATGGCGAGGTGAACGCCATCCCTGGCGCCAATCTGCCGCTGGCTACCCTGGGCACCTTCATCCTCTGGCTCGGTTGGTTCGGGTTTAACGGTGGCTCCCAGCTGGCGGTCTCCACCGTCGAGAATGCCAACGCCGTTGCCGCCGTCTTCGTCAACACCAACATGGCAGCCGCTGGCGGTGTAGTGGCCGCTCTGATCGCGGCGCGGATGCTGTTCGGCAAGGCCGACCTCACCATGGCCCTCAACGGCGCCCTCGCCGGCCTTGTGGCCATCACCGCTGAGCCCTCCACGCCGACGGCCCTGGAGGCGACCCTCATCGGCGCCATCGGTGGTCTTATCGTGGTGTTCGCCATCATCACCCTGGACAAGCTGAAGATCGATGACCCGGTTGGCGCCATCTCAGTCCACGGTGTCGCTGGTGCCTGGGGCCTGCTGGCTGTGCCGCTCACCAATGAAGGGGCAACCATTACTGCCCAGCTGATCGGCCTCGGGGCCATCTTCGCCTGGACCTTCACTGCCAGCTTCGTTGTCTGGATGATCCTGAAGGTGGTGATGGGCCTGCGGGTCAGCGAGGAGGAGGAGTACAACGGCGTTGACCTGGCCGAGTGCGGTCTGGAGGCGTATCCGGAGTTCACCGCCAACACCCGCTAGTAACCGTTGTAGTAGACCTAAAGGTCATGGGGGGCGCCCAGTCGGGCGCCCCCTTTTTTATTGGCCGCGGCAACCTCGCTATCATGCGGCTAGGTGATGGGTTGAATCTGCCTGAGGTGAGTGATGGGTCTACTGATTGTCGGCTGTGGCGATATCGGTCTGCGGGTTGCCCGCACCTGGCCCCACTCTCCGGTCATCGGGGTGGTGCGGAGGGCGGAGGGCGAGGCGCGCCTGCGTAGCGCAGGGGTGATCCCGTGGCGGCTGGATCTGGATGACTCGCTAGCCACCCCCTATCCGCAGACGACCATCACCACCCTCATCTATCTGGCTCCGCCCCCTAGCTCGGGGGAGGACGATTCGCGGCTCCAGCGGCTGCTGGCGCTACTGCCGCTGGAGAGGCTGCCGCGCCGGCTGCTCTACCTCAGTACCAGTGGTGTCTATGGCGACCAGGCTGGGGCGTGGGTAACGGAGGAGACCCCCCCCCAACCACAGACGGCCCGGGCCCGTCGCCGCCTGGCGGCTGAGCGGCGCATAGTGGCGTTTGCGGGGCGTCAGGGGGTCGAGTCGGTGATCCTGCGGGTGGGGGGTATCTATGGTCCAGGTCGGCTGCCGCTGGCGCGGATCGAGCGCGGAGAGCCGGTGGTAAGAGATAGCGAGTGCGGCTATAGCAACCGCATCCATGCCGACGATCTGGCCCAGGTGATTGTCACCGCGGCCCTACGCGCCCCGGCCGGCGCCCTCTACAACGTGGCCGATGGCCAACCCAGCAGCATGACCGACTACCTCTTGGCCGTGGCCGATCGCGCCGGCCTGCCACACCCACCCGAGATATCCCTGGCGCAGGCGCGGCAGCAGCTGTCGCCCGCCATGCTCTCCTACCTCACCGAGTCTCGCCGCCTCGATATCCGCCGGCTGCAAAAGGACCTGGGGGTAGTGCTCCGCTACCCCGATCTGGCAACTGGGCTGGCGGCCTGCGATCTCTAGGCCAGAGGGCTTAGGAGTGGGCAGCGGGCCTGCTCAGCGGTCGAGCCAGGCCATCAACCCCTGCCACTGGGCCAACTCCACTGCCACCCGTGCAGGCGCCAATTCACACACCCCGAGCCCCTGCTCGGCGGCATCGAGATAGTTGACCGACTCCCGCAACGGCCCGAGTAGGGGCAGATCGAACGCCGCCAAAAACTGACTGAGGGCACCATAGGCACGGCTCCCCTCACGCACCCGATTGGCCACCACGGCGATCCGCACCCGCTCCCGCCGGATCCGCCCCGTCAGCAACAACTCCTCGATAAAGCGGGTACCGGCCCGCATATCGATGGGCGAGGGGAGGATCGGCAGGAGGAGGATATCGGCCAATTTCAGCTGCTGCTTCAGCTCCTTGCCATGCACCCCGGCTGGGGTATCCAGGACCACCCGATCCAGCTCCGGCCAGTGTGAGGGGTGCCCCTCATCCACCTTCAAACGCACCACCGGCGGTCGCTGGGGCGGCCGCAGGGCGAGCCAATCGCGGCTGCTCTTCTGCCGATCTAGGTCCACCAACCCCACCCGCAGACCGGCCACCGCCCACCACGCCGCCAAGTTGGTCGCCAGCGTGCTCTTACCGCTCCCGCCTTTGGGATTTAACACTATGACCCGTTGCATGGTCGCAGCTTACCAGGCTTCTGCCACCCCCTATGCCCCGCTCGCCAGCCACCGAGGCAGCGCCAGATAAATGGAGTAAAAAATCGGCTTGACAGGGAAATACCTGACAAATAAACTCAGTTACCAATAACCAACCATTTTACTGCGAAATAACCGAACAGAAGGAGCACCCCATGGATTTCACCATCAATGGCAAGCAGGTCCACACCGATTCCGAGGGCTACCTCACCGAACTCGCCGACTGGAGCCCCGATCTGGCCCAGGTACTGGCAGAGAAGGAGGGGTTGGCGATGTCGGATAGCCATTGGGAGGTGATCAACTTCCTGCGCGAGGGTTACCAGACCACCGGCACGGTGCCCAACATGCGCCAGCTACAAAAGTCCTTCTCCAAGGTATTTGGCCCGGAGAAGGGCAATACCAAATATCTCTATGGCCTGTTTCCCTATGGCCCGGCTAAGCAGGCGTGCCGTATTGGTGGCCTGCCCAAACCCACCGGCTGTGTCTAAAGCGACACCTCGTTCCCTGTTTCTCAGCGCGTGACATCTCCTTTGGCGACTTGCGGCAGCCTTTAGGCTGCCGCCTTTTTTTGTGCCTGGGAAATAAGCGTGGCAGGATGCAGCACTCAATCCCGCGCGAGAGGAGGGAATACAGAGATGGATAAGGTCGGATTCATTGGCCTAGGTGCCATGGGCACCCCGATGGCCTGGAATGTCCGTCGCCATGGTTATCCCCTGGGGGTCTATAACCGCTCCCCCGGACCGCTGGAGCCGTTTCGCAACGCCGGGGTCGAGGTGTGTGACTCTCCCCGCTCCGTCGCCGGCCGGGCCGATATCGTCATCATCATGGTGACCGGACCCGAAGCACTCCAGGCGATCATGGAGGGCCCGGATGGGGTCGCCGCCGGTATCACCGCCGGCAAAGTGGTCGTCAACATGAGCACCGTCTCGCCAGAGGCGACGCTGGCAGCCCAAACGGCCGTGGAGGCCAAGGGGGCCGCCTTTGTCGATGCACCGGTCTCCGGCAGTGTCCAGCCGGCCGAAGAGGGGAGTTTGGTGATCCTGGCAGGGGGCGATCCCAAGGTGATCCAACGCATCACCCCGCTGCTCAAGGCGATGGGTAAGGCGGTGGTGGCGTGTGGCGCAGTGGGCCAAGGGACCCGCATGAAGCTGGTACTCAACCTGCTGCTCGGCACCCTGATGGAGGGGCTGGCGGAGACGATGATGCTGGCGCGCGGCTTTGGTCTAGATCAGGCCAAGCTGTTGGAGGCGCTCGGCGCCGGGCCGCTGGCCGCTCCCATCTTCCAACCCAAGGCCAAAGCCATCCTGGAGGGGAGCTACGCCGGTCAGTTTCCGGTGGCCCTGATGTTTAAGGACCTCAACCTGGTCTTAGACGCCGCTGGCCGCAGCCGGATCCCACTCCCGCAGGCCGCTGCCACCCGCGAGTGCTTTGCCAGCGCCATGGCACGTGGCCTGGGCGAGGAGGATATCGCTGCGGTGATCAAGGTGCTGGAGAGCCTGACCAGCAAAACGGTGAGGAGTTGAGCATGGCCCGTGATCCCTTTATGCAGGCCGCCCTAGAGGAGGCCATGGCCGGTTGGCGTGAAGGTGGGATCCCCATCGGCTCGGTATTGGTGCATCAGGGGCGCATCATCGGGCGCGGCCACAATCGGCGGGTGCAGAGGGGATCTGTGGTGCTCCACGGGGAGATGGATGCCCTGGAGAATGCCGGTCGCCTCCCAGCGGCTACCTACCGCGAAGCGGTGCTCTACACCACCCTCTCCCCCTGCCCTATGTGCAGTGGCGCCATCCTCCTCTACGGCATCCCCAAGGTGGTGATTGGCGAACACCGCACCTTCATGGGGGAGGAGGAGCTACTACGATCACGGGGGGTGGAGGTGGTGGTGTTGGACGATGCGGAGTGCGTAGACCTTATGACGCGCCTGATCCGCGAAAAGCCGGTGTTGTGGAATGAGGATATCGGCGTCTAATCCGGATCTCCCCTCGGGGCCACCGACGGTGGCATGGGGGGACGGCGGCGGTGAGTCAATGTGGGGCACCATGACGCAGCATTTACCGCTTGCGATGCCGTGGTGTCGGTGGTGCAATGGGCCTCCCGGCAGCTCCCCCCTGCGTGCTGCGGTACTCAGCTCAGGGGCCGCCGATGGCCCGCCTGCGAGCGGGCACCAGCGGTGTAGGCGGTGGGCGAGCAGGGCGACGCCACTCCGGTTGGGGCCTGCGCCAGTTGTCCGCTAGCGGGGCGACGTGCAATGCCCCTGCTCGACCAAGGAGCCCAGGGTTGCCGCCGCCTCTGCTACTTTGTCACCTGTCGATCCCCGCCCACACCGGGCACCGCCCCTCGCCTTGAGGCCGCCCCATGGATGGATGGCGCTCCTTCGGAATCACGGCTCGCATCGCCCTGCTGACCGGTATCGTGGTATTTGGTACCGCCATCTCGGTGGGCGCGGTACTCCACGCCAGGATGTATCGCCTGCTCCAGCAGCAGCAGAGCGAGAACCTGCGCCTCGCTGCCGATAGCGCCGCGTTCCGGCTCCGGACCATGTTTGCCGATCTGCGCCAAGAGGTGCAGGTGTTGGGCGGTGTCCCGGCGATGCGCGGTCTGTTACAGGCCACCCGCAGCGGGGATCTCCACCCCGAGGCGCGCCCCGCCTGGCACGAGCGATTGGCGGCGCTATTTGCCGAGACCCTGGCGCGCCACCCCCACTACCGCAGCATTCGTTACATCTCCATCACCGATGTTGGACGTGAGCTACTGCGCGTGGAGCGGCGTGCCCGCCAGATCACGGAGGTGCCTGCCTCGGAGTTGGTGCGACTGGCCGAGGCACCCTATGTCGCCGCGGCGCTACGGCTCAGCATCTATCAGGTCTATCTCTCCGATCTCAACGCCGGCCACCCGGTCTACGCCGCCTACCCGGTATTCACCTCTGACGGGGCGCTGTTTGGGGTGCTGGCCATCGAGACCGAGCAGATCGATAGCTTTCTGCTCACGGAGCTGGTGGATGACCTGAGTGGGATCCAGATCGAGCTAACCGGCCGCTTCGGTGAACCGCTCTTTCCGGTGGAGGAGATCCCAACCCCGGGACCCACGGCCCAACCCTGGCAGCAGACCCACGAAGCGGGCGATAGCGGAGCGGCAGGGGAGATGCAGCAGCTACGCGAGGTCCACTTTGATCCCGAACATCCAGAGCGGAGCCTCGGGATCCGCCTGACGACCGAACCGCCCAAATGGTTCCACGCCTCCCTCGGCATCCTCTTTGACACCCTCCTCCTCGCCCTGATTATGGCCGGCTCGGCGGTGCTGCTGGCCGTCTGGCTGGCGCGCCGCGTCACCCTCCCGGTTGCCGAATTGACCCACGCCGCACGCCAGGTGGCGACGGGGGACTTCCGCGTCAACCTACCCTTGGGGGCCCGCCATGAGGTGGGGGTTTTAGCCAGCGCCTTCCGGTTGATGCTCGATCAGATCTCGGCGCGGGGGTTGGCGCTGGAGGCCAAGGCGGCGGAGTTGACCCGCCTCAACGGCGAGCTGGAGGAGTTTGTCTATGTGGTCTCCCACGATCTGAAGGCGCCGCTGCGGGCTGTCTCCAACATTAGCTCCTGGCTAGAGGAGGACCTGGGTGAGCGGGTGGATGATCAGAGCCGCGAGCGGCTCCATCTGCTCCGCTCCCGAGTCCGCCGCATGGATCAGTTCATCGACGCCCTGCTCACCTTTTCACGCGCCGGCCGCTCCCTCGCCCAGCCGGAGCGGGTCGATCTGCGCGAACTGCTACGTGAGGTGGTGGCCACCCTCGATCTGCCGCCGGAGTTCAGTGTCGAGCTACCCAGCAAGACCCCCACCCTCGACACCGATCGCTTTCATCTCACCCAGGTGTTTAGCAATCTGATCGGCAACGCCTTGAAGCACCACGACCGCCGCAACGGCGTCATTCGCATCGGTTGGCGCCCCATCCCCGGTGGGCTCTACGAGTTTTCCGTGGCCGATGATGGTCCCGGAATCGCCCCCGAGTACCACGAGCGGGTCTTTCGCGTCTTCCAGACCCTCGCCGCTCGGGATGAGCGAGAGAGCACCGGCATCGGCCTCTCCATCGTTCGTAAGGTGGTGGAGAGCTGTGGCGGGCGGGTTTGGGTGGAGTCGGCCCCAGAGCGGGGCACGGTCTTCAAATTTACCTGGCCGCGGCGGATGGTGGCGCTGCACGAACCGCTGTGATCTCGCCCGATACCGAAGCAGCAATAGTTGTGGCTAAAGCATGACGATTGCCACGCCCGTGGTGACCGCTGTGACCCATTCGTAGTAATCGTGAAGTGGGACTAGGCCCGGATGGGTGCCTCCGATTAACCTCTGTCGAGGCTTTGCCACTCTATCATCTGGAGCGTTATACCCATGTACCGCACCCTGCTACGGGCCGCCACCGCCCTCTGGTTCGCTGTGGCGGCCCAGTCGGCCCAAGCCGAGAGTCTAGTCTTCTCAACGGCACCGACCCACGATCTAGCGACCACCCGTGAGGTCTACCAACCCCTAGTGACCTATCTGGCCGAGACCACCGGGCTCGACATCCAGCTACAGATAGCGTCGAGCTACCTCGCCTATTCCAATGCGATGCAGCGTGGAGATTACGATATCGCCTTCGACGGCTCTCACTTTGTCAGCTGGCGGATGCGGCGCCAAGGGCACCAACCCATCGCCCGCCTGCCGGGGGAGATGCGAGTGGCGGTAGTGGTACAGGCCGACGGCGGGATCCGGCAGCTGGCGGACCTGATCGGCCGCAAGGTGTGCGGCTTCGACTCCCCCAACCAGCTCACCATGATCTTCCTGCAACAGTATTCCAACCCGGCGCAGCAGCCTGTTCTGATCAGTCAAGAGGGCTTCAAGGGGGTGATGGAGTGCCTCCGCTCCGGCCAAGGGGTGGCGGCGCTGGTGCGGGATACCTACTGGAACAAGATCGACCAGACCGGCCTCAGCCTGCTCCAGGGCGACTTTGGCGCCTACCCCGAGCGCACCTTCTCGGTGCGGGGCGATCTAGGGCCGGAGGTGGTGCAGGCGCTCACGGCGGCCCTGCTGAGCGAGCAGGGACAGCTGGCCGCAGCCCCCCTACTGACGCTGTTCAAACAGCCCAAACTACTGCCGGCCGATCCAACGGCCTATCAGACTGTCTACAAACAGCTGGCGCCCCTATGGGGCTTTGACTAAAGCGGGGAGGGCGCCGCCGGGACCAGCCCGGCGGCGAGGGGATCAACTGGACTGCTGGAGGGCTTTGTACTTGGCCATCAAGCGGTCTTGGTCCTCTTCGTGGTCCGGATCCTTGAGGATACAGTCCACTGGGCAGACCTCGATGCACTGGGGCACGTCGTAGTGACCGACGCATTCGGTGCAGAGCTTCGGATCGATAATGTAGATCTCGTCCCCCTGCGAGATAGCGCCGTTGGGGCACTCCGGTTCACACACATCGCAGTTGATGCACTCATCGGTGATCATCAGGGCCATGGGGGGTCTCCTCTAGTCACAAGTGGGGCGCATATTAGCGCAATCTGTTATTCAAAGCAGCCTCGACGCGGGGGTGTACAAACTCCGACACCGGTCCCCCCAACGCCGCTATCTCTTTGACCAAACTCGAAGAGATGTAGGTATAGCGCTCCGCTGGGGTGAGGAACAAGGTCTCCACCCCCGGGGCCAGCCGGCGGTTCATGCCAGCCAGCTGAAATTCATACTCAAAGTCGGAGACCGCTCGCAGACCACGCAGCAGCACCTGGGCCTGGCACTGCTCCGCCAGGTGGGCCAACAGGCAGTTAAAACCGATCACCTCCACCCCCGGGATCCCCGCCAACACCTCCTGCGCCAACGCCACCCGCTCCTCCAGCGAGAAGAGAGGGGCCTTCTTTGGATTGGCCGCAACCGCCACCAGGACCCTGCCGAACAGTTTTGAAGCGCGCTCGATGAGGTCGCTATGACCGGAGGTGATGGGGTCGAAGGTACCAGGGTAGAGGGCAGTGATCGGCATAGGCGGGCGGAGTGGCCGAAACGGGGCGGGCATCATACCACGCCCACTTGTGTCATTTCGTGACCGATCATCGCCGCCGGCCCCCCCCTAGCCCAGAGGGAGACCGAGGCTCAGGCACCGCCCTCTCCCACCTCACTGCCAGCCTCCGGTCCTGCGCAGAGGGCCAGGTGGTAGCCCACCTGGCCCGCCTGTTTGCTACGCACCAGCTGACAGCCTGGAGGGAGTGGCAGCGCAGTCAGCTCCGCTTCCGCCTCCAGATAGAGGCGCGCCCCAGGGGCGAGCCAGCCGCGGGCCAGGCCAGCGATACAAGGGCTGAGTAGATCGCGCCGGAAAGGGGGATCCAGGAAGACCAGATCGAACGGCTGCGCGGGCCGTTGCAGAAATGCCAGCGCATCCGCTACGACCGTCTCACCACCGACGGCCCCGAGGGTGGCCAGATGGCCCTGAATGGCCTGCACCACCCGCGGCTCCCGATCGACAAACACCACCCGCGCCGCGCCGCGAGAGAGCGCCTCCAGCCCCACCGCCCCGCTGCCGGCAAATAGATCCAAGCAGTGGGCCCCCTCGATCACCGGGGCCAACCAGTTGAACAGTGTCTCCCGGACCCGATCAGCGCTGGGACGCACCCCCTCCAAGGCCGGAAAGGTAAGCAGCCGGGAGCGGAAGCGGCCACCGATGATGCGCAGCCGACCGCTACTCCCACCCGCTTTACCGGCTGCCTGTCGGCTCATCTGCCGTCGCTCGCACCGGCAATGGCCCCGCCACCCACGGCGATCACCGCCATCGCCTGCGGTTTGACCCGCCGCTGAAAGACGGAGCGGATCTGATCGGCGGTCACCGCCTCCACCCGGGCGATGTAGGTATCGAGGTGGTCCAGCGGCAGGTGGTAGAAACCGATGGCGGCGAGGTAGGCCACCAGGTCGGCGTTGCTATCGATACTGAGGGCAAAACCGCCGGTCAGGTTCTTCTTGGCCGCCACCAGCTCCTCAGCGCTCGGGCCATGGGCAACGAAATCGGTCAGTGTCGCCTGGAGTACCGCCAGCGCCTCTTCCGCCTTCTCATTACGGGTCTGGAGACCGAGCAGGAAGGGCCCCTGGGACTGCATCGGGATCATGCCGCTGAAGGCGCTATAGGAGAGTCCGCGCTTCTCGCGCACCTCTTGGCTGATGCGGGAGACCAGGCCGCTCCCCCCCAAGATGTGGTTGCCCACCAGGAGCGGGAAGTAGTCGGGGTCTTGGCGGGAGATGAGCGGTTGACCCAGGTAGATGTGGGTCTGACTGGAGGGGAAGGGCTGACGCACACTACCGCCCACCACGGGCTCCGGTAGCGGCAGCGGCGGCGCGCTCTCACCGGCCGGCAGTGCGCCGACCAAGCGCTCGGCAAGCTGCTCGGCAGCGGCCCGCTCCAGATCACCGACAATGGCGACCACGGCGTTGTGTGCCACGTAGTAGTGCCGATGAAACTGCACCAGCTCATCCCGGGTAATGGCGCTGACCACCGCCGGCTCACCGAGGCTGCGGTGGCCATAGGGGTGAGCGCCATACATCTTCTCGAACAGCAGTTTGCTGGCGATGTCACCCGGCTCCTCCGCCTGCGACTTGAGCGCCACCAGGATCCGCTGCCGCTCCCGCTCTATCGCCTGGGGCGGAAAATCGGGCTTGGCGATCACTAGCGCGGCGGTCTCAACGGCCGGGTCCAACAGCTTCGGTTCGGTGAGGCTACGCAGCTCGATCAACGCCATGTCACGTAGGGCATCGTTATCGAAGCGCGCCCCCAGGGAGGAGAAACGCTCGGCAATCTGATCATCGCTCAAGCCCCCTGCCCCCTCCTCCAACAGCGAGTTGGTGAAGACCGCCAACCCCGGCCGCTCACCGTCGCGGGCGCTGCCGCCGTTGAACACCACTCGGGCATCGACCATCGGCAGCTGCGGCGCGGGGACAAAATAGACCTGGGCACCATTGCTGGTTTCCCAGTGCTGGATCTGCGGAACGGCCAGAAGTTCGCCGGCCCACAACAGGCCGCTGAGGGCCAACAGGGCATTAACGAATCGCATCAGAATTGCTCTCTTGCAGCGCCATCTGGCTATGGTCAATGGGCAGGGGATCGAGGGTGGCCACGGTGAGGGTGCGATCAACCAGATAGCGCTGGGCCACCTGCTGGATCTGCTCGGGGGTCACGGCCCGGATCTGCGCCAGATGCCCCTCTCCCACCTGCCAACCGAGGCCAATGGTCTCCAGCTGACCGATCTCGGTGGCCTGGGCAAAGAGCGAGTCCTTTTTATAGACCTCATCGGCCATCACCTGGGCCTTGATCCGCTCCAGCTCCTCCACGGCGACCGGCTCCCTCTTCAGCTGATCCAGCTGTTGCAGGATGGCCTGCTCCAACTCCGCCACCGTATGGCCGGAGCTGGGGGTGCCGGAGACCTGTAACAGCCCTTCCCGCGGGCTGTAGAGGTCATAACCGGCGCCAATCCCGGCGGCCAGCGCCTTACCGCGCACCAGTTCCCGGGTGAGGCGGGCGCTATCGTCACCATCCAGGACCCCCGCCAGCACCTCCAAGGCATAGGCCTCCCACGGCTCACTGGCGGTGGCAAGCGTGGGGACCTTGTAACCCAGTAGCAGGCTGGGCAGCTCGGCCGGCGCCTGCACGGTGACCCGCCGCTCCCCCTTCTGCTCCGGCTCGGTGCGCGGTTTCAGTTTGGGGGTCTCCCGCCGCGGCAGCGGCCCGAAGTAGCGCTCCGCCAGGGTGAACACCTCTGCCGGGGTCACATCACCCACCACCACCAGCGTGGCGTTGTTGGGGGCATACCAGGCGCGATACCACTCCCGCAGCTCCGCCACAGAGAGGTTCTGGATGTCATCCATCCAGCCGATCACCGGGTTGTGATAGGGACTTGCCTGCCAGGCAACGGCGTTGAACTGCTCCGCCATCTGGGTGTTGGGCTGGTCCTCGGTGCGCAGGCGGCGCTCCTCCATCACCACCTTAAGCTCCTTGTTAAAGGCCTCATCGAGCAGCGCCAGGTGCTGCATCCGATCCGCCTCCAGCTCAAAGGCGATGGGCAACCGAGAGCGCTCCAGATTCTGGTAGTAGGCGGTGTAGTCGCGGCTGGTGAAGGCGTTCTCGTTCCCCCCCTGCTCGGCGATGATGCGCGAGAACTCACCCCCTGGATGCTCCGGGGTCCCCTGAAACATCATGTGCTCCAGGACATGGGAGATGCCGGTGAGACCGCTATATTCATTGGCGGAGCCCACCGCATACCAGACCTGAGAGGTGACCACGGGCGCACGATGATCCTCTTTGACGATCACCTTGAGACCATTGGCAAGGGTCCGCTGCTGGACCTCTGGGGGGGTGGCGATGGCGGGGACAGCGAACAGAGTCAGTGTGACAAAGCTTAGCAAGTGCCTAGTCGACATAGGATTTTTCCGTATTCTCCTCAATCTGCCGGAGTAACCAACGAAATGTTAGGATACGCCCTCAATTCCACTTGCGTCTCTCGGCGGAAAGACCGTCGGGGTGGCGCGAAGTTCCGGTAAAGGGCCATGTTCGGATTCGGAAAAGGCAAAGGCAAGCAGCCGTCCCAGGCAGATCAGCAACCCGAAACGCAGGCCGCACCTGCACCTGAACCGGTGGAGGAGGCGTCTGTTGCCCCCCCTGCGGTCGCGGAGAAACCGACCAAGAGTGGTCTGTTCAGCCGTCTGAAACAGGGGCTGGCCAAGACCCGCAATCAATTTACCGAGGGGCTTGGTAACCTCTTCCTCGGCAAAAAGGAGATCGACGACGAGCTGCTGGAGGAGCTGGAGACCCGGCTCATCACCGCAGATGTCGGCATGGAGGCCACCAGCGCCATCATCGGCGATCTCACCCGGCGCGTCTCCCGCAAGCAGCTGGCGGATGTCGAGGCGTTGATGGTGGCGCTGCGGGAGAACCTACGCACCATCCTCGATCCGGTGGAGCGCCCGCTGGTCATTCCCCAGGAGATCCGCCCCTACGTCATCCTGATGGTAGGCATCAACGGTGCAGGCAAGACTACCACCATCGGCAAGATCGCCCGCCAGCTGAAAGACTCTGGCCTCTCCGTGATGCTCGCCGCCGGTGACACCTTCCGCGCCGCAGCGGTGGAGCAGTTGCAGGTGTGGGGCGAGCGCAACCAGGTGCCGGTGCTCTCCCAGGGCAGCGGTGCCGACTCCGCCTCCGTGGTATTTGATGCCGTGCAGGCGGCCAAGGCCCGCGGCATTGATGTGGTGATAGCCGACACCGCCGGCCGGCTCCATACCCAGAGCAATCTGATGGAGGAGCTGAAGAAGGTGAAGCGCGTGGTGGGTAAACTCGACCCCTCGGCACCCCATGAGGTACTGCTGGTGCTCGACGCCGGCACCGGCCAGAACGCCCTCAACCAGGCACGCCAGTTCCACGATGCCGTGGGGATCGACGGCCTGGTGCTGACCAAGCTGGATGGCACCGCCAAGGGGGGGGTTATCTTCGCCGTGGCCAAACGCATGGGGCTTCCCATCCGCTACATCGGGGTGGGCGAGGGGATCGAGGATCTCCGCGAGTTCCGCGCCGAGGAGTTCGTCAACGCCCTGTTGGAGCGGTGAGGCCGACAGGGTGGCCGCTGGCGCCGCCGCGACCGCCGGGAGAGGATTATTGGATAGCTACCGGGGGTATCCCCCCCGGATGACCAACCTGTTCGCCGTCACTGCCAACACCCCCTGATGATCCGATTCGTCGATGTAACCAAGCGCTACCCGAACGGCTACGAGGCCCTCTCGGGGGTCAGTTTCCATTTGGAGCAGGGGGAGATGGCCTTCCTCACCGGTCGCTCTGGGGCGGGCAAGAGCACCCTGTTGAAGCTCATCGCCCTCATTGAGCGCGCCTCCACTGGCCAGGTGCTGGTGGGTGGCCAGAATCTGGCCAAACTGGCCCGCAGACGTATCCCGGAGCTGCGGCGGCGGATCGGCGTGGTCTTTCAAGACCACCGTCTACTGTTTGATCGCACCGTCTACCACAACGTCGCCCTACCGCTGGTGATCGCCGGCTTCACCCATCAGGAGACCGCCAAGCGGGTGCGCGCCGCCCTCGACAAGGTGGGGCTGCTCCATCGGGAGAAGGCCTATCCCGTCACCCTCTCCGGCGGCGAGCAACAGCGGGTGGGGCTGGCCCGGGCGGTGGTCAATCGGCCATCGCTACTGCTGGCGGATGAACCTACTGGCAATCTCGACCCGGAGCTATCGCGGGAGGTGTTTGGGCTGTTCCGCGCCTTTAACCAGGTGGGGGTGACGGTGCTGGTGGCCACCCACGACCTCTCCCTCATTGAAGAGCTGCCCTACCGCACCCTCACCCTGGAGGAGGGGCGCCTAATCGCCGGTGCCGACCGCCCGGCAACGACCGAGGTCACCCCGTGAGTCGGCCCTTTGTACGCCTCGAACTGTGGATACTGCGCCACCTGGAGGCGCTGTTTGGCACCCTGCGGGACCTGCTGCGGCGCCCCCTCGCCTCGCTCATGACCGCCACGGTCATTGGCATCGCCCTAGCGCTGCCGACCGGCCTCTATCTGCTGCTAGGTAACCTCCAGCGGATAGCCACGGGTTGGGATGCCACCCCCCGTATCTCCCTCTTCCTCCACCAAGAGGTGACGGATGAGCAGGCCACTCGCCTCGCCGCGAGCCTGCGCGGCCGCACGGGGGCCGCCACGGTACAGCTCATCACCAAAGAGGAGGCGCTCGCGGAGTTCACCAACTACTCCGGTTTTGGCGACGCCTTGAAGGCGCTGGACCAAAATCCACTCCCGGCGGTCTTGGTGGTGCAACCGCAGAGTAGTGATCCACAGGCGGCCGAGGTGCTGCTGGATAAGCTCAAGTCACTGCCCGAGGTAGAGCAGGCGCAGCTCGATATGGCCTGGTTGAAGCGGCTCCATGCCGTGATGGCGGTGGGGCAGCAGGCGGTTCTGGTGCTGGCCGGATTGCTCGGCGCCGCGGTGCTGCTGGTGATCGGCAATACCATCCGTCTCACCATCCAGAATCGTCGTGACGAGGTGGTGGTACTGAAGCTGATCGGCGGTTCGGACGCCTTCATCCGCCGCCCCTTCCTCTACACCGGCCTCTGGTATGGACTCCTCGGTGGGAGCCTGGCCCTGGCCCTGGTACATGGCTCGATCTATCTGCTGGCCGAGCCCATCGACCGCCTCGCTATCCTCTACAGCAGCGCCTTTCGGCTGAGCGGCCCCGACACCATCGCCTCACTGACGGTCCTCGGGAGCGGGATCGGCCTGGGCTGGGTGGGGGCCTGGCTGGCGGTGGGACGCCACCTGCGCGAGATCGAACCGAGCTGACCGCCTCGCCATCCCCTCATGGCCTCCAGCCAGGACGACTATTGGTGCGCTACCCCGCCATTGTCAGCCAGACCACTCGCCTCACCCTGCGCCAACTGACCCCGGCGGATAGCGCACCACTCCAGGCCATGTTGAGTGACCCGGAGGTGATGCGCTACTCGGTAGGCGGGGTCCACGACCAGGCGGCCACCCAGCGTTTCCTCGACTGGTGCTGCGCCTGCTACCGCCGAGAAGACGGCCTGGGCCCCTGGGCACTGGTGCGGCGCCCCCTTTCGGTCAACCAAGCCGATAGCGTCGCAGCGGTTTCTCCCACCCCCTGCGCCGACGGGGAGTTCATAGGGTTCTGCGGCCTCGCCCCGGAGCGCCTGGCAGAGGGCGAACAGATCGCCCTGGGCTACCGCCTCGCCCGCCCCCACTGGGGCGTGGGTCTGGCGACGGAGGCGGTCACCACCACCCTGCACTACGCCTTTGCCGTATGCCGCCTCCCCCAGGTGATCGCCATCGTCGAACCGGACCACGGCGCCTCGCTGCGGGTGGTGGAGAAGGCGGGGTTCAGCCAGCGTCAACGGCTTGCGTTCCATGGACGGGAGGTGTGGCGCTATGCCATAACCCAGGCCGAGTGGCGTGATCGGCCCCCCCAGGAGGGGGGAGAAGTACCTGTTTAGCCTCCGCTTGGCAGGCGGCTCGCGGCGCAACCTTTACCGCCGACACCATTCCCCACTATCTTGCCCCCTCACCAGAACGACCATTCGCAGGAGATGCTGCCCATGCAGGAGCGCGATCGACCCCTAGGTTTTGCCACCCGTGCCATCCACCACGGCTATGACCCCCTGGAGTACCACGGAGCCCTCATTCCTCCCATCTTCACCAGCTCCACCTACGCCTTTGCCGATACCGCTCAAGGGCAGCGCCGCTTCACGGGCGAGGAGCCGGGCTTTATCTACTCCCGCGTTGGCAATCCTACGGTAGCGCTGCTGGAGGCGCGTCTGGCGGAGCTGGAGGGGGGTGAGGCGGCACTGGCCACCGCCTCCGGTATGGGGGCCATCACCAGCGCCCTGTGGAGCCTGCTGCGGGCCGGCGATGGGGTGGTGGCCGACCAAACCCTCTACGGCTGCACCTACGGCTATCTACACCACGGCCTCACCCGGCTCGGCATCGAGGTGCGCTTTGCTGATCTGACCGACCCCGCCAACCTGGAAGAGGCGTTGACCGCCAACACCCGAGTGGTGCTGTTCGAGAGCCCAGCCAACCCCAACATGCACCTCATCGACATCGCCGCGGTGAGCGCCATCGCCAAGCGTCACGGGGCCCTGGTGATGGTGGATAACACCTACTGCACCCCCTATCTCCAGCGCCCTCTGGCCCTGGGGGCGGATCTAGTGGTCCACTCCGCCACCAAATATCTTGGCGGCCATGGTGATCTCATCGCCGGTGCGGTGGTGGGACCGGCGGAGCTTATCCAGGAGTTCCGCGGCTTCGGCGTCAAGGAGATGACCGGCGCCTGCCTCTCCTCCATGGATGCGGCGCAGGTGCTGCGCGGACTCAAGACCCTAGAACTGCGCATGGAGCGCCACTGCCAGAGCGCCCAGACCATGGCCGAGCTGTTGGTGACCCACCCGGCGGTGGCCCAGGTGAGCTATCCGGGGCTCCCCAACTTCCCGCAGCGCGAGTTGGCACAGCGGCAGATGGCGCTCCCGGGCGGCATGATCGCCCTGGAGCTACGGGGCGGCTATGAGGCCGGCACCCGCTTCCTGGATCGCCTCCAGCTCTTCACCCGCGCCGTCAGCCTCGGGGATTGCGAATCGCTGGCCCAGCACCCCGCCTCCATGACCCACGCCCCCTACGCCCCCGAGGTACGCGCCGCCCACGGGATCAGCGAAGGGTTGGTACGTCTCTCCATCGGCCTGGAGTCACCTGCCGATCTCCAGCATGACCTCCTCCAGGCGTTGGAGGGGCTGTAGCGGACGCAGGCCGTCGCCGGCTGAGGGGGCCAATCACCTGAGGCCCCCCAGCCCAGGCAACCGCTGCGGCACGCCTTCACCACCTTGGTAGAGATCGCCTATGAGAGAAGCGCCCGCGGTGGCCCCTTGACCCTACCACCACGCAATCCTGTGCGGCCCATACCCCTCTGCACTACGGGAGCCGCAGGCAGTGCCATCGCCAAACGCCGGCCCAAACGTCAGCTGAATGTGCAGCAGCAAAATGCACTCATGCAGGCCTCTATCTGTGAGAGTGCTCGGCGTTACCGCGCAGCGGATCCCCTCCTATGCTGGCTCCCGCAGCTCCTGCTAGAGGCCTCCCTGGATCCTACGGCGGGCATTCTGGTGGCGTTCAATACGGTCCCGGAGCAGGGCGGTGAGCTGGCCTATGCCACCTGGCTGACCTACACGGGACAGTTCTACGCTATCGAAGCGCTCCTAGAGTACGGAAGCCATCGCCTCCTCTTGCTAGAGCGCCTGGCGGACCTCTCTTCAGCGGTTGAGATCTCCAGCCACCGCCCGGGTATCGGTAAGACATTTGGCGCCATCGCACTGGAGGTGCTCGCGGCATTGCAAGGCACGAACACCGCTCAATGCGGATTGAAGGAGAGATGACGCATGGCAATAGTGGTCTATACCAGCATCGCAATGGCCGCCCTGCTCTGGGGCTGGTTCGCCCTCCTCGCCTCGCGGGCGCTACAACGGGATATCACCCTTGAGACATCGCAAAAAGCGGCTCAGCTGCTGCTCGCCTGGCTGCTACCTTGGGTCGGTGCGATCATCGTCTTGCGACTCATCTGGCAGAACGATCCCGAGGCGCTCCAGGGTCGGTTACCTTGGCTACTTAGGTACCTCATTGGTGGCAAGGCCATCTCTCCTAATACCCAGCGAGATGACGATGAATGGCTTGCATCTTTCGGCGTACAACACCACCCGTATGATGGTATCGAGAGTGATGGCGGTGGGTATGACGGAGGTGGGTATGGCGGAGGTGGGTGTGACGGCGGTGGCGGCGGAGGTGATGCCTGAAAATAACGCGGGGCGTAGTACGCAGA
The DNA here is from genome assembly GCA_003251535.1 of Chromatiales bacterium. Classification (GTDB taxonomy): domain Bacteria; phylum Pseudomonadota; class Gammaproteobacteria; order Thiohalomonadales; family Thiohalomonadaceae; genus SZUA-493. Next base: position 1,341 of record QKFD01000116.1, on the reverse strand, counting down.
CGCACTACGCCCCGTAACGCTACAACAACCTAGACTACAGGGAGTCTCTACGCGATCCGCTCATCCGATAAGCCGCGGCCAACAGCAGTAACAGGACGCTTGCGATGCTCGCTGAGGGCCCCAACACAGGCACCGCAGAGGCGGTAGAGATGGCGGCAGAGAAGTCTAGGGACTGCTCGCCGATGCTGCCCGGACCCGCATAGTTCTTATAGGCCGAGCTGAAGGTGACACCGGTCATAAAGTCTAGGCTAGGGATGGGATTCGGGGTCGGACTGCCCGTCATGTCATCCAGAGCATTTTCCCGTCCACCCCCTGCCGTATCCACCAGCAGCTCAACGGTGCCCGCCTGAAAATCGATGCTCAATACGGGGTTGCCTTCGTTCGTCCAGGGCTGCCAGGGGGCAACACCATTACCAAACTTGGTACCAAATGCCGTGGTCGTGTAGTTACTGTAATCAAAGTCAACGATGGTGATGCCGTTGACCTTAATCAGAAGCCCATCATCGAAACTACCGGTAGCGAACGCCAAGGTGGTTGCCCCGAGCGTCTCGCCTGCACCCAGCGCGATCTGGATCGACAGATTGGAGATGGTGCCATAGCCCGCCCCCGATCCACTCTCACCCGGCGAAACGGCGGAGAAGGCCAAGAGAGCGGCCGTTGAGTTATCCGTTACTACATAACCCGTACTGGGGGTGGTGATCGTCGGGCCCACCGCCGGTGACGTGGTCGGCGTGGTCGTGTATGTCGCGGCGTGCGCACTGACCGATACCCCTAATAGCAGCGCGCAGGTCAAACCAAATCTAGTTGTGTGCCTCATTCATTTCTCTCCAATAACAGCGCAAAAGGGACCTCCGTGTGCCCATCGCCGGAGGGATTTGGCGGACTGCACAACGGCATTCACCCACCGAGTGAAACGACCCCCTGAGCCCTATAAGACGGAGAGACACCGTAAATAAGGGACAGAAAATTTCATTGCGTAGGCAGGTCGTCCCGGTCGTAGACCAACGGAGGCGGAGCCTATCGGCTGTTTTAATATACTGTCAAGCATGACCATCACCGATCCCACTATATAAAAAATGTCTACTCACATAACCTAACCACTCCATCACCCTCTCCAAGTGAAATTTCGGTGAAAAACCGATCCCACCCCCTCCCCTATAGTCCCACTCTACCCACGCCCCCAGAGGCTCACTGAACCACACCCCCAGGTTCCATGCCGCTCGGTACCCACCCATTACTCACCCTTTTCACACTCACTCCAGCGCACTTCTCTAACCGGTGACTCTGACCCCTTAGCCTTATCAGGTGAGAGGTACTGTGACCTCGTTCTGCCCCGCTACC
>QKFD01000037.1 GCA_003251535.1 Chromatiales bacterium | reverse complement strand
TGCGAGGTCATGGGGAGATCTCTCCTAATGCAAGCGGTGATTGATTATTAAGTTTGTTGAGTCGTGACATCGGCCGTGGCCTTTGACATCACCGATAGCGGGCAATGGTCGCGGGAGGGTAGCAGCTACCGGCACAGAGACAAAGTGTCTTTACCTAACATTTGACCAACAATTTTTTAACTTTTTGTGAAGTCCCCCGCGCCTCCCACTGCCACCTGACCTGCGCTAAAGGGCTGCTATCATGCGGCGACTTGCCACGACTGTCTCCTAATGCAAGGGGAAGAGATGCGCCTGACCAAACCATTCATCCGCCTTCCACTCCAGTTTGATGCCGAGCGCCTGGCCGTAGAGATCGCCGCACTGGGTGAATCGGCGTGGCTCCCCCATCCGCAGGGCAACCAAGGGAACACCGCCCTCCAGTTCATCGCGGCCCACGGTGACCCCGCCAACCACGCCACCAAGGGCCCCATGCTCCCCACCCCCCACCTGGAGCGCTGCCCCTACCTGCGGCAGCTGCTCGCCTCACTGGAGACGGTGGTGGGCCGCACCCGCCTGATGCGCCTCGAACCGGGGGCCGAGGCGATCACCCATGTCGATACCAACTACTACTGGCAGGAGCGGGTGCGTATCCATGTGCCAGTGGTGACCACCCCGGCGGTGCGCTTTGTCTGTGGTGACCAGTCGGTCCATATGGGGGCCGGCGAGTGTTGGATCTTCGACACCTGGGAGCGCCACAACGCCATCAACGACCGGGCCGGCCAGCGCATCCACCTGGTCATCGATACGGTCGGCACCCCCGAGTTTTGGGCCCTGGTGGCCCAGGGCGAGCGTCAGTTTGGCGCCACCGCCGGGACAGCCATCCCCCCTCGACCTCTCCCCTTCGATCCCAGTGCCAACCCGGTATTGGTCACCGAGCGGGTCAATCAGCCGGTGGTGATGAGCCCCTGGGAGCAGCGCTGGCTGCTCGATCAGCTGTTGGCGGAGATGGACAGCGCACGGGTCAACCCGCAGGCAACCCGCCGCGAATTGAGGGCGGCCGTGACCCAGTTCCAGCAGGCCTGGCGGGCCCATTGGGCGCTCTATGGCGACACCCCAGCCGGCTGGCAGCAGGTCGAGCGGCTGTTGGGGCAGCTGGAGCAGGCGCTGCTCCCCTTTGACCAGCGCCTGCGGCTCCCCAACGGCATGTCCGTCACCGAGATGATCCGCCAGCTGGCCCTCCGTCCCGCCTTCAACCCGGATCTAGCAGAGCGCGATCCGGCCCCCAGCACCGCCCCCTCGCCGGCCCCCATCGCCCCCCAACGCCGCCGCCTAGAGCGGCCGGTCTTCGTCGTCTCCTCGCCCCGCTCCGGCAGTAGCTTACTGTTTGAAACCCTGGCCCTCTCGCCCGATCTCTGGACCATCGGCGGAGAGAGCCATCGCGTGATCGAGGAGATCCCCGGACTCGCCCCCGCCGACCGCGCCTGGAGTTCCAACCGACTGGAGGCGAGTGACGCCGATCCCGCCACCGCCAACCGCCTGGAGCAGGCCTTTCTGGAGGCGCTGCGGGACCGTGACGGTCAACCGCCCCAGGTGGCCCACGGGCTGCGGATGTTGGAGAAGACGCCGAAAAACGCCCTGCGCATCCCCTTCCTCGCGGCCACCTTCCCCGACGCCTACTTCATCTATCTCTACCGCGATCCGCGCGAGACCATCAGCTCCATGCTGGATGCCTGGCGCTCCGGCCGCTTTGTCACCTACCCGCAGCTGCCGGATTGGACGGAGGCGCTACGCTGGTCGCTGCTGCTGGTGCCGGACTGGCAGGCGCTACGCGGCCGGCCCCTGGCGGAGATCGTGGCGCGCCAGTGGCAGGCGACCACCACCCAACTGCTGGCCGATCTCAGCGCCCTCCCCGCGGACCGCTGGTGTGTGGCGAGCTACGACCAGCTGGTGGCCGACCCGCAGCGGGAGATGGAGCGGCTCTGCCAATTCATCGGTGTCCGCTGGGACCGCCCCCTGGAGGGGCCGCTCCCCCTCTCGCGCCACACCCTCACCTCCCCCGCACCGGAGAAGTGGCGCCACAACGCCGCGGAGCTGGAGGCCGTGCTGCCCCTGGTGGCCGAGGTGGCCCAACAGGCGCGGGAGCTGTTTGGCCGCCCGCCGGCGGTACGCCCCACCCCCACCGCCAGCCCTACCCAAAACCCTCCGGCCCCCGCCGTGCTCCGCCTGCCACAGTTTGAAAGCACCGCCCGTGGCGCCCTCCCCGAGCTGCTAGAGATGGCGGGCAGCTCGCTGCTGCTCTCCAGCCGCACCTTGGGGCGGGTGGTACTGGTGCGCAGTCGCCAAGGCCAGGTGAGCACCCTGTTTCGCACCCTACCCCAGGCGGGCGCCATCGCCGTCGGGCCACGCGGGGTCGCCATCGAGGGTGACTACCGCCTCTGGCGCTTCCAAAATCAGCCAGCAGTGGCCCAGAAGCTGCCCCCAGAGGGGAGTCACGACGCCTGTCTGCTGCCCCGCGCAGTCCACTACACCGGCAATATCGGCTGCCGTGAACTCGCCTTTGCCGGCGATGAGCTGTGGCTGGCCAGCGCCCACTTCTCCTGCCTCGCGGTGTTGGATGCTGAGCACAGCTTCATCCCCCGCTGGCGGCCGCGCTTTATCAGCGCCCTGGCACCGGAGGATCGCTGCCACCTGAACGGCCTGGCCGTGGCGGAAGGGCGGGTCGCCTATGTCACCGCCCTCGGCCAGGGCGATGCGCCTCGAAGTTGGCAGGAGCGGCGGCTGGATGGTGGTTGCCTCATCGACGTGGCGAGCGGTGAACTGGTGGCGAGTGGCCTCTGCCTCCCCAGCGCGCCGCGCTGGCACGAGGGGCGGCTGTGGCTGTTGGAGTCGGGGAGGGGTGCGCTCGGGGTGGTGGATCTCGCCAGCGGGCAGGTCGAGACGGTGATCCAGCTCCCCGGCTTTGCCCGCGGCCTTAGCTTCATCGGCCCCTACGCCTTGGTGGGGCTCTCCCGGCTGCGGGCCGAGGCCGAGCTACCGGTGGCGGCGCAGATCGAGCAGCCGCTGTGCGGGGTGTGGGTAGTGGATACGCGGAGTGGCCAGCGCATCGGCTCGGTGCGCTTCAGCGGCGACTTCAGTGAAGTGTCTGACATCGCCCTGCTGCCAGGGCTCGCCTATCCCGATCTGGCGGAGCCAGAGGCGGGGCTCAACGGCAGCTCATTTGTGCTACCCACTGCCGCGCTGGAGGAGGTGGATCCGCGGCTGCGCCAGGTGGGCTGACGGGGACGGGGCGGCCTCAGCCCCCCACCTCCAGACCAAAGCGGCTGGCCACCACCGCCCGCATCGCCGCCTCCAACGGGGAGGCGCCATGCATCAGGATATCGGGGTCCAGGGAGGCGGACCACTCCTGGGTCCCTTCGGTATTCCAGTTGAGATCGACATGGGCCTCCTCCAGGATCGGCCCCCCCTGGGACCAGAAGCGGCTCGGCGTCCAGCGGCGCGGCCCCAGCTGGGGGTTGGGCTGGTAGTGCAGACCTTGGCCCACGGCCGGCTCAAAGACCGTGATCCCGTTGGCCCGCGCTACCCAGTAGTCGAGCTGATCGAGCGTGAGTTCGGCAACTTTCATCTATGGCTCCTCGTCGCGCCGGCCAGTTTAGCTGGGATCATCCGCCACCGCTGGCGGTGGATCCAGGCTGCTACCTACCCATCACCGCCTGTATCATGGGCGCCCCACCGGGACGGAACCATGACCGAACCACTGTTAATCCTTCTTTGCGCCGCCATTGGCCTATTCTGGTACACCGCCCTGCGCGACCGCGAAACCGCCCTCCAGGCGGCCCGCAGGGCCTGCGAACGCCATGAGCTGCAACTGCTCGATGAGACCGTGGCCGTCAGTCGCCTACGTCCCGCCCGCGACAGCAGCGGCCAACTGCGCCTGCGCCGCAGCTATGGCTTCGAGTTCACCCGCGACACCGACCACCGCGAGCGGGGCCAGGTGGTGCTGCTAGGCGGCAGGGTCATCGCCCTCACCCTGGAGGTGGATGGCCACACCCTGCACGACCTCGCCTCCTAAAGCCGCTGGCCAGGGCGACTCACCCCTGCTTCAACACCGGCTTCAAAAAACGCCCGGTGTGGGAACCCTTACAGGCGGCCACCTGCTCCGGGGTCCCCGCCACCACCAGGGTACCGCCACCGTCGCCCCCCTCCGGCCCCATATCGATGATCCAGTCGGCGGTCTTGATCACATCCAGGTTGTGTTCGATCACCACGATGGTGTTGCCGTGGTCACGCAGCCGATGGAGTACCGCCAGCAGCTGATCGATATCGTGGAAGTGGAGGCCGGTGGTGGGTTCATCGAGGATATAGAGGGTGTTGCCGGTATCGCGTTTGGATAGCTCCCGCGCCAACTTCACCCGCTGCGCCTCACCACCGGAGAGGGTGGTGGCGCTCTGACCCAGCTTGATGTAAGAGAGCCCAACATCCATCAGGGTCTGGAGCTTACGGGCCACCGCCGGCACCGGGTCAAAGAAGCTGCGGGCGTCTTCCACCGTCATCTCCAACACCTCGAAGATGTTCTTGCCCTTGTAGTGGACCTCCAGCGTCTCGCGGTTATAGCGCCGCCCCTTGCAGACATCGCACGGCACGTAGATATCGGGCAGGAAGTGCATCTCCACCTTGATGAGCCCATCCCCCTGACACGCCTCGCAGCGCCCCCCTTTGACGTTGAAACTAAAACGCCCCGGTCCATAGCCGCGGGCGCGCGCCTCTTGGGTCCCGGAGAAGAGTTCACGGATGGGGGTGAACAGCCCGGTGTAGGTGGCGGGGTTGGAGCGGGGGGTGCGACCGATGGGGCTCTGATCGATATCCACCACCTTATCGAACTGGGAGAGCCCCTCAATCGCCTCACAGGGGGCCGGATCCTCACTATTGCCGTTGAGGGCGAGGGCGGTGTGCTGGTAGAGGGTGTCGAGGATCAGAGTTGATTTGCCCGAGCCGGAGACGCCGGTCACCACCGTGAACAGCCCCACAGGGATGGCCACCGTCACCCCCTTGAGGTTGTTGCCGGTGGCGTTGCGCACCACTATCTGCCGCGCCGGATCGGGCGGCGTGCGCTGGGCCGGCACGGCGATACCGCGCACCCCGTTAAGGTACTGGCCGGTGAGCGACTCCGGGTTGGCCAAGATCTGCGCCGGCGTCCCCTGGGCGACGATACGGCCACCATGCACCCCTGCCCCCGGGCCGATATCCACCACATAGTCGGCGGTGCGGATGGCGTCCTCGTCGTGCTCCACCACAATAACGGTGTTGCCCAGGTCCCGCAGTCGGGTCAAGGTGGCCAACAGCCGCTCGTTATCTCGCTGGTGGAGGCCGATGGAGGGCTCATCGAGGATATACATCACCCCCACCAGGCCGGCCCCGATCTGGCTGGCCAAGCGGATCCGCTGCGCCTCGCCCCCAGAGAGGGTGTCGGCACTGCGATCCAAGGAGAGGTAGTCGAGCCCCACATTCACCAGGAAAGAGAGGCGCTGACCGATCTCATTGACGATCTTCTTGGCGATCTCGCCGCGCCGCCCCGGCAGTGCCAAGGTGTCGAAAAAGTGCTGGGCCCGCCCCACCGGCAAGCGGGTGATCTCGTGCAGCGGCTGCCCTGCCACATAGACATGGCGAGCGGTCAGATTCAGTCGGCTACCACCACACTCTGGGCAGACCTGGGTGGAGAGGAACTTGGCCAGCTCCTCCCGGATCATCTGCGACTCGGTCTCGCGGTAACGCCGCTCCAGGTTGGGGATGATCCCCTCAAAGGGATGGGTGCGGTGGCGATTGCCCCCTCGCTCGCCAAAATAGGCGAAGCGGATCTCCTCCTCCCCACTGCCCCACAGCACGATCTTGCGGATCCGCTCAGAGAGCTTCTTAAATGGGGTATCGACACTGAAACGGTAGTGCTCCGCCAGCGACTGGAGCATCTGGAAATAGTAGGCGTTGCGCCGATCCCAACCCCGTACCGCACCATCGGCCAGGCTATTCTCCGGGTGGTGTACCACCCGCGCCGGGTCGAAATATTGCCGCACCCCTAGACCATCGCAACTGGGGCAGGCACCTGCCGGATTGTTGAAGGAAAAGAGGCGCGGCTCCAGCTCCGCGAGGCTGTAGCCGCAAGCGGGGCAGGCGTAGCTGGAGGAGAAGAGCAGCTCCTCCCCGGCCTCCCCCTCCATGGGGACCACCTTGGCCACCCCATCGGCGATGCGCAGCGCCGTCTCAAAGGAGTCGGCCAGCCGCTGCTGGATATCGGCCCGCACCTTGAAGCGATCCACCACCACCTCGATGGTGTGCTTGCGCCGCAGGTCCAGCTTGGGGGGGTCATCCAGCTCCACCACCGCGCCGTTGATGCGGGCCCGCACGAACCCCTGGGCGCGCAGCTGGTCTAGTAGCTGGAGGTGCTCGCCCTTGCGCGCATCCACCACCGGCGCCAGCAGCATCAAACGGCTCCCCTCCGGGAGCGCCAGCACCTGGTCCACCATCTGGCTTACCGTCTGCGCCTCCAGTACCGTGCCGTGCTCGGGGCAGCGCGGCTCACCGGCGCGGGCGTAGAGCAGGCGCAGGTAGTCGTAGATCTCGGTGACCGTCCCCACGGTAGAGCGGGGATTGTGGGAGGTGGACTTCTGTTCGATGGAGATGGCTGGAGAGAGCCCTTCGATATGATCCACATCCGGCTTCTCCATCATGGAGAGGAACTGCCGGGCGTAGGCGGAGAGCGACTCTACATAACGCCGCTGCCCCTCGGCATAAATGGTATCGAAGGCCAACGATGACTTACCCGACCCGGAGAGTCCGGTGAAGACGATAAGCCGGTCACGCGGCAGCTCCAGATCGATGTTCTGGAGGTTGTGGGTGCGCGCCCCCTGAATCCTGATGACTTCCATAGGACATTCCGACCAGATTCGAACCTGCTAATATACGCGGGCGCCGCACGTCAAGGCAAAAGGCGCCTATCGTTGGCCCCCCTCTACCCAACCGATGTTTTCGCCATGACCGCCATCAGCATGACCCCCACCGAGCGCCGAGCCGCCTCCGCCCTCGCCACCATCTTCATCCTGCGCATGATCGGGCTCTTTATGGTGCTCCCGGTCTTCGCCCCTTACGCCAGGGAGTTAGAGGGTGTCACCCCGTTCCTGGCCGGCCTCGCCATCGGCGCCTACGGCCTCACCGCAGCCCTACTCCAGATCCCCTTTGGGATGTTCTCCGACCGCTGGGGACGCAAGCCGATGCTCATCCTCGGCCTGCTCATCTTTGCCGCCGGTAGCGCCATCGCCGCCATGGGCGACCACATCTGGATGGTCATCCTCGGCCGGGCCGTCCAGGGCGCCGGCGCCATCTCAGCGGTGGTGATGGCGTTGGCCGCCGATCTCACCCGGGAGGAGCACCGCACCAAGGCGATGGCCACCATCGGCGCCAGCATCGGCGTCGCCTTCCTGGCGGCGATGGTGGCAGGACCGGTCCTCACCGGCCTCATCGGTGTCAACGGGCTCTTCTGGCTCACCGCCGGCCTCACCCTCACGGGGATCGCGGTGGTCAAGTGGTGGGTGCCGGATCCGCAAGAGAGCCGGATGCACCGCGATACCCAGGCAGAGCCGGCCCAGCTCTCCCGGGTACTGGGTAACAGCGAGCTACTCCGCCTCGATCTCGGCATCTTCACCCTCCATCTGGTGCAGACCGCCACCTTCGTCGTCATCCCTGGCCTACTCATCGGCAACGGCCTGGCACTGGAGCAGCACTGGCAGATCTACCTGCCGGTGATGACCTTGGCGCTGGGGGTGATGGTGCCGTTCATCATCATCGGTGAGAAGCGGCGGCGACTGAAGCAGATACTGCTCGGGGCCGTCCTAGTGCTGGCGGCCGCCCAGCTCGGCCTTGCCGACCTCCCGGCCAGCAACCTCACCATCGGCTTCCTGCTGTTCGCCTTCTTCACCGGTTTCAACATCCTTGAAGCCAGCCTCCCCTCCTGGATCTCCAAGGTGGCCCCTGGCCAGGCCAAGGGGACCGCCATGGGGGTCTATAGCACCTCACAGTTCGTCGGTGCCTTCATCGGCGGTGCCCTGGGGGGTGCGTTGCACGGCACACTCGGCGATACTTCGGTCTTCTTCGTCAGCGCCGGGATGCTGTTCATCTGGTTCCTGGTGGCCACCGGGATGCCCCACCCCCGCTACCTCACCACCCACCTGGTCCGGGTCGGTTCAGTCGAACCAGCGGCGGCCCGTCAAATGGAGCAGGCACTGGTGGCAGTGCGGGGCGTGGCCGAGGCGGCAGTCAACCCGGAGGATGGCGTGGCCTACCTGAAGGTCGATCTCCACGCCCTCGACCACGCCGCCCTGGAACCTTTTTCGCAGAAAGCATAATTGATATACACTGGAAACCTATATTTTCCCTATCCTAATGATAGGGGTTCATTGAAATCACGGGAGCGGAAGCGATGGCAAGAGGCGTGAACAAGGTGATTCTGGTCGGCAACCTCGGCAAAGATCCGGAGGTACGCTACATGCCGAGCGGCCAGGCGGTGGCCAATGTCACCCTGGCCACCTCCGATCAATGGAAGGACAAACAGACCGGGCAGAACCAGGAACGCACCGAGTGGCACCAGGTGGTCTTCTTTGGCCGTCTGGCGGAGATCGCCGGGGAGTATCTGAAAAAAGGGCGCCAGATCTACGTCGAGGGCGCCCTACGCACCCGTAAATGGCAGGACAAGAGCGGCCAAGACCGCTACACCACCGAGATCGTCGCCTCCGAGATGCAGATGCTCGGCGGCCAAGGCGGCGGCGGTGGCATGGGCGGCGGCCGCGGCGGCGATGACTTCAGCGGCCCCATGGGTGGCGACGACTTCGGTGCCCCCCCCATGGGCAGCGGCGGCGGACGCCCCTCCGGCGGCAGCAGTGGCGGGGGTATGGGAGGCGGACGTGATGACTTTGATGATGACATCCCGTTCTAACAGCAATCGCGGGGCTCATGGCGCGGCGAAAACGTATTGATAGGGATTCCCTTCTTTGCCGCGCCACTTCTGCGACGGAACATCCATGAGACTCGACCAGCTCCGCCTCAAAAATTACCGCTGTTTTGCTAACTTGAGGCTCTCCTTTCATGAGCAACTCACCGTTCTTGTCGCTGAAAACGGTCAAGGCAAAACCGCCATCCTCGACGCGATTCGTGTCGCCCTGTGGCCCTTCGTCAGCAGCTTTGATCTAGCTCGAAATTCGTTCAACGACCCGGGCAACGCGATTGCTGTCAACGACGTCAGGCGGATCAGATTGCCTAACCGCGACATGGCACGCCAGCTGCCCTGCCGCATTTCAACTACTGGCGATTTCGGGCAGGGCGTAACGAAAACCTGGACCCGGTATCGAGAGCAGGAGGCCCGCTACAGCAAGACCAAGGACGGCGACGATACCGGCCTCATGAGGCAATATGCCACGGAACTCCAGACACAGATCCGCAATTTGGCACCAAACGTACCCGACTTGCCAGTATTCGGTTACTACGGAACAGGGCGACTCTGGGCGCAAAAAAAACTGACTGAAGCCCCCCGAGGAGAGGACGATACCCGGGAGTCGGACTTCTACATCCGCACCTTTGCCTACATGAACTGCCTGAATCCAGCCTCCAGTTACAAACACTTCAAGGAGTGGTTCATCTGGGGATTCGAAAGCTACCGTGAACAGCAGATCAGGCAGTTGGAAAACAGGGGGGCGCCCGATGACCTCACAGCTGCCCAAGGCCGCATCCAGGTTGTTCAGCAAGCCATTGATCACTTTCTGTCTCCAGTCACTGGCTGGCATACCCTCGAATACAGCGTGAGCCACGAGAAGGCGCTTGTACTACATCACGATTTGCACGGAATTCTTGCTGTTGAATCCTTGAGTGATGGTATTCGCAGCCTGCTCGCAATGGTCGGAGATATTGCCTATCGCTGCATCAAGCTCAATCCCCACTTCGGGGCGAATGCTGCACAGCAAACTAACGGCGTAGTTCTCATTGATGAACTGGATATGCACCTGCATCCCCGCTGGCAGCAGGTCATCCTCGACCAGTTGATAGCGGCATTCCCTCGAATCCAGTTCATCGTTACTACCCACAGCCCACAGGTGCTTACGAGCGTCGATGCCTCCTGCATCCGCCTGTTACAACAGACGAGTGATCCGGAGACTGGCGCAACAGTGAGTGTGGTCGTCCCTGTAACGACACAAACTCGCGGCGTCTCCAGCGCGGACTTGCTCGCCCGCATCATGGACATCGATCCTGTTCCGGCAGTGCCAGAAGCACAGTGGCTGGCTAACTATCAAGCGCTTATTCAGCAGAATCGGCACGAGACAGACGATGGCCAGGCCCTGCGTGCGCGGTTGGAGCAGCACTTCGGCGGTGACCACCCGGTCATGCGTGAGTGCGAACGTCTGATTCGCCTCCAGGGCTTCAGGCAGCGTTTGCCTCGACGCCTTAGCAACGAGGAGGGCTGAAGTGCACAGACTTCACCGTGACCCGGTGCCACCTACTGGCCTGAGCCAATACCATCACGGCAGGGACCCGTGGTCGAACACCTCGCCGGATGAGCGGGCCGCAATCTGGGAAAAGCTCAATGCCATGCAGGGTAACCGCTGTGCCTACTGTGAAGGTCCGATAAGCGAAGACAATCGTCACATCGAGCATTTTCGCCAACGCGGCCGCTATCCGCAGGGCACTTTCGAATGGCACAACCTATTCGGCTCTTGCAACCGACTCGGCACATGCGGGAACCACAAGGACAAGTGTGGCACCTACCCGCACCAAAATCTGATCAAACCGGATGAGGAAGATCCGGAAGAATTCCTCTTCTTTACCCCAGACGGCACCATCCACCCACGGGCGAACCTTCAGCCAAACGAGCAGCATCGCGCTAAGGAAACCATCCGCATCCTCGCTCTGGATGGCGCACTGAACCAGATCCGGCGCTCCGAAGTGGCCGGCTACATCCAGACAGCCGAAACCTTTGCCGAAATGGCAGAGACCTTCAGCGAGGACGAATGGCTGCCGCTGTTGCAGGAAGAGATCGACCAAACTGCACACCTGCCCTTTGCGACGGCCATCCGGCATGTGCTGACACGACAAAGTTAAACCGCGTGGCTACTCGGACACCCACTCAAAGCACCTGCCAAAGTAGCGCATATCTGCAAGCCTTCACACCATCTCAATTCCATAGTCGGTGGAAACCATGCCAAAGCCAAGGAAGGCACTGGTCAACCTAGAGGTGACCCCGTTCTACCACTGCTCAGTCCGCTGCGTCCGCCGAGCCTTCCTCTGCGGCGAAGATGCCGAGAGTGGCCGCAGTTTTGAGCATCGTCGCGGCTGGATACGGGAACGGCTACTGGAGCTGGCCGCCCTGTTTGCTCTCGATCTCTGTGCCTATGCCGTGATGTCCAACCACTACCACCTGGTCGTGCGTATGGACCCTGAAGCGGCGGCCCAATGGACCGCGCTAGAGGTGATCCAACGCTGGCATGGGCTCTTCTCCGGCACCCCGTTGAGTCGTCGCTTTGAGCAAGGAGAGCACCTCTCCTGGGCCGAGAAGCTGGTTCTGGACGGCCTAGTCATCCTCTGGCGCTCACGTCTCACCGATCTCAGCTGGTTCATGCGGGCCATCAACGAGCAGATCGCCCGCAGAGCCAATGCCGAAGACGGTTGCACAGGCCGCTTCTGGGAGGGGCGCTTCAAGTCCCAGGCCCTGCTGGATGAGAAGGCCATACTCGCCTGCATGGCCTATGTCGATCTCAATCCCATCCGTGCTCAGCTGGCCAAAACGCCCGAGGAGTCCGACTATACCTCGGTAAAAGAGCGGATCTCTGCCGCGATCGCTGCCCCTACTCCGGAAGTGCCAGAGCAGCAACCCCCTCATCTGCTCCCCTTCGTGGGCGATCTGCGCTTGGAGATGCCAAAGGGCCTGCCATTCCGACTCACCGACTACCTGGAACTGGTAGAGTTCACAGGCCGCATCCTACGGGAGGGTAAGCGCGGCGCCATCTCCCATCAACTCCCGCCCATTCTGCAACGGCTAGGTATCGAGCAGGAGCAGTGGCACTACCTAACCACTCGCTTTGAGAGCCCCTTCAAGGCGTTGGTCGGGGCGGCCCATCGTCTCAAGGCTGCTTATCAGGCACTTGGCTATCGCCGAATACCGGGAGTGGC
>QKFD01000046.1 GCA_003251535.1 Chromatiales bacterium | reverse complement strand
TCCAACCCGCCGCCGACTTCATCGCCTGCAGATTCGGGCTCCAACCCGCCGCCGACTTCATCGCCTGCAGGTTCGGACTCCAACCCGCCGCCGCTTTCATCGCCTGCAGATTCGGGCTCCAGCCCGCCGCCGCTTTCATCGCCTGCAGATTCGGGCTCCAGCCCGCCGCTGCTTTCATCGCCTGAAGATTCGGGCTCCAGCCCGCCGCCGCCTTCATCGCTTGGAGGGCCGGGCTCCAGCCCGCTGCCGCCTTCATTGCCTGAAGGGCTGGCCCCCAGCTAGTCGCAGAAAACCAGTTACTCATCGCCATTACTCTCCTTAAAGAGGTTGGGATCCATCCACTGCTCCCGGCCCGCCCCCCATCACCTGCCCACACCACAAGAGGGGTGAACTGCTGGAACGGGCCGGCACGGTCACCCCTCTTGCTGGGCGCTTAAGGGGATTCAAAGAGATCCAGATAGCCGTTGATCGCCAACTGCTGGAGGTGGCTAACCAGGCCAGGGATCTCGGCGTTGGGGGCCCAGGCCACCAGGTCAATCAGCGCTACCGGCGTCTCGCCCTGGAGACGGGCCAGAAGAGGTAGCTCATCGACCGGCACGACGCGGGTGGTCTTGGCCTGCTCCCAATGCTTCTGCATCAGATAGTGGCCGGGCGCGGGGATCACCTGCGGCGGTCCCAGGGCGGGGTCGTGGCTGGCGAGGGTGAGGATGTCGTAGCGAAATTCGACAATGCGGTAGGGGCGGCGTAGCGCCACCCGTTGGTGGGCACGCAGTTCGGTGTCGGCGCTCACCTTGATGGCCGTGGCCGGTGAAGACTCCAGCGGGGCATCGGCCAAGGAGGTGTAGCCGTAGCAGAAGCGGAGCAGATCGAGCAGGTAGTCCGGTAGTTGGCGACTCAGGACCTGCTTGACGCCAAAGTCGAGGAAGCGGTTCAGCTCCAACGGCCGCGCCAACTGTCCGCCGGGGTGGGTGGCATCATAGTCGCGGTAGAACTGCTCTATGGGGTAGTAGAGCGCCAGGTGATCGACAAACTGCCGGAACTCGTCGCTGCGTTTGCCGATACGGTCGCGGAACATCTCTTCGGCGGCATTATCGAAGTCCTGGGCGCCAAGCCCCTTCAACTCCGCCAGTTCGCTCTCCTCCACCCGGCACTCGCGGGCCGCCGCGGCCATATCCTGCCGACAGCGCTCGCGGAACTCCGGTTCGCGCAGGTAGCGGGTGATGAACTCCTGAACTCCCTCTAAACTCACTTGCGATCCTCCTTGTTGGCCGGTGCCCGTTTAGGCCGCCTGGCGCCTCTCCGGTCGGAAGAAGAGCTCCCGCGCCAACTCCATGTGATCCCGCAATCGCTCCGGTTCGGCCAACGAGGGGGTACCTGCCTGTAGTTCGTAGATGACCGCCACCGGTTTGAAGTCAGGATTGCGGGCCAGCTGCTCCATGGTCTTCAGCATCCACGCCTGCTCCTGCCGCTGCCCCTCCATCCCTGGCATCCGCTCCTCCGCCTCGTTACCGCAGATGAGGTGGAGCTGCTTGACCCGCTCCAGTGGCAGGGCCGCCAAGATCTCCTCACGATCCTGCGGCACAAAACGCTCGCTGATGCTGATGTTGGAGAGGCTGAGGAGGATGCCGACATCGGCGGCCTCGGCCACTTTGCGTAGCTGCTGGCCGATGGTGTAGGGGCCTATCTGGGGATAGAGCTTGGAGGGGTTCTCCAAGATGATGGGGCAGGGGGATTCGCTCTTCAGCGTCTGCACATGCTGCACTAAGATCTCGTTCTGCTCATCGGTACCCGGTGGGGTGATGAAGCCGCCCGCGTAGGTGCGGTTATCCCCCATGAAGGCCATATGCTCACCGATGTAGGCGGCATTGCAGAGCTTGGCGGCCCGCAGTACCCGCTCCAGCACCGCCTGCGGTGGCCGCTGCACGTTGCCCAGGCAGTACTCGAAGGAGTGCAAAGTGATGGGCTTGCCCAGGGTGGCGGCAAAGCGCTCCAACGCCTCCGGTTCTGAGTTGAACTGCACCCCCAGTACTTCATAGATATCCACCACGCCACCCGCCCCCCGCAGGGCGCGCTCGAACGCCTGATAGCCGGGGTCGTAGTGGTAGAGATAGCCGACACCGTAGGGTTGAGTCAGCTCCTTCGCCTTGGTAGCCGGGCCGGTCTGCCGCGAACCTGTCATCGCTACACTCCTCTCCTTGCCTGTTCGAGAATCGATGCCGCCACCTGCTCCTTGACCACCTCGGTGCAGGGTCCCATCAGGGAGGTGGCCCGGGCATCGCGGAAATGGCGCTCCAGCGGGTGGCCACTGCGGAACGCCCGCGAGCCGACCAGCTGCATGGCACCACTGGTGAGTGCCGTGGCGGTCTCGCTCGCCTGGACCTTGGAGCGCAGACACTCCAGGTTTTTCTGGGTGATATCGCTGGCGGCATAGCGCACCGCCTGGGCAGCGTAGGCATAGGCGCTCCCAAGCTGCATCTCCAGACCGGCGAGGGTGAGGCGGGTGTGTTGAAAGCCGGTGCTATCGACCATGCTGCCGTTGGCGCCAGTGACACTGGCGAGCAGCTCGCTATAAGAGGCAGCGGCGATCCCCAGCGCCAACAGGCCGGGGTTGACGCACACCTCGTGGCTATTGGCCATCATTCGCCGCCCGCCCCCCACCTCCCCCACCAGATCCGCGGGGGTCGCCACCACATCGTCAAAGCGGATGGTGCCGGTGGAGCTACCGCGCATCCCGAGTAGCGGGTAGATCTCCTCGATGGCCACCCCCGGGGTGTCGGTGGTCACCTGGATGAAGCTGGGGACAGGGGCGCCGGCGGCGTCGGGCACGGCCACCAGGGCATGGACCACCTGGGCCCCCTCTAGGCCGGTGCAGTAGGTCTTGGCGCCATCCAGCCGCCACCCCTGCGGCCCTTGGTGCAGGCGGGTGGTAAGGCGCGACTTATCGGCGCCAGAGGAGGCCTCGGTCCAAGCGCTCGCCCCCATCCACTCCCCCCTCACCAGCCGCGGCAGGGTCTCCTCCTGCTGACGCGGCGAGCCGAACCGCACCAAACGCAGAATCACCTGGAGATGGAACATCAGCACGGCAGCGGTGGAGGGGCAGGCAGCGGCCACCGTCTCCACCGCCAACGAGGCGATGGAGGGACCGAACCCCAGCCCCCCTTGGGCCACCGGCAACGCCGCCCCAAACACCCCGCTCTCGCGCAGCACCGCCACCCCATCACGGGGATAGCTCCCGCTGGCATCCACATGGGCGGCCTGCGGTGCGATCTCCGCCGTCACCCGTTTACAGAAACCCTGATACCAATCGCTCCCCTCCGCCCCCACCAGCGCCAGGCAGGCCTCGACAAAACCGCGCCGCCAACCCGGTAGTGCCGATAGATTCACGCCGCCACCTCCACCGGCGCGGTGACCGCCTGCCCCACAAGGAACAGCCGCACCGGGGTGGCAAAGGTGGTGGCCTGGATGGCAAAGGCGCCCTCGCTATCCAGCATCGCGTGGACGGAGACAGCCAGCGTGCCAGAGGGGTGCTCGATGGTGACGCAGTAGGGGCGTTGCAGCAGCGCCAACCGCTCCGGCTCCGGCAGCGAGGAGGCGAAGCAGCCTGCCAAGAACATGGCCGCCGAGCCGGCGATGGAGTGGTGACGCTGCCCCTTGTAGTAGAGGGTGGTCCGTACCCGCCCCTGCTCCGCGCTGCTGGCCAGGGGTTCAAACAGCAGCAGTTTGGCGTTCTCCGCCAGCGATTCAGGGCAACCCAGCGCCAGGGCGATCTCGCTCCCGATCCGGCTCAGTTCAGCGAGATCGCCATCGTTCAGCGACTCCGGCGCCCCCTCAGCGAGGATGAAGAGGTTACCGTGTTGGGCCACCCAGATCGCCACCCGAACCCCGCTGGCGGTGGTGACCCAGTGGGGCTCGTCCCCGGACCAGGCGGGGATACGCAGCCCCTCGGGATAGAGGAAGGAGACGTTCCAGGGCGAGTCCCAATAGCGCTCCTGCTGCTGTGGGCAGAGGGCGAGGAGCTGGCCGGTACCGAGGTTTGAGGCGGTGAGACAGCCATCGAGGGCGGGGGCGGCGATCCCTTGCAGCACGGCAAACAGCCCCGCTGCCGTAGAGACATTGGCGCACTCTAGATCGGCATAGAGCGCACCACTCGCGGCGTCGTACTGGTAGAAGCGGAAGGCAAAGTGGTTAGGCCCATGGCCGGGGAAGACGGCAATCACCTTGTTGTGCTGGTAGTGCTCGCCCGCGAGACGCCGCTGCTGATCACTACCGAGCACATCGGCCATCCAGCGCTTGAACTCCGCCTCGGAGCTGAATTCGGTGCCGTTGACGGCCAGCGCTCGACTGGTACCGCAACCCGCCAGCAGGGTGGAGAAACCGGGGAGCAGGCGTTGCACAGATGGGTACATCGCAAACCTCCATGTCCCAATCAGGGTGGGCGCTGAATGACTGGCGCCGCGCGTTCAAACGGAGGGGGGCCCTAGACAAGGGGGCCGCGTTCCCTCGGCGCTGCAATCTCGCATAGGGCCACAAAGTATGTCAACACGGGTAAAAATAATTTAATTGAACCCCAATGCAAGGTTAAATAAAAAATTCATTTGGCCGCGGCGACACCGCTCACCGCTTCCCCCTTATCCTCTTCAACTCCCTCATAAGCCCGCCTAGATAATGGCCATACCATGGCATCTGACCCTGATATTTTCAGCCTCTAATCGAAGGCGGCCTCAGCACAGCCCCCGTCATCATCGTTTAATAAGAAAATAAATAAAAACCCCACTTCACCTCCCTGAATTATCTCCCCGCACTCACTCCGCCTATCGCTATGGTCTCAACCTGGCGTGCCCGCCAACGCCCGGAACCCGACCCGATTTTTATATTCAAGGTCCCCCCTCTCCCCTCTTTTAGGGGGTCTCATTTTTGCGGCCCGGGTCCCCGCCATGCCTTCCGGTCACCGGCTGGGCCTCACCCCCGTGGCCCCACGCTAGCGGGCACAGGGCAGCCCGCGCCCCCCGTTGAGGAGGGGCTGCCGTCGTGCAGGTTGGCAGCGCAGGGGTGACCGGTGCTTGGGGGTATCCCCGTTAGCGCCACTGCTTAAGGGCGCGGAAGACTAGATCGGGGTAGACGTAGCTACCGAGGCTGCCGTTGTAACGGGCCAGGGCGCGGGAGAGGTTATTCTGCTCGACGTCGAGGTAGTAGCGCAGGATGGTACAGCCGAAGCGGAGGTTGGTGGGGATGTGGAACAGGTCGTCCTCTGGCCGGCTCAGCTCATCGAGCCAGAACGGCATAATCTGCATCAGGCCGCGGGCGCCGGCGTGGGAGACGGCGCGATGGTTGAAGTTGCTCTCCACCTGGATCACCGCCAATACCAGCTGCGGATCGAGCCCCACCCGGGAGGCCTCAAAGTGGACCGAGCGGAGCAGCTCCAGTCGCTGTTGGGGATCGGGGATCTTCTTCGCCAACCGCTCCGACATATCCACCAGCCACACCTCGGCGTCGAAGCGGTCCTGGAAGCTGCCGATGTCGGTCAGGGCGGTGATGAGCCGGGACTTCAGCTCGGGATCGGGCGGCTCCCACTCTTGTGGCTCCGCCCAGGTGCAGGGGGCGCAGCAGAGGCCGGCGACCAACAGCATCGCCTTCAACCCCCTGCGTCGCCCACTCGTCACCCCTCGGCCCCTCAGCCGAGCTGCGCCTGGAGGAAGGGGATCACCTGGTCAAGCGGTAGGTGCTCCGCCTCGCCGCCACTGCGCGCCTTGTACTCGGCGGTGCCGGCCGCTAGACCGCGATCGGAGAGGACGATGCGGTGGGGGATGCCGATCAGCTCCATATCGGCAAACATCACCCCCGCCCGCTCCTTGCGGTCGTCTAGCAGTACCTCGATACCGGCGGCGATCAGCTCCTGGTAGAGCTGCTCGGCGGCGGCGGCCAGCGGCTCCGACTTGGCCATATTGATGGGGATCAGTGCCACCTGGAACGGGGCGATGGGGCCAGGCCAGATGATGCCGGCGGCGTCGTGGTTCTGCTCGATGGCAGCGGCCACCACCCGGGAGACACCAATGCCGTAGCAGCCCATGGTCATCACCACGTTCTGGCCCTGCTCGTCCAGCACCGTCGCCTTCATCGCCTCGGAGTACTTCTTGCCGAGCTGGAAGATGTGGCCCACCTCAATACCGCGCTTGATGAGCAGGCTGCCCTGGCCATCGGGGCTCGGATCCCCCTCCACCACGTTACGCAGATCGGCCACCTCTGGCAGCGCCACATCCCGCCCCCAGTTGATGCCAAACAGGTGCTTGCCGTCGATATTGGCACCGGCGGAGAAGTCGGCCATCTGCGCCACGCTGCGGTCGGCGATCAGCGGGATGGGCAGATTCACCGGCCCCAAGGAGCCGGGACCGGCCGGCAGGGTGGCGCGGATCTCCGCCTCGCTGGCCATGGTGAGCGGGCTGGCCACGGCCGGCAGCTTGGCCGCCTTGATGGTGTTAAGCTCGTGATCACCACGCAGCAGCAGGGCGATCAGGCCACCACCGGCCTCTTCCGAGGCGTGTACTACCAGGGTCTTCAGCGTGGAGGTGATGGGCTGCTGGAACTGCTCCACCAACTCCAGGATGGTCTTGGCGTTGGGGGTCTCCACCAGCTCCATAGGGCGGGAGGGGGCGGGCCGCTCACCGGCCGGGGTGAGCGCCTCGGCCATCTCCACGTTGGCTGCATAGTCACTCACGCTGCTGAAGGCGATGGCGTCCTCACCGGAGTCGGCCAGTACATGGAACTCGTGGGAGCCGGTGCCACCGATGGCGCCGGTATCGGCCAACACGGCGCGGAACTCCAATCCCAGACGGGTGAAGATGCGGGTGTAGGCGGCGTGCATCACCTGGTAGGTCGCCTCCAGCGAGGCGTGGTCGAGGTGGAAGGAGTAGGCATCCTTCATGAGGAATTCGCGGGCCCGCATGATACCGAAGCGGGGGCGCACCTCATCGCGGAACTTGGTCTGGATCTGATAGAAGTTGGCCGGCAGCTGTTTGTAGGAGCGCAGCTCGCGGCGGACCAGATCGGTGATCACCTCCTCATGGGTGGGACCGATGCAGAACTCCCGCTCGTGGCGATCCTTGAAGCGCAGCAGCTCCGGGCCGAAGAAGCCCCAGCGACCCGACTCCTCCCACAGCTCCGCCGGCTGCACCGCCGGCATCAGCACCTCCAGGGCGCCGGCGCGATCCATCTCCTCGCGCACGATACGCTCCACTTTGCGCAGCACCCGCAGCCCGAGGGGCAGCCAGTTGTAGAGGCCGGTGGCCATCTTACGCACCATCCCGGCGCGGATGAGGAGCTGGTGGCTGATCACCTCGGCATCGGCCGGGGTCTCTTTAACGGTGGCAAGCAGGTACTGCGACGTGCGCATGGGGTCTCGCTCAGATGATTTAGGATTTAGTTAGATAGACCGGGCCCGCCGATTCGCCCCGTGGGGGGCAGGCCCTGGCTGCCAGTTAGAATGTACTGCCGTTGAAGCCCCACAGGGGGCCACTGGCGTTGGCAAATTCGATGTAGACCCGCGCCGGCGGGATGCCGAACAACTCCTGCATCAGACCGCACAGGCGGGCCGAAAATTCCGCCGTCGCGGAGGTGGGCAGGTGGATGCTCTTCAGCTCCAGGTAGGCCGCTGGCGCGCTGGAGGCGGAGAACATCAACGCCACCTCTGTCTCCAGGGCGACCATCACATAGCGCTCCGGCTTACCGAGCAGGGCGGCCACCTCGGCCGAGAGACGCGCCAACAGCGGCTCCCGGTCAGCCGGGGCGGGCTGGTTGGTTCTCACGAGCAGCAGCGGCATCGCCCCTCCCCTTACTTACAGAACACCTTGATCTGCTGCTTGGCCTTGGCGATCTCCGCCTCGCGCTCTTGGTCGGTGGGGATCTGCACACTGCCATCGGGCTTGCGGAAGCGGCGGTTGGCGGAGTCGCTATAGCGCTCCAGATTGCGCTTGGCCGCATCGCAGTTGCGCTGCTCCTCCCGCACCGCCGCCTGCTCCTCGGCATCGTTCTTGGCCTTGTCCGGGTCGGGTGGGGAGAGCGACTCCTGGTAGTTCTGGAGCCGCTGTTGCGCCTCCTCGGTGGTGAGCGGCGGCGGCGGCGGCGGCTTGATGGTCTGCGCCTCCTGACCCGCGGGGGGCGGGCTCTGGGTGTACTGGACATTGCCGTCGGCATCGACCCACTTATACATGGGCGCTGCGCTAACACTACCCGCAGCAATCCCCAAGGAGAGCAGCAGGGCCGAGAATAGGCGCAATGAGTTCATGGGGATTGGCCTCGTATCCACGTATAATTGCCGGGTATTATGCGGCTTTGGCGGGTCGGCACAAGGGGCCACAACTCCCGAACTTGACCTAGACCGCACTTCTCCAGTAGGTTCCCCTCCTTTACATCCCCAATCCGTCCACGGCCCTCTTCGCGGCCGAACTCCTGGAGATCCAAAAAGTGGAACTGACCGGTGCCGAGATCATCGTCCGTTTTCTGCAGGACGAGGGCGTCGAGTATGTATTCGGTTACCCCGGCGGGGCAGTGTTGCATATTTATGACGCTATCTATCAACAGGAGGGCGTCAAGCATGTCTTGGTCCGCCATGAACAGGCCGCCACCCATGCCGCGGATGGCTATGCCCGCTCCACCGGCAAGCCGGGGGTGGTGCTAGTCACCTCCGGGCCCGGTGCCACCAATGCGGTCACGGGCATCGCCACCGCCTATATGGACTCCATCCCGATGGTGGTGCTGACCGGTCAGGTCAATAGCTCCCTGATCGGCAACGACGCCTTCCAAGAGGTGGACTCAGTGGGCATCACCCGCCCCTGCGTCAAACACAACTTCCTGGTCAAGGATGTGGCCGAGCTGGCCACCACCCTGAAAAAGGCATTTTTCATCGCCACCACCGGCCGCCCCGGCCCGGTGGTAGTGGATATCCCCAAAGATGTGACGGCCCATCGCTGCCACTATAGCCACCCCAAGCGGGTCTCCATCCGCTCCTACAATCCGGTGGTCAAGGGCCACCCGGTGCAGATCAAGAAGGCACTGGGTCTCATCCTGGCCGCCAAGCGGCCGGTGCTCTACACCGGCGGTGGCGTGGTGCTGAACGACTCGGCCAAGCAGCTGACGGAGTTTGCCAAGCTGCTCAGGTTGCCGGTGACCAACACCTCCATGGGGCTCGGTGGCTACCCAGCTACCGATGATCAGTTCCTCGGGATGCTGGGGATGCACGGCACCTATGAGGCGAACATGGCGGTCTCCCACTGCGACCTGCTCATCGCCATTGGGGCCCGCTTCGACGACCGGGTGACCGGCAACATCGCCAAGTTTGCGCCGCGGGCCAAGATCATCCACGTCGATATCGACCCCGCCTCCATCTCCAAGAACGTGAAGGTGGATGTGCCCATCGTCGGCAGCGTGGACCACGTGCTGAAGGAGATGATCAACGCCATCCAGGCGACCGAAGAGCGCGCCGACGCGGCGGCCCTCGGCCACTGGTGGGATCAGATCAGCGAGTGGCGTGCCAAACAGTGCCTCAAGTACGACCGCAGCAGCCCGCTCATCAAGCCGCAGTTTGTCATCGAGAAGCTCTATGAGGTGACCCAAGGCGACGCCTTCGTCACCTCCGATGTCGGCCAGCACCAGATGTGGGCGGCGCAGTTCTACAAGTTCGACAAGCCGCGCCGCTGGGTCAACTCCGGTGGCCTCGGCACCATGGGCTTCGGCCTGCCGGCGGCCATGGGGGTGCAGTTGGCCCACCCCAAGGCGGCGGTGGCCTGCGTCACCGGTGAAGGCTCCATCCAGATGAACATCCAGGAGCTATCCACCTGTATGCAGTACCAGCTGCCGATCAAGGTGATCTGCCTCAACAACGGCTACCTCGGCATGGTGCGGCAGTGGCAGGAGTTCTTCTACGAGAGCCGCTACTCCCACTCATATATGGAGTCGCTGCCTGACTTCGTGAAGCTGGCCGAGGCCTATGGCCATATCGGGATGCACATCAACCAACCGGGCGATGTGGAGGCGGCGTTGCAAGAGGCATTCAAGCAGAAGAAGCGCTTTGTATTCCTCAACTTCGTCACCGACAAGTCGGAAAATGTCTACCCGATGGTGCCGGCCGGTGCCGGCCTGGATGAGATGATTCTGGTCTGAACAACGAGAACGACGCCCCCATGCGACACATCATTTCCATCTTGATCGAGAACGAGGCGGGTGCGCTCTCCCGCGTGGCGGGGCTCTTCTCCGCCCGCGGCTATAACATTGAGTCGCTCACCGTCGCCCCCACTGAAGACGCCTCCCTCTCGCGCATGACCCTGGTCACCCGCGGGTCGGATGACATCATCGAGCAGATCAACAAACAGCTGAACAAACTCATCGATGTGGTTAAGGTGATGGACCTCACCGAGGGTCTCCACATCGAGCGCGAGATGATGCTCATCAAGGTCCGGGCCGAGGGGGGTGAGGCGCGCGAGGAGGTGAAACGGCTCTCCGATATCTTCGGCGGCCGGATCCTCGATGTCTCCGAAAAGACCTATATCGTGGAGCTGACCGGCAACGCCCGTAAATTGGATAGCTTCATTGAGGCGCTCGGCCCAGTCCCCATCCTGGAGACGGTCCGCTCTGGTGTCTCCGGCATCGCCCGGGGCGAGAAGAGCTTGCAGGCCTGAAGGTCGGCAGCGCCTAGCTTTCACCACTGAAAATATCAGCCGCCCCCCCACCCGCACGGCAAGGGGGGCGGTCAACCGTTCCTAAATCCACGCACGCTAGGGAAGTCACGAACATGCTCAACCTCTACTACGACAAAGATTGCGATCTCTCCATCATCCGTGGCATGAAGGTCGCCATCATCGGCTACGGCTCCCAGGGCCACGCCCACGCCAATAACCTGAAGGACTCCGGCATCGACGTGACCGTCGCCCTGCGTCCCGGCTCCGCCTCAGCCAAGAAGGCAGAGAATGCCGGCCTCAAGGTGGCCGACATCGCCCAGGCGGTGCAGGCGGCTGATCTGGTGATGGTGCTGGCGCCGGATGAGCACCAGGCGCGTCTCTACCGTGAGGGCATCGAGCCCAACATCAAGCAGGGCGGCACCCTCGCCTTTGCCCACGGCTTCAACATCCACTATGGCCAGGTCGCCCCCCGGGCCGACCTCGATGTCATCATGATCGCCCCGAAGGCGCCGGGCCATACCGTGCGCTCCGAGTTCGTCAAGGGCGGCGGCATCCCCGACCTCATCGCCATCTATCAGGACGCCTCCGGTCAGGCCAAGGAGAAGGCCCTCTCCTACGCCGGCGCCATCGGCGGCGGCCGCACCGGCATCATCGAGACCACCTTCCGTGACGAGACGGAGACCGACCTGTTCGGCGAGCAGGCCGTACTCTGCGGCGGCGCGGTGGAGCTGGTGAAGGCCGGTTTCGATACCCTGGTGGAGGCGGGTTACGCCCCGGAGATGGCCTACTTCGAGTGCCTGCACGAGCTGAAGTTGATCGTCGATCTCATGTATGAGGGCGGCATCGCCAACATGAACTACTCCATCTCCAACAACGCGGAGTATGGCGAGTACGTCACCGGCCCGCAGGTGATCAACGACGAGAGCCGTTGGGCCATGAAGGAGGCGCTCCAGAATATCCAGAACGGCGAGTACGCCAAGCGCTTCATCCTCGAAGGGGCCACCGGCTACCCGGAGATGACCGCCCGCCGCCGTCTCAACGCCGAGCACCCCATCGAGCAGGTGGGCGAGCAGCTGCGTGCCATGATGCCCTGGATCACCGCCAACAAGCTGGTGGACAAGAGCAAGAACTGATGCCCGCCGGCCGGTGGCCTTCGGGCCACCGGCTCCCGCCTTAAGCCGCTCCCCCGCCCCACCCACCACCCCCCTTCTGCCCCTGGCCAGCGACGTAATGCGGGTCTGGCGTCAACCTGCCCGTAGGCCCGTAGGCCCGTAGCGCTAGCAACCCCCAGCGAGGCGTTATATGCCGCTGCACCACTGGCCGGTACTCCGGCGAGAGGGGAGAAACAGAGGACCTACTGAGGCCGATCTGGCGCCTCAATGAAAAGGGTTCTCACTGTCCTAGCGTTTTCCCATGAAGAACCGACCTGAGTCGGGGTAGACAGGTAGTGAATCATACATGTGACATGTAATATAAGGCCGGTTACAAAACTGCGTCTTAACTACCAACAACTCAATAGGAGCGCCTAGTGAAGTCTCTTATCGCCCGCCCCTTGGCACTGATCCTCTCGCTCGCCTCAGCTGGACCGGCCCTGGCCGCCACCGTTAGCGACCCCACCGGCGACACCTTCTCGGCCGGCCCCGATGTCACCGCGATGTCTGCGACCTACGACGCCACCAACCTCAACTTCTCCCTCACCTTCGCGGCAACGGCCACCGACGTGGTAGCGGGCATCGATCTCGACCTCGATCAGAACACCGCCACTAGTAGTGAAACGCCCGCCACCGGCACTTACTGTGGGGGAGGGGGCCTGACCACCCCTGCTGGCTTCGGGAAGCAGGTTGGCAAGAGCGGCTCGGTCACTGCTCAGTTGGTCTCTGGCGGCGTCGATGCCGTCCTCTGGTTGGATACCGGCAGCATGACTGTGGATACGGGTAGCGCGACCTGGCCCATCACGGTGGCCGGCAACGTTATCTCTTTCAGCGTCCCCTTCAGCGACTTCAGTGCCTCCTCCGGGCCCTTTGACGCCGATGCCGTGGTAGGCAACACCATGAGCCCTAGCGACTGTATCCCAGACAGTGGTGTCCTCACCGCCGATACCACGGCCCCCGCCATCCCCACCTTGGCCCCGCTGGCCCTACTCGCCCTGTTTGGTGGCGCGGCCTCCGCCGGTGCCGCCCGCCTGCGCCGCCGCAGCTGATCGACTCTCTTATTCCGGTGCGCAGCTGCGCACCGGAATGAGTATCCCCGATCTAGGCCACCCCCCCGGCGCCGCGCCCCTCTCCAGGGGTGGCGCAGACCGTGCGATATCACCGCCAGCGGGGTAAGATGACCCGCTCACCCATCGCCCTCTGCCACCCCGGATCGTTCCGCGGCATGGGCAGGGCAATCTGGCCGCCCCCCTCAGCCCCATGTCCGCCGCCCAACTCCTGAGCGCTGTCGCCAGCGCCCTCACCCTCATCGGTTTCGCCCCCTATATCCGCGCCATCCTGCGCGGTCAGGCACAGCCCCACCCCTTCTCTTGGTTCATCTGGGGAGGGAGCACCTTGACCGTCAGCCTCGCCCAGCTCGCTGCCGGCGGCGGCGCTGGGGCGTGGCCCATCGGCCTCTCCGGCCTCATCTCGCTCTATATTGCCCTGCTCGCCCACCAGCGCTGCCCCAAGGAGCAGATCACCACGGGTGATCGCCGGCTCTTGGCGCTGGCAGCGAGCGCCTTGCCACTTTGGTACCTCACAGCGGACCCACTCTGGGCGGTGGTGATCCTCACCACGGTCGATCTGCTCGGCTTTGGACCGACGCTGCGCAAGGCCTACGCCCACCCCTTCGCCGAGAGCCTGCTCTTCTTCTCCCTGTTTGCCCTGCGCAACGCCATCGCCATCCTGGCCCTGGCCCACCACTCCCTTACCACCATCCTCTTCCCGGCCGCCACCGGCGCCGCCTGCCTGCTCCTCATCGCCCTGCTCGCCCTCCGTCGCCGGCAGCTGGCGCCCCGCTGAGGCTACTCCGTCTCGTCGCTGGCGATGGCCCCATCCACCATGTGGATGCGGCGTCGTGCCCGCCCCCCTAGCTCCGGGTCGTGGGTCACCACCACCAGGGTGATACCGCGCCGCTGCAACCCCTCCAGGAGATTGACCACCTCCCCACCCGAGGCGCGATCGAGATTGCCGGTGGGCTCATCCGCCAACAGCAGCGACGGCTCCATAGCCATCGCTCGGGCGATGGCGACCCGCTGCCGCTGGCCACCCGATAGCTCCTCTGGCCGATGGTGGCCGCGCTGCTCCAGGCCAAAGGCGGCCAGCAGCTCATCCACCCGCGGTTGGCGCTGCGCAGCGGGTATCCCCGCCAAGACCAGGGGCAGCTCAATGTTCTGAAAGGCGGTGAGCCGCGGCACCAGATGGAAGAACTGGAAGACAAAGCCGATGCGCTCCCGGCGCACCGCCGCCTGCTCCTCCTCCGACAGTTTTGAAAGCTCCCGCCCCTCGAAGAGATAGCGGCCGGCATCCGGGCGATCGAGCAGACCGATCATGTTGAGCAGGGTCGATTTACCCGAGCCGGAGGGACCCATGATGGCGAGGTATTCACCCCGCGCCACCGTCAGATCGACCCCCCGCAGGGCATGTACCGTCTGGCCGCCGACGTGAAACTCGCGCTGCACTGCCTGCAACTGGATCAGCGGTCCCTCCGGTGGCGCGCTCACGGCGCGGCCTCTATGCGCACGGCCGCCCCCGCCTTCACCCCCTCGCGCCCCACTGAGGTGACCACCTGCTCCCCGGCGTTCAGCCCGCTGCGGACCTCGGCGTAGCGCCAGTTGGCGATCCCGACTTCGATGGTGCGCTCCACCAGCCGCTGCTCAGGATCGATCAGCAGCACCCGATCCCCCTCTATGAGCGCCTCGGCGGGGATGCGCAGCACCCCGTCGCGCCGCTCTAGGATGATCTCCACGTCGGCGCTATAGCCCGGCAGCAGACCAGCGATCACCTGGGGATCGGCAAACGCCACCTCCACCTCTAGGGTGCGTGCCTGCTTCTCCACATCGAGGACGTAAGGGGCGATGCGTCGCACCGTACCGCTGAAACTGCGATCAGCGAAGGCGTCCAGGGTGATGCGCACCGGCATCCCCACCGCGATCTCTGGGGCGTCGTACTCATCGATGGGGGCCGTGACATAGAGGCAGGTGGTATCCACCAGATCGATGGCGGGCGGGGTGGGGATGCCGGGCGGCGACGGGGTGACCACCTCCCCCGGTTCGCCGGTCACCTCGGCCACGGTGCCGGCGAAGGGGGCAGTGAGTCGGGTGCGGGCGAGGGCCGCCTCGGCCACCTCGATCTGATCCCGGCTCACCGCCGCACTGGCCTGGGCGGCGGCGCAGGCGCCATTGCGGGAGCGGGCCTGGCTGCGGGCGCTATCCCGCTGCTCCTCCGCCACCAGCTGCTGGGCATAGAGCCGTTCAATGCGCCGCTGATCGCGCTGCGCCGCATCGGCCAGGGCGCACGCCTCCTCCGCCTTGGCATCGGCCGCCACCGCCTCGCTATGGGCGAGGGAGAGCTGGGCGGAGAGATCGCGGTTCCACAACTCCAACAGCAGTTGCCCCTTCACCACCGGGTCCCCCTCTGCAACTAACAGTCGCTCCACCTGGCCGCCGGTGGGTGGGGTGAGCCGAGCGCGGTGGCACGCCTTGACGCTCCCCGCGCGGGTGTTGGTCACCGTCTTCTCCACCGCCCCAGTGGCCACCTGGGCCACAGTCACGGCGATGGGGGCGGGCAACGTCACGTAGTAGATGGCAGCCGCCGCAGCGGCGAGGAGGAGAAAAACGCTGGCGAGGGTACGTTTCATGGCGGGCGTCAACTATGGGCTCCTTGCACTCCCGCACCACCGCTCCGGCGGCACGGAGGCCCGCGGTAGGCGCGGGCCCTCTCCCGCTGACCCGCAGCGGGTGGAGAGGTTCCGACCGATTATAACGGGCGGTGCAGTCGTTCCCATGACCGCCCAGACGCAAAGGGCGCCCTGCGGCGCCCCTTGGTGAGTGGCGAGAGCGGCGGGCTCAGGCGAGCGTCGCTTCCACTTCAGCGAAGGTCTTGGCCACCTCGGTGGTCTCAAACGGGATCCCCAGCTGGGCGCCGATCTGCTTGGTGGAGAAGATACCGCGCACCACCTGCTGACGGCCCTCGTTCTGCTCCACCACCAGGGCGTGCTGGCGTCCCACTCGCTTCAGGGTCTCGACGACATCCCCCACCCGGGCGCCCACCACATCGACATAGTGCAGCACCTCCAGGTGGTCCTGGGAGGTCATGATGTCGCGGACGAAGATCTCCTCGCGCTTGCAGCCCTTCTCCTGGCAGTAGAGCATCGGCTTCTCGCCGTAGAGATCGGTGGTGGTGATGAGACCCAAGATCTCATTGCGCTCATTGGTGACCAGCAGCAGGCGCACACCGCTGGCGATCATGCGCTGCTCTGCCTGGGCGATGGTGGCGCAGGGACCTACCGTGACCAGGGCGACCTTGGTGAGGTCGGTCATCACCTCGCTCGCGGCGCTGGCCATATTGACCACATCCGGTAGCTGTTGCCGGGGACGGAGGTAGGTGACCCCCGAGTTGAGGCTGGAGTACGGCAGGGGGGCGTAGGTCATGCTCATTGTGGGATCCTCCGTGGGTTCGGTGAGGCCGAAGCTCCTTCTTAAACCAACCGCACCGCTTTTGCAAAGCCCGCCTGCCATAATTAAATTTCTATCTTTATCAGTCCGTTCAATTACCCCATGTACCGCGCCCTACTCTTCGATCTATTCCACACCCTAGTCGACGCCGCGCTCGCCCCTGCCAGTGCCGGACGTTATACCGCTGATATCCTCGGCATCGATCGTGCAGTTTGGTCCGACGCCTGCTTCGGTCCTCAGCATGAGATCTGTCGTCCCACCGACCACCTAGAGACGGTGCGCACCCTCGCCCACACCATCGACCCCAGCCTGCCGGCAGATCTCATTGCAGAGGCGGCACAGGAGCGGTCGCAACGCTTCGCCCACACGCTAGAGGTGGTGGCCCCCGAGGTGCTGGAGACCTTGGCCGAGCTGCGACGACGCGGCTACCGCCTGGCGCTGGTCTCCAACGCCTCCACCGGCGAGGTGGCGGCTTGGCCGCGCTCGCCGCTGGCGCAGCAGTTCGACACAGTCATCTTCAGCTGCGAGTGTGGCCTGAAGAAACCGGACCCGGCCATCTATCAACTCGCCCTGGATCGGCTCCAGGTGGGGGTGACAGAGGCGCTCTTCATCGGCGACGGCGGCAGCGATGAACATCGCGGGGCGCGGGAGGCGGGGCTCGCCAATGTGCTTATCACCCGCCACATCGGCCACCTCCCGTCGGAGCGGCTGGCCGCACGCCGGGCCCAGGTGCGCCATGAGATCGGCCACATTGAGGAGCTGCCCACACTGCTGGAGCGGCTCGCCGCGGGCCACCCCAAGGCATAAAAAAAGGCCGGGATATCCCGGCCTTTTTGGGAGGCGAAGGGGGCTCGGATCAGCCGATGCTCTCCTTCAGCCCCTTCAGCGCGGTCACCTTCACCGCATTGCTGGCCTTACGCGCAGGCACCGTGATCTCCTGGCCGTTGAACGGCGAGATCATCTTGCGCGCCTTACGCGCCGGCTTCAGCACCCGACGGAGCTTCACGCCCGCCTCGGGGATAGTGAACTCACCGGAGCCCTTCTTGCCCATATGGCGCCGGATGAGGCCACCCAAAGAGTCGAAGACCTCGCTCACCTGCTTCTTGGAGAGATTGGTCTCCTCGGCGATAGCGGCGATGATCTGGCTCTTGGTCTGCTTGTCGGCAATAGGTTTGTCGGCGGAAGCGGGTTTGGCAGAGGCGGCCGCCTTGGCCGGAGCCGCAGCCTTCTTTGCGGCAACAGCGGCAGGGGCGCTCTTCTTCGGCTCCGCTTTCTTCGGAGCGGCGGCTTTCTTAGCCGGGGCTGCTTTTTTCACGGCCATCGAGGAATCTCCCAATTTAGAAATGCGTGCTTATGACGCGGAAAATGGAAACTGGCCAGCGCCGCAATTTTGAAGAGCGGCCTGGCAAAAAACAAGAAAAAAAAGGGCCTGAACCAACCTTCGTGCGCGCCCCCGGTCCGAGCGGCGTGATGCGCATCGCGCCGGGCGGTGATACTTTGGGCGGCAAGCAAAAACAGGAGGCGCGCCCGTGGTGCTCGATATCGAGTTGGAGATCCCCTCGCAAGGGCTCCATTCCATCACTCGTCAGGTCTATCAGGCGATCGATCGCAGTGGCGTGCAGGAGGGGTTGTGTACCCTCTTCGTCCAGCACACCTCCTGTAGCCTATTGGTGCAGGAAAATGCCGATCCCAGCGCCCGTGCCGATCTAGAGCGCTGGCTCAACCGCCTGGTGCCAGAACATGACCCTCTCTATACCCACACCCTGGAGGGGGCGGATGACATGCCGGCCCACATCAAGGCGGCCCTCACCGCAGTCTCCCTCTCCATACCACTGCGAGAGGGTCGCCTCACCCTCGGCACCTGGCAGGGGATCTATCTTTGGGAACATCGCCGCGGCCGCCATCGACGCCGCATCGCGCTGCATCTGAGCGGTTGACCTGGGTGCCCAACCAGACACCAGGGCAACTCGCTGCCAATCGGCACAGGCGCCGCACCGACGCTCCAGTGTGAAGAGGCGGTGAGGGTTTCGCTCAGGTGTTTGGTGTAACGTGGTCATGCCTGCCGCGAAGAGGGGTTGAAGATGGGCCGGCAGGCCATACCTTAGTGAATTAATCAACTTTTTTCTGCACACTGCCACCAAGAGGAGCAACAATGGGTCTCGAACACGACAGCATGGATCTGGCCAGCGGGATTGCAGCCTTTGAAGGCAAACACTTCGCCACCGCCATGCAGCTGCTCACCCCGTTGGCCCAGGCGGGAGAGGCCGAGGCGCAGTACCGCATCGCCATCATTCAGCAGAACGGTCTCATCGGTGCGCCCGATCACGCCGGGGCCGCCCGCTGGATGCGCGCCGCCGCCGATCAGGGCCACGCCATGGCACAGCACGGCATGGGCTTCATGTATCTGGAGGGAGAGGGGGTGGAGAAGGATGAAGCGGAGGCGGCCAACTGGTTTCGCCGCGCCGCCGATCAGGGGCTAGCCGGCTCCCTCAACACCCTGGCCACTATGTACCAGGAGGGGCGCGGCGTACCCCAGGATGAGGAGGAGGCGAAGCGGCTGTGGCGACTGGCCGGTTTCGATCTCTGACCCCGACACGCCCTCCCCACCTTGTGCCCTCAATGGGCCACCGCCAGTCACCACCCGCGCTAGGGTGGTGACTGGTTGCCCGACCCCGCGCCGTGCGATGCTTGCGCCCCACAGTCACCACTCGGCCTCCCCCATGTCTCTGCTGACCGCTACCCTCGCACCGCTTAAGGAGCTGCTATGCAGGAGGTGATCCTGCAGGCCGCCGGTCTCATCGTCTGCGGCGTCCTCTGGCGCATCTTCCGTCCGCTGGGGCTGGATGCCGATGAGGTGCGGCGCCACCTGACCGGAGTGGTCTATGTCTTGATGCTCCCCTCACTGGTGTTGGTGGTGCTCTGGCGCGCCCCGCTGGGACTAGATGCGGTGCGGGTCGCCGGCGTGGCCGCCAGTGCGGTGGTGAGTGCCCTGATCATCGCCTGGCTCTGGTATCGCGGGCTGCGGGCGGCGCCCACGGTGGTGGGGGCGATGCTGCTGGCCAGCGCCTTTCCCAACGCCACCTACCTCGGCCTGCCGGTATTGGAGGCGGCACTGGGTCCACTGGGTCGCAGCATCGCCATCCAGTACGACCTCTTCGCCTGCACGCCGCTACTACTCTCGGTGGGGGTGCTGCTGGCGGAGCGCTACGGTGGCCACGCTAGCCAGTCCCATCCGCTCTTAGCGCTGGCGCGGGTGCCGCCGCTCTGGGCAGCGGTGATCGCCATCGGCCTCAACCTGGCGGGAACCACACCGCCGGCTGGGTTGGTCTCCTGGCTGGAGAAGTTGGGGGGCGCGGTGGTACCGCTGATGCTGTTTGCCCTCGGCCTCGGCCTCACCTGGCGCGATGGCATTGTGCGCCGGTTGCCACTCATCCTGCCGGCACTCACCATCCAGCTGCTCATCACCCCGCTCTTGATGCTGCCGGTGGCGCGCGCCGTGGGGCTCGATGGCGCCGTGCTCACCGGGGTGATCCTGGAGGCGGCAATGCCGAGCATGGTGCTTGGCATCGTGCTGTGTGATCGCTACCGCCTCGACGCCCCGCTCTACGCAGTCACCGTCACCGTCAGCACGGCGATCGCCCTCATCTCGCTACCCATCTGGTTTCAGCTCTTGGGTAGTGGCTGAACGGCGTTGGGCTACGGTAGCCCATGGTGGGGCACCATGCACGCCGCCCGGCAGCATGGGTCGCTCTCGGCTTAGTATTAGTCGCCCGCGGCTAACATCCATCCACCCACCCATTTGAGTGGCTGGTTACGATGCAGGAGAAGGGTCTCTACTGCTCCGTGACCAAAGGATAGCGCCATGCCCCGCGCCTACCCCCTCGCCCTGCTGCTCATCGCGCCGTTTCTACTGCTGTTCATGCCATTGGCGGCGGTGATTGGCTGGCTCTCCTACAGCAACACCGAACAGGCGGTGGAGCAGTTTGAGCTGCGCCTGGCGACGGAGATGGGCACCCATCTACAAGAGCGGGTAGACCAACTCCTGCGGGTGCCGCCACGGGTGGCGGCCCTCCAGGCGGAGCGGCTGCGGACAGGGGTCGATGGCGTGAACCAAGAGGCGTTGATGCGCGCCCTGGTAGTACAACTGCGCCATGAACCCTCCCTCACCTTCGTCTCCATCGGCCTTGCCGACGGCCAGTACATCGGTGCCACCCGTCCCCCTGGCGCCCCCGCAGAGCAGATCACACTCATCACCGCCCTCAGCGCCGAGGGCGGCACCTTCGATAGCTACGCGGTGACTCCCGATCTGCGCCGCGGCGAACGGCTGGTCCACGGCGAGCCGTTCGATGCCCGTCAGCGTGGTTGGTTCCAACAGGCGGTGCAGAGCGGCACCCATAGCTGGTACCCGGTCTACCGCTACCGCGCCTACAACAGCCTCGGCGTCGGGGTCAGCACCCCGGTCTATGATGGGCAGGGGGCACTGCTAGGGGTGGTCACCGCCGATGTGGCGCTGGCGCAGCTGGGGCGACACCTACACCACCAGTTTGCCAGCGACGGCGCCTTGGCCTTTGTCACCGAGACCAATGGCGAGCTGGTCGCCCTCTCGAACGACGATCCGCTATTTCGGGTGCGCGGTGAGCAGAGCCAACGCATCACCCTGGAGGAGACGGACAATCCACTCCTGCGGGCCGCCGCTGCCCACCTCTCCTCCTGCCGCAGCGAGGTGGGGGTCCACTTCATCGACCTCGGACCACCCCAGGGGCGCTACCTACTCACCATCCACCCCTGCCAGCTGGTGGATGGCCCCGCGCTCCAGGTGGGTCTACTGCTGCCCGAGCAGCCGCTGCTCGCCTCTCTGAGCTATGTCCGTGATGGGGTGATCTGGCTCACCCTGGCGGCCATCGCCCTCACGCTGCTCACCGCCGGGCTGGTCACTACCCGTGTCGCCCGGCCGGTGCAGGCCCTCAGTCGAGTGGCCAACCGCCTCGCCAGCGGCGAGTGGATCACCCTGCCCAAGAGCCGCGCACCCATCGCCGAGATCGATGACCTCGCCTGGGCCTTTGCCACCATGCAGCAGCGGCTGCGCAGCCATGTCGAGACCCTGGAGGCGCGCATCGCCGATCGGACTCGGGCGCTCTCGGAGTCCAACGCCGCCTTGCAGTCGGCCTTCGACTCCACCGCCGTCGGCATGGCCCTGATCTCGCGTGAGGGGCGCTTCCTGCGGGTCAATGAGGCGTTCTGCCAACTGCTGCAACGCAGCGCCGCTCAGCTCATCCGGCTCACCGTGGCCGAGGTGAGCCACCCCGATGACTTGGGGACGGAGCAGTTGGAGGTGGCGCGGGTGGTGAGTGGTGAACAGAGCCGCTTCCATATAGAGAAGCGCTACCTGCGCCCCGATGGTGAGGTGGTGTGGGGGCTGGTGAGCGCCGCCCAGGCGTGCGGCGAAGATGGCCAACCGCTCTACTTTGTTGCCCAGGTGGTGGATATCACCGAGCGCAAACGGAGTGAAGAGCGGCTCCGGCTCATCGCCACCGTCTTTGAATACTCCCACGACGGCATCGTCATCACCGACCGGCGCCAGCGCATCCTGGATGTCAATCGCAGCTTTGAAGAGGTGACCGGCTACCGGCGTGAGGAGGTGATCGGCAGGACACCGGCACTCCTGCGCTCCGGCCACCATCCGCCCGCCTTCTATAGCCAGATGTGGGAGGCGCTCAGCGAGCTGGGCTTCTGGAGTGGCGAGCTGTGGAATCGGCGCAAGAGTGGTGAGATCTACGTGGAGCACATCACCATCTCTGCGGTGCGCTACGGCAACGGCGAGGTGGATCACTACGTCGGCATCTTCTCCGATATCACCCACGTCAAAGAGCAGCAGCGACGCCTGGAGCGGATGGCCCACTACGACCCGCTGACCCAGCTCCCCAACCGCATCCTGCTCAACGACCGGCTGCAACTGGCCCTCGCCCAGGCCTCACGCAGCGGTACGGTGTTGGCGGTCTGCTATCTGGATCTGGATGGCTTCAAGCCGGTCAACGACCTGCTGGGCCACGCCGCCGGCGACCGGCTATTGGTGGAGGTGGCGGATCGCCTGCGCCACTGTCTGCGGGCGGGCGATACCGCTGCTCGGCTGGGGGGCGATGAGTTTGCCCTGGTGCTCACTGGCATCAGCGGCGTGCAGGATTGCGAACACACCCTCAACCGCCTGCTGGCCCAGCTCGGTCAACCCTTTGTCTTGGGTGGTAAGACGGTGGCCATCTCCGCCAGCATCGGCGCCGCCCTCTACCCCAATGACGGCTACGATACCGACGCCCTGCTGCGCCACGCCGACCGCGCCATGTACCAGGCCAAGCAGGATGGCCGCAACCGCTACCAGCTCTACGATGCCGATCAAAACCGCCAGGCCTACGGCCATCGCCAGGCGCTCACCCGTCTACAGCAGGCGCTCCAACAGGACGAACTGGTGCTCTACTACCAACCACGGGTCGATCTACGCTGGGGCCGGATGGTGGGGGTAGAGGCACTGGTGCGCTGGTGCCACCCGGAGCGGGGCCTGTTGGCACCGGCCGATTTTCTGCCCCTGGCGGAGGGGACCGATCTCATCGATGCCATCGGTGATTGGGTGTTGCAGCGGGCCATCGAGCAGGCGACGGTCTGGCACCAAGCGGGGTTGCCTCTCACCGTCTCGGTCAACATCGCCGGCCACCACCTGCGGCAAGCGGAGTTTGTGCCGCGGCTGGCGGAGCTGATGGCGGCCCACCCAGAGCTACCCCGCCAGGCGCTGGAGTGTGAGATCCGCGAGGCGGTCGCCCTGGAGGAGATCGCCGACACCTCCCGCATCATCGATGCGGCGGAGGCGATCGGTGTCAGCTTCGCACTGGACGATTTTGGCACCGGCTTCTCCTCGCTCTCCTTCTTCAAACGGCTGCCGGCCCGCACCTTGAAGCTGCACGAGTCGTTTGTCCAGGCGATGCTGGATGAGTCGGAGGCGCTGGCGGTCACTGAGGGGGTCATCGCCCTGGCCAAGGCGTTTGATCGCGTGGTGACCGCCGAAGGGGTGGCCACCATCGAGCACGGCGCGCTGCTGGTACAGCTCGGCTGTGATCTCGCGCAGGGCTACGCCATCGCCAACCCGATGCCAGCGGCGCAGATCGCCCCCTGGGCGGCCCAGTGGAAACCACCGGCGGTGTGGGCCTTGAGCAGTGGGGTGCGCTGGTCGGAGCAGGCACTGCCGGTCTTGAAGACCGAGTTGGAGCACCGCCGCTGGGTCGATCAGCTGCTGGCCCACCTGCACGCCCCGGAGATGGAGCCGCCGCCGGTGCTCGATCTCCAGCAGTGCCACTTCGGCCGCTGGCTCCAGCTGGCCCAGGATGGCAGTAACCCAGAGTTGGCAGAGGAGCAGGCGATCCTGGCACCGCTCCATCAGGAGCTGCATCGCATCGCCGATGAGCTGGTGCTGGCCAAACAGGATGGCCATCTTGCCGATGACGACCCACGTCTCGCCCGCCTGCTAGAGCTGCGCGACCAGCTGCTGAGCGGCCTACAGCTGGTCAGGGCGTTGAGTTGATGGCCTGCTGCGCCTCCAACTGATCCAGCAGACGTCGCAGCCCGGCCAGGTCCACCGCACGACAGAGCCGTTTTAATTGGCGGGCGAGTTCGGCGTGGCAGGGCTCGGCCGCCGCCAGGGCATCGGCCCAGCGCGGGAGGGCGGTCACCTGGCCCAAGGTCACCAGCTGGCGCAGTTGTGCCAGCTGTTCACCCCGCAGGGGGGTGGCGACCAGGGATGTCTCCTCCGCCGCCGCCACGGGGCGCCGCTGCCACTCCAGATGGAGATAGCGTTGCAACAACGCCGCCAGCACCGGCGGCTCGATGGGTTTGGCCAAGATGGCATCGAACTTCATGCCTGACGGGAGATCGGCCGGCGGGCGGGCGGCCGCGGCGGAGACCAGGATGAGCGGCATAGCGGCGAGCGCCGGATGGCTACGCACCGCCCGCAGCAGCGCCCAGCCATCCATCTCCGGCATCACCTGATCCACCACTGCCAACTGGATGGGGGGATCGGCCGCCAGGCAGCGGGCCAGCGCCTCGGCCCCATCGGCCGCGGTCTCCACCGTCAAGCCCCAACTGCTACAGAGGTCGTGCAGATAGGTGCGGTGATCGAGGGTGTCGTCCACCACCAGCACCGTTGCCGCCGATCCCTGGGTGCCGATGATCTCCCCCTCCAGTGGCTGGGCCAGCGGCTCCTCGGCCACCGGCAGGGTGAGACTAAAGTGGAACCGGCTCCCCTGCCCCGGCGTACTCTCCAATTCGATCTCGCCGCCCATCACCCGCACCAGTTGGCGCGCAATGGCCAGCCCCAGCCCCACCCCACTCTGGCGCTGCTCACCAACCACGCGGAAGAATGGCTCGAAGATCTGCGCCTGCGCCTTGGGGGCAATGCCGATGCCGTTATCCTCTACCGCAAACCGCACCACCGCCGTCGCCGCCTCTGCCCCCCCCGCATCTAGCCGCTCCATGCGCAGCCAGATGCGCCCCTGCTCGGTATATTTGCAGGCGTTGGCGAGGAGGTTGAGTAGCACCTGTCCCAAGCGCTGCTCGTCCACCTCCACCGCCACCGGCAAGCCGGCTTGGAGATCGATGGCCAGCTGATTACCACGCTCCGCCGCCAATGGTCGGCTCGCCTCCTCCAGCTGTTCCGCCAGACTACGCAGCGCCAGTGGCTCCGGCGAGAGCTGCACCGCACGCATCTCCCCACGGCTAAACTCCAGCACATCCTCGATCAAGCGCAGCAGCTGATTACCGCTGTTCTCGACGATAGCCAGCCGCGCCGCCACCTCCTCAGCGCTCTGCTTGCGCAGCAGGCGGGTGTAGCCAAGGATGGTGTGCAGCGGTGTCCGCAGCTCATGACTCACCATGGAGAGGAAGGCCGACTTGGCCCGATTGGCCGACTCCGCCCGGGCCAGCGCCTCGTCCAGCTCGCGGGTCCGCCGATCCACCGCCGCCGCCAACCGCTCGCGCTCCCCCTGCTCCAGGTCCTGGAGCCGCAGGCGGTCGGTCTCCGCCGCCAACCGCACCCGCCGGATATCCTGGTGGAGCGAGTAGCTGAGGGCAGCCCCGGCCACCGCCACCCCAAACAGCGGCAACTGACTGGAGAAGGGGAGCTGTGGCAGCAGACCAAGCACCGTGGCGCTGCGTACCAGCGCCGCCCCCCACAAACCACCCCACGCCAGTAGATAGCCCCCCGCCCCAGGTACCCGCCCCATCGCCGCCGCCACGGAGACCGCGCTGAGACAGAAGATGAGGGTAAAGCCCAGCTTGGCGATGAGGGCCGGTGCCACCCCCAGCAGCGGTAGAGGCATCAACATCAGCGTCAACAGCGCCAACCCCTCGGTGACGCGGGCGAGGCGCGGGAAGGTCTGCGGTAGATGGAGAAACTCGCGGATGAAGACCAGGTGGAAAAAGAAGATCGGCACAATGCAGAGGTTGAGCAGACGCGCCGGCCACCCCGCCTCTCCCGCCGGGATAAAGAGAAAACCAAAACCGTCCAGCTGGGCGGTGGCCACCACCAGTAGTAGCTGCGCCGCCCCCACACCGAGCATGGCCACCCGCTGTCGCGCCTGCCAGCCGAGCACGCTGTAGATCACCACCACCAGGGTGGAGCCGAGCAGCAGATACTTCACCGCCGCCTCCAGCTGGAGGGCATCGGCGTAGGCGGCGGGCCGCCACAGTGCAAAATCGGCCACGGTGGCGGAGCGGCCCGCCAAGCGCAGATAGAGGGTGACCTGTTCGCCGCTCTCTAAGGAGATGGGGAAGAGGATCTGGCGCGACGGCAGCGGCCGCTCGGCAACGGGCCACTGGGCGCCGGAGGCGGAGTGCTCTAGCCGTCCGTCGGCCCGCAACAGCCAGAGGGTGCAGGATTGTTGAAAAGGCCACTGGAGCACTAGCCAACGCGGTTGGGGCTGGCGGCTGCCGTTGACCAGCTGGATCCGTGCCCACACCGCCCCGGTACGGTAACCGAGCCCCGGCGCGGCAGAGGGGGCAGGCTGGAACTGCGCCGCCTGCACTGCGGCCAGATCCAACTCACCCGTTGGATCGAGTAGCAGCTCCAGGTGGTCGGCCAGCGACTGCCGCGGCTGCTCGCCCACCACCAGCGGCGCGCCGCTGGCCCATCCCCCCCAACAGAGGAGTAGTAACCAGCCCCAGCGCCAACCGCAGCCCCGCCTCACACCGGTCCCTCTTCGGTCCCGAGCGCCCGCCGGTACTCCCGCGGACTCACCCCATAGCGGCGACGGAAGGCGCGGCTGAGATCACCGGCATTGCGGTAACCCACGCGATCGGCAATCAGCTGCACCTGGGTAGTGCTCCCCTCCAGCAAGCGCCGCGCGCTCTCCAGCCGCAGCTCCGCCAGGTAGTCGAACACCGTCATCCCCACCTGGCGGCGAAACAGCTCGGTGAGGCGCCGCTCATTGGTCCCCACCCGGTGGGCCAACTCCACCAACCCCAGCGGCTGCTGGAGCTGCTGCTCCAGCTGGGCCACGGCGGCGGCGAAGATGCGCTGCTCCGGATCGGGCGGCGGATTGAGGTGGTTCATGAAGCGATCGGCCGCCTGCGCCTCCAACCAACGCACCTGCCGCCGGGTGTCGAGCTGGACCGAGATCCGCGCCAACACCTCCTGCTCGGAGAAGGGCTTGGTGATGTAGTCCACCCCCCCCACGGCGAAGCCGCGCAGCTTGTCGCTCAGTTCGGCGCTGGCGGTGAGAAATACCACCGGCACTGCCGCCACCCGCGGGTCGGCCTTCAGCCGCTCACAGACGGTGAAACCGTCGAGCCCCGGCATCACCACATCGAGCAGGATGAGATCGGGTCGCCCCTCCACCGCCTTGATCAGGCCATCTTCGCCATCCAGCGCCACCAGGATGTCCAGCTCCCGCTCGTCGAGAAACGAGAGCAGCAGGGCGATGGGGTCGGGCCGGTCGTCGATGATGAGTAGTCGCGGCGCGCTGTTGGTCATCACCCCCTCCCACCATCTGCCTCATCCATGGAGAAAGCGCTCGCGGATCGCCATCACCGGCTCTAGCCGAGCGATGAAGAGCGGCACCAGCTGCGGGTCAAAGTGGCTCCCGGCATTCTCCTCTAGGAAGCTCACCGCCTCCGCCAGGCTCCACGCCTGCTTGTAGGGGCGCGCCGAGGTGAGGGCATCAAATACATCGGCCACTGCGGTGATGCGCCCGCTGAGTGGGATCGCCTCCCCTGCCAGCCCCTGCGGGTAACCACTGCCGTCCCACTTCTCGTGGTGGGTGAGGGCGATCTCCTGGGCCATCGCCAACAGCTCATTACTGCCGCCGGCGAGGATGGCGCCACCGATGGTGGTGTGGGTCTCCATCACCACCCGCTCCTCTGGGGTGAGGCGGGCCGGCTTACGCAAGATTTGATCGGGGATGCCGATCTTGCCCACATCGTGCATCGGGCTGGCGTTGAGGATGGTCTCCACTGCCGCCGCCTCCCAGCCCACCGCCTCCGCCAGCAGGGCGCAGTAGTGGCTCATCCGCAGGATATGGGCGCCAGTCTCCATGTCACGGTACTCGGCGGCCCGCCCCAGGCACTGCACAATCTCCAGCCGGGAGGTGCGCAGCGCCGCGGTGCGCTCATCGACGATCTGCTCCAACAGCGCCTTCTGGTCGTGGATGAAGCGGTGGGCCAGTTGGGCGTCTAGTAGATTGCGCACCCGCGCCAGCAGTTCGTGGCGATCAAACGGCTTGCCGATAAAATCGCGGGCGCCGCTGTTGAGGGCCCGCAGCAGGGTATCCGCCCCATGTTGGGCGGTGAGCACCACCACCGGCGGCACTAGGGGGTCGTTGAGTGCCCGCAGCTGCTCCAATACGGCGAAGCCGTCCAGGTGGGGCATATTGAGGTCCAGCAGGATGAGATCGCCGCCCCCAGCCCGGTAGGTTGACACCACCTCCCGCGGGTCGCCGATCAACACCACATCGCTGTAACCGGCGCCGCGCAACATGCGGTCGAGCAGTTTCAGGTTTACCGGCTCATCGTCCACCGCCAGGATGCGGGGCGAGTAGAGGCCGTCAGCCATGATTCACTCCTTGCAAGGTACGGTCGATAAGCGCCAAAAAGGCGCCCATGTCGAGGGGCTTGCTGATGTAGCCATCGAACCCCTGCTCACTGGCATACTGCGCCTCGCCAACCATGGCGTTGGCAGTGACGGCGATGGTCGGCGTGTGGGCCGTGGCCGGTTGCTGGCGCAGCTGTGCCAGCAGTGTATAACCATCCTGGTCCGGCAGATGGATATCGAGCAGGATGAGGTCCGGTTGGTGGCGCTGCGCCAGCTCGATGCCGTCCCGCCCCTGGGCAGCGGTGATGAGCCGCAGTGCCGGCCGCTGTTTGAGGATCTGCCCCACCAACTTCAAGTTGGCGGGGTTGTCCTCGATGTAGAGCAGGGTGCGCGACGGCTGCTCGGCCGGCGCCGGCACCTCTTCGCCGACCGCCGTCTCCAGCAGCTGCACCGACTCCGCTAGCGGCAGCTCGATCCAGAATTGGCTCCCCACCCCCTGCTCGCTCGCCACCCCAATGGTCCCCCCCATCAGCTCCACCAACTTGCGGGTGATGACCAGACCGATACCGGTCCCCTCCACCGGCCCCCCCTCGGCATCCAGGCGGTTGAACGACTCGAACAGCTCCCCCAAACGTTGCTCAGCGATACCAATACCGCTATCGACCACCGTCAACCGCACCCGCTCCGCCACCGTCACCACCACCCGGACCTCACCGCCGGGGCGGTTGTATTTGATGGCGTTGGAGATGAGGTTGAGCAGCGCCTGTTTGAGCCGGGTGCGATCCGCCTGCACTGCGGCGCCACTCGCCACCTCCGCCTCTAGGCGGATCTGGGTCGGCTCCGCCAGTGGCCGCAGCAGGTCGAGACAGGAGGCCACCACATCGGCGCACACCACCGGCTCCAGGCTGAGGTGGATGTGGCCGGTCTCCACCTTGGCCAGGTCCAACACCTCGTTGATGAGCCCCAGCAGATGCTGCCCCGCCTTGTGGATCTCACCGGCATCATCGCGGCTCGCCTCGCCGAGATCGGGATCGGTCTCCAGCAGTTGGGCAAACCCGAGGATGGCGTTGAGCGGTGTACGCAGCTCGTGGGACATGCGGGAGAGGAACTCCGACTTGGCCAGGTTGGCGCGCAACGCCTCGTCGCGGGCGCGGGTCAGCGCCTGCTGGCGCTCCAGCTCGGCGGTGTGGTCGGTGAAGATATCAAACAGATTGCGCACCTCGCCGTCACGGCCCCGCACCACCCCCAGGTGGCTCAAGGTGACAAACTCGCCACCAGCGCGCCGCGCCATTGGAAACTGGCCGCTCCACCCCCCTTCGCTCCGGGCGGTGGCCAGATCGCTCTCAAATTGGGCCTGATTGGCGCTCGGCAGAAACTCGGCCAGTGGCCGCCCACGCATCTCCTCCAGCGTAAAGCCGGTGAGCCGCTGGTGGGCCGGATTGATATAGAGCACCCGCCCTTCGGCATCGGTGCAGCTGATCCCTTGGGCGGCGCTATCGACGATACGCCGGAACAGATCCAGCTCCTCCTCCAACTGCTTGCGTTCGGTGAAGTCGATGGTGATGGCGATGAGCCGAAGCGGCTGCCCATCTTCACTCCGCTCCACCACCTTGCCGCGGGTCAGCACCCAGCGGTAACTGCCGTCACGGCAGAGCAGCCGATGGAGCGCCTCATACTGGGGGCTATCCCCCGCCAGGTGGCCCATGAGCGCCGCCTCGGTGGCGGCGCGATCATCGGGGTGGATCAGCTCACCACACAGCACCCGACCACCATGCAGCACCTCGTCACCGTAGCCGAGCAGCGCCCGCCAGCGGGCCGAGAAGGTGATCTCGCCACTCACCAGATCCCACTCCCACAGCCCATCGCTATTGCCCTCGATGGCGAAGCGCCAGCGCGCCTCGCTGAGGCGTAGCGCCTCCTGGGCAGTGCGCGCCGCGGTCATATCCTGGACGATGGACCAGATCAGCTCCCGCCCCCGCCGGTCATGTACCAGCACCCCATGCAGCAGCACGGGAAAGCGGCTGCCATCCTTGCGTAGGTAGAACTTCTCATAGGGGCCGTAGCGACCATTGCGCCGCAGGTCGGCCAGCGCCTGCCGCTCCTCGGCGACAAACTCGCTGGGGGTGAGATCCCAGTAGCTGCGCTGCATCAGCTCGTTGCGCTGGTAACCGGTGGCGAGGAGCAGGGCGTCGTTGAATTCGAGGAAACGGCCATCGTCCAGCCGATTGAGGGTGATCCCCACCGGCGACAACTCAAACAGGTGGCGCAGCTTCGCCTCGCTCTCATCCAAGCGCTGCTGCTGGAGGGTGCTGAGCAGCCGCAGCGTTGTGTGCTCATCCATGCGCCGCTGGGTGCGCACGGCATTGGTCCCGAGGTAACTGAG
This sequence comes from Chromatiales bacterium, assembly GCA_003251535.1. GTDB lineage: Bacteria > Pseudomonadota > Gammaproteobacteria > Thiohalomonadales > Thiohalomonadaceae > SZUA-493. Next base: position 10,430 of record QKFD01000046.1, on the reverse strand, counting down.
ATAGAGCAGCACCAGCGCCGTCATCGCCCACCCCATCGACTCGGCCAGACTGGCATAGCGCAGCGCCACCGGCAGCAGTGCCGTCACCACAAAGGCGATGACCGAGACCCGATCACAGGCCAGGGAGATGCTGGCACCGGCCCCGATCCCCCCCAGGGCGAAGGCAACAAACGCCTGGTGGGCCGGGTCGGTGAGCGGAAAGAGTAGGTAGCCCCCGATCCCCCAGGCGATCCCGGAGGCGGTCGCCCCGATGCGAAAGTGCCAGAGGGCGCGAAACGGGGCGTGGGCACCGCGGCGCCGTTGATGGAGTGCCAACCCCACCCGCGCCAGCTGTACCACCCCCAGTAGCCCCAACCAGCCGAAGGCGACGCCCCCACCCACCAGCGGCCACTGGAGCGCCGCCAAGAGGATGGCCATCAGCGAGCTGACGATGAGTGAATAGGGCAGGCCGGCGTAAAGCTCGCGCACCCGCTCCGCGGTCAGGGCCGGCCCCAGGCCGATCTCATTGGCCGCCAGCGATGGGCGCTCAACCATGGGATCCCCCCACCAATGGCTGGCCGATGTTATCCAGCGCGGCGGGGCCATCGGCCGCCAGCAGCTGGTCGATCAGGCTCGCTAGATGGCGGGCCGCGCGCACCACCTCCACCACCGAATCGCGCTGTTCTGCATCCAGGGTGACATCCGCCTCCAGTAGCTGGCCGAAACCGAGGATGGCGTTGAGGGGGGTGTGTAGCTCATGGGACATCCGTTCGAGAAAGGCAGTCTTGGCGCGGATCCCGGCCTCCGCTGCCGCCTTGGCGGCCAGCGCCATGGTCTCACTCTCCTTGAGGGCGGTGATATCGGTACGGATGGAGACGTAACGCTCGGGGCGACCATCGGGACCGAGGAAGGGGACGATGGTCGCCTCCACCCAGTAGAGCCCACCATCTCTACGCCGATTACACAGCTCCCCCTGCCACACCTCGCCGCGGGCGATGGTGGACCAGAGTTGGCGGTAGACCTCCGGTGGGTGTAGCCCCGACTTGACCAGGCGGTGGTTGGTACCGATCAGCTCGGCCCGCTGGTAGCCGCTGATCTCACAAAATTTATCATTCACCTCGACAATGGCGCCGCGGGCGTCGGTCTCGCTGACGATGGCGTGCTGATCGAGGGCACGGCGCAGCCGCTCAAAGCGGCTCTCCAGGGGCTGGGTGGGGTTGGCGGACATGGCTCGGCGCTCACTGGCGATGGGGTTAGCGCCTACCTGGGGTGCGGGCGCAATGGCTGACTCTACCGGAAGCAGCGGGCCAAAAGTGAGCCGCCAGCGACCGATAATCAGCCGCCAGCCCCCCACGACCGACCCATCGGCAGTGCGGCAGGGAATAAAACCACAGGGCAGGGAATAAAACAGCGCGCCCACTGTTAGCCCCATTGCACACTCCCGTGCCATGACTCCAAGGAGCCCATCGATGAACCGTTTCTCCCCCCTCCTCGCGGGTGCCGCCCTGCTGAGCACCCCCCTGCTGGTCAGCGCCGAGACCGCCGTGGCCCCGGCCCCCAATGGCATCGAGTTTCCGGCTGACTACCGCGACTGGAAGGTCATCTCGGTCTCCCATCGCACGGACCACCACTCGATGCGGGTGATCCTCGGTAACGAGATCGCCATCGCCGCCGCCCGGCGCGGCGAGACCCTACCGTGGCCCGATGGCACCATCCTCGGCAAGGTGGTATGGAAAGAGGGTGCAGAGCCCGATTGGGCCCCCGCCATCGCCCCCCAGGCCTTCATCCATGTCGAATTTATGGAGAAGGACAGTAAAAAGTGGGCGGAGACCGGCGGCTGGGGCTATGCCCGTTGGGTGGGCAGCGACCTCAAACCCTACGGCAACGATACCAACTTTGCCCTAGAGTGCGTTGGCTGCCACACCCCGGTGAAGGGGCGTGATTGGGTCTTCACCACCCCGGCCACCTTCCCGCCGCTACCGGCAGGCCACTGACGAGACCCTAGGCGATGGAACTGCCAGATCGCGTCGTTGAACAGATCCCGCGGCTGCGCCGTTATGCCCGCGCCCTGCTGCGCGGCAACACCCCGGCGGCAGATGACCTGGTGCAGGACTGCCTGGAGCGGGCCCTCGGCCGGCTGCACTTCTGGCGCAGCGGCAGCGATCTGCGCGCCTGGCTCTTCACCATCATGCACAATCTCTACGTCAACCAACTACGGCGCAACCACTCCGGCCCACAGTTCGTTGAGCTACTGGAAGAGGAGTCGACCGTCGCCGCCCCTGGCGGCGCCGAGTCGGCCACCACCCTGCGGGAGCTACAGCGGGCACTAGATGGGTTGCCAGCGGAGCAGCGCGAGGTGCTGCTACTGGTGGCACTGGAGGGGCTGCGTTATCAAGAGGCGGCGACCATACTCGGGATCCCGGTGGGGACCGTCATGTCACGCCTCGCCCGGGCGCGGCAACAGCTGCGCCAACAACTGGCCCAGGAGCGGGATGGCCCGCTGCGGAGGGTGAAATGAGACACCGTGCCCCCATCACCCGAGGTGACCTCAACGCCTACCTCGACGATGAGCTTTCTCCCGAGCGGCGAGCAGAGGTGGCCCACTATCTGGCCACCCACCCCGAGGCGGAGGCGGAGTTGGCTGAATACCGGCGGGTTGACCGGGCACTCCATCAGCTATTTGATCCGGTGCTGGCGGAGCCGATCCCTCCCCAACTGCGCCCCTCTCGGCGTAGCCCCTGGCGGGCAGCGGCGGCCGCCGCCGGCTGGTTGCTGCTGGGGGGTAGCCTCGGCTGGGGCCTCCACCCCACCGCGAGGGCACCTCTATTGGCGGAGCAGCCGCTGAGCGAGCAGCTGGTGCAGCCGGCGGCCTTTGCCCACACCGTCTACACCACCGATCCGCGCCACCCGGTGGAGGTGAGCGCGGCCGATGAACACCACTTAGTGAGCTGGCTCTCGCTGCGGCTCCACGCCGATCTGCGGGCCCCCGACCTCACCACGCTCGGCTACCATCTGGTGGGTGGGCGGTTACTACCGGCCACCGACCGCATGGCGGCCCAGTTTATGTATGAGCGGGCCGATGCCACCCGCATCACCCTCTACCTGCGGCGCGGGCCGTGGCAGGAGGCGACGACCCTATTCCACTTTGAGCACAGCCAGGGGTTGGGGGTCTTCTATTGGGTGGAGGGGGGCTTGGGCTACGCCGTCACCGGCCCCCTGGCGCAGGGGGATCTGTTGGCACTGGCGGAGGCGGTATTCCAGCAGCTACGAGGGGAACCGGCGGCCGCGGCGGCGCTGCCAGTGGGCAGCCATTAAAGGGGGTTGCTGGGCAACCTGGCCACCCCCTGCCTGACCAGCCCCCCCGCCTACTGCGGCTCCACCAGCGCGGCCAGACGGGCAAACTCCGCCAAGGTCAGCGTCTCGGCCCGCCGCTGCGGATCGATCTCGACAGAGGCCATCGCCTCCGCCGCCACCCACCCCTTGAGGGTGTTGCGTAGGGTCTTGCGGCGTTGGGAGAAGGCCTGGGCCACCAGCCGGGCGAATAGCGCCTCGTCAGCCACCACCACCGGAGGCTGCGGGTGAGGCACCAGATGGACGATGGCCGACTCCACTTTGGGGGGCGGGAAGAAGGCGCCGGGAGGAACGGTAAATAGCCGCTCCGCCTGGCAGTGGAACTGCACCATCACACTGAGCCGGCCGTAGGCCTCACTGGCGGGGGCGGCGGTCATCCGATCCACCACCTCCCGCTGCAACATGAAGGTCATATCTTGGATGCAAGCGGCCTGTTCGATGAGGTGAAACAGCAGTGGGGTGGAGATGTTATAGGGCAGGTTACCCACCACCCGCAGCTGTTCGCCCGCTTGGGCCAGGGAGCAGAAATCAAACTTGAGGGCATCCGCCTCATGGACGGTGAGCCCTGGCAGTGCCTGGAGGGCGGGCACCAGATCGCGATCTAGCTCCACCACCTCCAGGTGGCACCCCGTCTCCAGCAGCGGCCGGGTGAGGGCCGCCTGACCGGGGCCGATCTCCACCAGGTGCTGGCCTGGCTGCGGATTGATGGCGCGCACAATGCGGGTCACCACATTGCCATCGCGGAGGAAGTTTTGGCCGAAGCGTTTACGGGGTGCGTGCATAGCAGTGCTTGTGGGGCGGAATAGATGGGAAGACGGGGCTATACCACCCAACGCCGCAGCCTGCTCTCCAGCCCGCTACGGGTGAGGGCGCGCCCCACTACGGCGCCTAGGCTGGGGCCCAAGACTGCCGTCAAGTGGGCCTGGCGGTCAAACTCCATGCCATCGAGCAGGTTTTTGAGATAGAGGCCGGTAGCGGTCTCCCCCTCCAGTGCCAGCTGGCGGTTGAAAAAGAGGGTATCGGGGTCTTCGCTACGGGTTGCCAGGCGCCAGAAGCCCTCCAGGCTACCACTGATGCGGACATCCCAGCCCCCTAGTGCCACCCGCCGAAACGCCCCTCCCACCACCTCAAACACCAGTTGGTTACCGGTATCGAGGATGGCGATCCCCAGCCGCTTACCCTCCAGCTCCAACAGCTGCTCGGCCGCCTCCTGCCCCTGTAGCAGGTGGTTGAAGGCGCGGGAGAGGAGTTCGGCATGGACGGCATCGGGTAGGGTACGCAGGAGCACGGAGAGCGGGAACAGCTGCGGCTTCATTAGGAACTATCCTCCCCTTGATTAACTCATCAACATTGATCCCACCCGCGTCGGTCCAATGGGGTGGCCGACGGCCATAATGGTGGGGCAGTCCAAGCATGTCCAGATACCCAATAGGGGGACTCATGGCCCAGACCCGCGATCCGATCCGCCTCTCCGTAGGCGGAATGAGCTGCGCCGGCTGCGTCGCCGCAGTGGAAAATGCCCTCAAGGCGGCCCCGGGAGTGGAGGCGGCAACGGTCAATTTTGTCGAGCACACCGCCGAGGTCTACGGCACCCTGCCCGCCACCGAGCTGGTGGCCATTGTCCAGGCGGCCGGCTATGAGGCGACCGAACTCAAAGACCTGGAGCGGGAGCAGGAGGAGCGGGAGGCGGCCGAACAGCGCCACTTCCAGGGCCGGGTGCGCAAGACCGTAGTGGCCGCCGCAGTGGGGCTACCGCTGATGCTACTGGGGATGACCGATCTCCTCCCACCGCTGGCCCAGGCCCGTGGCCTCTGGCTTCTGCTGGGGCTGCTTACCCTGGCGGCCATGGTCTACTCCGGTGGCCACTTCTTCAGCGGGGCGGTCAAACAGTTTCGCCTACACAACGCCAACATGGATACCCTGATTGCCATGGGTACCGGGGCCGCCTGGAGCTACTCCATGGCCATTGTGCTCTTTCCCGATGCGGTCCCCTCCATCGCCCGCCACGCCTATTTTGAGGCGGCAGCGGTGATCATCGCCCTCATCAACCTCGGCCAGGCGCTGGAGATGCGCGCCCGCACCCGCACCTCCCAGGCGATCCGCCGCCTCATCGGCCTGCAACCAAAGACGGCCCGGGTGGTACGCAACGGCGAGGAGCGGGATCTGCCCATCGCCCAGGTGGGGTTGGACGACACCCTGCGGCTCCGGCCCGGGGAGAGGGTACCGGTGGATGGGGTGATCATCGAGGGCCACTCTACCCTCGATGAGTCGATGCTCACCGGCGAACCACTGCCGGTGAGCAAGGGGGTGGGTGATGAGGTGGTGGGGGGTACCATCAACAGGAGCGGCAGCTTCCTCTACCAGGCCAAACGGATCGGGGGAGAAACAGTACTGGCCCGTATTATCGAGCTGGTACGCCGCGCCCAGGCCAGTAAACCGGCCATCGGCCGGCTGGTGGACCAGGTGGCGGCGATCTTTGTCCCTACGGTGTTGATCCTAGCCGTAGTCACCTTCTTGATCTGGTACAACTTCGGCCCTGAGCCGGTCCTCTCCTACGCCATCGTCACCGCCATGACCCTGCTGGTGATCGCCTGCCCCTGCGCCCTAGGGTTGGCCACCCCCATCTCCATCATGGTGGGGGTAGGTAAGGCGGCCGAGTATGGGGTGCTGATCCGCAACGGCGATGCACTACAGCAGGCAGGTCGGTTGACCACGGTGGTGCTGGACAAGACCGGCACCATCACCGCCGGCCACCCCAGTGTCACCGAATTGGTGGCACTACCTGGGGTGACCGACACCGAGCTACTCAGCCTAGCCGCCGCGGTGGAGCAACACTCAGAACACCCATTGGCCCAAGCGGTGATGGAGCGGGCCCGGAGCGACGGCATTAGCCCCCCCTCCACCAGCGACTTTGAGGCGCTGGTGGGGCGTGGCGCCCAGGCCCGGGTGGCCGAGTCGATGGTGGTGTGCGGCAACCAGCGGCTGATGGTCGAGCAGGGGGTAGATCTCGCGCCATTAGCGGCACGTGCCGCCGAGCTGGCGGCGGCGGGGGGCACCCCCATCTATCTCGCCCAAGGCGACCGCCTGCTGGGGCTGCTGGCCATTGCCGATCCCGTCAAGCCCGACTCCCGGGCCGCCGTGGCCCGCCTCCAGGCGGAGGGGATTGAGGTGGTAATGCTCACCGGTGACCAACGCCCCACGGCCGAGGCCGTGGCCCGTGCCGTGGGGGTGGATCGGTTCATCGCCGAGCTGCTACCGGAGGATAAATCACAGCAGGTGAGCCAGCTCCAGGCCCAAGGAAAAGTGGTAGGTATGGTGGGCGATGGGATTAATGATGCCCCGGCGTTGGCCACCGCAGATGTCGGTTTTGCTATCGGCTCGGGTACCGATGTGGCCATTGAGAGTAGTGACATCACCCTCATGCGCGGCTCATTGCATGGAGTGGCCGACGCCATTGCTATCTCCCGCGCCACGGTACGGAATATTCGGCAAAATCTATTGGGCGCCTTTATCTACAACACCTTGGGACTGCCCATCGCGGCGGGCCTGCTCTGGCCCATTGCCGGGATACTGCTCAATCCGATGATCGCCGGGGCGGCCATGGCCCTGTCATCGGTGACGGTAGTGAGCAATGCCAACCGACTGCGACTGTTCAAAACCGAGCCTCATTGAGTGCTCTGTGCCCTCCCCTCTCCCACTCACGCTGCGCACTCCAAGCGATATCGTGCGTATCCCCCGCTGTTTTTTGCGCTCACCACGTGTGGCCATCCAACCTCACCCCCGACTCACATCCCCCGGCCCCACCCGCCAAGCCCCAACCCAGCGCATGAAGGCCCCCAGTCCAAGGGGGGGTGGGTCCATGAGGGCGGCGGCGGCGTGAGAGTCCGGCCCAACCCGGCCGGATAGGACGGTCATATTTACTTTCCAGCCAGCCCTCCCCACATCGACTATCAGGCCCCTAACCGCGCCGCTCAGATTCATGCCAACCGGCACAAAAAAAGTAATATAGCGCACTCAACAAAAGCCTATAGAACATCCCAGCCATCCCATCATCCCGCCCCCGCCACACGGCCTTGAGCGTACCGATAAATCCTAATAAAAAAGAAATTTCATTGTGGATCTTTCTCGCCTGACGGCCGTCCGCTCGGGCGTCCAACGGTTTCCCCATCAGGCGCCGTAACCCCTATAAAAACTTTACGGAGATCAAGGCCTATCGCCCGGTGTGGGGTCAGGTCATTCCCTGGCCTACGCCGTCCCACCAGGCCCCACAGCGGCCCCGATAGTTGGGGTCTCACCCACGGCCCTCTCGGGCAATCGCCGGCCCGATAGGCTAGGGGGGGCAGGCGGCCTCAAGCGGCCAGGGCCCCATATACTAAGTTTTGTGGCATGGGCCTGTTTGGCCCCTAAGCGGGGTCTCGATGTGTGCCAAAAAATATTGCATTCCTTGACCCCTGCTAGGGGTTTGGTATTATGGCCTGCGCCATAGAGTGGCGATATGGGGCGCGTATCGTGCGTTCGTCGCATACAACGAAGCCACCGTCGTCAGGCAACCTAATTTATTCGTTCGGGGTGCGTCCGGCCCTGTCTTCGCATCCCGCGGCTGAAGCGCCCCGGTTCGGATGCGAGCGTTCTCACTGTTTCCGGGTTAGAAGAATTAAGCTATGCGTACAGTCCGCGAAATCATGTCTGCCCCCGCTGTCACGACCACCGCTGGCGAGTCTGTTGCGGCGGTCACAGCCCGCATGGCGGACAAGAACATCGGCTCGCTCATCGTACTGGACGATCAATCCCGCCCCATCGGCATCTGGACCGAACGGGATTTTCTCCTCTTCTCCTCCCAACAGGTTGCCCCGGATACGGCGAAGATCGCCGACTGGATGGCCATCAAAAATCCAGCCGTGCTCGATAGCCATGAGGAGATCGAGGCGGCCTACGCCAAAGTGCGCAATGCCCCTCACCGCTGCGTACCGGTGGTCGAGGATGGGAAGATCGTCGGTGTCGTGTCAAAAAGTGACCTGCTGGAGTTTGCCTCGATAAGTCAGGTCGAATCGCCCGAATCAAATGCCGCCCCTAAAGGGCTCTCGGGCGTCGTAGTGGCAGAGACTGAGCTTGGCGATGTGCGCGGGCAAGAGGGCTTCTACCACTATCGCCAATATTCGGCCATCGATCTGGCCAAACACCTCAGCATCGAAGAGGTGTGGTATTTCCTTCTCAATGGCACCTTGCCAACGGCGGTAGAGCGCTCGGCATTTCTTGCAGAGATCCGCTCACTGAGCGTCATTCCTGCAAACGTCCGCTCGATGCTCAGCCAGATCTCGGGGCGGGCCGAAGATACCGAGCTGCTCAATAACCTGCGCACCGCGGTCTCCTTTGCCGCGCAGGCCTTCGACTTCAAGCCATCGCTCGATATCGATCGTGCGGAGCTGATGGCCAATGGGATTCGGATCTGTGCCGTCGTCCCGAGCCTCATCGCTGCGTTGTACCGGATCCGCCATGGTCTTGATATCGTGGAGCCCCATCCGGAGCTGGGCTATACCGCCAACTATCTTTACATGATCACTGGCGAAATCCCCGATCCGCAGTTTGCCCGTGCCATTGAGCAGTATCAGATCCTCACCATTGATCACGGCTTCAATGCCTCTACGTTCGCAGCGCGAGTCATCATCTCAACCGGTGCCGATATCGGCGCGGCCATGGCAGGTGCCATCGGCGCCCTCTCAGGTCCGCTGCATGGCGGCGCACCGAGCCGGGTGCTAGAGATGCTCCATGCCATCGGTCAGCCTGAAAGCGCCCGGCCATGGGCGCGCAATATGGTTGAGAACGGCAAGCGCATCATGGGCTTTGGCCACCGGGTCTATAAGACGCACGATCCCCGCTCCTTGCTGCTGCGTGAGATCGCCATCGGGCTCGGTGGTGAACTAATGGAGCTGGCCACCAATGTGGAGAAGGCCATCGAAGAGGTCCTCTCTGAGCTCAAACCGGGCCGCGAGCTATATGCCAACGTGGAGTACTATGCGGCCGTGGTCATGAGCCGCTGCGGACTGCATCCTGACCTATTCACCCCCACGTTTGCCTCCTCCCGGATTATCGGCTGGTCCGCCCATATCCTCGAACAGGCCTCCGATAACCGGATCATCCGCCCAAGCGCCCGCTACGTGGGTCCGCCGGCACCGCAGCCGCTCCCGAACTGAGAACACCCCACCACGGTTAGAAGGTTGGGCGGTTGCCCCACCTTCACTGCCGCTGGGTGAGAGATCCTTCACCGAGTTGAGCCAGGACCTCCCCCGGCGGGGGAACATGGCCAGTAAGAAAAATATAGTGCTCCTGGCGTTGGGCCATTGTTGCCTTTATAAATGGCGCGACGACCCAATACTTTGAGCCAGGTGTGGCTTTTACCAGAACTGATATGTGGTTTATGTTGGCTGGCGTCGTCTTGACGTTTCAGTGGTATTACTTGGACTCAGAACAAATCAAATACAAACGTGGTGCGCTATTGAATAGCGCAGTAGTCGCTCTCGGTGCTCTGGCATTGCCTTACTACTTTTTCCGTTCTCGCGGACTCAAAGGTGGTCTCCGATACACCGCTATATTTGTGCTGTTGGCCGCTTTATGGGCCGCGCTTCAAACCGGCGGAGCGTATGCGGTTTACCATGGCATTCAAAGCTAAACACGGCGCTTAAAATGGACGCCAATTCCACTATGCTCCATTGGCGCCATTTAGCTGGGCGTTCACCCCGAAGAGGGTCGCCAGATCCTGAACCTCTAAGATCCTCTCCGCCCATACCTCCCGTTGGTGGGACGAGGAGCTGATCAACTGCTCATCCACCCAGGCCGGTAGCTCTGGCCCGAAACGCCGTACCAACTGGCGGCGCAATAGCTGGCGCTCCCCCTCTTCCCTCCCTCGTTCGAGCCCCTGTTCGAGCCCTTGCTCCAACCCCTGCTCCAACCCCTGCTCGATGCCTTGTTCTATTCCTTGCTCGATTCCCTGTTGGATCCCTTGGCGCAGCCCCTCCTGCTTCCACTCGGCAGTCCAGCGCTTGACCCGTTCAGCCAGCATGGTGTGCATCTCCTGTAGCTCATAGGTTTGGCTCAGCTCCAGC
>QKFD01000006.1 GCA_003251535.1 Chromatiales bacterium | reverse complement strand
TTTGCTAGATAAATCCACCGCTTGTGGGGGGTAGATTGGCCGCCGACGGATACGCTGGTAGGCCTTTTGCCGGGTTAGAGATAGAATGCGTTGGGCTCGGTAGATTTTTAGTGGCCAAAAAGGGCCTTATGGAACAGTAGGTTAATGGAAGAGTGTTCCCCGCGTGCGCGGGGATGAACCGTGATCCGCCCCACGGCTCCGGAGGTACGCCACGTGTTCCCCGCGTGCGCGGGGATGAACCGCCCATGGCCCAGGTCTCCAAGGCGCTGGCAGAGTGTTCCCCGCGTGCGCGGGGATGAACCGACGCAGACGCCGCATTATCACGCGCCACGCAAGTGTTCCCCGCGTGCGCGGGGATGAACCGTATCCCCCGCGTGCGCGGGGATGAACCGGAGTTCAATCGACTGTCTGCCTCGACCAAGAAGTGTTCCCCGCGTGCGCGGGGATGAACCGTCCCTCACGATCTCGGCCTCGTGGGGCACTATGTGTTCCCCGCGTGCGCGGGGATGAACCGCTCGCCTGAGGGCAGCAGCGCCAGCGCGCCCCGTGTTCCCCGCGTGCGCGGGGATGAACCGATAGAGCGCGGAACATGAAAATGTACTGGCGGGTGTTCCCCGCGTGCGCGGGGATGAACCGACCCTCGACCGCATCGTCGAGAAGGGTCTCTCGTGTTCCCCGCGTGCGCGGGGATGAACTGAGTCGCTATGTTGCTATCCACGATTCATATGAAGGGGGCGCGGATATGTGCTGTGCCTATCCTCCTGCCATGCCTTCGCTGCTGCCGCCATTGAGCAGGGCGACCTCACCCGAGCCCAGGTTTGGGCTATTTAGAATGAATCCGATTGAACGTAATTATGAGTTTTACCGGTTGCTTGATGCCGTGTTGAATGAGCCGGAAAAGGTCCCCAGTATCGTCTCCGAGCGACGAGCCATCCTTGAAGAGAAGAATTGTTTGGGCGAAACAGTTTTACACTGGCTGGCCGTAGAGAATCATGTGGAGGGGGTGGCGCTCCTGCGTTTACTGGGGGCGCGCATTCCTGCGTATGCGATTGTCCACGCCATTGAGGCCGGGCATACCGAGATGGTCACCCGGCTATTAGAGTTGGGTGGCGATATTCGAGGCATTGATCTGGAAGGCGTATTGGGGAACCCCCTATGGGGGCTTTCACAGAAGAAGAAAGAGTTCATCAGGCGCTATTTTTCACAGTACGACTATAGCTGGCCCAACTTGTGCCGCACCCGAGAGCATCTGAAATTTCACTTAAAACCCCAGTCGAGGACGCGCAAATCAGCTTCTTCACAAACCAGGTCACCCGCAGGCAAATGTAGGTCGGGTTAGCGAAGCGTAACCCGACATTCCCCACCTTGGCACGCCTCTTTCATATAGAATGCGGTAGTTTGCTCGTTGTGCCTGGTGGTGTAGTGGGTGGCGGTGGAATGCGGTTGTGCTCCTGCGGAGGGGTTGTCGGGTTACGCTGCGCTCACCCAACCTACGGCATTTGTTAAAGTCCCCATCAAATATACGCAACGCGGCGCCTTCACGAATTAGATTGCCTGCGGGTAAATATAGGTCGGGTGAGCACAGCGCAACCCGATATCCTTTATCCTGGCAGGTCTCTTTTTTATGTAAATCACGGCCGTTGAATTGTTGTGCCTGGGGCGTGCTGATGGCAATGAGATATCGTTGTGCCCCTGCGGCGGGCAGGGCGAGGGGTGCGTGCTCATCCAATTGACGGTGGCTGGATTTATCTCAAAGGGTGTCCGGGCGGTTGTGAGATCTGTCTTGGTCATGGGTCTGCCTTCATTGGGGGGCAATGGAATAAGTGGCGGCATCCAAAGTTGAAAAAGGAACACCGGATCGCGCTTTTGTCTGCAAGGGTATATTTTGATGCCTTGTTGGATGGGGAGGTGGCGGATATTGCGCAGGCGTTGCTTGCGGATGGATATGAATGTGATGCCCTGATGGATTGGGTGTTTTGGGGTCGGGGGCGCGGGTCTGATCTTGAACTGTTTTTGCGTTCGCCCCATGTGGGCGGGCCGCCGTCGCCGCAGGCGGCAGCGCTTGCGTTGATGGGGTATTACTGTCAGCGCATTGTTGAGGGCCACCTGGAACCCTATGAGGGGGCTAAAACGATAGGGTTAGTGTTGGCCTCGGGGGCGGTGGATTTAAATGATATGACTGGCGTCAGCCTGTTTCGCGCTTTGGCGAGTGAGTATGATGATTTCAGGGGCATGGAAAATGTGTTGTATTACGGCGCGTCGGCGTGCGTGCTAAAGCGCGAAGCGATAGTCGATGAGATGGTGGCCTTGGCGGCAATTCATGCCTCAGGTGTTGCCGATCGGTAGCGCTCTTGTGGTTTATCTATGTGCGGGGGTTAGGGTGAAGGTAGGGGCGGGGTTGGCGCCATGTCCCTCGCTGAGCCCCACCGTGGCACGCCTCTTTTATCCGGCATGGTGGTTGAGGCGTTGCGCCTGGCGGCCCTCGGTGATGGTGGTGGTAGGCCGTTGTGCCTCTGCGCTGGCTCGATCTACGGTTGTTTATCCCGGCATTGCGGCCTATAAACCGCACCTCTTGGTGGGCTAGGCGCCGGGGAGGTCCCGGGTAAGGCCAGTGACAGGGTGGGATGAGGCCGAGATGAAGCCGTCGATCAATGTGCAGCAGGCCAGCGGGCCCCGTCTCTTTCCCGGTCAGCGCTGGGTCAATATCGCCCTACGCTGTGGCCATCTGGTGGGGGTGGCGGGGATCGGCGGGGGGTTCCTGTTTGGGGTGGAGGAGGCCCGGTGGCTGCCGTTCTGGTATCTGACCGTGGGCAGTGGCGTGTTGCTGGTGCTGCTCTATCTCTGGTCAGAGGCGCAGTGGTTGTGTCGCCTCAAGGGGGCGATCATCGTCATTAAGCTGGTGCTGCTGGCCTCCACACTACTCTGGCCTGCCTGGCGCGAGGCGCTATTCATCTTGTTGATCTTGCTCTCTGGATGGATTGCCCACGCCCCGGGTGTGGTGCGCGGCTATCTGGTGCTGCGTTGCGGCCGCCATCGCCCGGAGGTGGTCTGAGGGCTCTTTGCCGCTGAGCCGTCTACGGTGGAGCGCCGCTGGCCCGTGGGCCTTGGCCCCCCCTGGGCCGGGGTAGGGGGCGCAAAAAGGGTGACAAGCCTCCCATCCTCTTCACAAAGTGGCCACTTACCCCTTTGAAGTGATTGCCCCGTCATCAAATAGGGGTACCCTTATGTACCTCTTAAGAATCCATGGATGGGGATATCGTGCAAAGGCTAGGGAAGCTGAGGAGTACGTCGGCGACCGCCCTGTCGCCAGCTCGGTCACTGAGTAGCGCCGGGTGGGTTGCGCCACGCCTTTCTAGTCAGCAATTTTCCCATTTAGCGGTGTGTGGGTGTTCTCCACTGCCGCCCCCTGTTGCCTCTCTCTACCCCGCTGCCCCGGCTGGGGTTGCCGCTCGCCGGCGACCCTTTGGGCGGCACGTTGCCCCCTGTGTTCTGTCCCTGCGGGGTGGCCATCTCCCTGTTTCCCAGATGCTTGGGCCGTCTCCGCGGATGCGCGGAGACGGCTCGGACAGGCACCACCGGTCGGTTTTTTACTCATCCATGGAGGTCACCGATGTCTCCCTTGCTACGCCACTGGCTCTATCCGGCGCTGGTTACCATGGGGATCTATGGGCTCCCCAGCACCGCCTTAGCCAAGCCCCCCGTTTGCACCATCTCTTCCCCCCAGAGTGGGGTGGTCTCCATCTCCTCGGGGGGCTCGCTCCTCTTCCAGGGGGTGGTGGTCGATGGGACGGCACCTTATAGCGTTACCTGGACCTTCTCCGGTGGTCAGCCGGCCTCCGCGAGCGAGACGCTGCCCAGTAGCGGTAGCGCCACGGCGACCCACTTGGTGACCTACAACACGGCCGGGAGCTTCACTGCGACCCTCGCCGCCACGGATAGTGATCCCCGCAATCCTAAGAGCTGTTCAGCCACGCGCACGGTGCAGGTGACCTCGGCTACCAATAGCCGGCCGGTGGCCCAGGGGGATGAGTACAACACGACAGAGGCGACGCCGCTGGTGGTCATCGCCCCCGGGGTGCTCAGTAATGACAACGACCCCGATGGTGACCCCATCACGGCCCAATGGGTGGCAGGCAGCGGCCCCAGCCATGGGGTGCTACTGCTGGCCACCGATGGCGGCTTCAGCTATACGCCGGACGCCGGTTATACCGGCGCCGATAGCTTTGTCTACACCGCCAATGACGCCGGTGGCGCCTCCAACCAGGCCACGGTCACCATTGGGGTGGCGGGGGCCAATGAGGTCTCCATCAACTCCACCAGCGCCAATGGGCCGCTAGCGGCGGTGGCCGTGGCTGAGCCGACGGCGGTGAGTGGCTCGGACTACCGCCTATTGGCGATCAATGATCTCGGTATGCACTGCGGTGATCTGGACACGCGGCTATCGAGCATCCTGCCTCCCTTTAATGTGGTTCATGCCCAGGTGGTGGCGCGCGGTATCAGCGGTCTGCCGCGGGTGATGGGGGAGGGGGAGGCGCAGATTTACTACAGCGCCGCCGCCAACCCCAGTGACCCGGCGATCGCCAAGGCCACCAGTGGTCAGGTGCTCTCCTCGGTGGTCAATGGAGAGGTCTATAAGAGCAACTTCTGGGAGGTGGCCTATCAGGCCTATGACCCCTTCTATCCGCCTGGTCTGCTGAGCCAGTACTACGACCCCAACACCCCGGCGATCAATGTGGACCTCGGCCTACCGGTGCCGGATGTGGAGCGGCTCTATCTGGGGGATGGCACCCTGCATGTCTCACAGCAGGCGATGCCTGGGTTCACTGGGCCCTATACCAGCAATCAGCCCCAGCTGGTCGAAGAGCATGTCACCGATCTGCCATTCTTCACGAGCTTTCCGTTTGGCTATGTGGCCAATGTGAACTGGTCTGAGGCGGCGGGGATCCCCGTTGCCCCGTTTGATGATGCCGGGCGTGAAAACCCCTATCCGCTACTGCACTTGGAGGCGAAGGTGGCCGGTCAGGCGGTGGCCTCTCTCGATACGGTGGTACCCATCTCGGGCGAGGCCGACTGCCAGGCCTGTCACGCCGCCGAGGTGGATGGGGGCAATGGGGCGGCCATCGGCGATCTCACCACCGTAGCCACCTCTCTCGATGACCCCGCGCACGGCTCGGTCCCCAATGCGGTGAGCGTTGAGTGGAGTAGTGATCTCAATATTCTGCGTCTCCATGATCAGAAGCACGGTACCAGCCTTGAGAGCACCATCGATCCCACCTCGGGGCGGGCGGCCAATCCGGTGATCTGCCAACGCTGCCACTACTCGCCGGCCTTAGATCTGGCGCAGCAGGGGCCGGTGGGACCGGAGAATGCGGGGAGTGCCGCCAATGGGCGGGACCAGTTCAAGCACCGCACCATGTCCAACGTGATGCACAGCTACCATGGGCAGTTCAGTGGCCTATTTCCGGCCATGCCGCCGGCCATGGACGCCAATGGGAGTCGGCGTAGCCCGGTGACTACCCAGCAGGTGCTTGAGCAGACCTGCTACCGCTGCCATCCCGGCAGACGCACCCAGTGCATGAGGGGGGCGATGGCCAATGGGGGGCTGGTCTGCCAGGATTGCCACGGCAATATGAGCCAGGTGGGCAATGACTTCTCCCGTAATGTCTCACCCGCCAACCCTGGGGCCTTTGAGCTGGCCGCGGACTTCTACCACAACCAGGCCACCCCTCGCGTCCCTTGGGCCAATGAACCGAGCTGCGGCTCCTGCCACACGGGTAACGCCATCGACAACTTGGCAGGGGACGCCAATGTATTGGTGAATCCCACCGATAGTAGCGGGGTGACCGATGGGATCCGGCTACTGGCGGCCTATCGCACCAATGACGCCAAGGCCACGCCGATCGTGCCGATCAACAAGCAGTTTGCCGAGAGTGTGGTGGCCACTGGGGGCAGCGCGGCGGGCAATCCCAAGCTCTACCGGGTGAGTAGTGGCCATGGCGGCTTGATGTGTGAGGCCTGCCACGGCAGTACCCACGCCGAGTGGCCCAGCAGCAATCCCAATGCCAACGACAACCTGCCGGCCAAGCAGCTGCAAGGCCACTCCGGTTACATCGCCGAGTGCCAGGTCTGTCACCAGCCCACCGACACCTCGCTGCCCCTGGGCAACAATGGTCCCCACGGGATGCACGCCATCTCCGATCTGGAGTTCTCTAACCCCGCGTTTGTGGCCGATGACCGCTGGAATCTCCAGCACAAGGCCTATCGGAACAGCGGGCCTGGCTGCAACTCCTGCCATGGTGCCGATCTCACCGGTAGCGTCCTCTCGCGCACCGCGGAGGAGCGTACCGTGCGCTGCAAGGACACCAGCGGCAGTCTGCCCGGTTGTGCAGCCGGGCAGGCGACGGCGGTGATCCCCAAGGGCACGGCCGTGGGGTGTGGTCTTTGCCACCGGCAGAAGTAAGCGGTTAGCCGTCGCCCCCCACCCGCCATGGGTGGGGGGCTTTAATAGCCGTCAGTCGCTCTCCCATGGCGCTGCATGGCGGAAGGCGTCCCGCATGAACTCCGCAAAGGCCCGCACCTTCAGCGGTAGGTAGCGGCGCGACGGGTAGAGTAGCCAAACCGGTATCTCAAACTCAGAGGTACCAACGGCATATTCAGGCAAGAGCCGCTCCAACTCCCCCCGCCTCTCCTCCTGCGTCACCACCCAGCGCGGCAGGAGGGCGATCCCCATGTGCGCCAAGGCGCACTGTTTCAACGCCTGGGCGTTGGAGATGAGTAGCCTGCTCTGTACTGCCACCTTCTCGATCCGGCCGTTAGGGGCGCGAAACTGCCAGTTATCAAATTCGGGCAGGGGGAGGTGCAGGGTATTGTGCCGGGAGAGTTCAGCCGGGCAGGTGGGGCGACCGTGGTGCGCGAGGTAGTGGGGAGTGGCGCAGATGACGTAGCGCTCGATGTGCAGGCGCGAGGCGATGTAGGTGGAGTCGGTGAGGGGGCCGAGTCGGATCGCCACATCAATGCGATCGGCGACTAGATCGAGTCGGGTGTCGGTCAGTAGTAGCTCAATGGCTAGTTGCGGGTAGCGCTGGGTAAAGGCCGGTAACAGCGGGACGATGCCGACCTGACCGAAGGTGGCCGAGGCGGTGATGCGTAGCGTGCCGCTGGGTGTCTCCGTCAGTTTGGATGCCACCTCAGCGGCGCGCTGTAGCTCCTCAACGAGCCCCTCCACGCTGGCGAAGTAGCCCCGGCCGGCCTCGGTTAGCTCCAGTCTGCGAGTGCTCCGCTGGAAGAGGCGGACCCCCAGAGCCTCCTCCAGTGAACGGACGGCGCGGGAGATGGAGGAGGGGGCGCTACGGTGGTCACGCGCCACAGCGGCAAAGCTCCCGCGGCGCACCACCTCCACGAATAGCTGTAGATGATGCAGATCCATTCGTGCAGTTTGCGCACTTCACTTAGGTGTATCAAATGCTTTCGGTAGGGTTTTGCGGGGAATAGGCTGAGTCCGACTTTGACCTATAGAGGCGGTTTACCATGTCACGCATTCTCCGCATCGATGCGAGCGCCCGTACGGAAGGTTCCTATAGCCGTCGGCTCGCTGACCACTTTTTGGCGCGTCGGCTCGACAGACATCCGCAGGACGAGGTGACTGTGCGGGACCTCGCTCGCCAGCCGGTGCCACATCTCACCCAGGCGACTATCGACGGCTTTTTTACCCCGGCGGAACAGATGGGGAGCGAGCTGAAGCGGGCCATTGCCCTCTCCGATGAGCTGATCGCCGAGCTGATGGCGGCCGACCTACTGCTGATCAGCACCCCGATGTACAACTTCTCTCTCCCCTCCACCCTCAAGGCCTGGCTTGACCATATCGTGCGTATGGGCCGCACCTTCCACTACTCGCCCGAACAGGGGTTCAGCGGTTTGGTGCAGGGTAAGCAGGCCGTGATCGCCACGGCTACCGGGGCGGTCTTTACCGACGCGGCGCTGCAACCCATGGATTTTATGACGCCCTATCTAAAAGGGGTGTTGGGTTTTATCGGGTTTGAGCAGGTGGCGGTGATCGCTGTTGAGGGCACCACCGTAGACGAGGCGGCGTTGCGCCGTAGCCAAACGGCGGCGACGGCGCAGATTGAGCTAATGGCGGCGGGATGAGTGGGGGGTAGCGACCCCTCCGGCGGCCCGTGCAATGAGGCGGTATGGGCGCACTCTGGCCGCCGCCCCCTCCTGCTTGTGGTCTGAGGCCGACCGTCCCCTCTTGGTTTACCCCTTTCTAGCATCCCCTACCTAGTGGCCTGCCCAGCGTTTATCGGGTGGCTATCCCCAAGTCGCGGCGAGAGGGTGGTGGGCGCGATTGAAGCGCCCCCCCTCGCGGCGTATGCTCCCTGGTGCAGTCCAACGGACCCGTTAGGCTCGGGCAGGCGGGCGAGCGGAGGCTTACAATGGAGCCCTATCCGCCGTCTGTTGGGTCGTGGCAGCCACCCCAGGGGGAGCGACGGGGATTGGGTCGGGTGTCCCGCGGTCGGCAGCACTGACCAACTATAAAAGGAGCTACGTAATGAAGCTTCCGCACTCCGGGGCCAAGCCCCGTGTGTCTGTGCACAAGTTCTCCTCCTGTGACGGCTGTCAGCTCGCCTTTCTCAACGCCGGGTTGCAGCTGGTGGAGCTGTCAACCCTGGTGGAGTTTGTCCATTTCGCCGAGGCCGGCTTCCTGGATGAGGAGGGGGTGGTGGACATCGCCTTCATCGAAGGGAGCGTCAGCACCCCCCACGAGCTGGAGCGGCTCAAGGCCATCCGCGAGCGCAGCGGCTATCTCATCACCCTCGGCGCCTGCGCCACCGCTGGCGGGCTGCAAGCGCTGCGCAATGGCGTCGATGCCGAGGCCTGGATCGGCAGTGTCTACGCCAGTCCGCAACATATCCACGCCCTCGCCACCTGTACCCCCATCGCCGATCACGCCCGGGTCGATTTTGAGATCTGGGGCTGCCCGGTCAACACCCGGCAGGTCTTTAGTGCCGTCCGTTCCCTCCTCTCGGGGGCGGCGCCGGTGTCCGAGCAGGACAAGGTCTGTATCGAGTGCAAGCGGCAGCAGCATGTCTGCGTCTTGGTGGCCAAGGGGATGCCCTGTATGGGGCCGGTCACCCGCACCGGTTGCGGCTCCATCTGCACGGCGGTGGAGCGTGACTGCTACGCCTGTTACGGGCCGGCGGAGACGGTCAACACCGCCTCATTGGCCGCCCGTTTTGCCGACACCCTCAATCTCGCGCCGGAGCGGATTGGGCAGAAGTTCCTCTTTATCAACAACGGTGCGCCGAAGTTCCAGGAGGAGGGGCGGCGCTGGCAGGAGCGGCAGCCATGAGCGAACCACGCGATATCACCATCAACGTACCGGTCTTGGCGCGGGTCGAAGGGGAGGGGGCACTGGAGCTGGCGGTCCGGGGCGGCAAGATCGAGGAGCTGCGGTTACGTATCTTTGAGCCGCCACGGCTGTTCGAGAAGTTTCTGGAGGGGCGGGATAGCTCTGAGGTGCTGGACACCGTGGCCCGCATCTGCGGCATCTGCCCGGTGGCCTACCAGATGAGTGCCACCCACGCCATCGAGTCCATCTTTGGGGCGGCCCCTGGCCCATGGGTGCGGGAGATGCGGCGGCTGCTCTACTGCGGCGAGTGGCTGGAGAGCCACGCCCTGCATATCCACCTGCTGGCGGCCCCCGATTTCCTCGGTTTCCCCAGCGCCATCCACCTGGCCGGTCAGTACCCCGAGGAGGTGAGGCGGGGGTTGCGGCTCCAGGCCTTGGGCAATGCCTTGGTCAAACTACTCGGTGGGCGTTCTGTCCACCCGGTGGGGGTGCGGGTTGGTGGCTTCTACCACGCCCCCTCACTGGCGGCGGTTGCGACGATGTTGGCGGAGCTGCGGGCCGCCCTGCCAGAGGCGGAGGCGTTGGTGCGCTGGGTGGGGGCGTTGGCGCTGCCGCAGGAGGAGCAGGCATTTATCTACGCCTCGCTGCGCCATCCGGCGGAGTACCCCTTCAACGAGGGACGCATTGTCACCAGTAGTGGGCTCGACATCCCCATTGAGGAGTTTGAGCAGCACTTTGTGGAGCAGCATGTGGCCCACTCCACGGCCCTGCACTGCCACCTGCACGGTGAGCCCTATCTGGTGGGTCCGCTGGCGCGTCTCAACCTCAATCTTGACCGCCTGCCGGAGGCCGTGGTGGCGAATCTTGCCAGCACGGGGGTCACCTTCCCCAGCCGTAATGTCTTCCACAGCGCCCTGGCCAGGGCGGTGGAGATCCACTACGCCATCCTGGAGGCGATCCGTATCCTGGAGGCCTACCAGCTGCCCAGCTCACCCTTTGCCGAGGCGGTGCCACAGGCCGGTGTCGGTTACGGCTGCACCGAGGCGCCGCGGGGCTTTCTCTGGCACCGTTATGAGATGGATGAGGCAGGGCGGGTGGTCAAGGCGACCATTGTCCCCCCCACCAGCCAGAATCAGGCGCGGATCGAGGAGGACCTGCGGCAGTCGTTGGAGGCGTTTGGGCTACAGCAGAGCGACGACGCCATCCGCCTGCGGGGGGAGACGGTGATCCGCAACTACGATCCCTGCATCTCCTGCTCCACCCACTTCCTCACGCTCCAGATTGATCGCCAGTGACCAGCCTAGCCACACCGTTGCGCGTGATCGGGGTCGGCTCGCCGTTCGGGGCCGACCGCATCGGTTGGGAGCTGGTGACGGCGCTGCGCGAGGAGGGGCAGCTGGAGGCGGAGTTTGTGGAGAGCGACCGCCCCGGGGCCGGCCTGCTGGCGGCCATGCTGGGGGCCGAGTGGGTGGTGCTGGTGGATGCCATGCGCGCCGGCCTGCCGGTGGGGACGGTGTGTCCCCTTGAGCCGGAGCAGGTTGAGGGGGAGAGCGGTCTCCTCTCCAGCCACGGTTTTGGTGTGGCCCACGCCCTGGATCTGGGGCAGGCCCTGGGGATGCTGCCCCCGCGGGTGACGGTGATCGGGGTGGAGATCGGCCCCCCGCCCTCGCCACAGCTCTCTCCTGCGCTGTTCGCTCAGGCGCTATTGGCCCTCCAGGCGGCGATCAGTGCAGAGTCTCCCTCCCCTCAAACGTCACGGATGCAGTGCCCGCCGCGGCGTTGATCTACTCCGCGGTGGGTGGTGCAAAGGCCATGACGATGCCGTAGATCCCCCTGACCACCTCGGCCATGCGTGGGTAGTCGAGCCGTTCCCAGCGATCTTGGGCGGTGTGGTAGGCCCGGTTACGGAACATGGCCGTGTCGGTGACCATCAAGGCCGGGTAGTTGTGGTGCCAGAAGTTGCGATGGTCAGAGAGATCAACGCCAGGCACGAAGGCGGGGGCGTTGATGGAGCGGACCGGTAGAGGGGAGGCGGCCAGCATCGCCCGTTTGGCCCGGCGCACGATGCCGGCCGCACCGAACTCCCCCACCAGGGCGATGAAGTCGCCGCGATCGGGGTAGAGCAGGCGCAGTAGTGGGAGCGGGTAGTGCTGGCTCCCTGGGGTCTCATCGAAGTAGCCGATCATCTCCAGCGACAGCATCAAGGCGATCTCCTCCTGCTGCTTGGCCAGGCGACGGGCGTGGTGGGCGCTCCCCATCTGATCACTGCCAAAATAGGGTGGCTCCTCCAGGGCGTAGGCGATGATCTGCACCGGCCGAGAGGGGCGCTGTTGGTGCAGCAGGCGGGCCAGCTCGATGAGACCCGCCACGCCGCTGGCGTTGTCATCGGCACCGGGTAGGCCGTCGGCGGTGTCGTAGTGGGCGCCAACCACAATGCGGGGACCCGCCCCACTCCCCAAGGTGAGTGAGACGTTCTCATAGCCCACCCCCCACACATCAAAAGGGTGGCGCTCTACGCGGCCGAAGGGGGCCAGCTGGCTGGCGATGTAGTCGGCGGAGCGACCCAGCTGTGCCGGGTCATCGTTGCGCGGGGAGAGGGTGGTGGAGAGCGTGACCACATGTTGCCGCAGGCGCTCCGGGTCCACCGCTGGGGCGGGGGCGGGGCGCACCGGTAGCAGCAGTGGTTGGACTACCCAGAGCAGGGCGGCCAGAGGTATGAGCAGGAGTGTCAGTAACCAGATCATCCGGCGGTGTGCCTGTTTCATGCGGAGAGGGCATCACCTTGACGCGCTATGCGCACTCGTACCAGCTTGAACTCCGGGGTCAGGGTAAACTCATCCGCCACCGGTCCAGTGAGGCGGTTGATGGCCACCTCGGGGAAGTGGAAGGTGGTGAACAGCACTCCAGGTGCCAGTTCATCGGTGAGGTAGGCGGCGAGGTGGGTGGTCCCCTGGCGGGAGGTGACAGCCACCCCATCGCCCTCGGTAATGCCGTATTGGGCGGCGTCCTGCGGGTGGATGTGGAGGCGATCCCGCCCCACTAGTTGGACGTTGGGGGTGCGTCGGGTCATGCTGCCGCAGTTGTAGTGCTCCAGGCGGCGGCCTGTGGTGAGTAGATAGGGGTACTCCGCCTCCCCACTCTGCAACTCCGGGCTGGCCGTGAAGGGCTGAAAGCGGAAGCGGCCGCGGCCAAGGGCGAACTGCTCACGGTGCAGGATGGCGGTGCCGCTTCCCTCCGCCGATACTGGCCACTGGAGGCCGTGTTCTCCTAGCCGCTCCCAGGTGACGCCGGCAAAGAAGGGCACGACTTGGGCGATCTCCTGGAGATGGGTGGGGGCGTCGTAGCCCGCTTGCGGGTAGCCGAGTCGCCTCATCACATCCACCAGGATCTGCCCGTCCGGTCGGGTCCCGGCCAGGGGCTCGATGGCCTGGTTGACCCGCTGGATGCGCCGCTCCCCATTGGTGAAGGTGCCACTCTTCTCAAAGTGGGAGCTGGCGGGGAGCACCACATCGGCCTGGGCGGCGGTGGCGGTGAGAAATAGCTCCTGCACCACCAAAAACTCCAATCCACCCAGCGCCGCCTCCACCTCGCAGGTGTTGGGATCGGTCTGGAGCAGATCCTCCCCCACCACCCAGAGCGCCTTCAGCTGGCCCTCGCGGGCGGCCCGGAACATCTCCGGGATCTTGTAGCCGCTGTGGGTGGGCACCGCACGGCCCCAGTGGTGGCGGTAGTGATCCCGCACCGCGGGATCGGTGAGATCGAGGTAACCCGGACCGAGGTTGGGTTGTACCCCCATATCGGCCGCCCCCTGGACATTATTCTGGCCGCGGAGCGGGTTGATCCCGGTACCTGGGCGGCCCACCTGGCCGGTGAGTAGGGCGAGGGCGGTGATGGCCATGATGGCCCGGCTCCCCTGGTAGTGCTCGGTGACCCCCAGCCCGTGGAACTCCATCGCCCGCTCTGCCTGGGCGTAGAGACGGGCCGCCTCCCGGACCTGCGCCTGGGGTACCCCGGTGATCTGCTCGATGGCGTCGGGATCGAGCGCCATTAGCTCATGCCGGAACGCCTCAAACCCCTCGGTACGCTCGGCGATAAAGGCCTCGTTGAGCCAGCCGTGGGCGACGATGTAGTGGGCCATCAGGCCGAGCAGGGCCACGTTGCTGCCAGGTCGCAGCTGGAGGTGGAGGGTAGCGAGGGCGGCCAGCTCGGTGCGGCGTGGATCGATGACAATGAGCGGCACCCCCTTGAGGGCCCGCTGCTTGAGGCGGGCGCCGGTCACCGGGTGGGCGTCGGTGGGGTTGGCGCCGATCACCAGTAGGCAGTCGGCCAACTCGATCTCGTCGATGGAGTTGGTGGCGGCCCCGGTGCCAAAGGTCTGCTGCATCCCATAGGCGGTGGGGGCGTGACAGACGCGGGCGCAGCCGTCGATGTGGTTGCTGCCGATCACCGCCCGCAGCAGCTTCTGCATCAAGTAGTTCTCTTCGTTGGTGCAGCGGGCCGAAGAGATCCCGGCCACGGCGTCGGCGCCGTGGGCGGTGGTGATGGCCTGGAGGCGCTGCGCCACATAGTCGAGCGCCTCATCCCAACTCGCTGGCTGGAGTTGGCCGGCGCGTCGCACCAGGGGGGTACGGAGCCGATCCGGGTGGCGGTGATACTCGAAGGCGTAGCGCCCCTTGAGGCAGGTGTGGCCCCGATTGACTGGGGCATCCTCCGCAGCACTCACCGCCTGGATGGCGCCCTCCTTGACCAGCACCTCCAGATTGCAGCCCACGCCGCAGTAGGTACAGACGGTGCGCACGCGCTGGTCGTAGGCGGTGGTCTTGGCGCGGTAGCGATCGGTCAGGGCATTGCTGGGACAGCTCTGCACGCAGCGGCCGCAGGAGACGCAGGTGCTGGCCATGAAGTCACTAGCGAGGCCGCGGATCACCCGATTGTGTTGGCCGCGGCCATACATTGCCAGGGCAAAACGCCCCTGGATCTCGTCACAGGCGCGGATGCAGCGGTAGCAGCGGATGCACTCACTGCCGTCGAAGCGCAGGTAGGGGTGATCACTCTCCGCGGCGGCCGGGGCGGCAAGGTGGGGGTAGCGGCTGGCACTGGGTTGGTAGCGCGCCACGATGGCCTGGAAGGGGGTGGGGCGCTCCCCTGGGGCAGGTTGCAGCCGCTCCGGGGGGTAGTCGGTAAGCAGCAGCTCCAAGATGGAGCGGCGCAGCCGTTCGATGCGGGGCGAGCGCGGGAAGATCTGCTGATCGGCGACCACAGGGGTGTGGCAGGCGGCTACTACCCGCCGCGCCCCGTTGGCGTCGTTGGCCACCTCGACACTACAGAGGCGGCAGGCCCCAAAGGGCTCCAGGGCGACGTCGTGGCAGAGGACCGGGATGGTCTCCTCCCCTTGGTGGCGCGAGACAAACTCGTAGAGCGTTTCGCCGGCGTTGATGGGGTAGGGGTGGCCGTCGATGTAGGCGAGTTGAGGGGTCACGTGGTACCTGCCGTGGGCTGCGCTGGAGGCGGCACGGGGATCAACCCGCACTCGACCAGAGGGGGGCGAACTCCTCCGGGAAGTGATCCAGGAGGTTGCGCATGGGGAGTGGCAGACCGCCGCCGAGGGCGCAGAGCGAGCCATCTGCCAGGGTGGTGAGTAGCTCGTCGAAACTGGCCCGGTCGATGGGGGTGCCGGTCGCGGCCTGTTGCAGCAGGTGGTGGCCGCTGCGGGTGCCGAGGCGACAGGGGACGCACTTGCCGCACGACTCGTCCGCCATGTAACCAAACAGGTGGATGGCAAACTCCACTAGCGAGAGGGTGGTCGGCAGGGCGATCACCCCGGCGTGGCCAAGTAGGAAGCCGTGGCGTTGGAACGACTCGAAATCGAGCGTCAGTGGGGGGAGCTGATCGAAGGGGATGATCCCCCCTAGCGGACCCCCTATCTGGAGGGCCTTGATGGGCTCCCGTAGCCCCCCCGCCGCCTGGATGAGATCGGCCAGCCCCATGCCCATCTCCACCTCGTAGACACCGGGGCGGAGGAAGCGGTGATCGAGGCTGACCAGTTTGGTGCCACTGCTCCTCTCGGTGCCGATGGCGGCATAGGCCGCCCCCCCATGCTGGAGGATCCAGGGGAGGGCGGCGAAGGTCTCAACGTTGCTGAGGAGGGTCGGCCGGTCGAAGAGGCCCGCCTGGGCCGGAAAGGGGGGCCGTACCCGCACCTCGGGGCGGCGCCCCTCAATGGAGTTGAGGAGTGCCGTCTCCTCTCCGCAGATATAGGCCCCGGCCCCCTGCACCACCTGAAAATGGAGGCCGCTCTGCTGCTGGAACGGTGTCGCCGCCAACTCTGCGATGGCCTGCTGTAAGCGCGGCAAGGCCTGGGGGTATTCGGCCCGCAGATAGATGATGCAGCGGTCGGCGCCGCAGGCGAGGGCCGCTGCGGCCATCCCGGCGAGTACCCGGTGGGGCTGCTCCTCCAGCAGCCAGCGGTCGCTGAAGGCCCCGGGATCGCCTTCGTCGGCGTTACATACCACGTACTTCTGCCCCGCTGGTGCCGCCATGCAGGCGCTTAGCTTACGGGCGAAGGGGAAGCCCGCCCCGCCGCGGCCACGCAGGCCGGAGTGGTTGAGTTCTGCCAGTAGCTGGGCGGGGGGGAGGGCGAGGGCGGCGTAGAGGGTGGTTAGGTCGGGGAGGGGGCCACTGAGCACCGGCTGACGGGCCAGGCAGTGAAAGGGGATCGGCGCGGCTGGGTCTGCGCTGTCGAGTAGGTGCAGGCTCTCGGCATCAAGGCTCCGGCCGGCCGCCACCAGGCCGCCACCATGGTAGCAGTGGCCGACACAGGCCATCTCACCGATCTCCTCCGCCGGGTAGTGCGCTGCCAGGGCGGCCCGCGCCTGCCCCTGTCCACTGGAGAAGCGGCAGGCGGTACCGTGGCAGAGCCAGGCCCGCTTATGTCCCTGCTCTGGACGCAGAAAGTCATAGAACGACAGCGTGCCGAGTAAGGGGGCGGCGGGGTAGTGCTGGCTGGCGGCCAGTGCCGCTAAGGCCGCGGGGGTGAGAGGTCCCTCCGCTGCGGCCTGTCCGAGCCGGGTAAAGGGGGTTTCGCCAGTGGCGGAGGGGCGGGCGAGCGACTGTAGATTTTTGGACATAGGGCCGACCCAGGGAGCGGAAACAGAATCATAACAGCGATCTTCCCGCGCATAGGAACCCCCGCTTTCAGGAAGCGCCGTTAGGGCGTCAAGGGGCTCTCCGCCGTGGCGGGCAGCAGGCGCAGCAGCTGGCCGTGGGTCTCATCGGTCAGCACATAGAGCTCCCCGTGATGCCCCTGGAGTAGGGTGCGCACCCGCGCCCCAATGGGGATCCGCTCCACCTCCCGGGCGGTGCGGCCGTTCTGCTCCATGCGCACAATGGCCCGCGCCATTAATCCCCCCACGAGCAGATTGCCGTGCCAGCCGGGGATGCGGTTGGCGGTGTAGAAGGTCATGCCCGAGGGGGCGATGGCGGGCGTCCATTGGAAGATCGCCTGGGCGAGATCGGGCCGTACCGGCGGACCGGGTATGGGGCTGCCGTCGTAGTTGTTCCCCCAACTCACCAGGGGCCAGCCGTAGTTGCGGCCCGGCCGGGCGATGTTGAGTTCATCGCCACCGTGCGGCCCATGCTCGACGCTCCAAAGCTCCCCACTACTGGGGTGGATGGCCGCCCCCTGGACATTGCGGTGTCCGAAGGACCAGATCTCCGGTAGCGCGTCGGCGCGTCCTACCAAGGGGTTGTCGGGCGGCACGCTACCCTCCGCGGTGATGCGGACAATGGTGCCGAGGTGGTTGTGGTTGTCCTGTGCCGGTGCGCCTAGATAGCGCTCACCGAGGGTGACAAACAGGTTGCCATCGGGCGCGAAGAGCAGCCGCGCACCGAACTGGGTCGGCTCACTCTCCACCTTGGGGAGCTGGCGGAAGATCACCGTGACCTCACTCAGCCCCGTGGGCTCTAGGCGCCCCCGGGCCACCGCGGTGGCGGCACGGCGCGGATCCGCTGGATCGGCCTCGGCGTAGGCGAGGTAGATCCGCTGGTTTTGGCTAAACGCCGGATCAAGGGTGACATCCAACAGTCCTCCCTTGCCGTGGGTATAGACCGGGGGGACCCCCGTGTAAGGGGCTGAGAGGGTGCCGTCCGTATTAATGTGGCGCAGCCGGCCGCAACGTTCGGTGACCAGCAGGCTGTCGTCGGGCAGTTGGACCAGCCCCCAGGGGTGATCCAGCGATTCGGTCACCACCTCAAGGCGTAGTGGGCCGGTTTGGGTGGCTAGGGTGACCGCATGGGCCGTGAGGGGGAGTAGGAGGGCAAGGAGCAACCCAGGTAGATGGCGGTGGGTGCATGGGTGGGGTGGTTGGCGAGGGCAGGCTCTTAAGCGGTTCACGGGATCGGCGGTGGCGTATTGGGGCGTCTGGAGCGGGTACGACGGTTCCCCTCCTTAGGCGTTGCCGCAATGTCACCTCCCGATAGGAGGGTGTAGCAATGATAACCATATACAACTTTTCAGACCACGCCCTTCCATATCCTCATGGGTCGCTGGGGTTGACAACACCCCCCATACCATAGTTAGCCACGGGCTGAAAAAATGCTTTAGAAAATTAGTAGTTACTAATGTTTTCGTCAAAGGTAAGTGAAAATGTCAATCAAAAGTAACGGCTGTAGCACAAAGTCT
Source organism: Chromatiales bacterium (assembly GCA_003251535.1). Lineage (GTDB taxonomy): Bacteria > Pseudomonadota > Gammaproteobacteria > Thiohalomonadales > Thiohalomonadaceae > SZUA-493. The sequence goes on along the minus strand of QKFD01000006.1, from coordinate 23,683 downwards.
TATCTTGCATTGACAGCAGGGGAATCAACTGCGTAGTCTTGGCCCCGATTGAGCGGGCAGCACAGTGGTGGATGAAAAACCATTGACTGCGCTGTGAAATTGGAAGCGAAGGGCGGGGAAAGAAAAAATATAAGGCCGATGTTCAACATCGGTTGTCGCCGGGTCCCATTGTGGATTCTGCGGCAGGCGCAGCCGGCAGTTGGTCTTCAAGGATCCATTCGGCAATGGGCGCCCCACAGGGATGTGGATAGCATCTTTTTCGAACCTCCGATGATTGATGATTATCGTAGCCGACGCCTCATCCCGATCAATGAAGGGGCGCCCGTCGTCATGCTGCGCAGAGAGTGGGCGTAGTTCGGTGGGTTCGGATCCATCGCCCGAACCGTGTGTCTTCGTAACTGAAATAACAAGTCAAATGGAGGAGCCTATGAAGCTGACTCGCTGGGTCACTCTGGCGGTCGTAGCGCTGGCGGTGCAGTTGTTTGCAGGAGGGCCGGCACTCGCGTACGGGCCGCACGAGGGACTCGACTGTCTCGGGTGCCACGACCCTCACTACGCCAAGCAGCAAAAACTGTTCAAAGTTGATAATTCCAAGTACCCCAACCCGCGTACCGGTAAGCCCATCGACGGCATCTCCGCGCTCTGCCTGGGTTGCCACAACACCGAGCAGTATGGTGGTGCAGGTATCAAGCCTATCTACCTGCATATGACCCACCCGGTGAACGTGCAGCCCAACAAGAAGATCGCTGATGTGGCTCCCCAGCTACTGCGGGACGGCATCATCCAGTGCGTCAGCTGCCATGACCCCCACCCCTCCAACCCCAACTGGCGTTACCTGCGCGTAGACACCAGTGGCGGTAGCAAGGTAGGTCAGTTCTGCGCCCTCTGCCACGGCTCCAAGGCGGACAAGGCGTTCTACGGCCAGCAGCTGGCACAAGAGAAGAAGCCGCACGTCTTCTCCTCCATGAACGAGTCCGCTGGTGCAGGTACCTATGCACTGACCGACCCGAAGCTGGTGGTCTCCAACCCGACGCCGGTTTACATCCAGCCGCTTGGCGACTTCAAGAACTCCATCCTGCCCGCTTACCAGACGGCTACCAAAGAGAAGTGGGTGATGGATCCTTCGATCCAGCGGATCCCAGCCGACCTGCGCCAGACGTTCAATGTGCAGGGTGGTCTGAGTGCGCCTGAGCCGCGTCCGCTGACCCCGGCGACGCCAGCACCTGCTGCTGCTGAGCCTCAGCCGCTTGCCGCTGATACGCAAGGGGAAGGTTTCTTTAACCCCTTCTGATCGATTGGTAAAACCTAATCTCTATTCGCCAGGAGAAGCCGGTACGGAGATCGTGCAAAGTGCGGCACGCACCGGCGTGGAGTTAGTTTGAGGAGCTAAATAATGATGAAGAAAGTCGTGCTGGCATCGCTGATGATGCTGATGACCTACTCTGCCCAGGCTGCTGACGCGGGCGCTGGTAAGGTCCTCGCCGAGACCCGCTGCAAGGCGTGTCACGGTGCTGATGGTCACGGTGTGACCCCGATGTGGCCCAATCTGGCTGGCCAGAAAGAGCAGTACCTACTGAAACAGCTGCGCGCCTTCAAGAGCGGTGACCGCCTTGAGCCCACCATGCAGGGCATCGTGGGTGCCCTCAATGATGACGATATGGCGAACGCAGCGGCCTACTTCAGTTCGCTGCGTCCCTGATAGAGGTTCGGTAGGCGTCTCCCCCCCCAACGATTTGGCTAGCCATCGCTGGGGGGGCGTCTGCCGACTTTCCTCCATACGCCAAACCACGCGCGGCCCAGCGCCGCAATAAGTCGTGGAATCGAGGGAGATTAGGGTGAAGAACCGGCTTCTTTCAGTAGGAGTGATTGTCAGCGCCATCCTGGCGATGGGCGGGTGTACCAATAACCCGCCACAGAGTGATGAGGTGGCAACAAGCAGTGAAGTGGTCAGCAATCTCTGCGAGGGTGGTCAGGCACAGTCCCCCGTAGATATCGCCACTCCCCAAGCAGCGAAGCTCCAGCCGATCGATTTCAGCTATCAGGTGGGCGCTGTGGCCCGTGATGGCGACGTTATCACCGTCAAGGATGGTGGTGGTATGGCGCTGAACGTCGGGGAAGAGAAGCCCAAGATGTTCGATCTCAAGCAGCTCTCTGTCTCTGCCCCAGCCCAGCACGCCCGCGAAGGGCGTCATGCGCCGGTGGAGTTGGACCTGCTGCACGAGTCGGCGGATGGCTCTATGGCCATGTTGGGCCTGCTCATGCTGCCGGGTGAGGAGAACGCCGCCATCGGCGCACTGCTCAAGGCACTGGGTGAAGGGGGTCCGGGTGAGGTAGATATCTCTGGTCTCCTGCCCACCAAACTGGGCTACTTTGCTTATAAGGGCTCGCTCACCACTGCCCCCTGCACCGAAGGGGTGAAGTGGGTGGTGATGCAGTATCCGCTTGAGGCCTCCTCGGAGCAGATTCAGCAGCTCCAGAACATTGAGGCACGCCCGCCGCGGGATCTGCAGCCGTTGAACGACCGCACCGTCTACGGCTCCATCGCCGGTCGGTGATTAAACAGGCCGGCCCCAAAATCTATTTTGGGGCCGGCCTGTCTCTTCGATTTTCCCCCCCTACTAAATCCCTCTCACATCTCCCAAGGTAGGGCGATCCGCCCTCTACTCCCCACCTTGCCAGCGCTGGGTGGTGTTGAGGCAGCATCTAAATCTTCCCCTTCTGGTTTGAGGCGCTACAATTTGCGCCCTGCGTCCACTCCCGCAAAAAAGGTCAACCAATGCTCGATCCCCGCCTGTTCCGTTCCGATCTGGAGGAGACCGCTCGCCTGCTCGCCCGTCGTGGCTATCTCCTGGAGGTAGAGCGTCTAAGCGCCCTGGAGGCGGAGCGTAAATCTATCCAGATCAAGACCCAAGAGCTACAGAGCGCCCGCAACGCCAATGCCAAGGCGGTGGGGATGGCTAAGAAAGAGGGGCGTGATGCCGCGGATCTGGTGGCGGAGGGGGCGGCCCTGGCCGAGCAGCTGAAGGCGGCAGAGGCCCAGCTCAGTGAGGTGCAGGGCCACTTTGAAGCGATCGCCCTCGCTGTGCCCAACATCCCCCACGAGAGCGTGCCGGAGGGGCGGAGCGAGGAGGAGAATGTGGAGGTGCGTCGTTGGGGGAGCCCCCAGGCCTTCGACTTCACCCCGCGGGACCACGTTGATCTGGGGGCCGCCCTCAAGTTGATGGATGCGGAGACCGCCGCCAAGATCACCGGCGCCCGCTTCACCGTCCTCTCTGGTGCCTTGGCCCGGCTCCATCGGGCGCTGATCCAGTTCATGCTCGATCTGCACACCGGGGAGCATGGCTACAAAGAGATGTATGTCCCCTATCTGGTCAACGCCGACAGTCTACGGGGCACTGGTCAGCTGCCGAAGTTTGAGGCCGATCTCTTCCGTTTGGCGGGGGAGCAGCCCTACTACCTCATCCCCACTGCGGAGGTGCCGGTCACCAATGTGGTGCGCGATCTCATCTTGGAAGATGGCGAGTTGCCTCTCAAGATGGTCTCCCACACCCCGTGTTTCCGTAGCGAGGCCGGTTCCTATGGTAAAGACACCCGCGGCATGATCCGTCAACACCAGTTCGAGAAGGTGGAGCTGGTGCAGATCGTCCGGCCGGCAGACTCCTTCGCCGCCCTGGAGCAGCTGACGGCCAATGCCGAAACGGTATTGCAGCGCTTGGAGCTGCCCTATCGCACCGTGGTGCTCTGCACCGGTGATATGGGCTTCTCCTCCACCAAGACCTACGACATTGAGGTGTGGCTGCCGGGACAGCAGAGCTATCGGGAGATCTCCTCCTGCTCCAATTTTGGCGACTTCCAGGCCCGGCGGCTCCAGACCCGGTGGCGTAACCCCGCCACCAAGAAGCCGGAGCTGGCCCACACCTTGAACGGCTCTGGTCTGGCCGTTGGCCGTACCCTGGTGGCCATCTTGGAGAACTACCAGGACGAGGCCGGTCGCATCGCCATTCCTGACGCACTACAGCCCTATATGGGGGGGATCACCTCCCTCTCGCCGTAGCCCTTGCCTGCCCGGCGGCCTAGCGGTTGGCTGCGGGATCCGCCCCATCCCTACAGCAAGATGTTGTGGGGGTGGCGCGGGATATCGTGGGCCTCAGCGCCCCTGCCATGGCCCGAGGCCACGACGGATATCGGCAAAAACCCCACTTGGACAACGGGTTAACCCTTCGGAGATATCCAGCCTTGGTGCCGCCAGCAGTACAATGGGACGTCGCCTAGCGACCGGTCTGCCGTAGCTTGACGGCCGCCCCCTACGCCCCCACATCAGCACAAACGTGCCCTGAACCTCGGTAACTGCCCATGGATCTCCTGCCTATCTTTATGAATGTTCGCCATCGTCCCTGCCTGATCGTCGGGGGGGGCGAGGTGGCTGCCCGCAAGGCGGCCCTGTTGCTGGAGGCGGGGGCTAAGGTCCGGTTGGTGTCACCCGCCCTGGCGCGGGGGGTGCGCGAACTGGTCGATGGTGGCCAGGTGGAGTGGCTGGAGCGGCGTTTTGAGCCGACCGATCTACAGGACGTCAGCCTGGTGATCGCCGCCACCGCCGATGAGGCGATCAACCGCCAGATCTCCGAGCTGGCCCAGGCCCGCAACCTGCCGGTCAATGTGGTGGACAACCCTGCCCTCTGTAGCTTCACCGTCCCCTCTATCGTCGATCGCTCCCCTATCCAGATCGCCGTCTCCACCGGTGGTAGCTCGCCGGTATTGGCCCGCCTGCTGCGGGCACGGCTGGAGGCGGCCATCCCCAGCAGCTATGGCCACCTCGGCGCCCTGGCGGAGCGCTTCCGGGAGGCGGTTAAAGGGGCGCTGCCCGATGTGGGTAGTCGGCGCCGCTTCTGGGAGCGGGTCCTCACGGGGCCTATCGCCGAGCTGGTCTTCTCCGGTAAACAGGAGCAGGCGGAGGGTGAGTTGGCGGTGGAGCTGGAGCGTGCGGAGCGCCAACCGGAGGGGGAGGTCTATCTGGTGGGTGGTGGTCCGGGGGATCCCGATCTGCTCACCTTCCGGGCCCTGCGCCTGATGCAGCAGGCCGATGTCCTGGTCTATGACCGTCTAGTGTCGGAGGAGGTGCTGGCCTTGGCGCGCCGCGACGCCGAGCGGATCTACGTGGGTAAGGAGCGAGATAACCACGCCGTGCCCCAGGACCAGATCAACCAGCTCCTGGTCGATCTGGCCAAACAGGGGAAGCGGGTCTGCCGGCTGAAGGGGGGCGATCCCTTCGTCTTCGGCCGCGGTGGCGAGGAGATCGAGACCTTGACCGCCAACGGCGTCCACTTCCAGGTGGTGCCGGGGATCACCGCTGCGCTGGGGAGTGCCGCCTACGCCGGGATCCCGCTGACCCACCGTGACTACTCCCAGGCGGCGGTCTTTGTGACGGGCCACCTGAAGGATGGTTCGATGGACCTCAACTGGTCCAGCCTTGCCCACCCCAACCAGACGGTGGTCTTCTACATGGGGCTCAAGGGGCTGCCGGTCATCTGCGAACAGCTCGTTGAGCACGGCCTCGCAGGGAGCACCCCCATTGCCCTGGTGCAGCAGGCCACCACACCGCGGCAGCGGGTCTTCACTGGGACCCTGGCCACCATGCCGGAGCTGATAGCGGGCAAACGGATCCGGCCACCTACCCTCATCATCGTCGGCGATGTGGTGCGGTTGCACGACAAGCTGGCGTGGTTCACCTCACCGGAGGAGCGGCGCCTGGGCGAGGTGGGTAGTGGGGCGGCGGTGGATGGGGAGCCCCATACCGAGGCGGCCTCGGCGCCGGTGCGGGTGGCCGGCGGGGGCTGAAGTGTGGCCGGTGCCCCTTAGCCGCGGGCGGGGGCACGTTGAAACGGGCTGACGTTGGGGGCGAAGTAGTCATCCGCCTCCTCCAGCTCAACGCTATCACCGGCATAGTCCACCAGCGGCTGCTCAAAGTCATTCCAGCCGCGCAGACCGGTCTTGAGTGAGGTGACGGCGGTGAAGCCCATGGCCTGCATGGTGGCGACCGCCAGGACGCTACGGTTGCCGGAGCGGCAGATGACCACGATCTCCCGCTCCCGCCCGTTGACCAGCTCCGGCACCGTCTCTTCATAGTCCCACTCACAGGCGGTCTCCAGGATGCCGCGGGGGACGTTGAGCGAGCTGGCGATGTGCATGGCGTCAAACTCATAGGGCTCGCGCACATCGAGCAGCAGGAGATCAGGATTCTCCTGCATCCGCTCCACCAGGTCCCAGGGGAATAGCTCGCGTACCTGGGGCAGGGTGTCACGCAGGAAGTCGTTGAATGTTTTCATGCCGGCCTACCGTGATTCGGAAAGGGTTGGATTCTAACCGTCGCCACCCCTCCCACCAAGGGTGGAGGGGCGACATGGGCGATATAACAGATCCCTACGAGGAGGTGATTGAGATGGCCGTGGAGAAGTTTATTCCTAGCCAAGAGATGCTGGCCGGACCAGAGGAGCAGATGACGGGTGATGCGGCCGACTGCGCTGCCCACGAGCCCTATGCCCTGATGGTGCTGGGTGACAGCATGGCGCCGGAGTTCCTCGACGGGGAGATCATCGTCATCGCCCCCAACCGTCCCCCCCACGATGGCGCCTTCGTCGTGGCCTACCACAACGATGACTATATCTTTCGCCAGTTTGTCCAGGTGGAGCAGCGTTACTTCTTGCGCCCCCTCAATGAACACTACCCCACGGAAGAGGTGCCCGGTCCCGAGGTGGTCAAGGGGCTCATCATCCAGAAGCAGGGGCGTGGTAAAGAGGGGCGGAAGCACCGCAAGCACTACGCCTGAGGCGTGCGCCGCCACCGTACCTCAGTGGGGGGTGGCAGGCAGGGCCAGCACCCGATCGATCTCTGTCAGCAGTAGCTCCAGATCGCCCTCTGCCGCGCTAGTCTCGCCCCGCTTCAAGCGCCCCTCCAGCTGCTCGGCGGCGTGGCCGAGGGCCGGCACGCCGCAGTAGGTGGCGGAACCCTTGATACGGTGCGCTGTCTCGCGGACGGCGGCATAGTCCGCCTGGGCCGAATCGGCACGCAGCGCCGTGGCGTAGCTGGGTAGCTCCGCGTGGAGCATCCCGAATAGTTCATTGGCTAGTTCGGCGCTTCCCCCCGCCCGCTCCAGGGCGACGGTCTTGTCGAATACGGGTAATGGTTCGCTCATCCGCGGGATCTCCTGGCATCTCCACTGCAACCTGAGGCCGTCAGTGTAATGGAATGCCTCTGCCAGGTAACCTTGCGTATACTGACAGGTTCTGGCGTAAACACCCCCTATTCGACGAGGTTGGACCATGGATTTTCCCACCATTGAGGCGTTTGTCGGCAACACTCCGCTGGTACGTTTGCAGCGGTTGGCCGATGGGGCGCGTGGCAATCTGGTATTGGCCAAACTGGAAGGCAACAACCCGGCCGGATCGGTCAAGGACCGGCCGGCCTTGAGCATGATCCGCCATGCCGAGGCACGGGGAGAGATCAAGCCAGGCGATACCTTGATTGAGGCCACCTCCGGTAACACCGGCATTGCCCTGGCGATGGCGGCCGCCATCCGCGGCTACCGCATGGTGCTCATCATGCCGGAGAATCTGAGCGTGGAGCGGCGCCAGGCGATGAAGGCCTATGGCGCCGAGCTGCTGCTGGTGAGTAAAGAAGAGGGGATGGAGGGGGCGCGGGATCTGGCCGATCGCCTGGTGGCAGAGGGTAAGGGCAAGCTGCTCGATCAATTCTCCAATCCCGATAACCCGCTGGCCCACTATGAGTCCACCGGCGAGGAGATCTGGCGCGACACCGGCGGCACCATCACCCACTTTGTCAGCTCCATGGGGACCACCGGCACCATTATGGGCACCTCGCGCTACCTGAAGGAGCGCAATAGCGCCATCCAGGTGATTGGGGTGCAGCCGGAGGAGGGGGCCTCCATCCCGGGGATCCGGCGCTGGCCGGCCGCCTATCTACCGAAGATCTTCGATCCGCAACGGGTTGACCGCATCTTTGATATCAGCCAGCAGGCGGCGGAGGAGACCACCCGCCAGCTCGCCGCCCGCGAGGGGATCTTCGCCGGCATCTCCTCCGGTGGGGCGGTGGCTGCCGCCCTCAAGTTGGCCGAGGAGGTGGAGAATGCGGTCATTGTGGTTGTCATCTGCGATCGTGGTGACCGCTACCTCTCCACGGGGATCTTCCCCGCCTAACAGGGCGGGCGCGGCCCCTTGCAGGCGATTGCCATCCCCCTCTCTCCCCCCTCGCTCGACCAAGGAGCAACAGGTTGAATGTCCTTGTATTCGACATCGAAACCATCCCCGATGTCGGCGGTGGCCGACAGCTGTTGGGGCTCGACGGCCTCCCCGACAGCGATGTGGCCAGTGTCATGTTTCACCAACGCCGCCAGGAGACAGGCAGCGAGTTCCTGAAGCTCCATCTCCACCGCATTGTGGCCATCTCCGCCATCATGCGGCGGGGCGACATGCTCAAGGTGTGGTCCTTGGGGGAGCCGGAGGCGCCGGAGCAGGAGTTGGTGCAGCGCTTTTTTGACGGTATTGAGCGCTTCTCCCCCACCCTGGTCTCCTGGAACGGCACCAATTTCGATCTCCCGGTGCTCCACTATCGCGCCCTGCTCCACGGCGTGATGGCGCCCCGCTACTGGGAGAACGGGGAGGAGGACCAGAGCTTCCGCTACAACAACTACCTCTCCCGTTACCACTATCGCCACATCGATCTCATGGATGTGCTGGCCGGCTATAGCCCCCGCGCCAATGCGCCGCTGGATGAGATTGCTACCCTGCTAGGGCTGCCCGGCAAGATGGGGATGAGCGGCGCCAAGGTGTGGGACAACTACCTTGCTGGCGATATCGTCGGGATCCGCAACTACTGCGAGACCGATGTGCTCAACACCTATCTGGTGTTTCTGCGCTTTGAGCTGATGCGGGGGCGGTTGACCCGCGATAGCTACCAAGCGGAGTGTCAGCGTACCCGAGCGATGCTGGAGGGGGACGAGCGCCCCCATCTACGCGAGTTCCTGACGCACTGGCAGCCAGCGGCGTGAGCTGCCGCCGCCCCCACTTAGCCCAAGATTTGACCCACATACGCCATGTCTAGAGCACAGAAGTTTGCCCACCTCCCGCCGGTGCGGGTGACCATCGAAGGTCTGACCCATGAGGGGCGCGGGGTCGCCCGCGTCGAGGGCAAGACGGTCTTTGTCGATGGCGCCCTGCCGGGGGAGGAGATCTCCTTCCGTTACACCGCCCGTAAGAAGAGCTTTGATGAGGGGGAGGTGGCGGAGATCCATCAGCCATCGCCTGATCGAGTCACCCCCCGCTGTCCCCACTTCGGTCTGTGTGGTGGTTGTGCGCTCCAACATCTGGCGCCCATGGCACAGATCCGCAGCAAACAGCAGGTGCTGTTGGATGACTTCCAACACATTGGCGGCGTTACGCCCGCAACGCTACTCCCCCCACTGGAGGGGCTGCACTGGGGCTACCGGCGCAAGGCGCGTTTGGGGGTGAAGTACGTCATCAAGAAGGGGCGGCTGCTGGTCGGTTTCCGCGAGCGGCGCAGCCCCTATCTGGCCGATCTCAGCCGTTGTGAGGTGCTCCATCCCAGCGTAGGGGAGCGCATCACCCAACTGGCCGAGCTGATCGGCACTCTTGATCTGCACGATCGCATCGCCCAGCTTGAGGTGGCGGTGGATGACCAGCACACCGCCCTGGTGCTGCGTAACCTGGCACCCCTCACGGAGTCGGATCGCGCCCGCCTGATCGAGTTTGCCCAACAGCAGCAGCTGTGGCTCTACTTGCAACCCGGCGGCAACGATACGGTGACCCCGCTCTGGCCGGAGCAGATGGAGCTGAGCTACCGATTGGGGGCATTTGAGGTGGAGTTTGGTTTCGGTCCCACCGACTTTACCCAGGTCAACTATGAGATCAATCAACAGATGGTGGAGCGGGCGGTGGCCCTCCTCGATCCCCAACCGACCGATCGGGTGCTGGATCTCTTCTGTGGCATCGGTAACTTCTCGCTCCCCTTGGCCCGGCGGGCCGCTGAGGTGGTGGGGGTGGAGGGGGCGAGTGAGTCAGTGGTTCGGGCGCGGCAAAATGCCGAGCGCAATGGCATCACCAACGCCCAGTTCCACGCCGCCGATCTCACCACCGATCTCGCCGCCGCCCCCTGGTGGCGCGGTGGTTTTGACAAGGCGCTGCTGGATCCGCCCCGCAGCGGTGCCCAGGAGACCTTAGAGCAGCTGGCCAAGTTGAAGGTGGGGCGTATTGTCTACGTCTCCTGCAATCCGGCCACCCTGGCCCGCGACGCCGGGATCCTGGTGAAGGAGTACGGTTATCGGCTGGAGCAGGCGGGGGTGATGGATATGTTCCCCCATACCGCCCATGTCGAATCCATCGCGCTGTTCGTCAAACGGCGGTAGCCCTCAGGGTAGCGGTAGGTCGGTTTGGGGGCAGAGGGGGGGCAGTTGCGGCCGCGGCTGTCCGTTGGCGCTCTCTCCAGCGTCAGTAGGGTGGTGTACCACGCAATTCTTGCCCCGGTGCTTGGCGGCGTAGAGGTGGCGATCGGCCCGTTCGATGAGTTGGCGCGGATGCTCCTCGTGGGTCATCTCCGCGACTCCGAGGCTGAGGGTCACCTTGAGCCGCAGCCCATTGCAGTCGAAACAGGTGTCGCTCACCGCCCGCCGCAGGCTCTCCGCCAGCTGTGCCGCCCCAGCGGCGCAGGTGTCGGTCAGTAGGAGTAGAAACTCCTCGCCGCCGTAGCGAAAGGCGGTGTCGCTGGAGCGGATATAGCGTTGCATCAACTCCGCCACCTGCCGCAGAACGCAGTCACCGGTGAGGTGGCCGTGGCTGTCGTTGATCCCCTTGAAGTCGTCGATATCGGCGATGACCAGGGCAAAGGGCCGCCGGCTCAGTTGGGCCAGCCGCACTCGCTGGTTGAGGGTGTCATCCAGCAACTTACGGTTGAATAGGCCGGTGAGGGGATCGCGCACCAGCTCCTGCACCTTAAAGCGGGTGAAGAAGACGGTGACGGCATTATTGAGGGTCAGGAGGTAGCGATTTACCTTCTCGTAGAGCATCAGCGCCTCACCGTAGTGGCGGTGCTTGATGAAGTAGAAGAGGTTGCTGGCGTCGGTGAAGAGTCGCCGATTGAGGTCAAACAGGTGGCTGCGATCGGCCTGGAGCGGGACATATTGCTGGGCCTCATCGCTCATGAGCCAACGCTGTAACTCGGAGCGGTCGAGATCGAGATCCGGTAGCAGCTCCTCATCCTCCCGCTCCACCGCCTTGGCAAACTGGCGCAGCCAGAGCAGATGGCGCTCGATGATACCGGCCACCGCCTCGCGGGATTGGCGGATGCTGGCGAGGAATAGCTCCTGGTCATGTTTATCCTGCTCGATCAAGGCATCGAGATAGCCCTTGGCGGTGTACTCCTTGATCTGGCGGAAAAACTGGTGGATAGCGGGTACGGCAAGGCCGATGGTGGGGTCTTCGCGCAGGATGTCGAACACCTCCTGCACCAGGAAATCGATGCCGAGGGCAAAGTCGGCGTAGGGGACGTAGTGGTTGTGGTGGAAGCGTCCGAGCCGGACGTAGCGCTCCTCCAGGGCCCGCTCCTCCTCGAAGATCGCCTGGCGCAGGCTCTCCCGCTGGCGGATGCTGAGATCGCGCACATGGTCGTCACCGCGGAAGAATATGGAAAAGTGGGGATCGGAGAGCAGCCGTTCGTAGAACAGCTGGAAGATTGGCTCCAGGTAGGTCGCCAGTCGATCAAGATCCGACTGCATAGGCAGGCCCCTCGCTTGGAGACCGGGGCGGTCTCGCGGCTCTATCCCTATGCAATATAGCCCTCGCCCCGGGGTGGCGCCCGCCACTCCCGGCGGGCCTGACACCCTAGGGGCGGGGGACTACTCCAGCAGTAGCACCACCTTGCCTGTGATCCCCCCGGCCTCGATGAGACGGTGGGCCTCGGCGGCCTGCTCTAGCGGGAGCCGATGGGTGATGACGGGGCGCAGTTTGCCGGCGGTGATGAGGGAGCTGGCGGTCTCCAGGATGCCGGTCTGGTGCTCTCGAAGATCCTCCCAGCCGTAGTACATCGGCGATAACATCAGCTCCAGGCTGATCCGTAGATTGCGCATCCGCGCTATCTTCCAATCGGTATCGGCCGCCGGTTGGAGTAGGGTCACCAGATCGCCATAGGGGCGCACAGCGGCAAAGCTTTGGCTAAATACGCTCCCCCCCACGGTATCAAGGGCGACATCCACGCCCGCACCTTCACTCCACGCCAGCACCGCCTCAACGAAATCGCGCTCCGGGTAGAGCACCACCTCATCGGCTCCCAACTCCCGCGCCAACTGCGCCTTCTCTGGGCTGCTGACGGTGGTGATCACCTGACACTCCGCCGCCTTAGCGAGCTGGATGGCGAGGTGACCAACGCCCCCGGCACCGGCGTGGATCAGTACCCTCTGTCCCGAGCGTAGCCCGGCCCGGTCGTGGAGGGCCTCCCAGGCGGTGATGAGGGCGAGGGGGAGGGCGGCCGCCTCGGCAAAGTCGAGGCTGGGGGGTTTGGGGGCGAGGTAGCGCTCGTCTACCACCACATATTCAGCGTAACAGCCTGGGTCGGCACCGATGCCGCCGTGCATGAAGTAGACCTCATCCCCTGGTTTGACCCGGGTGACGCCACTCCAGACGGCATCCACCACCCCCGCCCCGTCGCAGCCGAGGGTGGTGGGTTGGCGGTCGGGGAAGTAGGTCCCTTTGCCCCGCAGTTTGGTATCCACTGGGTTGACCCCCGCGGCGTGGAGCCGAACTCGCACATGGGTGGGGGCGGTGATCTCGGGCAGCGGTAGCTCAACGCTCTGGAGTACCTCTGGGCCACCGGGTGCATTCATCACTACGGCGCGCATCACTTCCTCCTCAGGCAGGGTGGGCTCAATCGCCCGCGAATCATACACAAGGCCCGTCGGATCGCCTACGATGACCGCCCACTATGGGGAGCGGTTATGGGGACTGAGATCGAGCGTAAGTTTCTGTTAAAGGATGACTCCTGGCGTCAGCAGGCAGGCCCTGGGATCCCTTTCCGGCAGGGGTATCTGGCGGGCAATGAGCGGATCTCCATACGGGTGCGGGTGGAGGGGGAGCAGGCCAACATCAACATCAAGGGGGCCACCCTCGGGGTACGGCGGCAGGAGTTTGAGTACCCCATCCCGTTGTCGGAGGCGGAGGAGTTATTGGCCACCTTATGTGCCAGGCCATTGATTGAGAAGCGTCGTTATCACCTCCAGTATGCCGATCACCTCTGGGAGATCGACTGTTTTGAGGGGGAGAACGCCGGCCTGGTGGTGGCGGAGGTGGAGCTGGCGGATGAGGCGGAACCGCTGGTATTACCGCCCTGGGTGGGGCGGGAGGTATCGGCTGAACGGCGCTACTACAACGTCTGTCTGGTGGAGCACCCCTATAGCCGCTGGAGTGACGATGAGCGTTGAGCCACAGCTGCGGATCCGCCTCTCGGAACAGCGGCTCTACCTGCTCTCGGCGACCGGCGAACCGCTCTGGAGCTGTCCCGTCTCCAGCGCCCGCAACGGGGCCGGGGAGCGGCAAGGGAGTGAATGTACCCCCCGCGGGTGGCACCAGATCCGGGCCAAGATCGGCGCCGGCTGCCCACCCAATACCGTCTTTCGTGGCCGTCGTCCTACCGGGGAGATCTACACCCCAGCCCTTGGGGCAGCCCACCCGGGGCGGGATTGGATCTTGACCCGCATCCTCTGGCTCTCCGGGTTGGAGCCTGGGCGCAACCGTCTAGGGGAGGTGGACTCGATGCGGCGCTATATCTATATCCATGGCACCCCGGAGGAGAACCCGCTGGGGATCCCGCTCTCCCACGGCTGTATCCGGCTGCACAACCACGATCTGCTGACCCTGTTTGAGCGGGTGGCGGGGGGGAGCCGGGTGGAGATTATTGAGTGAAGCGGGGCCCTGTTTTGGTCTCTTTGCCCCTTTTCCCGTAGCATCTACCGTTTTTGCGCCGAGTTCACTATGTCCCTTGGTCCCGTAATGCTGGATCTGCACGGCACGCAGCTGACTGCCGAAGAGCGGGAACTACTCTGCCACCCGCTGGTGGGAGGGGTCATTCTCTTTACCCGCAACTATGAGTCGGTGGTGCAGCTGCGGGCCCTGATTGATGAGATCCACGCCCTGCGGCAGCCGCGTTTGCTGGTGGCCGTGGACCACGAGGGGGGGCGGGTACAGCGCTTTCGCTCGGGCTTCACCCGGCTGCCCGCCGCAGGCTCCTTGGCCGCTATCTATGATCGAGACCCCGCCCGGGCGCTGCGCTTGGCGGAGGGGTGTGGTTGGATCATGGCCAGCGAGTTGCGTGCGGTGGGGGTCGATTTCAGCTTTGCCCCGGTGCTGGACCTCGACTATGGCGTCAGCGGGGTGATTGGTGATCGCGCCTTCCACCACAGCCCCCAGGCCGTCGCGGCGTTGGCTGGTAGCTACATGGCCGGGATGCGGCGGGCCGGCATGGCCGCCACCGGTAAACACTTCCCGGGACACGGGGCGGTGGCGGCCGACTCCCACCTCGCCCTGCCGTTGGACCACCGTCGTTACGAGGAGATCTACGACCGCGATCTACTGCCGTTTGAGCAGCTTATCCAACAGGGGCTGGCGGCGGTGATGCCGGCCCACGTGGTCTATGATCGGGTCGATCCGCAACCTGCCGGCTTCTCCCCCTTCTGGTTGAAAGAGGTGCTGCGTAAGCGGCTCAACTTCTCCGGCATCATCTTCAGCGATGACCTCTCCATGGAGGGGGCCTGTAGCGCCGGCGATCCCACCGCCCGTGCCCAGGCGGCCCTGGCCGCGGGCTGCGATATGGTGCTGGTCTGTAACGACCGGGCCGCGGCGCTGCATATCCTGCGCGGCCTCCCCCAGGCGAGCGATCCGGTGTTCCATAGCCGACTCGCCCGAATGCACGGCCGCCACCCCATCGACTGGAGCCGCCTCCACCACGATCTGCTCTGGAAACGGGCGTTAGCCGCAGTGCAGCAGCTGGCGGAAGACCCCACGCTGGAGCTGGATTTGGAGCTATAGATGACCTTTACCGAGTTTCTGCGCAACCTGTTACCGACGGAGATCGCCAGCCTGGTGGTGGCCCAGGTCTTTTTCGTGGTCTTCATGACCCTGCTGTTGGACATGGTGCAAAAGCGCTTCGTGCGGCACCTGGAGCGGGTCGCCGCCACCAATCGGATGATCTGGGATGACGCGCTGCTCTACGCCCTGCGCCGTCCGCTCACCTTCATCATCTGGCTGTTGGGTATCAGCTTTGCCACGGAGATCATCGGCCGCGAGACGGACGCCACAATTTTTGAGGCGGTGACCCCTGTCCGGAATGTGGGTGTGATCGTGGTCTTGGCCTGGTTCCTCATCCGCTTGGTACGCGGCATGGAGACCCAACTGGTGGCGCGACGCCGCGCCCGTGCCGAGGAGTTTGACGCCACCACGGTGGACGCCATCAGCAAACTGGCGCGCAGCTCGGTCATTATCACGGCCACGCTGGTGGTATTGCAGACCCTCGGTTTCTCGGTTTCGGGGGTGTTGGCATTTGGCGGGATCGGCGGCATCGCGGTCGGTTTTGCGGCCAAAGACCTGCTGGCCAACTTCTTCGGTGGGCTCATGATCTATCTGGACCGGCCCTTTGCGGTGGGGGAGTGGATCCGGTCGCCGGATCGGGAGATCGAGGGGACGGTAGAGGAGATTGGCTGGCGCCTGACCCGCATCCGCACCTTCGACAAACGCCCGCTCTATATCCCCAACTCCATCTTCGCCAACATTGCGCTGGAGAACCCCTCGCGCATGTCCCATCGGCGGATCTACGAGACCATTGGGGTGCGTTATGAAGATGCGGCCAAACTGCCCGAGATTGTCAGTGCGGTGCGGGAGATGCTCTATGCCCATCCAGAGATCGATCCGACCCAGACCCTCATCGTCAACTTCAATAGCTTTGCCCCTTCATCACTCGACTTCTTCATCTACACCTTTACCCGTACCACGCAATGGGTCCGCTACCACGAGGTGAAGCAGGCGGTATTGCTGAGTGTTTTAGAGATCATCACCGCCCACGGTGCCGAGGTGGCCTTCCCCACGACCACGGTCCATCTCGCCACTGCCGAGGGGGAGCCCTCGCTCCCCCAGGAGCCGACGCCATGGCCGCCGGAACGGAGGTAGAGGAGAATGGCGGTGCCTATCGCCTATTTATCCGGGTACCGCGTGCCATTCGCCTGCAACCCGGCCGGCTGGGGATGATACGGTTGGAGGCGGGGGAGTACCTCTACGTCGGCAGTGCCAAGCGCAACCTCCGTCAGCGCGTTGCCCGCCACTGTCGCTTGGCGCAGGAGAAGCGTGGCAAGCGCCACTGGCACATCGATGCGCTGCTGCTCCACCCCTGGAGTCGGCTGGTGAAGGCCGAGGCGTTGCCGGGGGGAGAGGAGTGCCAGTTGGTTCAGGCGGCCCTGGCCGCAGGGGCGGTTGCCGCCGCTGCCGGTTATGGTGCCACGGACTGCCGTGCCGGCTGTCCGGCGCATCTATTGCGGTTGCTAGGATCCACAACGCTTTAGGCGCAGTGGAGGGCGCTCCGCCGACCCTTTGGCGAGTGCCACCGCTGTGGTGACTTCACCCCCGGGAACTGAAATAATCGCCCGCAACCCCCACCAGGAGCCCACTGCCATGGCCGATAAACTGCTCATCATCATGGTCAACACCGATCCCAAAAATCCCCAGGAGTTGGGGGCCCCCTTCTTCCAGGCCACCGTGGCTGCAGCCATGGAGTATGAGGTGGAGGTGGTCCTGACTGGACTTGCCGGGGAGCTGGCGGTACAGGGGGTCGCGGAGAAACTCTTCATCCAAGAGGGGAGCCCGAAGAGCGTCTATGACTTCATGAAGGATGCCCATGAGGCCGGCGCTGTCTTCAAGGTCTGCACCCCGACCCTAGAGCTGTGGGGGACGGAACTTATCCCTGAGATCAGCGAGACCGTAGGCGGCGCCTATGTCATCAGCCAGGCGATGGATGATGACGTGGTGACCTTCACCTACTGATCTTAAGCCTGCCATCCCCCCCAGCCCGCCAATTCAAAGAGTGAAGGGCCGGGCTGGGGGGCGCGTCTGGCGGTCATTTGGGGGTGGTAGGGTCCCCAGCCGTTTTGTCTCGACTAGGAAAGCCAAACCCATGTCACTCACCCCCGAAGAGGTGCTCAAGGTCTACCAAGAGGCCGACTGTCTCCATGATCGCCAG
Source organism: Chromatiales bacterium (assembly GCA_003251535.1). GTDB lineage: Bacteria > Pseudomonadota > Gammaproteobacteria > Thiohalomonadales > Thiohalomonadaceae > SZUA-493. Next base: position 6,385 of record QKFD01000006.1, on the reverse strand, counting down.
CAGGTTGAGGCGGCCATCCAGCAGTTGGGCGAGGCCATTACCCAGCGGCTGGCGGAGCAGAATCCGCTGGTGCTGTGTGTCATGACCGGGGCCGTGATCCCGGCTGGACTGCTATTAATGGAACTCGACTTCCCCCTGGAGATCGACTACATCCACGCCACCCGCTACCGCGGTGAAACCGCCGGCGGCGAACTCCACTGGCAGGCACGTCCCCAGAGCCCTGTGGCTGACCGGGTGGTGCTGGTGATCGACGACATCCTGGATGAGGGGCTCACCTTGGAGGCGATTGTCGAGGAGCTGCGCCGCCAAGGGGCACGCGAGGTGTTGACCGCCGTCTTAGTGGAGAAGTTGCGGTCGCGCAGCTGCCCCCTCAAGGCCGATTTTGTTGGCATAGAGGTAGTGGACCGCTATCTCTTCGGTTACGGCATGGACTACAAAGGCTATCTGCGCAACGCCCCGGGGATCTTCGCCGTCAAGGGGATGTAGGCAGGCGTCTTTTGCGTTCACAGCCCACGGGATGTCGGGCCCCCCCTCCCTGTGACCATCACCTTTAAAGCCGCAACAAGAAGAGGCAGTTCAATGGCAAAACTGGCAATCATCGGCGGCACCGGCCTCACCTCCCTCAAGAATCTGGAGATCACCAATCGAGAGTTGGTCCATACCCCCTATGGCGAACCCTCCGGTCCACTGACCCATGGGGTGATCTGTGGCCATGAGGTGGTCTTTCTGGCCCGCCACGGTTATGGCCACACCATTCCGCCCCACAAGGTGAACTACCGGGCCAACATCTGGGCGCTGAAGGAGGAGGGGGGGGCCGATCGGGTGATCGCCGTCAATGCGGTGGGCGGGATCCGGGCCGACATGCAGCCGGGGCGGTTGGTGTTCCCAGACCAGATCGTTGACTACACCTGGAGCCGGGTGAACACCTACTTTGAAGAGGGGTTGAACCACGTCACCCATATCGATTTTACCTACCCCTACCATGAACCCCTGCGGAAGGTGCTGGTGAGTGCCGCCCAGGCGTTGGGGCTCGACCCACTGGATGGTGGTACCTATGCCGCCACCCAAGGGCCTCGGCTGGAGACCACCGCCGAGATCAATCGGCTGGAACGGGACGGCTGTGACCTGGTGGGGATGACCGGTATGCCGGAGGCGGCGTTGGCGCGCGAGTTGGAGCTGAAATACGCCTGTGTCGCGGTGGTCGCCAATATGGCCGCGGGGCGCGGGGAGGGGGAGATCACCATGAAGGAGATCGAGCACCATCTGGTCAACGGCATGGAGCAGGTGCGCCGCCTGTTGGAGCAGGTGGTACCGAGTCCCGAGACCTATCAAGCGTAACTGCCTCTGCCCGCTGTCGGCTGCGTAGCGCCTCTAGCCGCTCATACCAGGGGTAGAGCAGCCGTTCAGCGAGGGCGATGAGGGCCGGATCGGCCGCCTGCCGTTTATTGGCCCCGTCTGCCTGAAAGGGGAGCGTGGGGCTCTTCGCATCCAGTTTGAGCCGCCCCACCATGGCCCTCCGCTCCTCCTGGCTGAAGTGGAGCTGGAAACTGTGCTCCAGCTGCTCGATGGGGGCTTGCAGCCACTCATCGTAGTTGATCAAGCGGAGCTGCCCCAACTCCGCTTGGTGGCACGCCTCTCGGCAGATGAGTGCCAACACCGTCGCCAGATACTCCTGCTCGGGGATGTTGAGCACCTGCTCCAGCGGCAGGCCCAACTTGCTGAGATCCAGGGCGCCACGCAGGGCGTGCATCCCGGGTGAGCGGCGGTGGGAGACCAAGATCTCCAAAGGATCCCGATAGAGAAACAGAGCCGGCGTCTGCGGCGCAACGGCCCGCAGAAGCGGCCCATCGACGATATCCCAGGCATCCAGTTTGATGAACATGCGCTGTTTGCGACCCCTGCCGAAGCTGGCTAAGGCAGCGAGCAGAAGGCGCAGCCAATGCAGCTGAGCGGGCGTTACCTCGGCCGCCGTTGGCAGGCGGCGCAGCAGTTGATCGAGCAGGGGCGGTTCGGCATAGACCAGATGGGTGGCCGGTACCCGCAGCAGGTTGGCCGCCAGGGTCGAGCCGCAGCGGGAGAGGTGGAAGATGAAGCCGGAGGGCACCACCTCGGTTAACGTCGAGAGGAGCGGTTCGAGGTGATCGAGGGCCGTTATCTGCTCAAACAACAGGTTGTAGGGGCGCTGTCGGAGCCAGTAGGCGGTCTGGTGGAAGAAGGGCGCCTCTAACTCCACCCCTTTGGCATAGTGCCAGTGGACCTGCGGTCCCGCTATGCCATCACTCAGTAGAACGGGTAGCCACTGGGCAAGCCGCGTCTGCCAATCATCTATTGCCACTGTAATGTCTCCAGGGCGCGGCGGCGGGCGGCGTGGAGGCGTTCCAGCACCGCCGAAACATCGAGCGCTATCCCATGGTCAGCGGCAAAGGCCACCAGGGCTGCGGCGAAGGCGGCCGGCTCTTCAATGCCCCAGAGCCGTTCCTGCGCGGCAGGGTCCTGTTGTAGCACCTCACTCAGGGTGGACCAGGGCGGATCGGCGGGATGACTCATGGGCCCAGGTGCGCCAATAGCCACGGATTGACGGCGCAGTCCATGACCAGATGGATGCGGTCCTGGGGGCTGCGGTTGGCAACGCTATGCTCTTCGGTGAAGTCATGAAACCAGCACTCGCCCGCGGCCATCGGGACCCGCTGGCCGGCAACAACGAACTCCACCGCCGGATGGGTCACGATGGGGATGTGCAGACGCACCTCGCCGTCGGCGATGGCCAGCGCCAGATCACGGTGAGGCTTGATGATGGCGCCGGCCGCCAGCCGCATCAAGCGCACTGCCCGCAGAGGGCAGGCGAACTGCGCCAGTAGTGCGGCGGTGGCGGGGCAGTGGCTCAGTAGTGGGGTATCACGGAAGCGCTCCCCGCCCTGCGGATCGGGATAGATATGGGTGGCTAGGCCCTCAATGGCGCGCAGTGGGGCGACCGACCACCCCCCCTCATAGGCGCTGGGATTGTAGTGGGGGAGCCACGCCGTAGCGGGTAGCTGCGCCACCTCAGTGGCCAGCGGTTCTGCATCGAAGGTGAAAGGGAGGCGGTGGTGACGCAGGGGCGGGTAGGGGGTAACGTCCATAGTTAAAAAGTGTCCAGAGGGCGAGGGGGTCGCCGCAGGGCCGATGGTACAAGCGGGCGGCCCGTGTAGAATGGGCACCGTTCAACAATTCTAAATGAGATTTGACCGGCTGCCGCAAGGAGTGATGCGTCGTGTTTCCAGGCTTTCAATTGAATGGCGCCTTAGGGGTTCGCCCAGCGCGCAGCTCAGATGAACCCTTCCTAGCCGCCCTCTACCGTGCCTCCCGTGATGATCTGCGTCTGTTAGAACTGGATGAAGAGGTGGTGGAGGGGCTCATCGATTGGCAACGCCACTGTCAGACCCAAGGCTATGGCGATATGTTTCCCAATGCCCTCTATTTTATTGTTGAGGTGCAGGGGGAGCGGGCCGGTCGGTTGGTGGTCGATTTTGGACCCAACGAGATCCGCGTCATCGATATCCTATTTCTGCCACAGGCCCGCGGTAAAGGTTATGGCACGCAGCTCCTACAGGGGCTGCAACAGGCGGCCGCCACCGTGAGGGCACCACTGGCATTGACCGTGGCCAGCCAAAATGTGAGTGCTAAACGACTCTATGGTTTGCTGGGCTTTCGTACGTTGGAAACGCAATCAGGCTTTGAACGCATGTGTTGGTTTCCAACCGGCGGCCGCCCCAAGGTAGGGATCTAATAAAATGACATCCACTCTCCCCATCGATCTCTCCCGCGTGACCTATGAACAGATGGAGCCGTTGGTCGGTGGGTTATTTCATATTGCCATCACCGACGGTAGCGCCATCGAGCTGGTCCTGGAAAGGGTGATCCCTCTCCCTGAGCGGGGGCTCGGCGGGCGTATTGTCGGCGGTGTCGCCATCCGTGAAAAACCGTTTTGCGTGACCTTCAAGGGGCCGGCAGATCGCCGCTTACCCGATCAAACCGTACCGATGAGTGATCCCCACGGTCAGGTGTGGCAGCTCTTTATCTCCGCAGTGGAGGCGAATGACGAGGGGATCTACTACGAAAGTCTCTTTGGTTGAGGCCAGCGCGCGGTAGGGGACCGCGCGCCAGGGCTCGGTATATCAGTTGCGTGAAGGGTAGAGACCTTGCATTGCAATGATAAAGTTGATGGCCAGATAGGGCGGGACGTGTTGCACCGGCGCGCCGCTGCCGGTGACGCCCGTGTTCCCCATCGCTACCGCAGTACCGGTGGTCGCGTAGGCGTAGACATAGCTGTCGCGCACCGAGCTGACGGTGGCGGCCGGTAGCGCCTGGGCGGCTGGGGTGGCGGTGGTCGCGGGGGTGGAGTAACCCTCAAGGGCGTGCTTGTGGGGGGGGAGATTACTGCTATCCAAGGTGACCGATTCCGCACCGCCCAGCTGGCCCAATTTGTAGAGGCTTAGTCCCGCCCCCTGCCCGGTGCCAATGGGGGCGCGGCTGGATAGATTGGGGAGCATATAGGTGGTCCGCCCGTCCCCACCGTAGGTTGTGCCCAGCAGTGAAAACAGCGCGGTGTTTTGCGAGATGTTCATGGTTTGGCCTTGGCAGTAGGCCCAGTTGCGGGGAGCAAAGTTGGCAGCCCACATCATGATGGACGCCATAAAGGGTTCGCTCATCTCCTTGGTCTCCTTAAGTCGCGAGTGAATAAGTCAACGGTTGTTGACCGCGCCCCTGCCCGGATGTTTCGATCCTCTGCGCCATCCAGGGCAATTAGGTCGCCCGCAGTGTGGCGGCTCCGCCGATTTTCTGTCAACTGCGCTCGCATGACAGGCGCTTGCGGCGAAAGGGCGGAAAAGGCATATATTTAGGCTTTACATTGGATCGACCCCGATGGGGTTTCTGGTGCCTATGATTGGGCACCGTATTGCGGGGGAGGAGCGGTATGTTAGGAGATGGAATGACCAATCGAGTTCAACCCGCCCACCGGTTGAGGCGGACTTTAGGCCTCTTGACCCTCTTGGGCGGCATGGCCCCAGCGCTCCCCGCGTGGGGGGCCCAGATCAGCGTACCGGCGGGGGCCTCTGTCGATTTTGGGAGTGGTCGGGCCGCCTTCCACTGCGCCGATCTGGCCATCGCTGGTCTGGTGCAGGGGGGGAGCGCAGCGTTAGCCAGTCTGCGCGACGTCACCATCCAGAGTGGGGGCACGCTAAGCGGTGACAGCGCCTATCTCTATGTCTCAGGAAACTGGGATAACCAAGGCAGTTTTGTGGCAGGCACCAGTACCGTCCAGTTTGAGGATGGGTGTCGTACCACCACCATCCTCTCCGGTGATAGTGACTTTTATAACCTGGTGTTCACCAGCAGTAGCGGTAAGACCTTCCAATTGGCATCGGGCTCGACCCAATCGGTCAGCAATAGCCTGGTGATCGCAGGGACCCCGACCAACCCGTTGACGCTCGACAACACCGACGGGAGTGGTCCTGCTTATCTCGATGTTGCCGAGTCCGCCACGACCGATATCCAGGATGCCAACATCATCCCTGGCCATATCGTCTTTACGGGCCAAGTGATCCCCACCCTCTCGTGGCTGGCCGTGATGCTGTTGTCCCTCTTAACGCTGGGGGCGGCGCGTCGTCGTCTCGGCGCCTGAACCAAACCGATATCGCATGGAGTGCTTTGAATCATGAGCAAGTTTAAGCTTCAACCCAAGTCAACGGTGTTGGCCATGGCGGCCACCACCGCTGCGGTGATCCCCCAATTGGGCATTGCGGCCGATATCGAGCTGACCCCGCCGGCGGGTGGTGGCGTCACCGTGACCGACTCATCGGGTGGCACGCCCCGCCTGCGGGTCGATGACAACGGTACAGTGACGGTTTCCGGTCTCCCCTCAGCGCCGGCGCTGGACAATGTGGTCTGCTTTGATGGGAGCGGTGCCTTGGGGGGGTGTACCTCGGGCGCCATCACCGGGCCGCAGGGACCTCAAGGGGTGCAGGGGGCACAGGGCGACGCCGGTCCGCAGGGGAGCACGGGGGCGCAGGGTCTCACAGGGGCACAGGGCGCCCAAGGGGTCGTGGGTGCGCAAGGTCCCGCCGGGGTTCAGGGGACAATGGGTGCCCAAGGGCCCCAAGGTGGGGTAGGTGCTCAGGGGGCGACCGGGCCTGGTGTCCTCTCCGGCAGCAGTGATCCGCTGCCGGCCGATGGCGTGGATGGTGACTTTTTCATCAACACCAACACCTCGACGCTCTTCGGTCCCAAGAGCAGTGGGGCGTGGGGCAGCGGGACCTCTCTGATTGGCCCACAAGGGGCCCAAGGGAACGCCGGCCCGCAGGGGGCTCAGGGGACCATCGGATCCCAAGGGGCGCAGGGGGCCATC
>QKFD01000100.1 GCA_003251535.1 Chromatiales bacterium | reverse complement strand
TGATCGGGGGGGAGGAAACGCTCCACCATGTGGTAGAACTGGTCAGGGCAGTCGCGCATGTCGGCGACAATCTTGGCGCCGGAGATCTCGAAGCGGTAGGCCTCGAACAGGGCGGAGCCGGCCACCTTCTCCCCCAGCCGTAACCCCGCCTCGATGCTGCCATCGGTGAGGGTGAGCCGCTTCTCATGGATACCGGGCAGGCTCGGCAACAGGATTAGGGCGGAACCGCTGCCCTCAAAGCCGAGCAGGCAGCGCTGGGGCGCACTCTCGGTGCCACCATGGCGCACCTTCACCTGGAGTGGCACGGCGTCGCTCATGTGGACCTGCACCCCCACTTGCAGCTCCCTATCTCCCTCCTGGCGCACCCAACGGGTGGAGCCGATCCGCCAACTCTGCCCCTCCAGGCCGATCACCCCCAGGAGGTCCCCCACCTTGAGCTGCTCTACCTTGGAGACCGGCATCCCGATGCGGTAGCCGTTGTCGCTGGCATCCAGCACCTTGCCCGGCACGGCCAGATAGGCCTTCTCCTCCCCGACCTCGGTCCAGTTTTTCGGGGCGATGACCGACTGGTCATAGACCTGTGCCCAGGTCTCGTCATCGTTCTGCTCTTGGGAGGAGATGAACTCGCCCTGGCGCACGCTCATCTTGGGCTTATCCACCGCGCTTTGCTGGCCGGCGAAGGAGAGGTTGAGCGAGTTGCCGCTCGGCGCCGCCGGCTGCGCCTCTGCCGATTGCGGCTTGGGCGAGCGGGCCGGTTTGGCCGCCACCTGGTGGAGGGTGGGAATACCGGCCTCCTCGGCATTGCGGTGGCGCATCAGGTAGTGCACGGCGGAGAGGCCAATGGCCACATCCACGGGCAGGTCCTGGGCGATCCGCACCTCGGTGCGGGCCGGCGGCGCCCCCCAGTTGCGGAGCAGTGCCCCGGCGGTGTCGGCGGCCAGGGAGACCCCCTCGACCTGTACCGTGGCGGCGTTGCTGGCCAGTAATCCCTCAATGCGGGTCCGGATCCGGGAGGGGTCCAGCATCAAGGCGCTGGCCCGCTCGTTGCGCAGCCGTTGACAGCGGCCATCGTTGGCCAGGGGCGGCATATCCATATGCAGCAGCACGCAGTAGGGGGCCCGCAACTCCAGCTCCTTGCTGGGCTCACTGAGCTTCAGGTCCGTAGTCCAGGTCCCCATGGAGCGACGCACCAGATCCATCTGTTCCGGGCGGAGCAGATGGGCCGGCAGCAGGGTGATGAGCACCATCTGCTTGTACTCCCGGGAGAGGGGGGTGGCCTGCTGGCCAGGCACCTCTACCGGGTCATCGAGGAAACCCATCTGGCCCGCTTCGATGTAGACCCGGTGGGCCTCGCGCCACAGACCCCGGGGGGCGGCCAGGTTGAGCATCCGATAGTTCTCCAGTACCCCCTGGAGGTAGTGAAGGAGCCGGTGGGCGCAGGTCGCCTTCTGCTTTTTCTGGGCCTTGCGGCCGAACCAGGAGGAGTTATCCCGCCCATCCAGCGCCAGCCGATAGCCAAGGAGCAGCTCCGCTTGCAGATCTGTGGAGAGCTGGGCCACCTTTTGGGCCTTTTTCGGCAGGGGGAACTGGTTGCCAGAGAAGTGGCGGAAGAGCGCAGGGAGGATGGTGTGGACCGGTTGCCATAGCGCCTCAAGGAGTTCAAAGCGCAGCTTGGGATCGATTTCGAGGCCGTTGGTCTCGCGCAAGGCGGTGTAGATCTGCCGAGTCGCCTCGCCGATGTGGCCCATCGGCAGCGCCTCGACCCAGTTTTTCACCGCCTGGGAACGAACGTCGAAGGAGATGGCGGAGGGTTTCTCCAGCCGTTCGACATGTAGATTGAGGGCACTCTTCATGAGATCTGTTCCGATCTTGGTTACGCACGGAGCGGCCCGGGCGCTGGGCCGAGTCGGGGTGCCGGACCGCTCATGTTAGCAGGAGGTATTTACGAATTGAATGCGATGGTTAGCGACTGTGCCTGTTATCACAGACACCTTCCCCGCCCCATTTGCCTCATCGCCCCCCGTCATCATGCCAGTGTCGCCAGGGAGTTAGGGTTAATTTCGGTAAAGCCCCACCCCTCACCCGAGTGACCCGATGGGGGCCAGATAGGCCAGGTTGGCTAAGGCAACGGCGCCGCTATGCCCCCTGGAGCACCTTAGGGGGCAGGGCTGGCAAACAGCTGCTCGATGGCATCGGCGTAGCGCTCCTGTACCCGCTGGCGGCGCAGCTTCATGGTGGGGGTGAGCATCCCGTTCTCCACGGTCCAGGGATCGAGGATGAGCACCAAGCGGCGGATGCGGGTATAGCCCGGGAATTGGGAGAGCCGTTGGTTGAAGCGGGCCAAGAGCTGGCGATGCAGGGCGCGATTGGTCAGGCTGGCCGCGGCATCGGGGGCAAGCCCCAACTCCCCGGCCAGTACCGCCCACTGCCCCGGGTCGAGCGCCACCAACATCCCGAGCCAGGCGCGCCCCTCCCCGACCACCACGGCAAACTCCACCAAAGGATCGAGCCCCACCGCCGTCTCAATATCCGCCGGTGGAACCTTCTCACCGTTGGAGAGCACGAGGATCTCCTTGCTCCGACCGGTGATCTGGATGCGGCCATCCACCAACCGGGCGCGGTCGCCGGTGTGGAGCCAGTCGAAGAGATCGATCACCGGTGTCGCATCGTCGTGGTCGTTCCAGTACCCCAGCATGACGTTGGGGCCTCGGACCAGTAGTTCGTCATCCTCGCCGATCTGCACCTCCACCCCCGGTAGCGGCCGGCCGACGGTGGTGGGGTCGTTGTCCCGCGGTAGATTGCAGCTCACCACCGGCGCGCTCTCGGTGAGCCCATAGCCCTGCAATACCTCCAGGCCGAGGCCGATGAAGTAACGCGACACCTCCGGCGGGAGGGCCGCCCCGCCGCTGATGGCAAAGCGCAACCGACCGCCAAACAGGGCGCGGACCTTACTCGCCACCAGGGCATCCAACAGCGGCCAGAGCATCAGGCGCCACGACCCGGTGCCTCGCCCCTGGCTCTCCTCAAACCGCTGCCAGCCCACCTCTTGGGTCAAACGAAATAGGGCGCGCGACAGCCGCCCTTTGCCCGCTAACTGCTTCTCGATGCGGGCGTAGATCCGCTCAAATAGCCGCGGTACCGCCACGATCACCGTGGGCTGGAGCATCGGCAGGTCCTCGGCGAGCTGCTGCACCGAGCGGGCGTAGGCGACGGCCGAGCCGATGATCATGGGCAGGTAGTAACCGGCGGTGCGCTCAAAGGTGTGGGAGAGGGGCATAAAGGAGAGGAAGCGATCCGCACGGTGGAACAGCCCCTCGCTGAAGCGGGCACAGGCCCAGGCGTCGGCCAGGATGTTGCGATGGGAGAGCATCACCCCCTTCGGCCGTCCGATGGTGCCAGAGGTGTAGACGATGGTGGCCAGCGCCCCCGGCTCCCCCACCCGCTCCTCCTGCTCCATCGCCTCTTTGGGTAACCAGTCGATGGCGCTCACGGCGATCCGGTCCTCCAGCTCCGGCAGGCCATTGAGTAGCACCACCCGCTGGAGCTGGGGGCAGCCATCGATGGCGGCGGCAAGCCGATGCCAGTGGCGCTCATCTTGGACCACCAGCACCCGCACATTGGCATCGGTCAAGATGAAGGCGCTGTTCTCTGCCCGATCCTCGACATAGAGCGGTACCACCACCAGGCCGAGGGCCAAGATGGCCTGCTCGCACTGGACCCACGCCGGCCCGTTGCGCAGCAGGATCCCCACCCGCTCCCCCGCCGCCAACCGCTCCCGCTGTAAGGCCGCCTGCCAGCGCGCCACCTCCCACCCCATCTGCGCCCAGCTGGTGGCCACCCAGGCGTTACCGTTGTGGGCGATATAGGCGGTGGCCAGGGGGGAGTGGCGCACGCGGGCGCGGAACAGCCCATCGAGGGTGACCGCCTCGGAGGGGGAGATGAGATCCGCGGAGGGTTGTGCCATGGTGGGTTCACTTGTGAAAGGGATGTTAGGGAGACAATTTTCGGGTTTGACGCCCTTGTGGGGCAACCGCTAGTCTTTCGCCCCATGATGACCATATACGTCAATGGCGAGGCCCGTGAGGTCTCCACCGACTACACCGCCGCCCAGCTGGTGGCGACCTTGGGCCTGGAGGGCCGGCGTATCGCCATGGAGGTCAACCGCGACATAGTCCCCCGCAGCCGCTACGCAGAACACATTTTTGCACCGGGGGACCAGATCGAGGTGGTCCATGCCATCGGCGGCGGCCAGCCTTCGCAGCCGCTATAATCCCTGCTCTCCCCGCAGCAACCCTATCCAATCCTTCTATATAGAGATGCGCTATGTCTGACCGGCAAGATCCGCTCATTATTGCTGGCGAGCGTTACACCTCCCGCCTACTCGTCGGCACTGGCAAGTATAAGGACCTGGAAGAGACCCGCGTCGCCATTGAGGCGAGCGGTGCAGAGATCGTGACGGTGGCGGTGCGGCGCACCAACATCGGCCAGAACCCGGGTGAACCCAATCTACTGGATGTCGTCCCTCCCACCCGTTATACCATCCTGCCCAACACCGCCGGCTGTTACACCGTGGACGACGCCGTGCGTACCTGCCGCCTGGCCCGTGAGCTGCTGGATGGCCACGATCTGGTCAAACTGGAGGTGTTGGGTGACCAGAAGACCCTCTACCCCGATGTCACCGCCACCCTAGAGGCGGCGGAGATCTTGGTGAAGGATGGCTTCAAGGTGATGGTCTACACCTCCGACGACCCCATTATCGCCAAGCGCCTGGAGGAGATGGGCTGCGTGGCGGTGATGCCGCTGGCTGCCCCCATCGGCTCCGGGCTCGGGATCCAGAACCGTTACAACATCGTCGAGATTGTCGAGAACGCCAAGGTCCCCATCCTGGTGGATGCGGGGGTTGGTACCGCCTCTGATGCCGCCATCGCCATGGAGCTGGGTTGCGGCGGGGTGTTGATGAACACCGCCATCGCCGAGGCCAAGGACCCCATCTTGATGGCCTCGGCCATGAAGAAGGCGATTGAGGCGGGCCGCGAGGCGTTTCTCGCCGGCCGGATGCCGCGTAAGCGCTACGCCAGCGCCTCCTCCCCCCTCGCCGGCACCTTCTTCTGATAATGACCCCCGCCGGGCCTCACGGCCCGGCCTCCTCCACCGCCCCCCATGACCGCCGACGCCGAGCAACCCACAACCCCACCACGCCGCACCATCCGCTCTTTCGTCCGCCGCGAGGGGCGCCTGACCGAGGGCCAGGCCCGCGCCCTAGAGCTGTTGTGGCCACGCTTTGGCGTGGAGGCGGGGGAGCAGCCCATCGACCTCAACACCCTGTTTGGGCGCGAGGCACCACGGGTGCTGGAGATCGGTTTTGGGATGGGCGACTCCCTGGCCGAGATGGCGGCCGCCCAACCTGACCACGACTGGCTCGGCATCGAGGTCCACCGCCCCGGCGTGGGGCGGTTACTGATCCATGTAGAGCAGCTCGGTTTAACCAATCTGCGGGTGATGTGTACCGACGCCGTGGAGGTACTCCAGCGCCAGCTGGCCGATGGTTCACTTGATCGAGTGCAGATCTTCTTCCCCGATCCTTGGCACAAGAAACGCCACCACAAGCGTCGTCTCATCCAGCCACCCCTGGTGGCGCTGCTGGTCCGCAAGCTGAAACCCGGTGGGGCGATCCACCTCGCCACCGATTGGGAGCCCTATGCCCAGCATATGCTGGCGGTGCTAAGCGGCACCCCTGGCCTCACCAATCGCAGCCCCAGCGGCGACTACGTACCCCGTCCCGACCACCGGCCACAGACCAAATTTGAGCGCCGCGGCGCCCGCCTGGGCCATGGGGTGTGGGACCTGCTGTTCACCACCCCGACCGCGCAGCCGGAGTAACCTCGGGCGCGCTACCCGGTCTGCGCCTCCTCCCGTAACCGAGCCACTTTGGGGGTCACCATCGGCACCGCCAGCATGGTGCTACCCACCGCCATCAGCAGCAGGGCGGTAAAGGTGGCATCGGTGATGATCTGCCGGTCCAGCAGGATGTTGGCGAAGATGATCATAATGAGGGCCTTGGTTTGCAGCAGCCAGCCGATAAACTCCGCCTCCCCCTCACGCCACCCTAGCAGCAGCCCAGCCAACTTCAGCCCCAACAGCTTGCCGGCCACCGATGCCACCAGCAGACCGGCGGCCACCACCACTACGGCACCGCCCCCCATCTGCCAGTCGGTACGTAGCCCAGTACTGAGGAAGAAGACCGGCATCACCACCAGCAGCACGTGCTGCCGGAGCCGATCTAGTGCCGTCTGCTCAAACCACTCTCCCTTTAACACGGCACCGGAGAGGAAGGCCCCCACCATGAAGTGGAGCCCCGCCCAGTCCGCCGCCAAACCACAGGCAATGAGCCAGATGAGCCCGACATACCAGCGATCGGTGGGTGGGATGCGCACCATTAGCCAGCGCACCGCCAACATGGCCATGAGGAAGAGGGTGAGAAAACCGAGCTGCCGCCCCAAGCGCTCCCAATCCATCAGGATCACCGCCAATACCAGCCAGATTGCCGCATCGTCCAGGCTGGCATAGCGCAGAATGCGCTGCCCCAGGGGCTGCCGAAATACCTCCAGCTTCTCCATGAAGAGGATGAGAATAGGCAGTGCAGTGACGGCACAGGCCATCCCCACCCCTAAGACAAACTGCCAGGCCACCGCACTCTCCCCCACCCAACCGGGGTAGAAGGTGAGCCCGAACGCCACTACGGCGCCAAAGGCCAGTGGCGAACCCAACGCCAAACCGGCGGTCACCCCCGTATCAAAGCGGTGGGCGAAGACATCATCGAGATCCAGCTCAATCCCGGCGATCCAGACAAACAGCATCACCGCCCACCAGGCGACACCGTTCAGCGCCAAGATCACCTCTGGGCGAAACACATAGTGGTAAAAATCGGTATAGGCGGCCCCCAACACCCCCGGCCCGAGGAGGATGCCACAGACGATCTGCACCACCACCAGCGGTGCATAGTATTCGGTACGGCCCAGGCGCCAGATGAGATAGGGCACCGCGAAGATGATCAACATGGCCAATAGATAGATCTCACTCAGACTCATGGGCCTGCCTCCCTGCCGTAATCGATGCCAATGAAAACGAGAGCGGACCCTCGAATAGCCCGAGCCCGCTGATTACCAGCGCCGCCCCCAACCAGATGCGCCCATCGATCACCTCGCCGTTGATCCAGTGCCCCACCAGCAGGGCAAAGACCGGCGTAACGAACATCACAAACGCCACCCGGGTCGGGCCTAAGCGTCGCAACACATAGAGATAGAGCGCCAATCCCAGCACGGTGGAGAAGAGCGCGGCATAGAGGATGGCGACCATGGTCTTGGGGGAGATGGCCACCGGCCAGCGGCCGTCAAACCCCGACCAGGTGAATAGAAGCGGGATCGCAGCACACCCCAAAGAGCCGGCCACCAGCGCCAGGGCCGGCACCCCGGCGTCCAGCCGTTTGATCCAGACCATACTGGCCGAGTGAAACAGCGTCCCCAGTAGCACCGAAGCAACGGCGAGACCGGCCAACTCATGGAGGGCATAGCCCCGCAGAAATATGAGCACGATGCCACTTAACGCAATCCCCATCCCGAGCCAGCGGGAAAATCCGCCAAGCCGCTCTGCCAACACCAGATGCCCCAACAGGGCACTCACGAAGGGGGTTGCGCTCAACAGCACCGCCACCCAACCGGAGGGCACAAACTGGGCCCCCCAGTAGAGGGCCAGGGTGGTGCCATAGATACCCAAGCCGCCGATCAAATAGTTGATCAGCGCTGGGCGATCGGTGCGCACCCGTAGGCCGATAATCAGGCAGATGAGCCACGCAAATAGCCAGGCCAAGACCACCCGGGCGGTGGCCCCAAATAGGAAACCGACCCCTTCACCACTCCATTTAATGGCCAGGGGTGAGCTGCCCCAGGTGGCGATGACACCGACGTAGGCGATGCCCACCGCCTGAATGCCACCACTCGCTGCACCCAAACCAGCGCTCCGCGATCCTCGCACCGACCTCTCCTCCCACACGCCATTTCACCCCGCGCCGGTGCGCGGACAACGCTAGGTCGCTGGGGTATAGTAGCCATCCACTCCCTACCACCCCGCCACGCCGAACCGCCGATACCATGAGCAGACTCTGGAGCGATATCGTTCACCAGTTGAGCCCCTATGTGCCTGGCGAACAGCCGACACAGACCGATGTCATCAAGCTCAACACCAATGAAAATCCCTATCCGCCCTCCCCCGCGGTGGCCGCCGCCCTACAGCACGCCAGCGGTGCCGGTCTGCGGCTCTATCCACCCCCTGATGGCGGGGTTTTGCGGGAGGCGATAGCGGAGCAGTTCGCGCTCAGCAAGGCCCATGTATTTGTCGGCAATGGCTCGGATGAGGTATTGGCCCACACCTTTCAAGCGCTGCTCAAGCGGCCGCAACCATTGCGCTTTCCCGACATCACCTACGCTTTCTATCCGGTCTACTGCCGCCTCTTTGGCATCGACTATGAGACGATGCCACTCACCGCCGATCTCGCTATCGATATCGATGCCTATCGCGGTCCCACGGGCGGCATTATCTTCCCCAACCCCAACGCCCCCACCGGCCGCCTGCTGCCCCTGGAGCAGATCGCCACCCTGGCGCGTCACCACCCCGACGCCGTAGTGGTAGTGGATGAGGCCTACATCGATTTCGGCGGGACGAGCGCCAGTTGCCTCATCCCGGAGTTAGATAATCTGTTGGTGATCCAAACCCTATCCAAGTCCCGTGCCCTGGCGGGTTTGCGCGTCGGCTTTGCCCTCGGGCAGCCCCACCTCATTGATGCCCTACAGCGGGTCAAGGACAGCTTCAACTCCTATCCTGTCGGGAGCTTGGCCATCGCCGGTGCCACCGCCGCCCTGCGTGACCACACCTACTTCCACCAGCTCTGCCAGCGCATCATGGCAACCCGCGAACGCTTCAGCGCGGCCCTGACGGAGCTGGGTTTCACCGTCCTTCCCTCGTCGGCCAACTTCGTCCTGGCCCGTCCCCCCATTCCGGCGGAGGAGATGATGACCTTCCTCCGCAGCCGCAATATCATCGTGCGGCACTTCAACCAGCCGCGGATCCGCGACTATCTGCGCATCACCATCGGCACCGATGAACAGTGCACCCTGCTGTTGGATGCCGCCCGGGAGCGGCTCGCGTAGTCAACGGATTGCCGGTAGGTCGAGTCACCTCGACCTACCGGCAACGCCCCATCAACTACCGATTCAACACCTGGATCCGCTGCACATGCCGCGAGGTGTTGCCCCGCAGCTTGGCCCGCCCATGTAATAGGGCGTGGTTATCGGCGAGGAGAAAGTCACCGGTTCGCCAGGCGTGGGCATACATCACATCCGGGTCATAGATCCGTTTAGTGATCCCACGGAGAAACTCTGACTCATCCGCCTTGCCATCCAGCCCCAGCACCCTGAGGTGCACCGGATTGACCTCCATGTTGTCTTCATTTTCCGGTTCAATGAAGCGCACAGTCTTCTGGCCGTTGAGCGGGTGTGCACCGATCAGCGGGACCGAGATATGCCCGCCATAGTGGGCCGCCTTGGCCGTGCTGTACTGGATCTCCACCTGTTGCCAACGGTTGAACTCCTCCGCTGATAGCCCCTCCAGTAGCCGCTCGCAATCGGAGAAGAGCGTCTCACCACCACCGCCATCCTCGTTGGCTGAGTGGAGGCACTGAAAGACGCTGTAGTGCGGCACCACATCCACATAGGCGCCATCCCAGTGCATCTCGACCCGTCCGGAGGAGAAGATATGATTGGCCGGTCGCTCCTCGACTCGCAGATCCAATATCTCCCCGAACTCCTTCCAACTCAGCATGGGTCCAAAGCTCGATGCAAATTGCTTAAACGCATGGGGCTCAAGCAACTCAAAACCGCGTAACAACACAATTTTGTGCTGTTCCACCAGCGCATCTAGTTCCGCGGCAGGGATATCGGTAATGGGCCGTCCTGGTTGGTCATTGATTAACTCCACCCCAAAGGGGGCAATCATGTTCATCTGGTACATTGCATTGCGTTCCTCGCTTCGGTTGGCTGACGCAGCTAGCGTCCCGACGTGGCCCTCCACGCCTCCTGGCAAGACGAAGGGTCTTAGCTTGCGACAGCCTCCCGCTGCTGATAGAAGAACGGGCGACCATTTTCGAAGATCAGCATCGCATTGCGCCGTTCCGCCTCGGAACGTGGCACCAGCGTTGACTTATCCCCCACCTTCAGCACCACCGAGTGCCATGGAGTGGTCCACACATCTTCAGCCCCGACCAGATTGACCCCAATCTTGGCCGACACGCGGAACTGGGGATGGATGGAGAGGCGGATCACCCCGGGCAGATGATCAGCCACTAAACGGCTCCAGGCGTTACTGCGCTGGATCACGCGATAGGCCGCCTTGCGGGCATAGTTCTGGATGGCATTTTTGGCCTGCCCCTGGAATTCAGGCAGACCGCTATAGTCCTCCACCAAGAAGCGGGTGATCCCCTTGTACATCTCCCCCGCCTCGGCCTCGCTTTTGCAGCGCTGGCGCAAGGACTGCAACGGCTCGGCGTAGTTGACCATCAACTCCTCCCGCAGGGTCACATAGTCGGGCATGGAGGGGTAGACGTCATCGAGATCAAAAAAGCCGATGGTGCCCTGATAGCGCTCACCGAAGCGGGCCCGCAGCTCCTGGTTGTAGGTGGTCACATCGTCATCGGGGATATGCACCACGTCAGCAAAGACACGGCCATCGGAACAGACCGTCAGCTTGGCGCCGCCGTCATAGACCCGGCTGATGCGCTCGCACATGTCGTTCAGATTTTTAAAGGCAATGTCTTCGCCCAGGTCCGGTACTGGCCCGAGGGTCTTGGCGCGATTGGGGGATTTGGCGGGGAAGGCCGGCAGCACTAGGTGGATCGGCTCCCCTTTGGCAATGGCTGCCATGATGTTAGGCAGGTGGGGGGCCGCCTCCTCCGCAAACTGCTCCGCCTTCTCACTCTCTCCGGGCAGCATACGCCGCGTCCGGAAGATCTCCCGCATTACGGCGTGGCCAATCTCAGTCGTCTCCGCCGTGTTATTCCATGCCTGATCTGCTAATTGTTGCACTGTCCGACTCCTCCCTGGATAGGGTTATGTAGTAAGGCGACCGCTGGGTCGGCCGCTATCTGTGTTATCTATCAGTGGCAAGCGTTATGCCCAACTACCCGCCGACGCCATACGCTTGGCCGTGTGGTGTGCCCCGGAGAGCAACTCCTGTGCGGTAGCCGCGGCTTGTGCCAAAGAGCTACCCTGTTCCGTCACCAGCTCTACCGCCTTGGCCATCGCCTCCTCTGGCAGCGGTTCACCGGTTGCCTCAGCCATGCGGGTGAGGGCCTGGTGGGCCGCGGCGCGGACGATCTCCTTCTGCACCTGCATAATGGCTTCATCGGAGAGCGTCCTACCGCGGGAGACGCTGTGCCGCATATGTTCGGAACGCAGCTCAACATCCCAGAAGCGGCCGGCGTTGTGTTTGAAAACACCGCCATGGTCCTGGAGGAATTGCGCCAGCTCGTGGGCCATGCGATGGACGCGCTTCAGGGCACTCTGCTCTACCATTTCGTGCTTCTGCTGCTTCAGGGCCATGCCGTCGCCATAATCGACCTGCGGGTCGTAACCCCAACGCTGGGCCACCGAAGTGGGGAAGACGACGCCGAAGTAGTCCATCAGCAGCGGTTCGAACTGTAGGCGGTGGAGGTCGTAGGAACCGTGATAGTTGTTGCTGATATGGAGGAGAAAATAGTCAAGCCACCAACGGGCATAGACGTTATAGCAGGTCGCCTTGTTGGCCATTGCTTGCCGATCGCCGGCCATGTCGGTCTCGATGAGATCCACCACCATGCGATTTTGATCAGCGATGATGGCCGAGCCGGAGGAGAGCAGGGGATCCATAAAACCGGCGGACATCCCCACCAGGAACCAGCGATCAGCGGAGAAGAACTGATCCGCCACCCGTGCCATATTCTTGAGGCCGTGATAGTCGATCAGCTTGCCATGTTCACCGATGATCTCCCGCATGGCGCGGTGCTGATTCAGGAAGGCAAGAAAATCCTCCTCCCCCTTGATATCCAGCTCGACCATATCGTGGCGCCACACCACCCCGATACTGAAGGTCTCCTCCGAGAGAGGGATGACCCAAATCCAGTAGCCGTGGTACATGAAGTGGTTGGTGGCCAAAAAGCGGCTGGTGAAGTTCACCCTTTCGCGCCAGCGCTCATCCCCCAACTTGTCGATGGCATTGGCCGACTCGAAACGCCCCCAGCGCGAGGAGACGGGGTGGTGCGTCAAGGGCTTGATGAGGTCGAGCTTATGGCCAACAGGAGTATTAAATCCCGCGGCATCGACCAACCAACGACAGCGGATCTCGCCCTGTTCAGTGCTCACCCGGTGCCCCTGCTCGGCATCCAGTTCGACACCAGTAACCTTGCACCCCAGACGCACGTCGATACCGGCCGCCAGATTGAGACGCAGGATATCTTGGTCAAACTGCTTGCGATCAATCTGGTGAGACGGGATACCGTGGTACCAGGTGCGGCCGATCTCGCTCATCTCGGCCACCGGTAGATCTTTCTCCGGGGAGTCGAAGTAGAAACGGAGACCGTGTTTATAGAGGTGATTGCTATCCAGATAGGGCCCCATCTGGAGATCGCGCGAGGCGTAATCGAAAAAGATCTCTAGCATCGACTCGCCGACCCAGTGGCCAAATTCGCTCTTTTTATCGACGACGACGATGTTCATCTCTGGGTGGCGCAGCTTTAGATGCCGAGCCAAGGTACTGCCAGCCATAGAGTGGCCGATAATCAATACATCACATTGAGTTCCTTGCGAATCCATTGACATCCTCCTCACGTTACTTAATTCCATGAACGTTCAACGACGTCACGCGCCCCATCCAGGGGGCACTCCGAATCGTTCGGTGAAGAATTGCCATCAATGGCATCGTGAGCCGCGTGGTCACTACTCCCGTGTTATGAACCGAGGACTCCCTCTCTCGGCTGCCGGTCCGTCTCCCCAACAACGTCACCGGCCTATATCTATTGAGCAGTCATCCTCCCTGTCAGGCGCTCAACCCAAACAGGGTTGGGTGTCTTTCAGCAGGAGAGCGAGGTCCCTTGCCGCCCCACAGGGAGAAAATCAGGCTAGAAGAAAAAATTGAGTCCCACTTGGAGATAGTCGTCGCTCCGCACGCCGTAGAGCAGACTCTCGCGGGCAACCCCAGAAAAGCCCCGCCCCTCCAAGGTCAGGGTGACATCGCTCGCCAATCGAGCGCTCGCCTCCACCGACCACATCTGCTCATCACTATCGGGATCCCTCATGATCCCGAGCAGCGCCGTGGTATCTGCCGGATCATTGGCGAGCACCCGAACACCTAAAAAGATCCCTTCGGGAAAGACGGCCCGAGGCCACTCAGGCGGGCGTTTGTCCACCACATACTCAGCCAATAGCCCCACATCCACTGCACTATCGCCTACCCCAAACAGGGTGTACTCCGCCCCCCCCACCATTGCAGCCCGTTGCCGACCGGCCATATCGCGGTAGGTCGCCTCCAATTTGCCCAACAATGGCCCCTCGGTGTACTGCAACTCCAAGCCCCCTTGGCGTACCTCTTGATATCGCGGCACCAACACCGCCCCATCCGCTGTTGGCACCAGCAGTGGTTCACGGAAGGTGCCATCAAACAGCGATACTGCCCAATCCCACTGCCCAAGGTAACTGCTATAGCGGGCGGCAAAATCGACATCACGCTCCCAGCCGCTGGCCTCATATTCCGGGTCATCCTCTACCCGAGCGTCGCCCACCACCCGAAAGCGTCCCTGCTCCTCGGGAAACGCCCGGGGTCGAAAGCCAAACAGGGCGAAGAGGGAGAGTGAGGCCTGGTCATCCTCTAAGGTGAACATTGCCATCGGCTGCCCCAACTTCTGTTCACCATCGATATCCTCTTTAAAGTCCGCCTGGTTGACGATATCCACCAGATGGACCGACTCCGCCACCCCCCAAAACACCTTGTTGATACCCAGGAGCAGATGGCTCGATGACCAAGAGCGGCGCCAATAAAGCTCGCCTACATCGGCGTGATCTCGATCCTGTTCACCGCTCCCCAGCCGCAGCAGCGCACTCATACGGATCTGGGCGTCGCTGTCAGCGGCCTGCCAATCGAGGGTGGGCTCAATGGCAACCGAGAGATCCGCCATGCTCGACTGGCGGTGGTACTCCCCACTAGAGAGGTACCACCGCGGTTCCACAGCGATCTGCGTCAGGCTCTGGGTATCAGCCAGCAGCGTGCCGCTGCCCCCCCAATAGACCAAGAGGGCAAATAAGCTGCGATAACAAAGACTCAAATGGGCTTACCGCAACCGCTTCAGGGCCGCGGGAGACATCTCACCATCGGTGAGCGAGATCATGAACTGGTAGTTGCGCATTAACAGATCGGTCTCTTTCCCACTCTTGTGATTGACCATGTGCAGCCGCATGGGCCGCCAAAAGCGGCCATCGAAGAGTTGATAGTGGTCTAATACGAGGGTCTTAGCGTGCTGCGAAGCCCGGTCGAAATACTCAACCCGGCGCTGCTGGTAGTCTTGATCATCTATCCACACCTCTTGATAGGCATAGCCTGAATCGTCATAGACCGGAGTGCGTTGGATGACGAGGCAGTTGCGCTCATCGCAGGGTGCCTGGCGGAGATAGCGGTAGTGATACTTGTTAAGCTCATCGGCGGTGATGTCTTCGTAAGCAAACTCACTCCCCACAAAGGGACCTGAGCGGTTACTGGAGGCGATTCGCTTGACCCGTTTGAGTGCGGGGATATAGAGCCACTGATCATCTGCCTCTTTGATCTTGGCGTGGGAGAGTAGCGCGGTACCATCTACATCGGGTGGGCTCAAAAACTCCACCACCGATTTGTCGCCCACCTGCTCGTCCGGCACCTCTAAAGTAGAGAGGCGCATCTCCCGCTCAAACGCTGCTCCCGCCTGGTTACGCAGCACCATGGTGATATCCACCACGCTGCTTTGAAAGCCACGATCAGAGCGATCCTCCTTGGCCGCTATCTCATAGCCATATTCAACTGGGTCAGCCGGTGGCGTGGTCGCCGCCCACGCCCCACTCCAGCCGATCAAGAGGAGATAGAGACCTCCCCATCTGGTCGTGCACCCTCTCATCCTGCTTGCTCCTTAGCGGTATGGCCAACTGCCAGCAGTGCCGGGGTCACAAGCAGCGTAAAGAGCGAGCCCAAACCCAGTGCCACAGCCGTCAGCAGACCCATCTGGACATTGACGCGAAAACTGGAGAGCCCCAGCACCACGAAGCCCGCCATCATGATGAAGGAGATGGTGAGGACGGCGCGCCCCACCGTCGAAGCCGCAGCGACGATGGCCTCACTGTTGGATTTGCCGGCCTGAAGTTCATTGCGATAGCGATTCAGGAAGTGGACCGTATCGTCAACGATGATGCCGAGGGAGACGGCGGCCACCGTAGCGGCGGCCATGCCGATCTCACCGGAGATGGCGGCCCAGACGCCAAAACTCATGGCGATGGGGGCGATGTTGGTAAAGGCGCTGATCACCCCTAACCGCACGCTACGCAGCATGAACATCAAGAGGACGGAGATCAGCAGCAGCCCCAAGGCATTCCCCACCAACATCCCCTCGATATTGCGCTGAGAGATATGGGAGAACATGACGGCCACGCCGGTCGGCTGCGCCATCATCCCCGCTGGCCAATGGGTGGCCATCCAGTGGGCCGCCAGTTGATTGAAACGGCGGACATCGGCCATGGAGATGTCATTCAGCGTCACGGTCACCCGCGTGGCTGAACGGTCGAGCACAATGCGATCGTTCAGCCCCAGCCCGTAAGGCAGGGAGAGTTCATAGAGCAGCAGATATTGCGCGGCCAAGGGCTGCTCGGTGGGCACGGTATAACTCTGGGGATCATCACCATGCATATTCATATTCACACGCTTGATGATGTCGCTGTAGCTATAGACGTGCCGCACCACCGGCTGCTTGCGCAACCATAGAGTGAAATCTTCGAGATGTTGGAGATAGGTGGGGTCGTTGACCCCCTCCAGATGACCGGCGGGGACAGAAAACTCCACCCGATAGGTACCGGTCAGGTGGGCCATGGTAAATTCGACGTCGGAGCGGAACGGGATATCGTAATCAAAATATTTCACAAAATTGTCATCTAGGCGCATCGAGGGCGCCAACCCGACCAATGCTAAAGTTGCAATGATGGCGGAGATGATGACGGCATGACGGTGCTTCACCATCGCCTCAGCCAGACGCCCTAGCCGGTGGCCGGCTTGCTCTGAACTGGAGGGCGTTGCCCGCGCCCGTAGCGGTAATAGCGTCAACAGTGCCGGCAGCAGGGTGAGAGAGAAGAGCCAACCGGCCGCGATGCCAATTGCACTGATGATGCCCAGATGCCAAAACACTGGCGACTCTGCAAAATTCAGTGTGAGAAAACCGATGGCGGTGGTGACAGAGGTGATGGTCACGGCCACAAAGTTGGTGCGCAGGGCATGGGCCAACGCCTCCCGCTTGGTCATGCCGGCGCGCATCTGAGTCAGGGTGGAGAGGATGATATGCAAGCTGTCGGCCACCGCCAGGGTGAGGATGATGGTCGGTGCTGCCGCCGCGATAGGCGACAAGGGAATGTTAAGGTAACCCGCGCACCCCATGGCCACTACCGTTGAGAGGGCAATGACGGCCAGGGTGGCCACGGCCGCCACCAGGCTGCGCACAATAAACATCGCGGCCAGCGCCAACACCATATACATCGCCGGCACCAGCGTCTCCATATCCCCTTCGCCGGTCTCCGCAAAGGCGTTGTTGAGCAGGATGAGACCCGAGAGTGCGAACTGGTAGTCGGGGTGCTGCGCTTGCGCATCGGCCACTAGCTTGCGAGCATAGTGCACCGTTTGCGGAACCTCGTCCGTGCTGAGCAGTGGATACTGAATGGTGACGTTGATGCCGGTCGTCGTCGCATCAGCAGAGATGAGGCTATTTTTTAGCAGCGGTTCAGCGAGGGCGCGGGCGCGCTTGGTGTGTAGCATCTGAGGGGTGAGATCCGCGGCATCGCGCACCAGCGGTTCGACAACCAGGGTGTCATCATCGGCCCAGGTATCTTGGAAATTGGTGAGGGAGTCAACACGGATGGCGTTGGGGATGGACCACGCCTTTTTTGTTAAATCCTCAACCACGGAGAGGGCTTCTGGAGAGAAGAGTTCGCCGTGCGGTGGGCGCACCACAATCAGAACGTTATCGGACTGGGTATAGTTTTTTTCAAACGCATCCAGCGTCTTTAGTTCCGGATTGCTCTGACTAAAGAACACCCGATAATTGGTATCAAAAATTAGGAATCTGGCGCCACTGGCGAGGGCCAGTGCCAGTAATAAACAGATTCCGATGGTCCCCCCTGGACGGTGAAGGACCCCGCTCAGCCAAAGCCGCTCTATGTGGGTTGGCTGCGCCTCTATCCGATGAGCATCCATTATCCAGATTCCTTCCATTTGCGCCCTGCACCGTGCCCCTAGTGCACTACCCTGACGGCACGGTTTAGTCAGCAGAACAGTGCCACTCAATATTTGAGGCGAAATGCACACTAAACCGTTTAGTTCAGATTGTCAACGCGGAGAGTTGTTGTGTCCCAACCTAGAAAAAAGAGCTTAATCAAACGCCGGCAGATTCTCACAGCAGCAGAAAATATCTTTTTAGCTCAGGGGTTTGAGAAAACCAGTATGGATCTCGTCGCCGAGCAGGCGGAGGTCTCGAAACCCACGGTGTACTCCCATTTCAGTTCCAAAGAGGAGCTGTTTGCGGCCGTTGTGACCAGCAAGTGTCCGAGTGAAGCCATCCCGGAAGAGTTCTTCTCCATCGACACCGAGTGCCGCACCAATCTACTGCGTATCGGCCGCTTTGCGGTCGAGCAGCTACTGGCCCCAGAGGCCATCCGCGTCTACCGCCTCTGCGTAGATATGGCGGAAAAGAATCCCGAACTATCGCGCCGTTTCTTTTACTCGGGACCGGACCGTTTTATTCAGCGCTTAATGACCTATTTCGAAGAGCTGACGGCACGGGAGATCTTGCAAGTGGACCAACCCCGCCTCGCCGCCTCACAACTCATTATGTGTTTTCGCGGTGAAGCGGGGCTGCGTATGGAGCTGAATGTGCCAATGGAAGAGTCAATGGCGATGGTTGACGCGCAGGTGGCGCGCTGCGTCGCCACCTTTATGGCCTTTTATGCTGGCCAGGCCGCGGGTCCATGAAGGTGGCCAGGGCGCTCCCCACTCCCCTCCGACGCCAACGGCGCCACCGTGAGATAACCCAGCGCCACGGCCAACGGCAGCCAGAGGGCCAAGCGCGAGAGGAGCAGATCCACCCCCTCGCCCACCGCCTCGGCCGCGGCCAGGACGCCCGAGTAGAGGGGTCCGGCCCCCTGCTGGGCGTGGTTTAACAGGGCCCATTGCCACGGCTCCAGCTCGTGCATGGAGACCCGGTAGTGACTACGGGCAATGATGATCCAAGTGGGGCGCGCTGGCGGGATAGGCGGCTGCGTCTCGCCCCGCGCCACCGCCTCCAGAAGGGGGATCAGTGGATAGGAGAGATGCAGTAGTCGCACGCTCTCCGGTACTGCCACCCGCAGTGGTGCCCCCCCCAGCAGCAGCAGGGGATCGAGTTGGGCGGCCGACTCCCCCTCCACCCCACGGGCGCGGATGGACTCGGTGCGGGCCCGCTCCAAGGCGGCGAGATCGAGGGCGAGGTCAAAGCCCGGCTCGCTATACCCAGCGGGGCGAGTTGAGCGGAGGAAGGGGACAAAACCGGCGCCAAGGTCAAACAGCGTGGTGGAACGGGAGGGGTGGTGCAGTAGATAGGCACGGGCAAAGAGGTCAAAGAGCCCCTCCCCCATGGTGTTGCGCAGCGTCGGAAAATCGGCCCGCAGGCACTCCAGTAGCCGCAACAGATAGCCCTGGGCGTAGATATCGAGCCGCAGCCGAGGCGGCGGGCCGTAACCGGTCGCTACCACCTGCGCGGCAGAGAGGCCGTGGAGCGCCTGGGCGCGGGCGATCCCCGCATCCACCCCACCGGGGGTGGTCATCACCGTCAGTACCCAGCGTTGAAGTTCAGGGAGTTGCGGCGCGGACATGGGGCTCATTCAACTGGAAATCGATGGGGTTGGAGAGGGGGGTACCCGCTGTTGCTTGCGCCACTGGCACCTGGGGACGCCGGCCAGCGAGGACCTGGCGCGCCTTGTCCAACTCCGCCAGGAGGTTGGGGTAGTCCGGGATGTTGGCGTCCCACTCAAGCAGGGTGGAGACCCCACCGGTCAGCTCCTGGGCCAGGGCATATAGCTCCCAGACCCGCGCCGGCACCGGATGATCGTGGGTATCGATGAGATAGTCACCGTAATCAGTCGGCCCAGCGATGTGCAGCTGCACCACCCGATCGGCAGGGATGGCGCGGATGTAGTGCTCCGCATCGAAGCCGTGGTTGTGGGCAGAGACATAGACGTTGTTGACGTCCAGCAACAGACCGCAGCCGGTCTCCCGTGTCAGGGCACCGAGGAACTCCCACTCCGGGATGGTGGATTGGCTGAAGGTCAGATAGCTACTGGGGTTCTCGATGAGCAGCGGCCGCTCCAGATACTCCTGCACCACCTTCAGCCGACGGGCCACGTGGTTAAAGCTCTCCTCGTTAAGCGGCAGCGGCAGGAGGTCATGGGAATTGATACCGGCCACACCGGTCCAGCAGAGGTGATCAGAGATCCATGCCGGTGCGACCGCGCTGGCCAACCCCTTGAGCTGGCCAAGGTAGTGGAAGTCGAGGGGATCACTACTCCCGAGGGAGAGTGAGACACCGTGCATGACAATGGGCATCCGCTCCGCCAGGGAGTCCAGCACGTAACGCGACCAGCCGTAGTTACCGATGAAGTTCTCGCTGATGATCTCGAACCAATCCACCTGCGCGCCATGCTCCATGATGTGTTGGAGATGGCAGTTACGTAGCCCCACCCCGTAACCAAGATTGGGCAGGCCAAGGCGGGGGGCAGTGACGCTAGACATGGCACTTCTCTCCTTGTAAGGGGCCACGAGAGGGCTGTCGATGGGCACCCACAGCCCCCCACCGCCCCTGGCAGGGTGCCGTATCAGCCGATGCTGGCGACCACCCCCGCCCGCTGGGCGGGGGCATGGCGCCCAAGCTCTACCGGTTGAGGTGGGGCCTGGGCGCGGCTGTGAGCGGATACTCTATTACATCTCCCCCCTTGGCGGGGATCAGGTGGAGGGCGGCAGGGCGATCCGCAGATCGGTCGGCTCCGGTTTAGTGCCAGGCGGCTGACCCCGCGACGCCAGCACCTTGGAGTAGGCCTCCCAGGCGATGTCATAGACCGAATCACCCACCTTGTACTCCAGCGTTGCCGGCAGCGGCTCCGAGGTGTGGGGCGGCGCCTCCAGGAAGTCGTAGAGCTTCATGGTGCCGCCACTGGGGTAGAGCTGGGAGGCGGAGATGGGGACCGCGCAGCCACCGTAGCTCTTGCACTTGTTGTCACTCGGGGCGCTATAGAGCTGGCTGCTGCCGTGGCTGCCGCACAGCACTTCGCCCCCCTTGGTGATGGTAGGCACGGAGCGCCGCATGGCACCGCAGGAGCCGCCACCGGTATCGAGCTGGGCAAAGCCGCAGCCCCCCTGGGCGTGGCAGCCGTTGGAGCCACGGCAGGTGTGATAGACCTCAATGGCGGCACAGCTATCACCGACACTGGCGCTGGGATCGGGATAGAGCGCCAACCCCTGACAGGCGTGGTAGAGCTGGCTAGGATCGGGGCTGCCGATCCCCAACGCGAGATCCGGCGCCCGCCCAAGGATGGCCCAGCAGATGGACACACGATCACCGGAACCGGCCATGGAGGGGTAGGGAAACTCGGTGGTGGGGTCCTGCCAATACTGGTCCAGTACCGAGGTGACGCCGTAGATGGCGCCCACCGCCACCTTGCTCAAGGTGAAGTGGATCTCGCCATCGGTATCCCCCGTCTTCAACCGATTGAGGGCGCCTGCCACCTGCTCTGGAGAGGGGATGTTGGTCGGGGCGGTGGCGGGATCGTAGCCGGCGGTGGTGAGATCGGCGGCGCTCCACTGATTGCCGGCGGCGTGCCACTGCTCCCAGGTGGTGAGGGAGGGGAGCAGCCCCTTCACTGCCACAAAGCGCTCAAAGTGGGTAAAGCGGGAGTTGTCGTAGCGGGCAGTGGTATCAGCGGAGGGGGCCGATTCGCCGCTGCCGGTGTAGGAGGGGTAGTCCCGCTCCAGCGCCACCTCGGCGGGGCGATAACGCTGCTCCACCTCCACGCCTGGGATCGCCAGGCCGCCCCGCCGATAGCGGGTGATGTCGAGGCAGCTCCCCTCCCCCTGGTCGGTGATGGCACTCATCATGCCAATCGCCTTATTGAAGGCGGCATCGCCGGTCTCTCCCCCACAAAACTGGGTGTCCAACAGCGGAAACTCCCGCTGCGGGTGGCCACTGGAGCGGGCGTTGAAGAGATCGCGTTGTATCGAGCGCGGGTTGTAGACGTGATCCCATAGGGTGGAGCCGTCGCTATATTCGATGGCGAGGTAGGCGGCGTAGCACTCATACATCCAGCCGATGGTGCCAAATAGCGGCAGATCCATCTCCCCCTTCGCCGGCGTCCAGCCGGCAAACGGCACGCTAGGGAAGTAACTGCCAATCTTGTCCGGCAGGATGTCCTGCCGCGCCGCCGCCTCCGACTGCTCAATGGCGCAGAAAAGCTCGACGTTATTGGCATCCAGCGCCCCAATCCGCACCTTGACCTGGCCGTAGGTGGTGGTGTCGGTCAGATCGATGATGTGGGGGATGACCGTCAACTCCGGCCCGTAACAGGTCCAACCGTGCTCCGGGCTCTGGAGTGCGCTGCTGGTGAAACTGGGGGTGATGCCGACGGCGCTGGCAAGATTGGCCGCCATCTCCACATGCAGCATCTCCTGGATAAAGACACTGAACACCAGATTGAAGGCGAAGGCGTTGGGGCTACTGGGGTTGGCGCTGGTGGCCATGCCCGGCCAGGTGCGGCCGTTGTAGTAGTCGATCCCCTTGGCGTTGATCTCGTGGGTCCCTTGCAGCGAGTAGAGCGAGGTCATGTAGAGCGGGATGGTGAATAGCTCCACATTGACCGCGGCTTGGGCAATGGCCTGGACTGCCGCCGTATCGGTGGCAACCATATCGAGACTGCGGCCAGTGATGCGATTGATGGTGGAATCGAGACGCGGCGTATCCATTGGCTCCTCATCCTTAGTGCGTGCGGGCGGTGACCCCGCGAGGGGGGATTGAGATGACGCACGAGGGATGGCCGCTGCCTACGGCTCGCATCCCTGCGTAGCTCCGGGTGCGGACCCGGATCGTCCGCTCGATTCTGCCGGCGGTGACAGAGGGTTTCAATAGGTTACACAGTTGAAATTTCTATGACCCCATCCCCGCCCGCTCTGCCCCCTCACCGCAGCGCTAAAGTGGCCCGATAGCCGGCCAACAGCGCTTCCCAACCCGCCGCCTCAAACCGCTTCAGCTTCTGCAACGAGCGGCGTAGACGGGCCAGATTGGCCGCCTGCCAGCGCCCGCCTGGCCCCGGGCGCAGGCGGCCGCGATCGAAGTCAATGAGATAGACCCCCCCCGTACCATCCACCAAGAGGTTGCGGGCATTGAGATCGGCGTGATCGAGCCCAACCCGGTGGAAGCGGGCAATGGTCTCCCCCACCGCCTGCCAAGGGATGGTGGCCAGCTCAGGGAGGGCGTCTGCCGCCAACCGGGCAGTGATCAAATCCCCTCTATAAAAGAGGCCATGACGCACCACTTGCGCCGCCAAGGCCTGCGCCACCGGGAGGCCGAGTTGGTGCAGCTGGCGGGTGAGCCGCAACTCGCGGAACGGCCGACTGCGTTCGAGGCCGGTGTATAGATAGCTATCCTCGGAGAGGCGCGCCGGCAGGCCCCCCCGCCGATAGTGCCGCAACACTAGATGGACGCCACCATACTCCCGCCCCTGGGCCGCACCCCGCCCACGGCCCACCGGCTCTAACCACTCGGCTGAGGTAAACAGTTGAGGAGCGACCGGCCCCAACTGCACCGAGTCCCACAGGAGGGCAACGGTGGCATCGAGCTGGCAGGTGAGGGTCACGGTGGGCGGCTCCTTGGATGCCCCTGGGGAGGCGCGGACTCTACCATGCCCCCATGGTAAGATTCCGCTCCTTTGCCCCTGCCCTTGCACCCCATGTTCGACCGTCGCCATCTCATCTATTGCTGGCTTCCCACCGCTGTGACCGCGCTGTTGGTGGCCATGTACTTCTCCAATGTGCCGCTACTGACGCAGCTGGTCTGCCCCCGGCTAGAGGGGATCAAACCCAACTCCTGGCGTGAGTTTGGGCTGTTGGAGAATCTCCAGCACCTCACCATCCTTGCCATCATTGTGGTCTGTGGTCGCGCCACCCGGGCGTCCCAGCACCCTCTCGAACGCTGGGGATACGCCTTCGCCACCCTCCTCTCCACCTTCATTCTGTTGGAGGAGATCGACTACGGCCTGCACTACTACGACTACCTGTTAGGGATTGCCGAGCCTGACGACGGGCCGCGCAATCTCCATAACCAAGGGGAGGCCACCAACGTCATCAAGATGGTGGTGGACACCGCCCTGGCGCTCTGGTTTGTGGTGGCACCGCTGGCCCTGCGGAGGGTGCGCCAACCGCTGATCCGCTATCTCCTGCCGAGCACGACCCTCATCTGGACGCTTATCGGCACCACGGCCATGGCCAAATTGGCCACCTTCCTGGCCAAGTCTGGTCTCCCCCACGATGGCCTGGGAGGTAACCTGTCGGAGTTCCGGGAGTTAGGGGTCTACTACCTAGCGCTGCTCTACCTCTACGATCTCAGTCAGCGCTCCTTCCCGTGGGGTCCAGCGGCCGTCCCGACGCGGACCCAATAAACGGGCCGGCCCATGCCCTCGACCACCCCACCAGCGGCCCCCGCCAGCCTCTGCCTGCTACGACTCTCCGCCCTGGGCGATGTTAGCCACCTACTGCCGGTGGTGCGCACCCTCCAGGCGGTGTGGCCGACCACCCGGCTGAGTTGGATCATCGGCCGCAGCGAGCTGGGGTTGGTGGGCGATATCCCAGGCATTGAGTTTTTGGTCCTGGACAAGCGGGCCGGCTGGCGCGGCTATCAGGCGCTGCGACACCAGTTGGCCGGGCGCCGTTTTGATCTCCTGCTGCACCTGCAACCGGCGCTGCGGGCGAGTCTGGCCAGCCTGCTGGTCCGGGCCGATCGCAAACTCGGCTTTGATCGCCCACGGGCCAAAGATGGCCAGTGGCTATTCACCAACGCCCGCATCGACGGCAACCCGCGGGTCCATGTGGTGGATGGCTTCTTCGCCTTTTTAGAGCGGCTCGGCATCCATGAACGGCGGCTCGACTGGTCCATCCCTATCCCCGCGGCGGCCCACGCCTTCGCCCAGGCCCAGCTCCCAGCGACGCCCCCGCTGCTGGCCATCAGCCCCTGTGCCAGCAAGCCCTACCGCAACTGGCCAGCGGAGCGCTACGCCGCCGTGGCCGACGCCGCCATTGAACGCCACGGCATGGCGGTGGTGCTCACCGGCGGCCCCAGCGCCCTGGAGCGCCACTATGCCGATGCCATCACCCGCACCATGCGCCAGCGCCCTATTGATCTGGTAGGTGCCACCGATCTCAAGCAGCTACTGGCACTCCTCAGCCGCTGCCGCCTGCTCATCGCCCCCGACTCTGGACCGGCCCACCTCGCCACCGCCGTCGGCACCCCGGTGATCGGTCTCTATGCCGCCACCAATCCCGACCGCGCCGGCCCTTACCTCTCCCGTCACCTCACCGTCAACGCCTATCCAGAGGCGCTGGCGGCGGCCTATGGGCGGCCAGTGGAGGCGATGCCATGGGGCAGCCGGGTACGCACCCCAGGCACCATGGAACGGATAGGGGTTGACGCGGTGCTGGCGCGGTTGGCACAGGCACTGGCGGAGTAGCCCCACAGATGGGCGATTTTGCTTGGTAGAGAGCTGGGTCGTGTAGAATCTGGCGCTCTCCGTCGCAGCCGGTAACCGACCATGGGCCAACTCAAATACATCTTTGTCTCCGGGGTGGAGGGGTGCGGCCACCACGGCCTCAACCCGGTCCTGGTCCGGGCGCTCCAGGAGAGCGGCGCTGACGTAGTGCATAACAAGCGGCGCCTCAAACGGCTGTTCAACTGGCTCTGGTGCCACCGCCACCCGCTGGGTCTCACCCGTAGCGTGGTGCGCAACCTGGCGGAGCGCTTCTTCCGCCACCAGCGGGCGCTGGCCGAGCGGAGCGGGCGGGTACGCTGGATCATCGAGGACAACTCCTTCCCCGCCGGCACCTACCGCGACATGAGTCACCAGTGGGACCTGGCGGAGATGCGGGAGATCGTCGGCCCCCACGCCGATATCTACCTCCTCGCCCTCTACCGTCACCCCATCGCCAGCACCTTCTCCCACCCGCAGTTTGACGGCGGGATGCTGGCCCACGCCGAGCTACTCAAGCGGGCGCTGCACTATGTACAGGGGCAGCTGGAGCAGGTAGATCCCAACCAGCTGTTGGTGGTGCGTTACGAGGATCTGGTGCAGCGCCCCCAGCGGCTCGCCAAGGCCCTCGCCACCCACCTCGGCATTGAGCCGGCCCACGTCACCACCGGCTTCAAGGAGCTGCGGCCCAGCAAAAAGGATTGGCGCCGCGACATGCCAGCAGAGCAGCAGACCACGCTGGAGCAGATCTTCAACGAGCGCACCGCCACCGGCTGGGCCATCCTCTCCGGCTCCCCCAGCCTGGCCGACTGATGCCACGCGCCAGCCTCATCGTCTCGGTCTACCGGGATGTGGAGGCGCTCGCCGCCATCCTGCACGCCCTCAGTCGCCAGAGCGAGCGGGATTTTGAGGTGGTGATCTCGGAGGATGGCGAGGACCCGGCCGTAGCCGCCCTGCTCGCCCGCCAAGGGGGGGCGCAGCTGAGCCACCTCCGCCAACCAGATTGTGGCTTTCGTAAAAACCGGGCGCTCAACCGGGCGATCCGCGCCGCGCAGGCCGATCACCTCATCTTTATCGATGGCGACTGCCTACCCCAACGCCGCTTCGTGGAACAGCACCTCGCCGCTGCCGACGGCCATAGCGCCTTAGCGGGTCGCCGGGTGGAGTTGGGACCCCACTTCTCCAGCCACCTGCGGCGCGATCCGACCTACCTCCAGCGGCTCGACTCCCCCGGTCGCTGGCTACGCCACGCCGTCGGGCTCCACCGTGACAGGGTAAAAAACTATGAGTTCGGCTTCTGCCTACCCCCACTGCAACCGTGGCTCATAGGGCGCCCCATCCGCATCGTCGGCAGCAACTTCTCCGCCCCGCGGGCCCTGCTGGAGGCGGTCAACGGCTTTGACGAACGCTACACCAGCCCCGGCCTAGGGGAGGATGCCGATCTGGAGTTGCGCCTGCGGGCGGCGGGATTCGCTGTGCGTAACCTGAAGTTGAGCGCCTGCCAGTACCACCTCCACCACCCCCGCAGCTATCAGGTCAGTGACACCAATAAGGCGCTCTACCGACAGACCGAGAGCAGCGGTGCCGTGCGGGCCCTACAGGGATTGGCGGAGGGGGGATGAGGATCCTCGTGGTGCGCAACGACCGCCTCGGCGACTTCATGCTCGCCTGGCCCACCTTGGCGCTACTGCGCCAGGCGCTACCCGAGGCAGAGATCGAGGTGCTGGTCCCCCCCTACACCCGCCCCATCGCCCAACTCTGCCCCTACATCAACGGCGTTGTTGAGGTACCGGCAGAGCTAGGCACCCTCGCCCTGGCGCGCCAACTGCGCCGCCACCCGTTTGATGCCCTGCTCACCCTCTACTCCACCGCCCGGGTCGCCGCCGCCGGCCTGCTGGCCGGTATCCCCTACCGTTTGGCGCCCGCCACCAAGGCCTTCCAGCTGCTCTATAACCACCGCCTGCGCCAACGCCGCTCCCGCTCCGAACGGCCGGAGTGGCGCTACAACCTGGAGCTGGCCGAGCAGCTGCTGCGCGACCACGCCCTCGTGCCCCCCGCCCCCACCCAACCGCCACTCCTCCGCCTCCCGGCAGCCGACACCGCCGCCCTGCGCCGGCGCCTCTGCCAAGAGCGGCGGCTCGATCCCGCCAGCCGGCTGCTCTTTCTCCACCCCGGCAGCGGTGGCTCTGCCGGCTCCCTGCAAGCGGCGCAGTGGGCGACGCTGGCCAACGCCATCAACCCCGACGCCGCCATCAGCTGGGTGGTCACCGCGGGTCCCGGCGAAGAGGCCAACGCCACCCAAGTGGTCGCCGCCATCCACAACCACCCCGCCATCCTCTATAGCGGTGGCGATCTGGTGGCGCTCACCCGCCATCTCGCCTGCGCCGATCTCCTGTTGGCCGGCTCCACCGGCCCCCTCCACCTCGCCGGAGCCCTCGACCGCCCCACCGCGGGTTTCTACCCCCGCCACCGCTCCGGCAATCCACTGCGCTGGCAGACCCTCAATAGCCCGCCACGGCGATTGGTGTTTGTCCCGCCCCCAGAGGCCGAACCACAGGCGGTGAATCGCATTGACCTGGACACAGCGGCCCAGACCATCACGCAATATCTCAACCATGGCAGGAAGGGAGCGGGGGAACTCAGTGCTGGATGAAATCGATGTTTTAGAGCAGATGCCCGGTCAGCTGGCGGTGTGGGACAGGGTGCTTAAGCGCTTGGTAACCGAACGCTCATCTACCGTCGCTAAACCTGTTCAAATCACCGGCACCTTTGTTGAAGACGGGCGACCAGCCGCCGCCCATTGGGGAGCCTGTTACGACATCGTGATTGAAGTGGATAGCGTATCGAATTTGCGGCTTTGTGGTGTCGTGAGCCTCAATATCAATCGAGGGGAGCCACCACTTATCAGCTGCGCTCTACTCCCTTTTGTCGGCCGGGAGCGATTGAGATCCCCATCTGGACAGGCCGACATACTTTGCTTTACCTATGACCTCAAGCGAGGTTGGCGCCCGGGGGATTGGCAGGGCGACGACAACTACGAGTGGCTGGGGCACGAGGATGATAGGCGTTGGCGAGTGACCCCATAGCCCGATAGGGCGGACCCCGATCCAGCGGACAACCGCCCAGGCGTAAGGACCAATGGCCCGGCCACGAGCCAATAAAAAAGCCAGACCCCGATCACGCACTGGCGCGTGGGGTCTGGCTTCTCGCTGATCTAAGCGCCCGCCCCGCAGGGCGGGCGGTCGTCAGCGCTCTATGGTGTAGTGGCGGTCGATCTTGCGGGCCAACTGGGTCATACCGTAGACCAGTGCCTCCGCGGTAGGGGGACAGCCGGGGATGTAGATATCGACCGGTACCACGCGATCACACCCTCTGACCACGGAGTAGGAGTAGTGATAGTAGCCCCCCCCATTGGCGCAGGAGCCCATGGAGATCACCCAACGAGGCTCTGCCATCTGGTCGTAGACCTTGCGCAGGGCCGGGGCCATCTTGTTGACCAAGGTACCGGCGACGATCATGAGATCTGACTGCCTGGGGCTGCCCCGGAAGACCCCCCACCCAAACCGATCCAGATCGTAACGGGAGGCGGCGGAGTGCATCATCTCGACCGCGCAGCACGCAAGCCCAAAGGTCATTGGCCAAATGGAACCACTACGGGCCCAGTCGATCACCCGGTTGGCGCTGGTGACCAAAAAACCGTTTTCCGACAAACCATTCAATTCCATGGAAACCTGCCCCCATCATCGGTGAACACCCCAACACGAAGCCACACCCTACCACCAGACGCCGCGCTAGCCCCCCTTACTGCCGTGGGAAAGGCTGCGGCCCAGGCGTTCAGGCCCCTGCCCTTTGACGTGAACCGCCGCCGCTGCCCGCTGTGGGTAGCCCACACAGCGTAGCGCTAAGCTGTCTCGCATAGCACCACGGCGGCCATCATCACGCTTTTGTTATGTTGTGATTTGAAACGCTTACAGCACCGGATTGTCTGTTAAAAACCCGTTTTTATTCATTTGGTTACAGACGAAACTCAGCACTGAAAAAACATCGGGTTGGCATTGTCGCACAGATCCCACTGCCCCACCAACGGTTTCCAGACCACGGCTGAATGGGCGGCGCAGAGTGGCCCGGGAGGAGCGGGATTAACGGAACGACGAACGAGAGACAGCAGGAGGGAGTAGCGAGGTGCTTAGCTTCGCGCTGGAGGGTGGTGTGACACCCTCCACCGGAAACCCACAAATATGGCGCGCCCGAAGGGATTCGAACCCCTGGCCTCTGCCTCCGGAGGGCAGCGCTCTATCCAGCTGAGCTACGGGCGCTGAAGGCGGAGTAGCATACTAAAACAGCTCGGCGCCGTCTACGACTCTTCTCTTACCTCTTCGACATGATGCTCCTCGCCGTCAGCCAGGGGGATCACCACGGCATCGAGGCCACTGGTGGCGACATGGCGGGTCGGGCGGGGGCGGACAGCGTTGTCGTGTTCATGGACTCGACGCACCAAGATGGCCGCTTTACCGCCATCTTTCTGTTCGCTCTCCTTCAGGTAGAACTCGAAGACGTTCTCCCGGTTTAGCATGTCATCAACGGTGATCCCGTCGCTGAGTTCACTGGCGTGACAAAACACCGTCTCGTAAGGGGATTCGGGGTCGCGCTGATCGGTGATCCACAGATGCTCGTCGATGCGCTTAGCGAAGCGCAGGAAGCCGTAGCCCTTGTCTGGAAACCATTTAGCGCAGACCCCCCGCACTGCCGATCCCACCTCGCCCCAGGCGTTGCGCGGCTCATTGGGAAAGGGGAGGAGATCGGGGATGAGATAGCCAGAGAAGTAGTCGTCTACTTGGCGCTGCAGCTCACGGGAGACGTTACGGAATCCGAGCAGCTCCACCCGGCAGCCGCGGTTTTGCAGCGCCTCAACCAGTTGCAGAAAATCACCATCGCCGGTCACGAGCAGGATGTGATCGAGGTGCTCCGCTTGCAGCATGGCATCCACGGCCAGATCGAGATCGGAGTTGGCCTTGGTGGTGACGTTACCTTCATCGTCGGTGTAGCGGCGCACCGCTTTAATATTCACCTTCCAGCCAAAATCACGTACCCGCTGCTGGTAGGCATTCGCCTTCTTCTGGTAATCGGGATCGGTGTATGCGCGCTCACGATCATAAGCAATATAAGTATTCAGTCGCAGCAGCGCCCCACCGCCACGGGCGGCAAAACGCCGGAGCACGTCGTAGCGCATCTGATAACCGCCATTAAATTTGATATTTTCTGCGTCAACAAAGACGCCTACGCGCAAGTTGGAATTCACGCTGATTCAGCACTCCTATCGAAATTTGAAATGTCGCCCGCCATCGGCGCGCTCCGCGCCCAACGGCTCATGGCTTGGCCCGTTTCCGTGGGGGTCTTCAGTGGTGTTGAGTGCGTGCTCGCCGCCTGCGGAGAGGTGGGTTACCTCCCACAGGCCACGCCTTCACCATGCCGCGCTGGCATCCTGCCGCAGTACTCCCACGTGCCGTCTCTGGTTCCCTAGGAGAGATGAAAGGATCTCCGACCAATCCACCGTCAGTCGTAGTCTGCTGCTGCGCTGCGTTGAAGCCATGGCCATGTCGAGCAGCCGGCCTCAACGCACCACCAAGGAGAGTAGCCACTAAAGTATCAGAGAGGCTACGAATGCCGCCCAATTTACTGCTGTCATCGCCCCCTAATCAAGGCGGCGCAGGCCAGGCGCGGATAAAGAAGAGCAGGCCCACGGCCCCCACCAGCCACGTCAGCGCACCCAGCATGACGGAGGAGTGATCACCCAACCCATTGATAATGGCCGATGAAATTACCAACGCAGCGCCAACCACAGCGGCGATAGTGCGCCGGTTGGCCTCGCGGACCTCGCCGCGGATCGCCTTGAGTTCATTGACTGAGAACTGCACCTCCAGCTGCCCGGCCTTGGTCTTGTGGAGCAGATCAAAGATCAGACCCGGGATCTCCGGCAGCTTCTCCCCCCAGCGCGGCACCTCGTTCTTCAGACGCCCCATAAAGGCCTGGGTTCCCAACTGCTCGCGCATCCAGCGCTCCAGGAACGGTTTGGCCGTGGTCCAGAGATCAAGGGCAGGGTAGAGGTCACGCCCCAGCCCCTCGATGTTGAGCAGTGTCTTCTGCAACAACACCAATTGGGGCTGCACCTCCATGTGGAAGCGCCGGGCGGTTTGGAACAGACGCAACAGCAGTTGGCCGAAGGAGATATCTGCCAACGGCCGTTCAAAGATGGGCTCGCAGACGGTGCGGATGGCCGCCTCAAACTCATCCACCCGGGTACCGGCCGGTACCCAACCCGACTCCACATGCAGCTGTGCTACCCGGTAGTAGTCGCGTTTGAAGAAGGCGAGTAGGTTCTCCGCCAGGTAGTTTTTATCCTCCGGGGCGAGGGTACCGACGATGCCGAAATCGACGGCGATATAGCGCCCCTCGGGGGAGACAAAGATATTGCCCGGGTGCATGTCGGCATGAAAGAAATTGTGGCGGAATACCTGGGTAAAGAAGATCTCCACCCCCCGCTCCGCCAATAGCTTCATGTCAATGCCCGCCGCCCGCAGCACCTCCACCTGCCCCACTGGGATGCCGCTGATGCGCTCCATCACCATCACACTGCTACGGCAGTAGGGCCAGTAGACCTCGGGGATGTAGAGGATGGGGGAGTCGGCGAAGTTGCGCTTGAGCTGGGAGGCGTTGGCTGCCTCACGCAGCAGATCTAGCTCATCAAGGATGGTCTTTTCAAACTCCGAGATCACCTCTATGGGCCGTAACCGCTTCCCCTCAGACCAGTAGTTTTGCAGCAACTCGGCAACGATATACATCAGCGACAGATCGCGCTTGATCACCGGCGCGATGTCGGGGCGCACCACCTTGACCACCACCTTGCGCCCATCGTGCAGTGTCGCCCCGTGGACCTGGGCGATGGAGGCGGAGGCGATGGGCTGCTCATCAAAAGAGGCGAACACCTCCTCGATGGGTTTGCGATACGCCTTCTCCACGATGGCGCGCGAGAGGTGGCCAGCAAAGGGTGGGACCCGGTCCTGGAGGCGGGTCAGCTCATCGGCGATGTCACTGGCAAGGAGATCCCGGCGCGTGGAGAGGATCTGCCCAAACTTGACGAAGATAGGCCCCAGATCTTCCAGGGCGCGCCGGATCCGCTCGCCGCGGGAGCCGGGGACTCGCAGCCAACGCCACCACATGAAGTAGTGGAGAAAACGGACGGGCCGAAAGAGTGGGGTGTCTAGCAGCAGCTCATCCAGGCCATGTCTGGCCAAGACCCAGCCGATGTGAGCGAGGCGTAGCGCCTGGCCGGGGGAGATCACGCAGAGGGCTCCTCTATTCTAATTGAGTGCGTGTGGATGGCTGGGCGTCCCTCCACGACCTGCTGAGACAACCGTTCGGTAGCGGGTGCCCCCCTCATGCCTCGCCACCCAGGGCCAACAACCGCTTCACCCGTGCCTCCAGGCGATCGGTGTCGCTCCGCAGCAGGTCTACCGCATCCATAAAGACGGCCACCTCATCCCGCGCCGGGAGATCACCCCGCTCCTCCTGGAGATACTCCCGCACATCGGCCCGCAGGCTGTCGGCAAGACGGCTCCCCCCCTGCACCAGGCCCCGGAAGAGGTTGCCGATCTGGTGGGCAGCGATATCACCGACCAAGCGGGAGAGGTGCTCCTCCCAGTCGATATCCAGCTCCTTGAGCAGGGCCTGCACCCGCTGCCCCAGCTCCACATCCCCCTCCATGGTCACCTCCCCCCGGAACAGCCCCTCCCCAGCCCGGGCAAAGGCGAGGCCCAAGAGGGCAAACGGGGTACCGCGCAGGTGGGTATCGATGTCGCCGTCGTAGTGCCCCATGAGACGTAGGCGGTCGGCACCGGCCGTGAGATAGAGGGTGGCGCCGATTCCGCTGAGGGTCACCGCGACCACCCGACCGGCGAGCGGCCGCAGGCGCGCCTGGCTATCAGGATCGAGGGCTAGGGCGGCATTGGCCGCCTGTTCCAAGGCCGCCAAAGCGGCAGTGGGCAGCATGGAGACGGAGGTCATCGCAACTCCGAGATGGCCCATAACGGGCAGTGGGCAGAGGGGGTGCAGAGACGCAATGGTGTGGCGCGACTCAGAACTTGAAGCCTCGATGTAGGGCAACAATGCCGCCAGTGAGGTTGTGGTAGTCGCAGCGCTCAAAGCCGACCGCTTCCATCATCCCCTTCAGCGTCTCCTGGTCCGGGTGCATCCGGATAGACTCGGCCAGGTATTTGTAGCTCTCCCGATCCCCAGCCACCAGCTGCCCCATCAGGGGCAGCACCCCAAAGGAGTAGGCGTCATAGACCGGACCCAAGCCAGGGGCCACCGGCTTGGAGAACTCCAACACCAGCAGCCGCCCACCGGGACGCAACACCCGATACATAGAGGCAAGCGCCTGATCTTTGTCAGTCACGTTGCGTAGGCCGAAGGCAATGGTGATGAGGTCGAAGTAGTTATCCGGGAAGGGCAGGCACTCGGCGTTTACCTGGGCATACTCCACATTGCCCACCACCCCTCGGTCGGTGAGGCGCTGGCGCCCCACCTCCAGCATAGAGGCGTTGATATCGGCCAGCACCACCTGCCCGGTGGGACCCACCAGCTCGGAGAAGCGGGCGGCGAGGTCGCCGGTGCCCCCCGCGAGATCAAGCACTCGGTGGCCACGGCGCACCCCGGCCTGCTCGATGGTGAAGCGCTTCCAGAGCCGGTGGACACCAAAGGACAT
Organism: Chromatiales bacterium; assembly: GCA_003251535.1. Lineage (GTDB taxonomy): Bacteria > Pseudomonadota > Gammaproteobacteria > Thiohalomonadales > Thiohalomonadaceae > SZUA-493. The sequence goes on along the minus strand of QKFD01000100.1, from coordinate 87,641 downwards.
CAGATCGTTCATCAGGTCATAACGACCTGCCACCGAGTGGAACACCTCCGCCACCCGCTGCACCTTCTCCTGCGTCGGGACCTGTTTGTAGCCAAAATGGGTGGTGTTCTCTTCGGTCATCTCCTCAACCTCAGGCGTCGGCCTTGCGCGGATGGCCCGCCTTGGCAAGGCGGTCCAGGTAATCGTGCCAGTATTTGTCGAAGTTTACCCCTAGATCGTACAGGGTTTCCCAAGCGTAGATCCCGGTATGGTGGTTGTCATCGAAGTAGATCTGGACGGCGTAGGCACCCACCTGTTCGATCTTGTCGATATTGACGTCCTCCTTCCCAACCTGGAGCGTCTCCTGGCCGGGGCCGTGGCCACGCACCTCCGCAGAGGGTGAGTAGACCCGCAGATACTCCGTGGGCAGCGCAAAGTGCTGGCCATCATCGAAGGTGATCTCCAGCACGCGCGCCTGCTTTTTCAGCTTGATCTCGGTGGGACTCGGCATGGGGCCTCCTCAAAGGCGATAAAGATACACGACGGCCGTCCACCATGGGGGCAGTGGACGGCCGCTTCAAGCGTTGGCCCCCGTAACCGGCCGGGGGCCGACACCTCAACGCATGGTGACCAGCTCTTCGGCACTGGTGGGGTGGATGGCAACGGTGTTATCAAAATCCCGCTTGGTGGCCCCCATTTTGACTGCCACAGCAAAGCCTTGCAGCATCTCATCGGCACCATCACCCAGGATATGGACCCCCACCACCTTCTCCTGGGGTCCGTGGCAGACCAGTTTCATGGCGGTGCGGTGGGGGTGGCGGGCAAAGGCATAGGCCATGGGGGTAAAACGGGTCTCGTAGGTCTTCACCGACTCCACGCCATAACGCTCCTGGGCCTTCTCCTCGGAGAGACCCACGGTGCCGATGGGCGGGTGACTGAACACCACGGTGGGGATGTTGTCGTACTCCAGGCGCCGGTCGGGCTGGTTGTTGAAGATCCGATCACAGAGCCGGCGAGCGGCAGCAATGGCGACCGGGGTGAGAGCGGCACGGCCGGTGACGTCGCCCACGGCGTAGATACCGGGGACGTTGGTGTTCTCAAACTCATCGGTAGGGATGAAGCCCTGGGGATTCGCCTCTACCCCCGCTGCGGCCAGGTTGAGGCCAGCGGTATCAGGGTAGCGCCCGGTGGCCCAGATGAGGGTGTCAAAGCCCGTTAGCTCGTGTCCCCCGTGGCAGTGGATGGTGAGCTTGCCACCGTCGGCCTGCTCGATGCGCTCCACCCAGGTGTTGGAGAGGATGTTGACCCCGGCGTTCACCATCTCCTCCATCAGCCCTTCGCGCAGGATGGCATCGAAGCCGTTGAGGAAACCGGAGCCACGAATCAACATGTCAACATCGGACCCCAGGGCGTTGAGTAGACCGGCCAGCTCCACCCCGATATAGCCCGCGCCCACCACCGCCACCCGCTTGGGCTGCTCAGTGAGGGCGAAGAAACCATCAGAGGTGATGCCATACTCGGCCCCCGGGACATCCGGCACTACGGGAAGCCCACCAGGGGCGATCACCAGGTGGTCGGCGCTATAGCGGTGGCCATTGACCTCCACCTCGCGCGGCCCGACCAGCCGTGCCTCGCCCCGCTCCAGGGCGATCCCGGAGTCCTGGAGGTAGCCGGTATACCAGTCATTGATGGCCTGGATGTAGCTATTGCGCCGGGCCACCAGCTGCGACCAGTCAAAATCGTTCTGGCTGATGTCAAAGCCGAAGTCGGCGGCATTGGCTAGGGCATGGGCGGTGCGGGCGCCGTACCACATCACCTTTTTAGGCACACAGCCGAGGTTAACGCAGGTGCCACCAAGGCGGGCACGTTCGATGACAAGGGCACGCTTGCCATACATGGCGGCCCGCTCCGCCGCAGAGAGTCCGCCGCTGCCGCCACCGATGGCGATGAGGTCGTAGTGGGTGGTCATGAAAAAGGCCCCGTTGTCGCGCTGTTTGGAGTGGAAGGGTTGGGGATTGTAGACCGATTTTGCAACCGCATCGGCCTCCAGGATTGGATTGGCCACCCAGGCCGAGGCCATGGGCGGGCTCGCCAGATTGCGACGCGGAGCAAGAAACCCATGCCCCGTGGTGGAGTGTGGTCTTTCCCCCCACCTATAATCGGCGGCCGATGCCACCGCAGTCATCCCGAAGAGCTTAACCAACAATAAAAGGATCACCATGTCTGCCGAACCCCAGATGCGCCACGTCTCCAGCGAGCCGCGCCTGCGGGAGTGGCTGCGCCGTGCCAGCCTCGTCGATCTAGTCAGGGTCGATGGCCACTCCCAGGACTTCAGCGGCTCCCGTGCGGAGTACATCTATATGAGGGTCCGCCTCATCGCCCTGGTGTTCGCCGCCCTCGCCCCCCTCTGGATCCCCATCGACTTCTTTGTCCTGCCTGAAGGCGCCTTCATCCCGGTCCTCCTGCTGCGCCTCGGCTTCAGTCTCGGCCTATTGGCGCTTGGCCTGTGGGCCACCCGCCCCCACAGTATCGACCGGGCCCGTATCCGCCTGCTGCTGCTGCTGCTGGTCCCCTGCTGCTTCTATGTGGGCTCACGCCTCATCCTGGGTGGGGCGCTACCGGATGAGGGGATCATCGCCGGCTACGCCTTCCTACCCTATGTACTGGTGGCGCTACTGGCCATCTTCCCCCTCACCTTGGTGGAGGGGGTGGGCTACTTCCTGCTGGTGGGTCTCTTCGTCATCGGCCCAGAGATCCAGGCCGGCTCCTTGACGAGCCTGGCGACCCTGGGCCACTTGTGGCTGCTGGGTCTCATCGCCGTCATCGCGGTCTGGGCCCAGCTGGCCCAACTCCACATGCTGCTCCGGCTCTACCGTGAGGCGACCCGTGACGCCTTGACGGGCCTGGTCAACCGCCGCTCCCTATTCAAATGGATGGAGCTGGAGGTGACCCGCGCCCGTACCCAAGGGCGCCCTCTGGCGGTGCTGCTCTTTGATCTGGACCTGTTCAAACGCATCAACGACACCTACGGCCACCTCACGGGAGATGCCGTACTACGCACCTTCGGCGAGATCCTGCGGACAGAGCTAAAAGGGCATGACCTGGTAGGACGCTACGGCGGCGAGGAGTTCCTCGCCATCCTCCCCGGACTCGACCTGGAGCAGGCCAAAGCGGCCGCTGAGCGGGTGCGAGGGGCGTGCCACAACATCGCCATGGAGGCGACCGATGGACGCCGCTTCCACTTCACCACCAGTACCGGGGTGGCCCAGCTACGGGGCGGAGAGAGCCCAGAGCTGCTGCTCTCGCGGGTGGACGCCGGGCTCTACCACGCCAAGGAGTCGGGCCGCGATCTGGTGGCGATGGCGGTGGAATAGCGGCCATCCCCCTTCACCGGCGGACCTGCCACCCGCCCCCTGGGCCAACCAGGGCCCAGGGGGCGCAGAAATTTCTTGACCTCTGAACTAGGCTTTGTCTAGACTGAGTCTACCCTCAGATGTTGTTTACACCCAAGCGTTGACGGAAGGCCCCCTAAGCCTTCCGTTTTTTTTGCCCGCTACGCGGTGGCTAGGCCGAAAGAAAGTTCGCAGCAGGAGAGGCGAATCCAGGCCGATTCCGCGATAATCGGCGCCATGTCATCCCGTCTCCCCCTGCGTCTCCTCTTTACCCTGCTTCTCAGCCTGCTGCTGGCGCTGCTGCTACTGGTGTTGCTCTACGCCAGCGACATCGCCTTCCGGGTCTACGATCACCTGCAACAGACCCCCTTCTGGTTCGCCGCTGGCTACGGCGCGGCGCTGATCACGCTGCTACTCATTGCCGGCTGGGTGTTGCTGCGGATCGCCGCCCCCGCCACGCCACAACGGAAGCAGGAGCCGGATCGACTCATCCAGCGGGAGGAGGAGGTGTTGGAGCGGCTGGTGCAGGCCGAAGAGGCGGGGGTGGATGTTACCGCCGCCCGTGCGGAACTGGCGGCCCTGAGCGCCCGCCGGGCTGCGGGCGAGGTCCACCTGGCGCTATTTGGGCGGGTCAGCGCCGGCAAGAGTTCACTGGTGCGGGCACTCATCCCCGAGGCCGAGGCGGAGGTCGATCCGCGGGCCGGCACCACCCGTGAGGCGATCCACTACCACTGGCACTCCCCCGCCGGCGACCAGCTGATTGTGACCGACCTACCCGGTCTGCATGAGCCAGATGGCAGCCTTGACGGCCTGGCGCGGGAGGAGGCGATCCGCGCCCATGTGGTGGTCTATGTGGTCGATGGCGATCTCACCCGGGACCAGTTCGACGAGTTCAAGGAGCTGGTCAGTTACCAAAAACCGACCTTGCTGGCGCTCAACAAGGCCGATCTCTACCGCCCAGAAGAGCTGACCGCCATCCGCCAGCGGATCGCCGAGCGGGTCACTGGTGCGGCGCGGGTCGAGGTGGTCGCCATCTCCGCTGCGACAGAACGCCCAGCGCTGCGGGTACTCCCCAACGGTGAGGAGGAGTGGGTCAATCGCCCCTGTGCGCCGCGGATTGAGGAGCTGACCCACGCCATTCAGCGGGCCATCGATGACGCACCGGAGACCTTCAACCAGCTACGGGATGCGGCGGTCTTCACCCTGACGGCCCGCCGTCTCGATGCCCAGGTGGCAGCTGAGCGGACCCAGCGGGCCGATCGGCTGGTCCAGGAGTACACCCGCAAGGCGGTGGTTGGGGCGCTGGCGGCGGTGAGCCCAGGCACCGATGTGGTCATCCAGGGGTTTCTTGGCTTCAAGTTGGTCAAAGGGTTGGCGGATATCTATGAGGTACCGGTCAAAGAGATCGATATCGAGACCTTTCTAAAAAGCGCCTCCGGCCGCGCCGGCGGCCTGCTCACCCTCACCCTGGCCCTGACCGGCAACGCCCTCAAGGCGTTTCCTGGCCTGGGCACCCTAGGGGGCGGGATCCTGCACGCGGTGGCCTACGGCCTCATTTTCGACAGCCTGGGACGGGCCGTAGCCCGTACCTTGGAATCGCGCGGGCGGCTGGCCCCAGGGCCGGCGCTGCGTAGCTTCGAGGAGTATATCGGTGGAGATCTGGAAGCGCGTGCGCGCCATCTTGCCCGACTGGCCCTGGACTCAAGGCCAGCCGGAGAGCCCCCTCAGCGACCCGCCAACGACTGACGGGGCGGAGGATGACCCCACTCTCCGGGCACGGGAGTCGCTACGCGCCCTGGTGGAGGATCCCCACGTCCCGGCGCCGGTCAAGGCGGCGATGGCCGATGAGTTGGGGCAGGTTCAGACGATGCTGGATAAGCTGGAGTATGGCCATATCCACATCGCCGCCTTTGGCCGAGTGGGGGTGGGCAAATCGGCGCTACTCAATGCCCTCTTGGGGGAGCGGCGCTTCTCCAGCGGTCCCCTGCACGGCGAGACAAAGCGGGCCGACATCGCCGCCTGGCAGGCACAGGATGCCGGTGGTATCTATCTCATCGACACCCCTGGCATCAACGAGGTGGAGGGTGAGGCACGTGAACGCCTAGCCCATGAGGTGGCGGGGCGGGCCGATCTCGTATTGTTTGTGGTGGAGGGGGACCTCTCCTCCTCTGAGTTGGCGGCACTACGCCTGCTGGCAGCCGAGCACCGGCCGATGCTGCTGGTGTTCAACAAGGCCGATCGCTATACCCGTTCTGATCGCGCCTTGCTGCTCACAACCCTGACCGAGCGCACCGCCGGTCTGCTACCGGCCGGGCGGATTGTCGCCACCAGCGCCGATCCGGCCGAGCAGCTGGTGGTGCAGGTGGATGAGGCGGGCCAAGAGACCGAGTTGCTACGCCAACCGCCCCAACAGGTGGCGGATCTGAAGGAGACACTCTGGAACATCCTAGAGGCGGAGGGTAAGACCCTCTCCGCCCTCAATGCCAGCCTATTCGCCGGTCAGGTGAGTGATCGCATCGCCCGCCGGGTGATCGAGCTGAAGAAGGAGCTGGCCGACAAGGTGGTGCGCAACTGGTGCCTCGCCAAGGGGGTAGTGGTGGGGCTCAACCCCATCCCAGTGGCCGATCTCATCGGCGCCGCCGCGGTGGACGCCAGCCTGGTGATACACCTCTCCCGCATCTATGGACTCCCGATGTCCCGCCACGAAGCGGGTCAACTCATCCGCACCATCGGTTACCAGATGGCGCTGCTGATGGGCACGGTCTGGGCCATCCACTTCCTCTCCGCGGCCCTCAAGGCGGGGAGTGGCGGCCTCTCCACCTTCCTCACCGCCGCCACCCAAGGGGCCGTGGCCTGGTACACCACCTATGTCGTCGGCCAGGCGGCTCGCCGTTACCTGGAGCAGGGGAAGTCATGGGGTGAGCAGGGGCCGAAGCGGGTGGTCAGTGAGATCCTCGCCAGCGTCGATCGTGAGTCACTACTGGCGGAGGCCCGGGAGGAGATCCTGGCCCGCCTACGCCGCGACAAGGCCCAGAAGGAGTAAACCTCTCTCCTGCCGGGCGTGACGAGGATCACAGCCAGCGCGCCCGATGAGCGGCGTAATAGTCAGTACCAGGCGTCCATTGGCGCCCCCCTTCCCCGCGCCTAGGGCTATGGGAATCACTCGGGAGGGGGCAGTGCCATCCGCGCGGAGGGCATTCCGGTCGGCATATCGATGCCGGATAGAGGGTCGAAAAACCGGAATAGCTGGTTGCCAACTAGCGGAATAGACCGGGGGTGGATCATGCAAGAGCAGGTGGAGTTCTGGAATCATCTCCATCGCGGCCATATCGAACGGATCCAGGTGAGCGGCTCGGCGGCCATCTCTCTCCAGGTGCGCATCCCATTTCTGCGCCCCCACCTCGCCGCACCCGATGATCACCTGTGGGTGGTCCTACACGACGCCCATGGCCTGCGTTTCACCAGCTGGGAGGCCCAGCACCCCATTATCGACTTCACTGCCATTGCCAGCTTGGATCTGGAGATCCTCTCCGGCGTGGGCAAGCCGGGAGGGGCGTTGATCGCCTGCAATAAGGGACTGCTGGAGGTGGAGTACGAACGTGCAGAGTTCGCCTTTAATAGTGGCGACCCCCGCCCCCTCTCCCATGGGCGCCTGGCCGAGGCGGCAGAGCGGTTCTGGCGGGTGATGGAGGGGCGCCGCGCACCGCTTTTGCGGGTTGCCAGTTGACCCCCGCGCCAACCGCTACCCCCAAGGCTAGTGAGTGGGGGCCCGTTGCCACTCTGACCAACGCTCCCCGGTGGGGATGACCGTCACCTCCAGCGGCAGCCAGACATCAAAGCGGGAGCCCCGCCCTGGTCGGCTGGTCACCTCGATATCCCCTCCCATCATGCGGCAGAAGTGGCGGGTAATGGCGAGACCGAGCCCAGTGCCCCCATATTGGCGGGTGGTGGAGGTGTCCCCTTGAGAGAAGGGCTCGAATAGCCGTTGCAGCTGCTCCCCATCCATGCCGATCCCGGAGTCACTCACGCTGATCCGGTGCCAGCTCTGGCCATGGGCATCCTCCTCCTGGGTCACATCGAGGAAGATCTCCCCACCACTGGTGAACTTGGCGGCATTACTGAGTAGATTGAGCACCACCTGCCGCAACTTGGTGAGATCGGCGCGGATGGTGCCAATCCCCTCATCGCAATGCACCGACAGCCGGTTGCGATTGCGCTCCGCCAAGGGCCTGGCGGTATCGGCCAAGGCGCGCAGCTCAGCGCTGAGATCGAACACCTCATAGAGCAGCTCCATGCGCCCCGCCTCAATCTTCGACAGATCGAGAATGCCGCTGATAAGGGTCAGCAGGTGGGCGCCGGCCCCGCGGATCTTCTGTAGGTCGGCGATCAAGGCCGGCTGAGCCTGACCATCCACATCCTCCATCAAGATCTCGCTGTAACCGATGATGGCGTTGAGCGGCGTGCGCAGCTCATGACTCATATTGGCGAGGAAGCTGCTTTTGGCGCGGCTGGCCGCCTCCGCCTCCTCCTTGGCCCGCCCCAACGCCAAGGCGGCCTCCCGCCGTTCAGTAATGTCCTGAAAGGCGATCACCGCGCCAATGGGGTAACTCCCCTGGAGTCGCATGGGGCTGATGGCAATGGAGGCGCAGAAGTAGTTCCCGTTGGCACGCTGAAAACGCTCTTCGTCGCTACTGTAGTGGCTTGCCGCCGCCGCCGCGTGCATGAGGGGACAGTCGGCCTCACTGTGATCCGCCTCCTCGCCGTGTAGCAACTGATGGAGACTCTGGCCGATGGCGGCATCCTGGCTGAGGCCCAGGGTGCGCAGGGCCGCCGGGTTGGCAAATACCAGATAGCCATCTCGGTCCACACCACAGATGCCGTCCGCCACCGCATCCAAGAGGGCGCGATTGAAACGGGAGATCTGCTCCAACCGCTCCCGCGCCATCTTGCGTTCACTGATATCGCGCATCAGGGCCACGAAGCGCACCGGCCGATCCGCCTCATCCAGTACCGCGGCGATGGACTGCTCCAGGTGCAACAGCCCGCCATCGGCACAACGGAAGGTGACCTCCCCCGACCAGCTACGCCCAAACCGCACCACCAGGGCCAACCGCTCACGGTAGGCGTCCCGATGCTCTCCCGGCTCCAGCTCAGCGGCATTACGGCCGATCATCTCGCCCACCGCGAAGCCGGTGAGGCGGGTCAGGGCCGGGTTGGCGTACTCCACCTCACCACCGTGGCCGGTAATAAAGATGATGTCACCCGCCGCCTCGATGGCGGTGGTGCGCCCGCGCAGCTGCTCCTCGCTACGACGCCGACGCACCAACTCCTCCTCCAGTGCCCGCCGCGCCTCGGCCAACCGGCGACCGATGCGACGGTAGTGGAAGGCGGCGATCCCCACGGCCAGAAACAGCAGTAACCCCGCGAGGATGGGCCAGTGATAGCTGGTCCACAGCCGCGCCAATGTCACCTCACGCAGGTCGCGGTAGGGGCCTATCTCCAACTTCTGGAAGAGCTGGTGGACCGGGGCATAGTTGAGGGGCACCGTCCAACCCGCCGATTGCAGCTCCGTTGCTGCCCGACTATCGGCGGGCATATCGAGCAGGGCGATAGCCACCTGGCGCGCCAACTCCGGCGAGGTGTGGGCAACAGCGGCAAACGGCCACTCCGGATAGAGGCGGGTACTGGCGAAAAAGGGGAATGCCGGTGTGCGCGGCTGTTGGTTGAGCACCTCAAACTGCTCCAACCGGATCCGCCCCTCCCGCTCCATCCGCTCCAGGGTGTCGGTGCGCACGGTACCGACATCGGCGCGCCCCTCCAGCACCGCATAGACCACCGCGTCATGGGTGCCGGCAAAGGAGAGCGAAGCGAGATCTCGATAGGGATCGATGCCGGCATCGAGCAGTTCGGACCAGGCCATCTGCCACCCCCCGAGGGAGTCCTCGTCCACGGCCAACAACCGGCGGTGGCGCAGATCGGCGAGGGAGCGGATATCGTTACGGTCGGCCCGCCGAAACAGGACGCCGCCGAAGAGGGTGTAGGGTTGGCCCTGACGTAGATTGCGTAGGGTAGCAATGCGCTGGGCGCCGTAACGCGCCTCGAAGGTGACATATTGCCCGGGGTTGGTGGCAAAGAAGTCGATGGCGTCCCGCGCCACCGCCTGCTCGATGGCATCGAAATCGAGCGGCACAATCTCAACCCGCTCTCCTGGTAGCCGCTGCTCCAGGTAGGCGGCCGTAGCCCCCCAGTGACGCACGGCATCATCCTCACCGCGCTTGGCCAGTACGCCGATGCGTACTACCCCTGTACCCCACGCCATCCCCGGTAGTAGGCAGATCACCAAAATCCACCCCCACCCCCGGCGCGCCGCTCGATCGCGGGCCATACCTCCCCCCTGGCATTTTATATTCCCACTCTCGACGTCCGGTCGATCCGGTCCATCGGCTCCGGCGCCAATAGTAGCACCATTGTTTCGATAGAACCCGTGGGGAGAGGCGGGGCCGAGGCCGCCGCGAGGACGGCAGCGGGCGGAGCCTATTGAGAGCGGTGCCCCACCTGGATGGGCCGCCTCTTATGGGTGGTTCAGCGGGAGACTGGGAGTGGGCGGTGAGAGGTACTAGGTCAACGCAACCAGCGGGTCATCTGCGGAAACGGCGCCAACCCCAGCGCCTCGGCCTGCGGAGGCTCAGCGCTCATGCCGTACCAGCTGAGGAGCGGCAGACCAACATAGCGGCCCGCCTCGAAGTTCTCCACCAGCGCTTCGGCCCCGCCTTTATAGCCGTGGGGATGGAAGAGCAGATCGGCAGGCAGATCCAGCGCCTTGAGGGCGGCCCAACTCCAGCAGATGGAGGCCATCTCATCGCCGGGGGCCTTGCTGACATCGCCCCGCAACACCCCGCGCTGTGGCGGGTCCATCACAGCGATGTGGCCCGCCTCATGCAGCAGATCTCCCGGGTAGGCGAGCTGTGCCCGATCCACCACCAGTTGACCGCGGTCGATGAGGATCCCGGGGAGAAAGGTGGCCTCCGTCAACGGGGCGAACTGCACCGGGATCCCGATGCCTTCAATGAAGGCCACCATCTTGTCTATCAGGGCCTCGCGCATCTCCATTGCCCCCTACCCTCTTGGCTATCACTCGGAGCTACGCATACTGCCCCCTCCCTGTGCCGAGGGCAATGGCCCCACCCCGGTAACCCGGGATGGGACCAACACAGGTCAGTGTTTCTCCTCCTCTACCTCCGGCTCCACCGGATGGGGGTGGGCGGGGAAGAGCTTGCGCACCAGCAGGAACAGCATCGGGACGAAGAAGATGGCCAACACCGTGGCGGCGATCATCCCCCCCATTACCCCGGTGCCGATGGCGTGACGGCTGGCGGCACCGGCGCCGGAGGCGATGGCGAGCGGTAGCACGCCAAAGATGAAGGCGATGGAGGTCATGATGATGGGCCGGAAGCGCAGGCGACACGCCTCCAAGATCGACTCCATCAACGCCTTCCCCTCATCCTGCATCTGACGCGCAAACTCGATGATGAGGATGGCGTTCTTGGCCGATAGACCGATGATGGTGATCAGCCCCACCTTGAAGTAGACATCATTGGGCAGCTCGCGGATCAGCACCGCCAATACCGCCCCGAAGACGCCGATGGGCACCACCAGGATCACCGCCAGCGGGATGGACCAGCTCTCATAGAGCGCCGCCAGCGCCAGGAAGACCACCAACAGGGAGAGGGCAAAGAGTAGCGGTGCCTGGTTGGCGGAGACCTTCTCCTCCAGCGAGGTACCGGACCACTCATAACCGATCCCCGGCGGTAGATTGCGGGCCAACTTCTCCATCTCCGCCATCGCCTCACCGGTACTGTGACCCGGCGCAGGACCTCCCGCCAACTTCATCGCCGGTACACCGTTGTAGCGATCCAGCTTGGGCGAACCGACCGTCCACTCCGCCCGCGCCACCTCCGACAGCGGGATAAGCTCCCCTCGGCTATTACGCACCCGCACCGAGAGGATCCGCTCTGGGGTTGCACGGGTGGCCGCTTCCGCCTGCATCTGCACCCGCAGGATCCGCCCCTGACGCACAAAGTCATTGATGTAGGCGGTACCCAGGGTCGCCTGGAGGGTATCGTTCAACTCGCCGATATCGACCCCCAAGGAGCGCGCCTTGACTCGATCAATGTCGATGAGGAGCTGAGGCGCCGCCTCCTGCCCCTCCGGCCGCACCCCAGCGAGGACCGGGTCCTGGCTGGCGAGGCCGAGCATCATGTTACGGGCCTCCAGCAGTTGATCCCGCCCCACACCACTGCGGTCCTGGAGCCGGAAATCGAACCCCCCCACCGCCGCCAGCTCTGGGATGGCCGGCGGGTTGATGGCAAAACTCATCGCCTCCTTGATGCCCAACAGCGCCATCATCGAGCGATGTACCACGCTGGTGGCGTGCAGATCGGGGGTCGTGCGCTCCTCCCACGGTTTCAAGCGGGTGAAGGCGACGGCCGCATTCTGGCCACGGCCAAAGAAGCTGAAGCCCTGCACTCCGACCACCTTGGAGACCGCCGGGTCCGCCATGTAGATCTGCTCTACCCGACTCAACACCTCCAGGGTCCGCTCCTGGGTCGCCCCGGCCGGCAGCTGGACAAGGCTGATGAAGTAGCCTTGGTCCTCTTCTGGGAGGAAGCCACCCGGCACCTTGATGAACAGCCAGCCGGTGGCCGCCACCAAAATCAAGTAGATCAATCCCAAGCGCAGCGGCCGCCGCAGCACCCGCACCACCCCGCCCACATAGCTACGGGAGATCCACTCGAAGAACCGATTGAATAGCCCCAGCAGACCGGTGCGAGGGATCAGCTCATGACCCGGGGTGTGCCGCAGCAGAGTGGCACACAGCGCCGGGGTAAGGGTGAAGGCCATCACCGCCGAGAAGAACATGGTCAGCACCAAGGTGACCGAGAACTGGCGATAGATAGCCCCCACTGAGCCACCAAAGAAGGCCATGGGCACGAACACCGCGGAGAGCACCAGGGTGATACCGATGATGGCGCCGAAGATCTGCCCCATCGCCTTCTTTGCCGCCGGCTTCGGCGGCAGCCCCTCCTGGGTCATGATGCGCTCGACGTTCTCCACCACCACGATGGCGTCATCCACCACCAAGCCGATGGCCAGCACCATGGCAAACAGCGTCAACAGGTTGATGGAGAAACCGAAGGCGTGCAGACCAATCAGCGCCCCCACCAAGGCCACCGGCACCACGATGGTGGGGATCACCGCCGCCCGCAGGTTGCCGAGGAAGATCCACATCACCAAGAACACCAGCACAAACGCCTCGCCCAGCGTCTTCAACACCTCGGTCACCGAGATGTCGATAAAGCGCGAGCTGTCGTAGGGGACATCCCAGGCCACCCCCGGCGGGAAGAACTTGGCCAGCTCCGCCATCCGTGCCTTCACCGCCTCGGCAGTATCCAGCGCGTTACCGGTGGGGGAGAGTTTGATACCGATATGGGCCGCCGGCTGACCGTTGAGGCGGGAGCGGATATCGTAACTCTGCGCCCCCAACTCCACCCGACCGACATCCCGGATGCGCACCGTGGCACCATTGGCGTTGGCACGCAGGATCACATCCCCAAACTCATCGGGGGTCTCCAACTTGCCTCGGGTAACGATGGTGGCCGCGATCTCCTGACCGGGTAGCGATGGGGTCTGGTTGAGTTCGCCGGTCGCCAGCTGGACATTCTCTGCCCGCACCGCAGTCAGCGCATCGCTCGGCGTGAGGCCGAAGGAGGCGAGCTTGAGCGGATCGAGCCAGATACGCATGGCGTACTCGGAGCCGAACAGCTGCGCCTCACCCACCCCCGGTACCCGCCGGATCTGATCGAGCACATTTGCGGCACCAAAGGAGCCGAGATCGACGTTATCCAGGGTCTGGTCCGGGGAGAAGAGGGTGACGAACATTAAGAAGTTGCGTCTACTCTTGGCCACCGTGACGCCATTACGCCGCACATCCTCCGGTAGCCGCGCCTCCACCCGCTTGATGCGGTTCTGCGCCTCCACCGAGGCAACATCGAGATCGGTGCCAGCGGTGAAGGTCAGGGTGATGGTGGCCAACCCCGCCGACTCACTGTTCGACTCCATGTAGAGCAGGTTCTCGATGCCGTTCATCTCCTGCTCAATGAGCGAGGTGACCGTCTCCTCGATCACCTTGGCACTGGCACCAGGATAGGTAGCGGAGATAGAGAGGGCGGGTGGCGCCACCTCTGGATACATCGATACCGGCAGGGCGCGTAGCGAGAGCAACCCGCCCAGCACGATGGTCAAGGCAATCACCCACGCAAAGATGGGGCGATCGATAAAAAAACGGGGGATCATTGCGCGGCCCCCTTCTCCTGCGCCGGGGCGGCACCCGCTGGCTGGGCGTCCACCGGGGTGACCACGCTGCCCGGCCGCACCTTCTGCACACCATTCAGGATGATGCGCTCACCACCAGTCAGACCGCCGGTGACGATCCAGTCACTACCGGAGAGACCACCGACCTCCACCGGCTTGGGCACCACTTTATTCTCCGGTCCAATCATCAGCACCATCTGCCCCTGGGCGTTGGTCTGCACCGCCCGCTGCGGCACCACGATGGCATTGGGCTGCTCCGCCAAGGGCAGACGGATGCGGACAAACTGGCCGGGCAGCAGCGCCCGCTCAGGGTTGGGAAACTCCGCCCGCATCGCCACCGAACCGGTCTCAGGGTCGATGGCCGACTCCGTTACCAACAGGTGTCCGGGGTGGCTATAGGCGGTGCCGTTCTCGTCCAATAGCGTCACCGGGGCGTCGGCGGCCTTGGCCTCACCGCTGCGCAAGCGCTCGGTCAGGCGCAGATATTCACTACTCGACTGGGTGAAGTTGACCAGCACCGGATCGAGCTGCTCGATGGTGGCCAGGTGGGTCGCCTCGCCGTGCCCCACCAGGGCCCCCTCAGTCACCAGGGCGCGACCGATGCGCCCCGAGATGGGGGCACGCACATGGGTGTAGTCGAGATCGATCTCCGCCTTGGCCAGCGCCGCCTTAGCGGCCGCCACATCGGCCTGGGCCTGCTTTTGGCGGGCATCGGCCTGATCCATCTCCTGCTGGCTCACCGCCTTGCCACCCAACAAAGAGCGGTAGCGATTGGCGGTTTGACGGGCATCCAGCGCATCTGCCTCTGCCTTGGCCAACTCCGCCTTACGGGCTGACAGCTCCGCCTGGAGCGGACGGGGATCGATGAGGAACAGCGCGGTCCCCTCCGTCACATCCGCCCCCTCAATAAATAGCCGCTTCTCCAACACCCCCTCCACCCGTGCCCGCACCTCGGCGGTACGCACCGCCTGGACCCGAGCCGGGAGATCGGAGGTAACCGGGACATCCTTGCGGCCCACGGTGATTACCTCGACCTGAGGCGGCGGCGGTGCGCTGGCGGCGGCACCCTGACTCTTCTCCTGCTGGTTACAACCCGTGGACAACAGGGCGGCGGTGAGGGTCGCTCCAGCCATTCCGATTTGAAGGATACGCATGGGATCTGCCTTAGTTCTCAGGTGGATGGGGTAGGCGCCGGGGCAAAGGCGCGCAGATAGGTGTCGATGATGTGGGCACAGCGCTCCGGCTCCGGCTCTGCGCTCGCCTGAATACCAAATAGTCGCTGCTGGCGCTCAAAGCCAAGCAGCATGGAGACCAGCATGTCGGCCGCGAAACGCGGCTCCTCCTGGCGCAAGGTACCGGCCGCCATCGCCCGCGCCAGTACCTGGGCCAACTGGTCGTGCATGGCACACGGTCCGGCGAGGAACACCTCGCGCGCCAACTCCGGAAAGCGCGGCGTCTCGGCAATCAACATGCGATGCAGTGCCAGCGACTCCGGGGAGAACAGCTCCCCCCGAAAAGAGAGGGCAAAACGCAGTAGCGCATCGCGCAGGCCATCTTGGCCCGCCAAGGGCACGGTGAGGTTCTGGACGCAGGCCGACATCACCGCCGAAAAGAGGGCCTCTTTACTGCCAAAGTGGTTATACAACGTCTGCTTGGAGACCCCGGCCGCGGCAGCAATGGCATCGACCCCGGCGCGATAACCATCCCGGAGGAAGAGTTCTCGGGCCGCTATCAATAGCTGTTCGCGCGGATCATTAGGCATAGGGAAATCACCTTGAGATTGGAGTGGACTGGACAGTCTAGTCCAGACCAAGAGCGGAGACTAACACCGGCGAAATGGCCACCACAACCGCACCGGCGAGAATTTGCATCGGTGCAAACAAATTGGCGCCCTGGTGCCTTCCCAGGGGTATGGGCGCAGCAGGCCAGGGCCGTTTACTCCATAATGCGAACCGCCCCCACTCCAAGCCATCCCCATGCCCAATCCCCAACACCAGCAGACGCCCCCTCGTCCCCCTGCGGAGGGTGAGGCGTGACGCAGATCTGCATCATCGGGGGTGGCCCGGCGGGTTTGATGGCGGCAGAGACGCTGGCAACGGCAGGGCTGACGGTGGACCTGTTCGACGCCATGCCCACAGTGGGACGAAAATTCCTCATGGCCGGCAAGGGGGGGATGAACATCACCCACGCCGAGGCGCGGGAGCCGTTTCTAGCTCGCTACGGCGGGCGCACCCCCCAGCTCACCCCCATGATTGACGCCTTCGACCCAGCGGCGATCCGCCACTGGATGGCGGGGCTCGGCATCGAGAGCTTCATCGGCAGCTCGGGCCGGATCTTCCCCAAGGAGATGAAGGCGGCCCCCCTACTGCGGGCCTGGCTCCAGCGCTTAAGGCGGGCGGGGGTCCGCTTCCACCTACGCCATCGCTGGCTGGGCTGGACAGAGGATGACGCGCTGCGCTTTGCCACCCCGACCGGGGAACAGACCCTGCGGGCGGATGCCACCATACTGGCGTTGGGTGGCGGTAGCTGGGCCCGCCTCGGCTCAGATGGGCGCTGGGTGGCGCCACTCACCGCCCGCGGTATCGCCGTGGCGCCGCTGCTGCCGACCAACTGCGGTTTTGATGTGGAGTGGAGCACCCACTTCCGCGAGCGCTTCGCCGGTATGCCGGTCAAGCCGCTGGTGCTCAGCTTTACCCCTCCAGCGGCCCCCAGCCTCCGCCGCCAGGGGGAGCTGGTGATCACCCACCACGGGGTGGAAGGGGGGGCCATCTACGCCCTCTCCGCCCCACTGCGGGAGGCACTTGCCCAACATGGCAGCGCCACCCTGCTGCTGGACCTGGCCCCTGGCAGAGAGCCGTCGGCCCTGGCCTCCGCCTTGGCCAAACCCCGCGGCAAGCGCTCCTTGGCGGGCCATCTGCGGCGCTGCGCCGGGATTGAAGGCGTGCAGGCGGGACTGCTACGGGAGCGACTGGCACCAGAGGTATTGGCCGATCCCCTCCGCCTCGCCAGCGCCATCAAGGCGCTCCCCTTGCCGCTAAAGGCACCACGCCCCTTGGATGAGGCGATCAGCAGTGCCGGTGGCGTGCTCTTTGAAGAGCTGGATGCACAACTGATGGTCCGCAGCCGCCCCGGCCTATTCTGTGCTGGCGAGATGCTCGACTGGGAGGCCCCCACCGGCGGCTACCTGCTCACGGCCGTCCTGGCCAGCGGCCGCGCCGCTGGCCAAGGAGTGCTGACGTGGTTGGCCCGCATGGGCCACCTTTCACCGCCCCCCGACGCCCCCCTTGACCGCAATCCCGCCCCCACCAACGGTGCGGGCCCAACAGACCATGGAGATCGCCCATGAAGTCGCCGCTGCCCCTTACCCCACTCCTCGCCACCCTGCTGCTCTCCGCCTGCGGTGGAGGGGGTGGTGACGACAGCACCCCCACTGAAACCAGCCAGCTCACCCCGGATCAGATCATCACGGACCACCGTCTCGATCTGCTGCACGATGAGGTCTACCAATTCCCGGCCTATGACGAGGCGAGCGGTACGGTGGTCATGCAGCCGCTCCAGCGCTGGGATTTCATCTTTGCCGGCGCGGCGGCGGGCCAGGAGGACAACATCAACCACATCATCCCCGGCAGCTATGACCACGCCATGGTCTATCTCGGCAAGGATGACAACGGCTTCGCCTACCTGGTGGAGGTGGATCTCAATGGTCTTCAGGATCTGGAGGGGATCCGCATGGTCTCGCCTGGCCGCGACTACGGTGTCGATCCCCACAGCTCGGCCGGGTTCCGTATCGAGGGGCAGACCCGCCGTTGGGCCAAACGTTTGGTTGCCAGCGAACTGAGCCGGGTGCAGGCCCAGGAGCCGGCGCTATTGGCGCAGCTCCAGGAGCACCTGGATCAGCACCTCCCCTACCAGTTTGAGGTCACCTTCTCCGCCAACCCACTCACCGACAAGCGCGTTACGCTGGTGGATGATGGGTTCGAGGGGGGCGCCAACTGCGCCGACTACTGGACCACCCTGCTGGAACAGTACGCCCAGGTCTGTTTCTACGATGTGCGCATGGGGGCCGATGAGCTGACGAGTTACCTCCTCAACGACCCGGAAGGACAGCTGGCCTATGTGCCGGAGGAGTTTCTGCCCATCCCATGGCCCAACCCCATCTACGGCAGTGATCTGATACAGCTCGGCTATACCATCGTCGAAGATGAACCGCACACCTTTGTCTGCGGCGGCGAGGCCGAGAGCGGCCTGGTGATCCCGCAGCGGCTGATGGAGAGCCCGCTGTTCAGCGATATCCCGGCCGAGTGACCCGCCCCCCAGCGGGCCCGGCGCGGCCCGCCGTTGGTACCTGGGTGGGATCTCACTCCTTGATGACGCACCGATTGCGCCCCTGCTCCTTCGCTTGGTAGAGCGCCTCGTCGGCGCGGGCAAAGGCGATATCGGGATCGTCCCCGTCACGGAAGGCGGTCATGCCGCAGGAGATGGTGATGCGCACCGGGCGATCGCGGTGGTGGAAGTCGCACGACTCCACCGCCAGGCGCAGCTTCTCGACCACATGTTGCGCCTGGTGGAGCTGGGTCTTGGGGAGGATGAGGATAAACTCCTCGCCCCCATAGCGGGCGAGGAAATCGGTCTCGCGGGTCTGCGAGCGCAACACCTTGGCGATGACACGCAGCACCTTATCCCCCGCCTGGTGGCCATAGGTGTCGTTGATCCGCTTGAAGCGGTCAACATCCCACACCGAAAAGACCAGCGGATCGCCATAGCGCTTCCAACGGGCAAACTCATCGGCGATGCGCTCGTTGTAGGCGAGGCGGTTGAACAGGCCGGTGAGCGGATCGACGATGGCGGCGTTGCGCTCCCGCTGCACCCGGTTGCGTAACTCGCCCGCCTCCCGCTCCATCTCCTTGATCCGCTCCACCAGCCGCTTGGACTCCGCCTCGGCCCGCATGATCCGCTCCTCCTCAGAGCGGCGAAAGCTCTCCACCTGGCGCTGCAACTGCTCGACGTGCTGGCGCACCGCCTGTTTGAGGGTGTCGATATCGTGGGCGCTCTGTACGCTACTTTCGAGCCCCTGCATCTGCTCCTGCACCGCCTGCTCCAGCGCCTGCCCCTCCTGCCACGCCTCGCGCTGTTGGGCGGCGCTGGAGCGCAGATTGTGATCCAGCTGTTGCAGGTTGCCGGTGAGCTGTTTAAGAAACTTCTCCAGCTCCTCCTTCTCGCGCTGTACCCGGGCCCGCATCTCGGTGATGAGATCGGCCACCGTCCCCAGGGCGCGCGTGATACAGCCGACGCTCTCGTTGATCGCCGGGGTGAGGCCGGCCTTGACCTGTTCCAGCTGCCCCTGCATCTCCTCCGGTACCGCCAAACGCTCCAGCAGTTGCAGCAGCAGCTCATTGGGGGCGGGTGGCAGGGTGGCGGGATCAGGACGCAGCAGTTTGACCAGGTCGATGGCCACGGCCCGCACCGCCTCAGGATTGGCGGCGACATCGAGGCGATCCTCCAGCTGGCGCCGCTCCTTCGGCCGCGCCGGCAGGAGATCGATAATGAGCAGGTGGAGTAGATCCTGTGCCAAGGAGAGGCCAATGCCCTCGCCCCGATCGACCTCATCATCCGGCAGCTCGGTGGCGGCCAGCTCGGTCTCGGCCAACGGCGCTGGGGGGGCAACGCCCTGCCCATTGCCGCCAAACAGACGCGCCAATAACCCTCCGCTACGGACGGGGGCGGCTGTCTCGGCTGTGGATGGCGGTACCGGGGCGACGGGTTGGGTGAGGGCATCCCCCAATAGGGCGGTGACCTCCGCCACCAGTTCCGAGTCATCCAGCCCCCCCTCCAGCCGCTTCTGGAGGCCACGCACCCGGGGGATGAGTTCGCCCGGCAGCGGTAGGGCGCCGATGAGGTGGCCCATCATCGAGGCGGTGGGGGAGTGGCGGCGGCGGAGTAGACGTTGGTTGTGCTCTGTCAGCTCATCCGCCAGGTTCTGGAAGAGCGGGGTCAAGCTGCTGCTGCGCTCACCGCGGCGCAACGCCTCGCGTAAGGGCGCCAACACCTGCTCTAGGGTGGGATTAGCGGGATCGGCCACCAGGGCGAGGCGAGTAATGGCCTGGCGCAGCATCTCCTCGATCTGACTCCACTCAGCCCCTTTGGTCTCCAGCTCCTCCAGGGTAGCGTAGTACTTGGAACGCCAGCGCTCGTCTTCCGCGGATGCGCTCTGATCCTGCCCCATTTGCCCCTCTCTGGATCGGTTGCCACCCCTGCTCGACGTAGCGCGGGGCCAGATGTGGTGATAGTGCTTGCTCAACAAGATAGAGCGGCGGCAGATCAGCGCTGTCAGGCGATGCAGCCAACCCCCCGCCGGGCCATAGATGGTAGCACCGGGCCCCCCACCACCGCAGCGCCCCGCTCAGCTAGTGAGGCGCAAACTGGGGGGTAGTACCACCTCCATGGCCACTGGCAGGTGGTCGGAAAAGGCCTCCCGGATCACCCGATTCTGGGTCACAGTCAGCTCTGGGGTGACCAGGATATGGTCGATGCAGCGGTTGGGGCGCCAGCTGGGAAAGGTGTGGGCCGTATCACAGGCGGTGGTGAGCCGGGTGGTGCGAAACAGCATCTCCATCTCTGGGCTGTCGGCCTCGCAGTTGAGATCCCCCATCACCACCACGTGGCGAAAGGTGTTGACCACCTCACTGATATACTCCAACTGCTGAAAGCGGGCTCGACGCGATAGCGCCAGGTGGAGCAGCAGTACCACCAAGGCCTCATCACCACTCCCAAACCGTACCAGCAACCCGCCCCGTCCCGGGATCAGGCCCGGTAGGCGGTGCTCGGTCACCTCTGAGGGGCGAAAGCGGCAGAGAAAACCGTTGCTGTGCTGGGCGATCTTGCCGAGATCGCGGTTCAACTGGTGGTACCAGAAGGGGAAGCCGGCCCGATCCGCCAGATATTCAGTGAGGTTGACGAAACCGGTCCGACGGGAGCCGGCATCCACCTCCTGTAGCGCTACCAGGTCGTGACTGGCCAGCAGCGCGGCGATCTGGTCGAGGGTCTCGAAGCGGCGCGGGTGGGGGAGCAGATGGCGCCAGCTGCCGGTGAAGTAGTGGTGCGGCCGGTGGCTATTGATCCCCACCTGGACGTTATAAGAGAGCAGCCGGACACGCTGGCCCTCCTCGGGGTTGAGGAGCGGGGCGGGTAGGTCACTGGGTTGGGCAGACATGGCTCAGATCGGGCAGACCATCTCACCGAGTTTGGCGGTGAGTTTAAGGTTCTCCGCATAGTCTACCGGACAGTCGATGATACAGACGCGCTCCTCTGCCAACGCCTCCTTCAAGATCCCTTGCAGCTCCCCCGGCCCCTCAACACGGTAACCCTTGGCACCAAAGGCCTCCGCCAGCTTGACGAAATCGGGGTTGGCAAAATCGACAAAGGCCGAGCGGCCAAACTGATTCAGCTGTTTCCACTTGATGAGGCCGTAACCGTTGTCATTCCAGATGAGCACCACCAACGCGGTACCGAGACGGACGGCCGTCTCCAACTCCTGGATATTCATGAGGAAACCGGCATCACCGGTCACCGCGACCACCTTGCGTTCGGGGAAGGCCAGCTTGGCGGCGATGGCCCCCGGCAGGGCGATGCCCATACTGGCAAAGCCATTGGAGATGATGCAGGTGTTGGGGTACTCGCAGCGGAACATGCGCGCCATCCACATCTTGTGGGCGCCCACGTCGCAGATGACGATATCCTCCAACGCCAGAATGGTGCGTAGATCCCAGATGATCTTCTGCGGCTTGATGGGGAAGCCCTGATCGTCGCTACAGGCCTTCATGTCGGCTATCAACGCCTCCCGCAGCGGACGCAGCCGGTGGCCCTGATGCGGTGTAGCCAGTTCACCAATACGAATGAGAGAGTGTTTGAGATCCCCCACCACCCCGATGGCCACCGGATAGTAGGCGTCCACCTCCGCCGGGGTAGCCGCAATATGGATGATGGTGCGATCGCGGGTGGGGTGCCAGAGATAGGGGTGGTACTCCACCAGATCGTAACCGACACAAATGATCACATCGGCGCGATCAAAACCGCAGGTCACGTAGTCCTTGGACTGTAGCCCCGCACTCCCCAGTGCCATCGGGTGGTGAAAGGGCACCACGCCCTTGGCCATGAAGGTGTTGGCCACGGGGATGTTGAGCTTGGCGGCAAAGTCGGCCAGCTGCTGCCACGCCCGCCCGCGGATAACCCCATTACCCGCCAAGATGAGGGGATCGCGGGCAGCGGAGATGGCCCGTGCCGCCTCCTCCACCCGATCCCGGGCCGGCTCCGGCATGTGGGGGTTCTTGACGGGGAGCGGCAGCTCCTCCAGGCGCATCTTGGCCACATTCTCGGGGAACTCGATGAAGGTGGCGCCCATCGGCTCGGTCTGGGCGATCTTGAACGCCTTGCGCACCACCTCGGGGATGACGTTGGGCCCCAGGATGCGCGAGGAGTATTTGGTGACCGGGCGGAATAGGTCCTCCAGATCGAGCACCTGATGCGACTCTTTGTGTAGCCGGTGGGTGTCCGCCTGACCGGCAATGGCCACCACTGGGGCGTAGTCCATATCGGCATCGGCGACGCCGGTGATGAGGTTGGTGGCCCCTGGTCCCAAGGTCGAGAGGCAGACCCCGGGGCGGCCGGTGAGCCGCCCCCAGACATCGGCCATGAAGGCAGCCCCCTGTTCATGACGACAGATGACGAACTGAACTTGGGAGTCGAGCAGGGCGTCCATCATGTCGAGGTTCTCCTCGCCAGGGACGCCAAAGACATACTGAATGCCCTCGTTCTCAAGGCATCGTACGAACAGCTGGGCGGCTTTCATGTGGGCTCTACTTTTCGGCTACCGCCTGCCCATGCTCCGCAGCGGCCAGGGAGTCGATCACCTGCCACAGCGTCTCGGGGCTGCCCGCCTGGGTCACAGAGGTGTGGTATTTACCCGCCACGACGAAGGCCGGAACCCCCTGAATACCGTAGCGCTTGGACATCTCCTGGGAGCGGTTGACCTTGGCGATGACGCCAAAGGAGTTGAACGCCTTGCGGAACTCCTCCTCATCCACCCCATACTCGGCGTAGAAGGCGGCTAACTCATCCAGATTCTTGGGCGGTTTGTGATCTTTGTGGATGCGCTCGAACAGGGCAGTGTGGGTCTTGTCCAACACCCCCAGCGCCTCAGCGGCGTAGTAGGCCTGGGTGTAGAGCCGCCAATTCTCCCCAAACAGTGCCGGCATCCGGCGGAACTCGATATAGTCCGGCTTGTTCGCCAGCCACTCTTTGAGTAGCGGCTCCAGGTGATAGCAGTGGGGACAGCCGTACCAGAACATCTCCAGCACCTCCACCTTGCCTGCCGCCGCCTCGGTGGGCTGGACCGGAATAACCGGATCGTACTGCACCCCCTCCTCAAACTCAGGCGCAGCAAAAGCCGTCACCGGCAGCAAGGCCAGCAGCAAGATATGGAAAATCCGCTTCATAGGTTATTTCCGTCCTAATTTCCGACTGATCGGGAAGTGAAAATATACCGCACGGGGTGCGGGCTTGGACACTCGCTTTTCCCGGTCACCCGGGCTGCTCTATGCTAACTGCTGGCGCCCCCCAACCCGCCGTCGCAGATCGACGAACGGATCCTTTATCCCACCGGAGTCACCCATGGGACATGAGCGTAGTAGCAATCTCTCCGAATTCCTGAGCCAGCAGTACCTGTGCGAGTCTCTCACGGTTAGAGAGGTGGAGACGCTCCTAGAGTTCACTGATCTGGTTACATTTAAACAGGGCGCCATCATTGCCGACATCGGCGAGGTGGGTGAGGCCCTCTACTTCGTCGTCAAGGGCGAGGTGGCACTCTTCTATAAGGCGGGGAAGGAGGATGTGGAGATCGGCGGCATCGGCGAAGGCGAGCTGGTGGGCGAGATGTCCTTTTTCGACCGTGAACCGCGCTCTGTGCGGCTGGTGGCCACCGATGCCGATACCCGCCTGCTACGCCTCTCCCGGGCGATGTATCTGCGCCTCAAGGTGCAGCATCCCTTCATCGCGGTCAACCTGTTGGAGCACGCCATTATCAATCTGGATCACCTGTTCCGCCGGGTCAGCGAGGAGGCGGCCACCTTCTCCCGCTTCCTCTTTGGTCAGAAGAGCGGTAAACCCATTCCGGTACAGAAACGCGAGGGGTGATCCCTTCAGCTCCGACCAGCCCGTGCCACCGCCCACACCTCCACCCGCTCTGCCCCCGCCCGCTTCAAGGTCCGCGTCAACTCGGTCACTGTGGCCCCGGTCGAGACCACATCGTCCAGCAGCGCAATGGTCCCCCGCGGTAGCGCCCCGACTACCGCAAAGGCCCCCCGCACGTTGCGCCGCCGGGCCGGTCGGGTCAGTTCCGACTGGGCGGCGGTGGCCCGCAGCCGCTGCACCAAACCGCTGGCCACCGCCACCCCTAACCGACGCCCCACGGGCCGGGCCAACTCTAGCGCCTGGTTGTAGCCCCGCTGCGCCAGCCGCTGGGGGTGGAGGGGCACCGGCACGATCACCGCTGGGGGGGCGGTGCCCTGCTGAACCAACGCCTCGGCCAACAGCTCCCCCGCCACCCGACCCGGCGCCATCCGGCCATGGAACTTGAAGGCGAGGAGCAGGCGATCGGCCGGTGCGGCGTAACGCAGCGGCGCATAGAGGCGGTCAAATAGCGGTGGACGCCGTAGGCAGCGGCCGCAGAGTGGCGGAGCCCCCTCCGGCAGCGGTTGCCCGCAGTGGCCACAGGCGGGGCGGTTCCAAGGGAGATCGGCCAGACAGGCCGGACAGAGATCGAGCGGCGCCCGCCCCCCGCGGTAACCGGCGCCACAAAGTAGGCAGTGCGGCGGATAGAGCCGCCGCTCTCCCCAGCCTAACCACGCCCCGATCCGCCTTGACCAACCCGTCATTTGACAGCTCCCCCGCTGCTCCGCAAACTTCCCCGGCTCGAACCAGGCCCAGCGCGATGCGCCGGCCTGAGTCTATCAACCCCCTGCGGAGTCCCGCCCATGTCCCAAGCCGCCCCCCTCACCCCTCCCCTGCGCCACAACTGGCAGCTGGAGGAGGTGGAAGCGCTGCTGGCGCTGCCGTTCATGGATCTGCTCCACCGCGCCCACACGGTCCATTGCGCCCATTTTGATCCCAATGTCGTCCAGGCCAGCGCCCTGATCAACATCAAAACCGGTGGCTGCGCCGAGAACTGCGGCTACTGCTCGCAGAGCGCCCACCATGAAGAGGAGATCGGCCTGCAACGCGAAGGGCTCATGGCGCTGGCAGAGGTGCGCACCGCGGCAGAGGCGGCCCGCGCCGCTGGTGCCACCCGCTTCTGCATGGGGGCCGCCTGGCGTGGCCCCCGCGATGGCGATCTCGCCCGTGTGATCGAGATGATCCAGGCGGTCAAGGCGCTCGGCATGGAGGCCTGTGCCACCCTCGGCATGTTGGATGCCGAGCAGGCCCTCCAGCTCAAGCAAGCGGGTCTCGACTACTACAACCACAACCTGGACACCTCACGCGACTACTACCCCCAGGTGGTCACCACCCGCTGCTATGAGGATCGGCTGGTGACCCTGGGCCATGTGCGCGCAGCGGGCATCAACGTCTGTTGTGGCGGCATCCTCGGCATGGGCGAGAGCCGGCGCGACCGAGCCGGTCTGCTGGCGGAGCTGGCCAACCTGCCGGAGCATCCGCAGAGCGTGCCCATCAACCTGCTGGTGGCCATCCCCGGTACCCCGCTGGGTGACAGTGCGGCCCTCGATATCTTTGAGTTCATCCGCACCATCGCCGTCGCCCGCCTGCTGATGCCCTCATCCTTTGTCCGCCTCTCCGCCGGCCGCGAGGGGATGAGCGATGAGGGGCAGGCACTCTGCTTCTTTGCCGGTGCCAACTCCATCTTCTATGGTGATCGCCTGCTCACCACCAGCAACCGCTCGACCGATCGGGATCGCGCCCTATTCGAGCGTCTGGGGCTGACCGCGGCCGCCTAGATCCACCCTTGCGCCCGGGCCGCCCCTCTCACCGGGGCGGCCCCCTCAGCTTCGACCATGCCGAAAGATCTCGCCCAAGAGCTGGCCCAGCGCCGGCGTACCCACCTCTATCGCCAACGCCAGGTGATCACCTCCCCCACGGGGCCGGAGGCGGTGATCGACGGCCGCCGCTACACCCTGTTCTGCTCCAACGACTACCTCGCCCTGGCGGCCCACCCCGCCCTGGTGGCGGCGATGCAACGGGGTGCAGAGCAGTGGGGGGTCGGCGCCGGGGCGGCCCACCTGGTCACCGGCCATATGGCACCCCACCACGCCCTGGAGGAGGAGCTGGCCGACTTTGTGGGCCGCCCGAAGGCGCTGCTCTTCTCCACCGGCTACATGGCCAACCTCGGCTTCGTCGGCGCCCTCGCCGGGCGGGGCGATGCGGTATTTGAGGATCGGCTCAACCACGCCTCGCTGTTGGATGCCGCCCGCCTCGCCGGCGCCCGCCTGAGCCGCTATACCCACGCCAGCGCCAGCGCCCTGGAGGAGCGGCTGGCCGCCAGCGGAGCCGCCAATAAGTTAGTGGTCACTGATGGTGTCTTCAGCATGGATGGTGACCTTGCGCCACTACCGGAGCTGGCCCGTAGCGCCCAAGCGCACGACGCCTGGCTCTGCGTTGACGACGCCCATGGGCTAGGGGTCATCGGCGCCCACGGGGGTGGCACCCTAGAGCACTACGGCATGACCCTGGCGCAGGTGCCGGTGCTGATGGGGACCCTCGGTAAGGGCTTTGGCAGCTTTGGCGCCTTCATCGCCGGAGAGGCGGATCTGATCGACTACCTCATCCAGTCCGCCCGCCCCTACATCTACACCACCGCCCTACCCCCCGCAGTGGCAGAGGCGACCCGGGCTGCGCTGCGGATCAGCGCTGCGGAGCCGTGGCGCCGCACCCACCTGGCCACCTTGATAGCGCGCCTGCGGCAGGGCGCCGAGCAGCTCGGCCTGTCGCTGATGGCCTCACCCAGCCCGATCCAACCGCTGCTGATAGGCGATCCACAGAGGGCGCTCACCATCAGTCAGCGGTTAAAAGAGCGGGGGTTCATCGTCAGTGCCATCCGCCCCCCCACCGTCCCGCCAGGGACCGCGCGGCTACGTATCACCCTCACCGCCGGCCATCGGGAGGAGCAGGTGGACGGACTCCTGGAGGCGCTGGCGGCGGCGCTGGACCAGCCATGAGGCCGCTCCACGCTCAGGTGGCGGGCGAAGGCCCAACGCTGGTCTTGATCCATGGTTGGGGGCTCAACCACGCCGTCTGGTCTGGTGTGCTCCCCTCGTTGGCACGTCACCATCGCGTTGTCGCGCTGGATCTCCCGGGTTACGGCCAAAGCCCCTTTGACGCCAATGGCCACTCCCTGGCCCAGCTCGCCGAGGCGGTGGCAGCCACGGCCGGGCCAGCGGCGATCTGGTTGGGCTGGTCCCTGGGGGGGCAGGTGGCGCTGGCTGGGGCGATGGCCGGCCTGACGGCCAAACTGGTGCTGGTCGGTACCACCCCGCGCTTTGTCGCCACCCCCGACTGGCCCCACGCCACCCCCGCCACCCTGCTGGCAGGGCTGGCCAAGGCGCTCACCAGCGACTACGAGGGGACGCTGCTCCGTTTTCTCGCCCTCCAGGCCCGCGGCTCTAGCGCCGGCCGCGAGGAGATCCGCACCCTGCGCGAGTGGCTATTCGCCCACGGCCGTCCCCAGCCGGAGGCGCTGGCGGCAGGTTTGCGGCTATTGGAGGAGGGGGACCTCCGCGCCCAGCTACCCCAACTCACCCTCCCCACCCTGGTGATACATGGTGAGCGGGATCGGCTGGCCCCCCCGGAGGCGGCGCGGGCGTTGGTGGAGACGCTGCCCCAGGCGGAGCTGAGGCTAGTCGCTGGGGCGGGCCACGCCCCCTTCCTCTCCCACCCTGAACAGTTTGTGGCAGCGGTGGAGGCCTTTGTGGGCGGCTCGCCCAGCACACCCTAGGTGAGGCGAGGCGTCACCCCTCGTCGTCCCGTTTCACTTTGGGGACCCACTGCATCACCTTCTCCACCACCTCACCATTGAGATAGGCCTGGGCCTCAAAACGGCCGGCGTAGGCCAGGTCCTCCTGTTGCAGCTCGTAGCAGTTGGCACCGCTGATATCCAGCAACAACGCCGGGATCCCGGCCGCCTCAAAGGCATACTGGCGCTTGAGGTAGAAGCTCTGGCAGCACATGCCGACATAGGCGGCCACCCCCTTGGCGCGCATCTGCTCCAGGGTGTCGCGCAGATGTTCAAATTGCACAATGGTGACCACCTCCATGCCCCGCTCCCGCGCCAGCCGATAGGCGTCCCCCACCTCGCACTTGCCGCACTCAGGGCAGCCATCACGCTGGCGCCAGGTGCAGTCAGGCGGTTTGGCGCAGTAGGGCACCAACATCACCGAGGCGTGGGCGAGGGTGGTCGCCGGGTCGTCCGTAGCGTGGAGCATCAGGCTGTTGGCCTGCTCCCTGTCCAGACCCAATTGGTGCCGTTGGCCACCCCTGGCGAGGGCGCGGGCGAGGACCCCGGCCAGCGCCTCAGGGACCCAACCGAGGATCTCCACCGGCCCCTCTGCGAGTAACGCCTCCAGCTGCGGCACGGCCCGCTCCAGCCTCACCCCCGCTAGCGCCTGCTCCAGGCGAGAGAGGAGATCCGGCGGCCCAAGCTGGATGGTGCCGCTCAGGCGTAGCGCCGTGATCACCCCTCCACGGCTCGCCACCCAGGCGTGGAGTACCCCCCCTGGCCCCTTGAGAAAGGCGTAATCCGCCGCCTCTGGCGGTGCCAACGGCTCTAGTGCCGGCAGCGGGGGGAGAGGGGGCAGCGATGTCGCTCGCGCCTGGAGCTGGAACTGGCGACAGAGGGCAGCGCCTAGCTGGCGCTGGAGTGACGGCAGATCCACCGGCCCCAGACACTCCTCCAGGGTGATAAAACGCTGACGAGCACTCTGCACACCCGTTGCAGTCAGCTTCTCCATCGGCGCCCGCAACACCTTGAGCAGGGTCTCCGTAGCCACCGACAGGAGCAGCGAACCCTGTAGCAACACCCCTTGCGGACCCCGGTAGAGGAACAGGCTGGCGATCTTGCGCCCCGCCACCTCCAGGTCGTTGGGGGCCTTGAATTCGGCCACCACCCCAAGCTCGGCCAGGGCGGTCACGACGGCGGCGCTATGGCGAGCCGTGAGTACGGCCAGCGCCGCCCCCTCTTGTGGCAGAAACAGGCTCCAGGTGAGCTGGCTGGGATCCAGATAGAGCGCCCCGCCGCCGCTGGGGCGGCGGATGATGGCGATCCCCTGCTGCCGGCAGTAGTCGGCGCGGATAGCACCATCGATCCACTCGTAGGCCCCCAGACTGGCGGTGGGCAGATAACGGCCCAACGCCAACACCGCCCGCCCCCCCGCTAGGAGGGCGTGATCGTGAGCGGCGTGTTGCCAGCCCGCCAGCAGACCGCGGTCGATCAGCTCAACGGGGGCCATGGAGATCCGCGGGTGGCTGCCAATCCATCCCGGCCTGTCCCCACCAGTAGCCGTTGCAGGTACCCGCTGGGGCGAGGCGCTGGAGGCGTGCATCCACCGCCGCGGGATCGGCCCCCGCCAACACCTCGGCAAAGCCATTGACCACCTGCTCCATGCCGCGTGACTGGGGTGAGAGCCGCACCCGATCCACCCCCAGCTGTGCCATCTGGGGCAGGGCATGGATGAGGTTGGCACTCTGTGCCGATTGGGTCTGGATGCCGTTCATGGCCAGGAAGGGGTGCCCCTCCTGGGACTCCAGCAGCAGCCCGTCGGGATAGTCGGCACAGCGAAACTGGCAATCATCCTTGGGTAGGTGATGGGCGCGGGCGGTGAAACAGCGGGCGGAGAAGGCGAGCGGTAGCCGCCCCCAGGCAAACAGCTCCGCCTCCATACCCGCCGGGCGCTCCGCCTGGAGCTGGGCGAGGGTCTCTGCCGACAGCTCCACCGGCAGCACAAACCGGCGCGCCCCTAGCTCCGCCAGCAGCGCCAGGGTCTCGCCGTTGTAGAGGTTGAGGTGGGGACCGGCGACAAAGGGGCGACCGGCGGCCAACTTCACCGCCCCCCAGTCGTTGGCCTCTAGTGGATAGCGCCCCACCTCGGCAAGACGCCGCTGGGTCAGCAGCTCCGACTCCGCCTCCACCAGCGCCATGGTGGAGAGCACCACCTCCTTGCCGGCAGCGGCCAGCAGATCGGCGATCTCCAGCCACGCCTCCGGGGTCATGGTGCGCCGCTTACCGCACACCACCTCCCCCAGATAGACCGTGGCCACCGGCCAGTGGGCCGCCGCCCGGTAGAAGTCGAACACCTGCTCGCGGGGCCAGAAGTAGAGCAGTGGACCGAGTGCTAATTTCATCATGCCTCACTTGGTTGTAGGGGCGGCCACTACTGCCACGCCCGTTCCAGCGCACCGAGGGTATGGGTGCTCCCCTCCGCCATCTTGTCCAGCTGCGCCACCCAATCCCCCCGCGGGGAGAAATGTGCGGGGTCGGCGCAGGCCGCATCGAGGGCGGCGCGCATCACCCGGGTCACCTGGCCCACATAGGCCGGGCTACGCTGGCGCCCCTCAATCTTGAGGGCCCGCACCCCGATCTTGACCAGCTGAGGCAGCAGATCGAGCACCGACAGGCTAGTGGGCTCCTCAATGGCGTAGTCCAACGCCCCATTGACGCGGTAACGCCCCTTGCAGATCACCGGATAACCGGCACTCTCGCCCGGTTTATAGAGATCCACCAAGACGCCGTTGAGCCGCACCTCCCGCCCCTTGGGCGTCTCTGACCAGGCCACGGCGTGGGCCGGCGAGCAGGCGCCGCGGGTGTTGGGGGAGTCGCCGGTGACGAAGGAGGAGAGGTAACAGCGCCCCTCCACCATCACACAGAGCGAGCCGAAACCAAACACCTCGATCTCCACCGCGCTGTTCTCCACCACCCGCTGCACCTGCGGCAGCGAGAGCACCCGCGGCAGCACCGCCCGGCGGATGCCAAACTGCTCACGGTAGAAGTTGATCGCCTCATAGCTGGTGGCAGAACCCTGCACCGAGAGGTGGAGCCGTAGCTCAGGGTGGCGCCGGGCGGCGTAACGCATGAGGCCAGCATCGGCGAGGATCAGGGCATCCACCCCCAACGCCGCGGCCATATCCACCGCCCGCGTCCACTGCGGCCAGCTGGCCGGCTGCGGATAGGTGTTGAGCGCCAGCAGTACCTGGGCCCCGCGGCTGCGGGCGTACTCAATCCCCTGCCGCGCCCCCTTCTCGTCGAAGTTGAGGCCAGGAAAATTGCGGGCGTTGGTGGCGTCGCGGAACCCCATGTAGACCGCATCGGCACCGTTATCCACCGCCGCCCGCAGCGCCGGCAGCGAGCCGGCAGGACAGATCAGGTCGATCTTGTGATTCACTTCCCCCCCTTTGGTTTCTTGCCCCCGCGGAGCAGCACAGCGGGGGTCATCAGTGGCGTTTTTACGCCGTTCTTCTTGCTATCTGTTGTTGGGGGCTCTCCCCGCCCCCTTGGCGCAGGCCGCGCCGGGCCAGGGCCTGTTCAATGCCGTTCAGCACCTTCCATTTGTAGTTACACCAGTGGGGCGCCAGCAGCAGATCCAGAGAGGCCGTGCCGGTAAGCCGGTGGTAGATCACCGGCCACGGCGTGCGCACCACCAGCTCTGCCGCCAACTCGATGTAGCGCTCCATCGTCCAGGGTTGATAGAGGCCGTGCCGCCACTCATTGGCCAGCGCGGTCCCTTTGACCACATGCAGCGGATGGAGCTTGAGCCCCTCCACCCCCGCGGCGAGGACCCGTTCAAGGGAGGTGATGGCCTGCTCCTCGCCCTCCCCCGGCAGGCCGAGGATGAGGTGGCAGCAGACCGGTAGTGAGCGCTGCTGGGCCGCCGCCAGCGCCTGGCGATACTCATCGAAGGTGTGACCGCGATTGACCCGCTCCAAGGTGGCGTCGAAGGTCGATTGCAGACCCAGCTCCAACCACACCTCAAATCCACGGGCCCGGTAGTCGGCCAGGAGGTCGAGCACCGGGGTGGGTACGCAATCGGGACGGGTCCCGATGGAGAGCCCGATCACGTCCGGCTCCGCCAGGGCGGCATCGTAGCGCGCCTTGAGGAGTGCGGGGTCGTCGTAGGTGTTGGTGTAGGCCTGGAAATAGGCGAGGAATTTGCGCGCCCCGGTGCGCCGGGCAATCACCCGGCGACCGGCCTCGATCTGCTCCGCAATGGGAGGGTGCTGCTGCTTTTGCGGGTTGAAGGAGCTGTTATTGCAGAAGGTGCAACCCCCAATCCCCTTGCTACCGTCACGGTTAGGGCAGGTAAAACCGGCATTGATAGCCAGCTTATGCACCCGCTCACCGTAACGCTGCAACAGCGCTTGACCGAGGGTGTGGATGCGATCAGAGAGGGCCAAATGTCAGCCCACCCGATCCAGTACGCGACGCCGAAATTTGACCCCGAGTTGCCCGGCTATCGCCTCACAGGCGGCAATATCGACCCCCTCTAAGCCGTCGATGGCGGTGAGCGTCACCTCCATGCCAGCCTCCCGCGCACGGACCGCAAATGCCTGCACGGCAGCAAATGCCCCCTCGCGCTTAGGGCGCGTATGGCGTACATAGGTAGCTTCGTCCTGGGCATTGAGAGAGATGGATAGGCTATCCACCACCGCGGCCAACTCTGGGGTTACGTCACGACCATGGACCAGATTGGCGAGGCCATCGGTATTGACCCGCACCCGCTTGCCGGCGGCCCGCATCGCCTGGGCCACGGTCAACAGGGTATCCAGCCGCAAAGTGGGCTCGCCCAGGCCGCAAAAGACGATTTCCTTATAGGGAGTCGGGTCACCGATCGCCGTCAGTAGGGCTTCGACGCTCGGTTCGCGGGTAATGAGTAAATCGTAACCCTGTACCTCCCAGGTCCCATTGAATTTGGGACAAAAGGCACAACGCAAGGTGCAATGCCAAGTGATATTGAGATAACAATTTCCATGTAATTCATAGGCGAGTGTCATTTCACTCGCCGTCGGGTGCGCCGCGCTGTTGGGCATGGATTACCTTTTAAGGAAGCCTGCGACGATAGTCATGGGACCGCCAGCGGGCGAAATGATTCGGATCAAATTGCTAGGCAGTCACGGATCCTGTAGCCTGCCTGGCTCGCATGTATTTAGGTGCAGAATGATCGACTCCCTCTTCCCTCTGCTCAAGCTCCGTGGTCGCTCCCTCCTCCCGATTATACAAGGCGGGATGGGGGTGGGCGTGTCGGCCCATCGCCTAGCGGGGGCCGTCGCCCGAGAGGGGGCGATCGGGACCATCGCTAGTGTTGACCTGCGGGTCCACCACCCCGACCTCACCGCTCGAACCCACCGCTGCAAGGATCGCGCAGTCATCGACGAGGCCAATCGGGAGGCACTGGATCGTGAGATCCGCGCCGCCCGCGAGATTGCGCCCAACGGCTTCATCGCCGTCAACGTCATGAAGGCCGTGGACCGCCACGCGGATCTGGTACGCCAGTCGTGCGAGAGCGGGGCGGATGCCATCATCATGGGGGCCGGCCTCCCCTTCGATCTCCCAGAGATGGTGAAGGGTTATGAGGATAAGGTCTCCCTGATCCCCATCCTCTCGGAGGAGCGCGGGGTGCGGGCGGTGCTGAAGCGCTGGCTGCGCCGTGGTGTGCTGCCAGATGCCATCGTCATCGAGCACCCGCGCTACGCCGGTGGCCACCTCGGTTCACCGCGGCCGGAGGATATCAACGACCCGCGCTTTGACTTCAAACGGGTGCTGACCGAGGTGCGCAACATCTTTGAACAGCTGAAGCTGGATGCCATTCCCCTCATCCCCGCGGGCGGTATCAACTCCTTCAGGAAGATCAAAGAGATGTTCGACATGGGGGCCAGCGGTGTACAGATTGGTACCCCGTTCGCCGTCACCGAAGAGGGGGATGCCCATCCCACCTTCAAAAAGGTGCTACTGGAGGCGCGCCCGGAGGATATCGTCACCTTCATGAGCACCGCCGGCCTGCCGGCCCGCGCCGTGTTGACGCCGTGGCTGAAGAAATACCTGGAGCGAGAGGAGAAGGTGCGCTCCCGCGCCACACCGGAGAAGGGCAACTGCGCCGTCTGGTATGAGTGCCTTACCTATTGCGGTCTGAAGGATGGCAACCCCGAGGCGGGCCAGTTCTGCATCGACACCCAACTGGCCGCGGCCGTGCACGGCAACTATGAAAAGGGGCTCTTCTTCCGCGGCTCAGAGCCGCTGCCGTTTGGTGATCAGATCCGCTCTGTGCGCGATCTCCTGGCCCTGCTGCTCACCGGCAAAGACCCACGCGACGCCCTAATCACCCCTGTGGGTTGAGTCCCCTCGCTGATCGGCCCCCTCTCCAGGGGGCCGGTTCGCTCAGCTCGCTTCAGCCGAGCCACCCCTCGACCTTACGCCGCTCAGGCACCCCGCCGCTGTGGACCACCTGCTCATCGATTACCACACCTGGGGTGGACATCACGCCGTAGCCCATAATCCGCCCAATCTCCTCCACCTTCTCCAAACTGATCTCAACCCCCTTCTCAGCCGCTACCTGACGGATCAGCTCATAGGTGGTTTGGCAGTTCCGGCAGCCACTGCCGAGGACTTTGATCTGCTTCATGTCAGCTCCTAATACAACCGTTGGAGATCCCGTTTCGGCTACTGGCCACAGGCCGCTAAGCCACTTGGGGATCAAATCAGGTGATCAGATTAAACCCCCACCCCACCAGGCTGAAGGCGACCGCCAGCACTGCGGCAAACAGCGCTAGTGCCGGCCAGCGGATGACGCGCCGCAGGATCAACATCTCTGGCAGGGAGAGGGCAGCGATACTCATCATGAACGCCAGGGTGGTCCCGACAGCCACCCCTTTGGCCAACATCGCCTCAGCCACTGGGATGACGCCGGTGGCATTGGAGTAGAGCGGGATACCCAGCAACACGGCCGCAGGCACCGTGAGGGGGTTGCTGGCATCACCCAGATAACGGCTCACCCACGCCTCTGGCACCAGACCATGGAACAGCGCCCCAACCCCGATGCCGAGCAGCACCCAACGCCAGATCCGACCGACGATCTGCCGCACCTCATGGAGGGCAAAGTGGTGGCGCTCCAGCAGACCTTGCGGTCCCGCGGCGAGGGGGGTCTCCCCCATGTGGATCTCCCACACATAGGGCTCCACCCAGCGCTGTGGCCGGAAGCGCTCCATCACAACCCCACCTAGGTAGGCCACCACCAACCCCGCCAACACATAGAGGGCGGTGATCCGCCAGCCGAGTACCCCGGCCAGGATCACCACCGCCACCTCATTGATCATTGGACTGGCGATGAGGAAGGAGAAGGTCACCCCCAGGGGGATCCCCGCCTCTACGAAGCCGATGAATAGCGGCACCGACGAGCAGGAACAGAAGGGGGTTACCGCCCCCAGGGCGATGGCCAGCAGGCGCGCCAGCCAAGCGGGGCGACCCCGCACATAGGAGCGCACCCGCTCCGGCGAGAGCAGCGCCCGCAACAGCCCCATGACGTAGATCACCACCACCAGCAGCACAAATATCTTTACGCTGTCGGCGATGAAAAACTGCAGCGCTGGTCCCCACTGGCCCTGGGCCGAGAGCCCCAACAGGCGGTAGGCGATCAGGTTACCCAAGGCGTCAAACATGGCGTTCCACAGTCAAAGAGAGGGGACTCAGCGCCTGACCCGATAGTCGCTAGGCCAGGGAGAATATTCGACAAACCATATATCCTAATGAACGGATATAGCAACCCCTCGCGGAGTGCGTCTTTGTCTCCGCCTTAGCGGACCCGCTAGGCCGTTAACGCCGGACCAAGGTGGCGAGGTAGTCGGCAATCTGCGCCAGCGGCAAGACCTTATCCACCGCATCCATGGTGACGGCGGTGCCAGGCATCCCCCATACCACGGAACTCGCCTCATCCTGCGCCAGGGTGTGCCCCCCCGCTTGGCGTAACCGTAGTAGGCCTCTAGCTCCATCCTCTCCCATGCCCGTGAGCAGTACCCCTACCCCACGGCTACCACAACGGTTGGCCACGCTATCGAATAGGGCCGTCACCGAGGGGAGGTGGCGATCCACCGGCGCCCCAGCCACAACCTGGGCCAACAGCCCCTGTTGAGGGGAGCGCACCACCCCCAACTGGTGGTCATCGGGGGCGAAATAGACATGTCCGGGCAGGAGCGGGAGGCCGTCGCGGGCCACAACCATGGGGAGCTGGGAGCCACCGCCCAACCACTCCACCAGGCCACCGATAAAGCCGTGGGCGATGTGCTGCACCACCATGATCGGTAGCGGATAGTGATGGGGGAGTGCCCCGAGGATCGCCTGGAGTGCTTGGGGACCACCGGTGGAGCAACCAATGGCCAGCAGTTCAAAGGAGCGCCCGCGTGGCGCGGCGCTCACCGCCGGTTCGGTACGCGGGCGATTCCAGCGCCGCACCACCTTCACCTCGGCCATGGCCCGCAGGGTCGCGGTCAGCTCACGCCGTGCCTGCTCAAAGGGGGCAGAGTTGGGGGCCGGCAGCTTCTCCAACACCGCCAAGGCCCCCTCTTCAATGGCGCGAAAGGTGATCTTCAACTCCTCGTCATCGACACTGCTCGCCACCACCACAATCGGGATCGGCCGGCTCGACATGATGGCGCGGGTCGCCTCAAACCCGTCCATGCGCGGCATTCGGATATCCATAGTGATGAGCTGTGGTTGCAGCTGCTCGTTGAGACGCACCGCCTCTTGCCCATCCCTGGCATGACCCACCACCTCGAAGTTGCCATCGGCACTCAACACGGCTTTGAGCAACAGGGCAGAGGTATCGGAGTCATCGGTAATCAGTGTCCGTATCAAGCATCTACTCTCAGAGGGCGGCGGCGAGACAGCCCTCTGTCCCTGCCCGCGCCGTTCGGCACCGTACTCTATTCGACCCAGGGGAACAACGCGACCACCCGCCACCGATGGCGACGTTTAACCCCCATCGACAACAGTGGGTAAAATGGTCGATTACCTGTGAGGTGGTGAAATGTTCTACCAAGGCGAGTTCGATGTGATCGTGGTGGGTGGCGGCCATGCCGGCACCGAGGCTGCCCTCGCCGCGGCGCGGATGGGGCGACGCACCCTGCTACTCACCCACAACATCGAAACCTTGGGCCAGATGAGCTGCAACCCCGCCATTGGCGGCATCGGCAAGGGCCATCTGGTGAAGGAGGTGGACGCCCTGGGCGGCTTGATGGCCCATGCCGCAGACCGCGGCGGGATCCAGTTTCGCATCCTCAACGCCAGCAAAGGGCCGGCTGTGCGTGCCACCCGTGCCCAAGCCGATCGCCAGCGCTACAAGCAGGCGGTGCGCAGCGCCCTGGAGAATCAACCCCACCTCACCCTGTTCCAGCAGGCGGTGGAGGACCTGCTGGTGGAGGGCGAGCGGGTCAGCGGGGTGGTGACCCAGATGGGGCTGCGGTTTCGGGCTCGGGCGGTGGTGTTGACGGTGGGCACCTTCCTCGCCGGCCGCATCCATATCGGCCAGGCCAACTATGAAGGGGGGCGGGCCGGCGATCCCCCGGCGGTCCCGCTGGCCCGCCGCCTGCGGGAGCTGATGCCGCGGGTGGGTCGCCTAAAGACCGGCACCCCTCCCCGCCTGGATGGACGCACCATCGACTGGTCCCGCTGCCAACCCCAGCCAGGGGATGACCCGGCGCCGGTCTTCTCCTTTCTGGGCAGCGCCGCGGAGCACCCGCCCCAGGTGGCCTGCCACATCACCTATACCAACAGCGCCACCCACGACATCATCCGCGGTGGCCTCGATCGTTCACCGCTGTTCACCGGTGTCATCGAGGGGGTAGGACCGCGCTACTGCCCCTCCATAGAGGATAAGGTGGTGCGCTTCGCCAGCCGCGAGATGCACCAGATCTTCCTGGAGCCAGAGGGGCTCGACACCCACGAGATCTACCCCAACGGCATCTCCACCTCGCTGCCATTCGACATCCAGTGGGCGCTGGTGCGCTCCATTCCCGGCCTGGAGCAGGCCCACATCGTCCGCCCGGGCTACGCCATCGAGTATGACTACTTCGACCCGCGCGACCTGCGCTCCTCCCTGGAGACCAGGGCGCTCGCGGGCCTCTTCTTCGCCGGCCAGATCAACGGCACCACCGGCTATGAAGAGGCGGCGGCCCAAGGGCTACTGGCGGGTATCAACGCCGGACGCCAGGTGGCCGATCTCCCCCCCTGGTGCCCCACCCGTGACGAGGCCTATCTGGGGGTGATGGTGGATGATCTGGTGACCCGAGGCACCAGTGAGCCCTATCGCATGTTCACCAGCCGTGCCGAGTATCGGCTACTGCTGCGGGAGGACAATGCCGATCTACGCCTCACCCCATTGGGCCGGGAGTTGGGGGTGGTGGACGACAGACGCTGGGCCGCCTTTGCCGCCAAGCGTGAGGCGATCGAGCGGGAGAGCGAGCGGCTACAGCAGAGTTGGGCCCGCCCCGAACAGCTGGACCCAGCCCTCACCGAGCGCCTATTGGGGGCATCGCTCACCCGTGAGTACCGCCTGCTGGAGCTGCTGCGCCGCCCCGATCTCTCCTACGCCACACTGCGCCAACTGGATCCGAGCGCCCCCTGGCTGGAGGATCCGGTGGTAGCCGAGCAGGTGGAGATCCAGGCCAAATACTCCGGCTACATCGAGCGGCAGCGAGAGGAGATCGAACGGGCGCGCCGCCATGAGGGGCTGGCGCTGCCGGCGGATCTCGACTACCGCGAGGTGCGCGGTCTCTCCACTGAGGTGAGTGAAAAGCTCAACCGCCACCGCCCGGAGACCCTAGGCCAGGCGGCACGTCTCCCTGGCATCACCCCAGCGGCGGTATCGCTGCTGCTGGTCCATATCAAACGGCGCGGCGCGGCCTGAGTCCGCCCCTGCGCCCCACCACCATCGCCTATCCCACTCCATGCCGCCCGAGATGACCCCTGAAGCACGCCTACGCAGTGGGCTACAACACCTGGCCCTGCCACTGACAGAGGTGCAGGTTGGGCAGCTGATCGCCTACCTGGCCCTGCTCACCAAATGGAACCGGGTCTACAACCTCACCGCCGTGCGCGACCCCGCCGAGATGGTGGTCAAACACCTGCTCGACTCCCTCGCCATCGTCCCCCATGTGGTGGGTCCGCGGGTGCTGGATGTGGGTAGCGGCGGCGGTCTGCCCGGGATCCCGCTCGCCATCGCCCGCCCTGAGTTGGCGGTGACCCTGCTCGATACCAATGGTAAAAAGACCCGCTTCATGACCCAGGCGGTGACCGAATTGGGGCTCAGCAACGGGTCTGTGGTACATTCCCGCGTCGAACAGTTCACCCCGGCGACCCCGTTCGACACCATCACCTCGCGCGCCTTCGCCTCCCTTGCCGACTTCGTGACCGGCAGCGCCCATCTGCTTGCCCCCCACGGCTACTTGTTAGCGATGAAGGGGGCGCGGCCGGAGGCGGAGCTGGCGGCACTGCCGAGCGGCTGGCGTTACGAGGTGGTGCTACTCGCCGTCCCCGGGCTCGACGCCCTACGTCACCTGGTCCGCCTCACCCAGGCGCAAGAGGATTGATCAACCCATGGGCAGGATCATCGCCATCGCCAACCAGAAAGGTGGGGTCGGCAAGACCACCACCTGCATCAACCTGGGCGCCTCACTGGCGGCAACCCGCCGCCGTGTGCTGCTGGTGGATCTCGATCCGCAGGGCAACGCCACCGTCGGCAGCGGGGTTGATAAACATGGGGTAGAGCACACCGCCTATGAGTTGTTGATGGGCAGCGCAGCGGTGGAGCAGGTGATCCAGCACTGCCCAACGGCGGGCTACGACCTCATCCCCACCAACCGTGACCTCACCGCCGCCGAGGTGGAGCTACTCACCGCCCCACAGCGCGAACGTCGCCTGCGGGAGGCGCTGCTCCAGGTGCGCGAACGGTACGATCTCATCCTCATCGACTGCCCCCCCTCGCTCTCCATGCTCACGGTCAACGCCCTGGTGGCGGCCGATTCGGTGATGATCCCGTTGCAGTGCGAGTATTACGCCCTTGAGGGGTTGGCCGATCTGCTCAACACGGTGGAGAGTGTGCGGGCCGCCGCCAATCCAACCCTAGAGATTGAGGGGGTGTTGCGCACCATGTATGACCCGCGCAACAACCTGGCCACCGATGTCTCCGCACAACTCGCCAACCATTTCGGCGATAAGCTCTACCGCACCGTGGTACCGCGCAACATCCGCCTCGCTGAGGCACCAAGCCACGGTGTGCCAGTCCTCACTTACGATAAAAGCTCCCGCGGGGCAACGGCCTACCTGGCCTTGGCAGGGGAGATGCTGCGCCGGGCCGATGGCCTGCCGCCACTGGAGGAGCCCGCGCCTTGAGTCCTGCGGGCAACACCCCCATCCCACGGCCCTAACCTCGCCCCCCGGCACTATAGTTCTGTCTGCGGATTGTGGCGTCACAACACCACAGTGAAGTCTTTCGGAGTCAATGCCCATGGCACAGAAAAAACGTGGACTCGGACGGGGACTCGATGCCCTCCTTGGCATCGGTGCAACCCCAGCAACGCCCACAGCCACCGCCCCAGAGGGCGCCAACCCGAGCCCAGCCCGCGACGGTGAACTGCGCCACCTCTCGGTGGATCTCATCCAGCGGGGCAAATACCAACCCCGCATCGACATGCGCCCCGACTCCCTCCAAGAGTTGGCCGACTCGATCCGCGCCCAGGGGGTTGTACAACCCATCGTGGTCCGCCCCATCGGCGGCGGCCGCTACGAAATCATCGCCGGTGAGCGGCGCTGGCGCGCCACCCAGTTGGCCGGGATCCATGAGATCCCGGCGATCGTGCGCGAGGTACCAGACCACGCCGCCATCGCCATGGCGCTCATCGAAAATATCCAGCGCGAGGAGCTAAACCCGCTGGAAGAGGCGAGCGCCCTACAGCGACTCATCGAGGAGTTTGGCATGACCCACGAGCAGGCGGCGGAGGCGGTGGGGCGCTCCCGTACCGCCGTCACCAACCTGCTCCGGCTGCTCAATCTGAACGAAGATGTAAAGCGCATGGTGGAGAACGGTGACCTGGAGATGGGACACGCCCGCGCCCTGCTCGGCCTAGAGGGTCGTCTGCAATCTGAGGCGGCCCGCACCGTGGTCGGCAAGGGGCTCTCTGTGCGGGAGACCGAGCGCCTGGTGAAGCAGTTACAGGAGGGTAAACCGGAGAAGGTGGCCAAACGGATCGACCCCGATATCCGCGATCTGGAACAGCAGGTCTCGGAGCGATTAGGGGCCAAAGTAGCCATTCAACACGGCGGCAAGGGAGCCGGTAAGCTGGTTATTAGCTATAACAATCTGGACGAGTTGGATGGGATCCTCGCGCACATCAAATGAAGGCGAAAACCCATTGCAGTTCGATCCGATTGGTAGTATCCGTTGCTATAGTTCATGGAGTTCAGATCGCAGCACAGAGAGGTTGACGCCCCAATAACTGGCTGCGACTCTATGACATAAGAAAGTGCAAGCAATAATAAAACTTCCCGATCCATTGACCTGCTGAGAGAACGCCATCATGTCCATCGATACCCTCTTGGATGACATCAAAGCCATCAAAGGCTACCGCGCGTCAGGCATCATGACCCACACTGGCGAGATGCTCG
Source organism: Chromatiales bacterium (assembly GCA_003251535.1). GTDB lineage: Bacteria > Pseudomonadota > Gammaproteobacteria > Thiohalomonadales > Thiohalomonadaceae > SZUA-493. Next base: position 46,202 of record QKFD01000100.1, on the reverse strand, counting down.
CCTCCCACTCCATCGACAAGAACATCGATCTCGATATCGTCGGCGCCACCTTCAACGATATCTTCCGCACCGGCCACGAGGCCGCCGCCAAGGTCGGCATGGGCTCCAACAACGAGACCCAGGTCATGACCCCCAACGGCACCATCGTCATGATCTGCTCCGGCGCCGACTCGGCGGCCCATCTCCACCTCATCGCCGTCATCGATAAAGACGGCAACCATGCGCTGGCCCGCATGACCCTGGAGAAGATGGCGCCGAAGGCCGTGGCTGAGCTCTCTTAAGCGCCTAGCCAGCCGGCATGAATCTGACCGGCGAGATGCAGCTGCACCTGGATGGTAACCAGGCGCAGCTGCGCTACTCCGAGGACAAGCAGGGCATATCCATCGATCAGCTGATGGTCCCTGCCGCCTATCGAGGCCAAGGCATCGGCAGCCGGCTCGTGGAGCGGGTGCTGGTGCTGGCCGATCACTATGGCAAAGATGTCCATGTCTCTGCCCGTGTCATCGGCGGAAACAGCAGTGAAGAGCGGTTGCAGCGCCTAGTAGTGTTCTATGAACGATTTGGCTTCAAGGCGCTGGACCGGGGACTCACCGTGGTCTACATGGTGCGCCGCCAACCGATGCCCCCAAGGTAATTTTTCGATGAGTTCCGTTACACCCGACCAGATGGTCGCCATCATCGACCAGTACGCTGCACTGGTCCGCACAGGCAACTACTTCCTCGGCCACTGCCCTGGCTGCCACGCCGTAGAACGGATGGTGGTACGCCCCTCCATCGGCGAGTGGCACTGCTATAGCTGTGGTGCCGGGGGCGATATTGTGGACTTCATCCAGTTGGCGGAGCAGTGCGACGCCGCCACCGCCCGCGCCCGTCTCGACACACTCTTGGCAGCGGATACTGCACCCGTGCAACCGATCCCAGCAGTGGAGGCGGTGGAGAGCAGCAGCGCCAGCAACGACGAGCAGACCCTCTTTGCCGAGCTACTGGAGCGCCTCGCCAAGATCAAAGGCTTCCGAGGGGGCAGCGCCTTCATCGGCCACACCGATGTCCACCAAGGGGAGGCGATTGCGGAGGTGGGGGCAACGATGCAGCTACTGGCTACCATCCTCGCCTCCGGCCACCAGCTTTTAGGGGAGCCCGGCGAGCCGTTTGGCGTGCTGGTGATGCGTATGCTGGATGGCAAACTGATGTTGGTGGAGGGGGAGTGGAATCAGCAGGGTTACAGCGTGCTGCTCAGCCTCGAACCCGCCGCCAATGAGGCGATGAATCAGCTCACCGTCCGCTCCTACCTCTCCCGCAGCAACGCCACTGCCCCCTCTGTTGCGGATTGAGGGCACCCGCCTAGGCGGGTGCCTCCCCTACCGCCTTAGTCGTGGTGCAACTCCGCAGTGCGACCGAGTAGCGCCACGATATCCCCGTGGCGTAGCACCCCGACGATCCCTTCAGCGCCTTGGCAGCGCCCCTTGGCGCAGACTAAGGCCACTTCGCAACGCCCCTTGTGCATCCGGCGCAGCGCCTTGGCCAGGGAGATCTCGGGCGGCAGCACCACAAAATCGGGGCACATCATCTCCTCCACCGGGACATCGAAGTCGATGGTGTGGGGGAAGGGGCGCGCCAGCCCAACGACACGCCCCTGTTCAGTCACCACAGTAATATCCTCCGAGGGGGAGAAGCTGGTGCCCCGCTCCAGTACCCGGAAGGCACGACTCATAATGTGCTCCACCGGGATCCCGCCCTGTAGATCGGTGGAGAGCCCCCCCGGGATCACCCGTCCACGGCGCATCAGCTTGATGGTGTAGACGTCGGCCCGGGAGATGCTGTAGCGCACGGCATAGGCGATACCGACGCTGATCATCACCGGCAAGATGACGGCATAGTCGAGGGTCATCTCATAGGTGATGACCGCTGCGGTGAGGGGCGCACTGGTGGCAGCGGCAACGATAGAGGCCATCCCCGCCAAGGCGAAGGTCACCGTGTTGATACCGGAATCTGGGAAGATCAACGCCAGCAGCCCACCAAACACCGCCCCCAAGGTGACACCGAAGAACAGAAACGGTGAGAACACCCCCCCCGACCCGCCGGAGCCCAGGGTCAACGAGACCGCCAGCAGCTTCGCCGCCATCAAGAGCAAGATGAACCAGGGGTTGGCTAGGGTCTGGGTGAGGATATCGGCGATGGTGGCGTAGCCGACCCCCTGCACATAGTAGTGACCGGTGGTTTGCTGAAAGCTGTAGAAGACGATGCCGAGCAGCAGGGTCCCCACGGCGTGGCGCAGATAGTCGTTACCGATGAGCCGCTCGAAGAGATCAATGCTGCCGTATAGCACCCGGATAATGCCGTAGGCCACCACCCCCACCAACGCCCCAAACGGGAAGAACCAGAGCAGAACAAAGGGGTGTTCAAGGTCCCCCATGGGGTTAACGGCGGTAGGTGGAATGACGAAGGCCGGCTCTGGGCCGATGAGCAGTCGCCCGATCTGGGCGGAGAGGACGGTGGAGACCGCCACCAACATCAGGCTGCGGCTATTGACCGTAATGAGCAGCAGCTCGATGGAGAAGAGCACCCCGGCCAGCGGTGCGTTGAAAGTGGCAGCGATACCGGCGCTGGCACCACAAGCCAGTAGCACGATGCGCTGCCGCGGCGGCACGTTGAACAGCCCCGCCAACCCGGAACTCAAGGCGGCACCGATCTGCACAATGGGCCCTTCCCGACCGAGCGACCCACCGGTGCCAATGGTAGTGGCCGAGGCGAGCGCCTTGACGAGGCTCACCTTGCCCTGAATCGCACCTTGCTTGTAGTGAATGGCATCGATCACCTCCGGCACACCGTGCCCCTTCGCCTCAGGGGCGAAGTTGCGCACCAGCCAGATCACCACAAAACTCCCCGCCACCGGCACCAAGATCACCCCCCAACCCCAGGGGGAGGCGGCCGTATGCTGGTTGGCCTCGTACCACGGAGAGAGCTGGCCGAGAAAGGCGAAGTTATGGATAGAGCCGATGAGGAGCCGGAATAGATAGGCCGCTACGCCGGAGAGCAGGCCGATGATGAGCGCGGCCGTGAACATCCAGGCCTGGGACTTTCCCCCGTCATCCGCCCGCTCCTCTTGGAGATGCTCAGGCAGCGGCACGGCGGCGGCATTGCTGGTGTCGGGTGTAGACATGATTTGACTCTGTAGTCTGCGGTGAGTGGCAGCGGAGGGCCGCAGGGACCTCCACCCGTGGGGACCGCTGGCGCGGAGAGGACGGGGTGCAACGGGATCAGGGAACCCGAGATCTGCCCGATTGGAGGCAGTGCACCCCCCTGGCGAAATGGGGGCGGGATACGAAATGTTGCTACGTTTCAGAAGACCGCGCTACGCCGCCAACGGGCGCACCGCTACGCTTTCGCTATCTGCCACCTCGACTCTACCGAGCGATCGGTGGCGAAATTATAGCGGCGAGAGGTAATTTGACCCAAACCCCCCGCTGCCCCTGGCACAATTACCTTTTTCCGCGATAATCGGGGCTCACTGAACTGAGTTGTAGGCGATGGACGAGACCCGCTTCAAAGGGTTGGAGCCGCTGGGCTCCGGCAGTGACTATCATGAAAATGTCTGCACCATGCTGGCGCAGGCGGAGATCTTCCGCGAACTCGAACGGCCGGAGATTGAATTTCTCGCCAAATTTGTCCAGGCGTGGCGCGCCCCCCCGCGGGCGGTACTATTCTGGGAAGGGCGCCGCAATGCCTACCTCTGCGTCTTGGTGGAGGGCAAACTGGAGGTGTTCAAGGAGTCGGAGGGGGAGCGCCGCCGCCACTTGGCCACTATCGAGGCGGGGATGACCATCGGTGAGATGTCACTCATCGATGATCAGCCCCATTCGGCCAGCGTCATTGCCGCCACGGAGGTGAAGCTACTGACGTTGACCAAGCAGGCGCTACTGGGCATCGGAGCCCAGCACCCCACCCTGGGCTTCTGGCTCATGTGGAAGATTGCCACCCTCTTGAGCAGCCGCCTGCGGCAGACCTCGGGGCGGTTGGTGGAGCGGATGTAGCGTGCGAATGGGCCCGCCAAAGCAGCAAGGGGGCGGGGTCATGCAAGTTTTTTGTTATAAATGAAGCACAAAAAAACTCTTATTATCTATTACCACCCTTCAGACACCCTTTCCTTGGAGCCCTCTCTATGAAGCGATTGGTCATACTCTTCTGTTTTCTATGCTCTGCCCTCCCCGCCGCCGCCATGACTGACGCCAGTGAACTGGCCGCCAAGGGCACGGTGGAATCCCCCTCCGGCCCAGAGATATCGGGCGACACCCAGGGCTACTCTGGTACGACGGTGGGAGGCTCCTCCTGGGATCGCCCTTTTGCTGACGGCACCTGTTGTTCCGGGCTGGGACCGGTGGTCTACCAGACCCAGGCCTTTTGGGTTTCGGACAACGCCACCTGCGCCATCAGCAGTACCCAGGATGGCTGGGATGGCTACCTATTTGTCTATGCCGATCCCTTTGACCCCAGCAACCAGACCGTAAACTTTATTGCTGGCGACGATGATGGCCTGGGTGGCATCGGGACCTCCGATATTGAAAGTGTCAACCTGACAGGCGGCGTGCTCTACCAGCTGGTCACCACCGGCTTTGCTGCCGGGGATGAGGGGACCTTCACCAATAGCATCACCTGTGACTCCACCGTCCATCTGGGGGCCACAGTCATCCCCACGTTGAGTGAGTGGGCGATGTGGATCCTGATGGCCGGCATGGTGGCCAGTGCCGGCTACTTCGGCCGTCGGCGTCTACAGCTTTAAGCGCCCACCATTAAAAAGCCCTCACCACCAGGTGGTGAGGGCTCCGCAACACCGGATGGAAAGAGGATTCAGCCGCGCGGGCGGGTCACCCGGCGCACCTGCTCTATGGAGCGTACGTGCCGCATGATGCGGGCGAGGTGGTTACGGTCGCGCACCGTAACGGTGAGACTGATGGTGGTGTGCAGGCCGTCGCGTTCATCCAGGCCAACGTTATCGATATTGGCCTCCTCGTCGGCGATCACCGCCGCGACTGTGGCCAACACCCCCCGCTGATTGGCTACCGCCACCCGGAGATCCACCGGGAACTCCCCCTTCACCCCCGGCTCCCACTCCACATCAATCCACTTATCTGGTTGCTTGCGGAACTCGCCCGTGGTCTTACAGGCCTGGGTGTGGATGACGATACCGCGCCCGGAGCTGATAAAACCGAGCACGGCATCACCTGGGATAGGCCGGCAGCACTTGGCGAAACTCACCACCGCCCCCTCGGTCCCGCGGATGAACAGCGGCTCCTGGCGCCCCTCACCCGCGGCTGGAAGCTGGTCGTCCCGTAGCAGGGTGCGCGAGACCAGTGCCGGAATACGGCTACCGAGCCCCACCGCCTCCAGCAGCTCATCCATGGAGGCCAGTTTGAGTTCATCTAACGCCCGCTGCACCTGGGCCGGTGGCAACGTATCGAGGGCGGCACCCACCCCCTCCAACGCCTTGTCCAGCAGGCGCCGCCCCAGGGCAATGGCCTCATCACGCTGGAGATTCTTGAGGTGGTTGCGGATGGCCGAACGCGCCTTGGCGGTCACCACAAAGTTGAGCCAGGCCGGGTTGGGGCGGGCCGTGGGGGCGGTGATGATCTCCACCGTCTGGCCATTGACCAGCCGGGTGTTGAGCGGCATCAAACGGCGATCGAGCTTAACGGCCACCGTGTGGTTACCGATATCGGAGTGGACCGCATAGGCGAAATCGACGGCCGTCGCCCCCCGCGGTAGCTCTTTGATCTCCCCGCGTGGGGTGAAGACATATACCTCGTCGGGGAAGAGGTCGATCTTGACGTTCTCTAGGAACTCCAGCGAGTTGCCCGCACTGCGCTGCATATCGAGCAGGTTGCGCAGCCACTCCCGGGCGCGCACATGGGCACTGTTGGCGTTGCCTTCGCGGTTCTTATATAGCCAATGGGCGGCGATCCCCTTCTCCGCCACCTTATCCATGTCTTCGGTGCGGATCTGCACCTCGATAGGGACCCCGTAAGGCCCCAACAGGGCGGTGTGGAGCGATTGATAGCCGTTGGCCTTGGGGATGGCAATGTAGTCCTTGAATCCCCCGGGGCGCGGTTTGTAGAGGTTGTGGACCGCCCCCAAGGCGCGGTAACAGGTGTCCACACTATCGACGATGATGCGGAAGGCGTAGACATCCATCACCTCGGTGAAGGAGAGGTGCTTGGCACGCATCTTCCGATAGATACTGAAGTGGTGCTTCTGCCGCCCCAACACCCGCCCCGAGAGCCCCTCCTGCGAGAGCCGCTCCTCGATGGCGACCTGGATCTTCTGCACAATCTCGCGGCGGTTGCCACAGGCCCGGCGCACCCGTTCGGCGATGGCGCGGTGGCGCATGGGGTAGTAGGCGGCAAACCCCAGCTCCTCCAGCTCCAGCCGGATCCCATTCATCCCGAGCCGATTGGCGATGGGGACAAAGATATCCAGCGTCTCGCGGGCGATGCGCCGCCGCTTCTCCGGCTTCATCGGCCCCAAGGTGCGCATGTTGTGGAGCCGGTCGGCCAACTTGACCAACATGACCCGGATATCACGCACCATGGCCAGCATCATCTTGCGGAAGTTTTCCGCCTGCGCCTCGGCCTTGTTCTCAAATTCGATATGGGTGAGCTTGCTCACCCCATCCACCAACTCCGCCACCTCTTCGCCAAACTCGGCGGCCACCCGCTCCTTGGCGATGCTGGTGTCCTCGATCACATCGTGCAGCATCGCCGCCATCAGGCTCTGCTGGTCCATGCGCATCTCGGCCAGGATGCGGGCAACGGCAACGGGGTGGTAGATGTAGGGTTCGCCGGTCTTGCGCAGCTGGCCCTCGTGGGCCTCTGCGGCAAAGAGATAGGCGTTGTAGACCTGCCGGATCTGCTCCTGATCGAGGTAGCCCTCAAGGAGGGTGCAGAGATCGGAGATGAGGAAGGTCCGCTCCCGCGGGGGCGCGGGATAGGGGGGGTCTACACGGGGTGCGTCGGTACTCAGAGCGGCTCCTCGTCTTCCGACACCGCCTTCGGTGCGGGCTCAGTGAAGACATCCTCGATGCGCTCACGAGCAGGGGCGTTAAGAACTTCGGAGGTTACCAGGCCATCGGCGATCTCGCGCAGGGCCAGTACGGTGGGTTTGTCGTTCTCCCACGGGAGCATCGGCTCGCGTCCGTTGGCCAGCTGACGGGCCCGCTTGGTGGCCACCAACACCAACTCAAAGCGGTTATCAACGTAATCGAGACAATCTTCCACGGTCACACGTGCCATCGGGGGACTCCTAACTAGAAATATAGCGCCAACCGGAAATCATACCCGCGAGCCCTCGCTCAAGCCAAGAGCGAGGCGAGCAGTTGACCATGCCGCGCCTGCTGCGGCTGCCGCCGGAGGCGGGCGGCCAGCACAATGGCGCGCAGCTCTTTGAGCGCCGCCTCAAACTGGTCGTTGAAGACCAGATAATCAAATTCGCTGTAGTGGCTCATCTCTGCCACCGCATCGGCCATGCGCCGGGCAATCACCTCATCGGAGTCCTGACCACGGCCCCGTAGGCGTACCTCCAGCTCGGCCCGCGAGGGGGGCAAGATGAAGATCCCCACCGCCTCCGGCAGCTGGGCCCGCACCTGCTGGGCCCCCTGCCAGTCGATCTCCAGGATGACATCCGCCCCCTTGGAGAGCAGCGCCTCTACACCACCCCGAGAGGTGGCGTAGTAGTTGTCAAACACCCGGGCGTGCTCCAGAAAGGCTCCCTCCGCCGCCATCCGCTCAAACTCCGCCAGCGGCGTGAAGTGGTAGTGGACACCATCGACCTCCCCCGGCCGCATGGCCCGGGTGGTGTGGGAGATGGAGACCCCAATCCCTTCCGTGCTCTCCCGCAACGCCTTGACCAGGCTCGTTTTCCCCGCGCCGGAGGGGGCCGCAATAACGAAGAGGGTGCCGCTCGCGTCTGCTGCCATAGTCCCAACCCTATAAAAAGTGTCAGATAAGGCGCATTATGCCCGAGCCGCGACCGGCATCGGTACCGTCTTCCCGCCCCCTACGGCGGTGGTGACTACTCGATGTTCTGCACCTGTTCGCGCATCTGCTCGATCAGCACCTTCAGCTCCACCGCAATCCGGGTCACCTCGACATCCGCCGACTTGGAGGCGAGCGTGTTGGCCTCTCGGTTCATCTCCTGCATGAGGAAGTCGAGCCGCCGCCCGATGGGCTCCTGCTGCTCGATCACCCGCCGCACCTCTTCCACATGGGCGCCTAAGCGATCCAGCTCCTCGGCCACATCGAGCCGCTGTGCCACCAACACCAGCTCCTGCTCCAGGCGGGTTGGATCCAGCTCGGCCTGTAGCTCACCAAAGCGCCCCTTGAGCCGCTCCCGGAGCTGCGCCAGCACCTGCGGGAGGCGCTCTTGCACCGCGCCGATTAGGGCCGCCACGGTATCGAGCCGCTGGCCAATAAACCCCTTGAGCACCTCCCCCTCACGGGCCCGCACCGTCACCAGATCGGTCACCGCGGCCTCCACCGCCTCCAATAACGGCTGGTGTAACCGCTCGGTGGCGATCTCCGGGGTGCGGAGGATCCCGGGCCAGCGCAGCAGCTCAAGGGAGTTGACCGGCGAGGGGTTGTAGATGATGGCATCCAGCTCGCGGCTCAGATGGGCGATGCGCTCTGCCAAGGGGTGGTTGAGTTCAAGGGCCGCCGCCTCGTCTACCGGCGGTTGGTAGCGGACAGAGAGATCCACCTTGCCGCGAGCCAACAGCTGTCCCACACGCTCCCGCAGCCGTGGCTCCAGGATACGTAGCTCCTCTGGAAGCCGTACCCCCATCTCCAGGAAGCGGTGATTCACCGAGCGCACCTCAACCGTGAGCGTGCCCCACGCGCCTTGGCGCTCCTGACGTGAGAACCCGGTCATGCTTTTCATATTGATCTCCTGGTGGGCGTTACCCTGGGCCGCGGCATGGTATACGCTCGCCCCGCCACTGGAAATGCTGGCGACAGCAGCGGTGAGAGCCAATGTGCTAATCTAGTGACCCTGCCCGATTTACCACCTAACCCGTTACGGGAATGAGCGAGACGGAGAGCCATCACAGCCTGAAGCCTGGAACCCGCGTCGACAACTACCTGATCGAGCGGCGGATCGGCGGCGGCGGCTTTAGTCTGGTCTACCTCGCGCGCGAGGCGGACGGTGGGCAGCAGGTGGTCATCAAAGAGTACATGCCCCACAAGCTCGCCTGCCGCGACAGTGATGGTCTCACCATTCGGCCGCGGGACAAACAGGCCTCCGATCACTTCGTCCATGGTCAGCGGCTCTTTCTCCAAGAGGCCAGCACCCTCGCCAAGATCAAACACCCGAATATCGTCGAGGTGGTGAGTTTCTTCCGCGCCAACGGCACGGTCTACATGGTGATGACCTATGAGAAGGGCATCAACCTCCAGGACTATATCAAGCGCCACAACGGCAACCTGTCGGAAAAATTCATTCGCACCGTCTTTCCGCCCCTGCTCGACGGCCTCAAGCTGCTCCACTCGCAGGGGCTGCTGCACCTCGATATCAAACCGGGCAACATCTACATCCGCTCTGGCGGTAATCCGGTCCTACTCGACTTTGGCGCGGTGCACCATATGCGCCAGACCCGCCAATACCAGACCGCCCAGGTGATCACCCGTGGTTTTGCCCCGGTGGAGCAGAATCTACAGGGGGGCTATGTCGGTCCATGGTCCGATATCTACGCCATTGGCGCCACCATGCGCACCTGCATCGACGGCAACAGCCCCCCCGCCGCCGAGGAGCGCCGCCTCGAAGATCCCATGAAGCCGGCGGTGGCCGCCTTCCGTAAAAACTACTCTCGCGCCTTACTCGCCGCCATAGATTGGGCGATGGAGGTGGATCCGCTCATGCGTCCACAGAATGTGGACGAGCTGCTAGAGGCGATGAACAAAGAGGACGAGCCGGAACCGGCCCCCCCCAGCGACTCAGTCTTGGGGCGCATCGCCAGCAGCCTACCCTGGAGTAGAGGGTGATGCGCTACGAAATCGGCTTTGCCAATCGTCTTGGAAACCGCACGATCAACGAGGATCGCTACGCCATCGAGGAGACCCCTGAAGGGGTACTCCTCGTCTTGGCCGACGGCATGGGGGGCCACATCGCAGGGGAGATGGCGGCCCAGACCCTGGTGGATATGGTGCGCCAGGCCTACCGCCGGTCGCGCCGCCCCCTGGGTGATCCGGGTCGCTTCTTCCAGCAGACCTTCCTAGAGGCCCACCGCCTACTCCTCCATCAGGCACGCGCCGAGACCTACGAGAACTTCCCCGGCACCACCGCCGTCGCCTGCATCATTGAGGAGGGGCGGATCAATTGGGCCCACGTGGGCGATAGCCGCCTCTACGTCTTCCGCAACGGCCTGACCATCTTCCGCACACGGGATCACTCCTATGTGGAGAAGCTCTATCAGCAGGGGATCATCACCCTGTCGGAGCAGGCCAACCACCCGCGGCGCAACCAGATCACCCAGTGCATCGGCTGCCAGATCCAGGACCCCCGCATTGAGTTAGGTCGCAGCCGCATCTTGGCGGAGGGCGATGTGGTGCTGCTCTGCTCGGATGGCCTGTGGGAGGCGGTGGATGACGCCCGCATGGGCTCCCTGCTGAGCCACTCCATGCCCCTCTCGGCGGCCATCGATAACCTCGCCACCACCGCTGAACAGTGCGCCTATCCCAATAGCGACAATGTCTCGGTGGTAGCGATACGTTTCATCGCCCGCCACCAACATCGGGTGGAGCGGCCGGCGGCCGAGCGGGCGCCCACCCCACCGCCCCCGCCGCCACAAGCCGAGCCGAGTGGCGAACGACTCCAGGACGCCATCAGCGTCATCGAACAAGTGGCGAAGGAGTATGAGAAAGAGATCAAGCATTGATGGCTTGGAGCGGGCCGCAGCCACCGCGCCCCTGCTAGACCCGCCCCCAAGCGCACACGCCGGTCTCCCGAACCGCTAACCTGAAACTGACCCGCACCCCAGACTAGGCCATAAGCCCGTTCTGACGGCTGACCTTCTTTTACTTGAGGAGAAAACCATGCGACCCAGTGGCCGCGCGCCCGATGAACTGCGCCCCATCCGCCTCACCCGCCGCTACACCAAACACGCGGAAGGGGCCGTTCTGGTGGAGTTTGGCGATACCAAGGTGATCTGCACCGCCAGCATCGACGACAAGGTACCGCGCTTCTTGAAGGGGCAGAACCAAGGCTGGATCACCGCCGAGTATGGGATGCTGCCCCGCTCCACCACCTCTCGCATGGCGCGTGAGGCCTCTCAAGGGCGACAAGGGGGCCGCACTATGGAGATCCAGCGGCTCATCGGCCGCTCCTTGCGCTCCGTGGTGGATCTCGGCCTGCTAGGTGAGCACACCATCACCATCGACTGCGATGTGATCCAGGCCGATGGCGGCACCCGCACCGCCTCCATCACCGGTGGCTTCGTCGCCCTGGCCGATGCCGTGCAACACCTGCTGGACAAGGGGAGCATCAAAAAGCACCCCCTCAAGAGCCAGGTGGCTTCAGTCTCCGTGGGGATCTGGCAGGGGGTGCCGGTACTCGATCTCGACTATGCCGAAGACTCCAAGGCAGAGACCGACATGAACGTGGTGATGAATGCCGATGGCGCCTTCATCGAGGTGCAAGGGACGGCCGAGGGCCACCCCTACACCCGCGCCGAGCTGGACAGCATGTTGGAGCTGGCCGAATTCGGCATCCAGCAGCTACTCGCCAAACAGAAGAACTGCCTGGAGGGTTGAGCATGGGGCAGCGCATCGTACTGGCCTCCGGCAACCGGGGGAAGGTGCGCGAGATCAATGAGATCTTGCAGGGCCACGACCTGGTTGTAGTGCCGCAGACCGACTACGGGGTACCCGAGGCGGATGAGACCGGTCTCACCTTCGTAGAGAACGCCATCCTCAAGGCGCGCAACGCCGCCCACCACACGGGCTTGCCGGCCATCGCCGACGACTCAGGGTTGGAGGTCGATGCCCTCAATGGCGCCCCCGGCATCTACTCCGCCCGCTACGCAGGCGTCGGTGCCGGCGATCAGGCCAACCTAGAGAAGCTCCTACAGGCGCTGGCCGATCGCCCGCAAGAGGAGCGCGGCGCCCGCTTTCAGTGTGTGATGGTCTACCTGCGCCACGCCCTTGACCCCACCCCCATCATCGCCCAAGGGAGTTGGGAGGGGCGCATCACCGAGAGCCCCAGTGGCGCCGGAGGCTTTGGCTATGACCCCATCTTCTGGGTACCGAGTCACCACTGCACCGCGGCAGAGCTGTCTGCTGAGGTGAAGAACGGCCTCTCCCACCGCGGCCAGGCGCTGCAACAGCTGGTCACCGCCCTCAATCGATCGACTTGATCCCCCGCCCCTCTCCGCAGCGGATACCCAGCGGAGAGGGGCCACCCCCACCGTTCTGTCCCGCCGCCCGGAGTCGCGCACCCTGTGGACCCTAGCCCCCCGCTGCAACTCAGAGTCAATCCACCCCTCTCGCTCTACATCCACTTCCCTTGGTGCGTGCGCAAATGCCCCTACTGTGACTTCAACTCCCACCCCTTGCCCACCGATCTCCCGGAGCAGGCCTTCGTCGATGCCCTGCTGGCCGACCTAGAGGCCGATCTGCCAACCGTCTGGGGACGCCCCGTGGGGAGCCTGTTCTTTGGCGGCGGCACCCCCAGCCTACTCTCACCGGAGGCGCTGGACCGCCTGCTACAGGGGATCCGCGCCCTGATCCCCTTGGTACCGCTGGCGGAGATCACCCTGGAGGCCAACCCAGGCACCCTGGAGGCGGGACGCTTTGCGGAGCTGCGGGCCGCCGGCATCAATCGCCTCTCCATCGGGGTCCAGAGCTTCAATAATGCGGCCCTCGCGCCCCTCGGGCGGATCCATAGCGGTGAGGAGGCGCGGGCCGCGGTGGAGGCCGCGAGAAGGGCGGGGATCGAAAATCTCAATCTCGATCTCATGTTCGGGCTGCCGGGGCAGACCCCCGCCAGCGCCTTGAGCGATCTGCGCATCGCCACCGATCTCGCCCCAGAACACATCTCTTGGTACCAGCTCACCCTGGAGCCCAACACCCCCTTTGCCCATACACCGCCCCCCGCCCTGCCGGATGAGGACCAGCTGGTGGCCATCCAGGAGGCGGGGGAGGCGCACTTGGCGGCCGCCGGCTATGGCCAGTATGAGGTCTCCGCCTACGCCCGGGCCGGCTGGCAGTGCCGGCACAATCGCAACTACTGGCTGTTCGGCGACTACCTTGGTATCGGACCCGGCGCCCACGGCAAACTCACCTCCCCCGCTGTCGGCTGCATTGAGCGGACCCGGCGTGTCGCCCATCCCAACGATTACCTGGCCCGCAGCGTGCCGCAGCGCCTGGCAGAGCGGAGCCCCATCGCCGTGGACCTCCTGCCCTTTGAGTTCATGCTAAATGCCCTGCGCCTCAAAGAGGGTTTCCCCCTGGCCCTCTTTGCCGATCGCACCGGGCTCTCGCCCGCGACCATCGCGCCAACGTTGCAAGCCGCGGAGCAAAAAGGGATGCTGCAAGTCACCGCTGAGCGAATCGCCCCCACCCTCCATGGCTGGCGCTTCCTCAACGATCTGATCGCCCTGTTCCTGCCGGACTAATAAAGGGGGGAGAGATGAGCGAAGTGCCGACCGACTACCAACCCATCGGCTGCGATATCTACTCTGAATATGAGCTGGCCATCATGCACCGCACCCACCTGCGGCTCCACTGGCGTGATGCAGCTGGCCTCCACCACCTCGCCCTGCTGCTCCCCCGCGATCTGGAGACCTGCCAAGGCGAGGAGTTTCTACACGCGGAGGATAGCGCAGGGGAGCGCTACCGCATCCGGCTCGATTACATACTCGAAAAGCATGAGGCTGAGAGCGTATGAACACCCTTGATCTACTACCCATCGCCATCAACATCGCCATCGCCACCTGGTTCATCCGTGGCTATCCGCGGCTCGTAGAGGAGAAGTTTGATCCGCGCCGGACCCCCCGCGCCTTCACCCTGTTGGTCCCGCTGATCCAGGGGTTGGGGTGGCTGATCATCGTGGGTTCGATCGGCTATCTAGTGCTACGGGTGTTCCAGACTTAAGGCGGTTTCCCTACGCAAGTAGGGCCGTCGCCTACCTGCCTTTACCCCGCCACCAGGTCAGCCAGGCGCGCAGTGGCGCGGTTAAACGCCAGGAGGTGGAGGCGCGTAGCGCAACCAGCTCCGCCTCACGCTCGGCCAGCTGGCACTGTAACCGCGCCACCTGCCCCTGCAACTGGGCCAATTCACCCTGCTGGGTGGCCAACGCCTGGGCTGAGGCCGCCCCCTCGGCGGCCTGCTGCTGGGCGAGTTGCCCGGCCATGGCCACGGCCTCCTCCAGCGCGGCGATGCGTTCGCCAAACTGATGGGTGACCTCGGCTACGCGCCGGGCGGCGGGGCCATCGGGGCGGGGGATCACCTCATCACGGAGCGCCGCCAGCATCGCGGCCAGCTCGGCGCCACTGAGTCGCTGGCGCCACTTCTCAAATAGTGCCGCCCGGCCCGCCGCAATGGCGCCCTCATCGGGGCACAGGCCGAAGCCGGAGTGGCCATAGTTGCGGTAGATTGCGCTCACCTGATCCCAGTGAACGAACGCCCCATGCTCCGCTAACTGGAGCCAGAAATCCCAATCCTCATAGAGCGCCAGCGCCTCATCAAAGCGACAGCCGCGCTCCCACAGGGTGCGGTGAAAGAGGACGGCGTGCATCGGGATGTAGTTCTGGGCACGCAGACTGGCGAGGTGAAACGGTTGGTTCAGCTCCACCTCCGCCTGGCGGTGGCCGGCACTATCGAACACCTCCATCCGCACCCCGCTATAGGCGGCCTCTGCCCCCGCGGTCCCCTCAAGGGCGGTGAGCAGATCCGCCACATGGTGGGGGAGCAGGAGATCATCATCGTCGAGGAAACCGAGATAGTCGCCAGCGGCGGCGGCCAACCCTACGTTCGCGGCGGCGCTGCGCCCCAACGCCCCGGCACCCGCCACCAACCGCACCGGCAGGGTGCCGCACAGCGGTGCCAAAGGGGGGTGGCCGGCACCGAGGGCGTTGACCACCACCGCCTCCAGTGGGCGGTAGTGCTGGGCGGCAAGGCTGGCCAGCGCCTCGCCCAAGGTGGGGCGCCCCATACTGCGAATAATGATACTGACCAAGGGCGCCGCCCCATCGCTCGCCCCGCGCAGCGCCTCTGTCATGACCGGCGCCGGATCCGGGCTAACCCCCGGGCGATCCGCATCGCCATGCTCAACGGCAACAGACTGAGCCGTTTCTGCCAAGGCGCCAGCCGCGGTGTGGCCAGTAGCTTCTGCCGCAGGAGCTGCTCAAACTCCAGCACCACCGCGGAAAAGGGTGCCTGGGGATTGACGTAGAGCGCCCGCTCCCCCCGCTCCGCCTCGGCCCCAGGCTGGGCCCGCTCCGCCAGTGCGTAGTAGCGGGGCGCACTCAAAGGGGATAGCGGCAGCAGACGGTGGTAGTCGGCCACCATCTCCTGCAATGAGCGGTGCCGAAAACGGGCCACCGTCTCCCACATCGACCGCAGCTGCTCCGGTGCCGCCAGGAGCCCGGCAAGGCACTCCGCCACCGCCTGGGCATTGGGGGCGCAGAGCAGCCCGGTGTGTCCCTCTTCGATGCGATCGGCAAAGCTGCCGACCCGCGTCGCCACCACCGGCAGGCCCAGTAGCCACAGCTCGCTCAAGGTGTAGCTGAAGGTCTCGGGCCAGACGGAGAGCAGCAGCCCCACATGGGGTTGAATCGCGGCCAGATGATCAAACAGCTCGGCGTGGCGGTAACGCGAAATCACAGTGACCCGCGGCCGCCTCGCAAAGCGTTCACCCTCCTCGCCCGCCCCCACCAGATAGAGTTCAATGCGCGGGTCGAGCCGCTCCAGCAGGGGCTCCATCAGTGCCAACCCCTTCTGCGGCACCAGATCCCCCAGCAGCACCACCCGCAACGGTTCGGCCGTGGTAGGGGGCGAGAGGCGGGGCGGGGAGAAGTCGGTGCCATGCCCAATCACCCCCATGGGGCGTGACGCCAGGGCCGGTAGCAGACTACGCCAGTGGTCGATCACCGAGGGTGAAGGGGCGACGAAGCGGATGCGCTCGTCGCGCAGCTGGCGTTCAAAGCCCTGCCGGAGGGTCAGCCACTCCTCGGGCAGGACATTGCTGAAGAAGCGATTCTGCGGATTGTGTTGGGTGCAGGCGGTGAGCCGCGGCAGCGCACACTGGGTGCAGATCCCGTCGTACTCGGTCACCACTGCGGGGCAGAACGGGTAGAAATCGTGGGCCAGAAACAGGGTGGGCAGCTCACTGGCCAGCGCATCTAGGGCGTGGCCAATGAGGGAGGAGATGATGATCGCCTCGACCCCATAATCGGCAATCACCTCCCGCAGTAGGGCGGCATACTCCGGGTGGCTGGTGGCGGTGGCACGGATGGGATAGGAGAGATCCCAGTAGCGCAGAGGTCGATCCATCTGCGCCCCTTGGTAGAGGGCGATCCGCTTGCCAAAGGCGCCCCAGGTACCGATGGAGCGCAGCACCAGATTCTCCCGCTCCGTATCGGCTTCGCAGTAGCTCTGTACCCAGCGGTTGAGGCCACCGCCCCAGCTGTGGGCAATGTGGAGCTGCACCGGCTTGGGGGCGGGCGACGGCTCTACCCGCAGTAGGCGGCCGCTCCCCTGGGCATCGCGCGCCGCGTGCCGTAGTCCGGTGAGGGGGTGGACCTCCGCGATAAGCCGACTATCTGCCAGCGTCCCGACGGTGGCCAACTCCGCCGCCCGCCCGGGAAAGCGATCGACCACATAGACGTGGTCCACCAGTGCGGCATTCAAACCGAAGGGGGCGAGCCGCGTGACCAGGAGGTGGGCGGCCTCCGCCGTGGGAAGCGCCAGTAGGTCGGCGCTCTGGGGCCGCAACCGCGCCAGGGCGGCGGCACTCAGGTAGCTGGCCCCTGGGAAGAGGGCCGGTACCACATGCTCCTGCCGGGGGGCGTGGCGCTGCAACCAGGCATCCACCACCGAGAGCGGCGCCGTGGGTGCGGAGGAAAAGAGGGCAAACAGGGCACCGCCATCGTTCAGCGGCGAGAGGAGGGCGAGCCGCGGGGAGCGGCTGGCGGCCAGCGCAAAACGGGCCACCAGCCCGGCAGGCGCCTCAATACCGGGGCGGACCATCAATAGCCCCTCGCCCTCTGTCCCCTGTAGGGCAGCAGTCGCCAGCAGCGCCGCCCAAGGATTGGCTGCCCCTACGGCGGTGGGGGCAATGGCCACCTGCGGGACCTTCGCCAATGCCCCCAGGGCCGCCACCACCGTGGCCCGCTCCAGCCCCAGCGGCAACAGGGTGATCTCCCCCTCCCCCAGCAGGCTGGCCACCGTGGTGGCGAGATAGCCCTCCTCACCCGGGGCAACGGGGACCACTAAACGGCAGGTGGCGCCGGACACAGCGATCGGATCAGCGCACGACATTGACGATGCGGGCGATGGCCCGCGCCAAGCGCCAGCTGCGGGAGCGTTTGATGAGATCCAGCTCGCGGCGGGCGTCCATCAACTGCTGGCGCAGGATGGTCTCACTCGCGGCCCCCTCCTCCGCCCCCTGGGCATTGCCGCGGAACCAGTCGCGGTAACACTCTCCCGCGGTGCTAAAGGGGTGAGGAAAGGCAGCCGGGAGATCGGCCCGCGCCCGATAAAGGGTGCGCTGGGTGCGGCTAATGGGAGTGCCATCGTCGTAGTGGGCATAGCGGCACGGGGTGGTGCCTAGCCGACTCTGACCATGGCGCTCACACTGCTCGATATACCAGCGCCGCAGCTCAAATAGGGTGTCACTACCGCGCCCATACTTCTTCAGCATCACCTCCTGGGCCCCACTGTCAAAACCGGAGAAGTGGTAAAAACCCAAGGGTTGCCCATTCACCTTCACCCCTTCGGCCAGGGATCCGGTGACGCTGCGGTGGGTGAGATTCCAGGTGGCGACGTTGTACTGCGGATCCCGCAGGATGCCGAGGTCAGTAAAGAAGGCCGGGGCGAGATCGACCCAACGCTGATCGGTAAACAGCCCGCCGGCGATGTCGTCATAACAGAAGCGGTGGAGCCTATCGGCCCACCACTGCATAAAGCGCATCCCCTCCTCGCTGGTACGCACACCGAGGAAGCCGAGATTGTAGATGCCGTGTTTGAGACTACAGATCTCGTTATCGACAATCGCCTCTTCGCTCTCCTCCGGTTGGGTCTGGTGGGGAGTGAGCACAATACTATGGCGATCGAGGGCGGCGGACAGGGCATCCAGCCCGCCGAAGATGGCCATGTCGGGATCAAAATAGAAGATCTTCTGCGCGGCAAAACGGCGGGCGATCTCCAGGAAGCCAAACCCCTTCACCGCGGTGCACATCTCCACCACCGTGTGCTTGAAGAGCCATGGATCCAGATCGGCAATGGGCAGCTCGGTGACGTTGATGATGGAGTCAAACGGCTCACTGGCGGGATCGGCATCCGCCGGGTAGTCATCGGTCAGCAGCAGGTGAAACTGCACCGGCTGCGGCTGCCGTTTGGCCGACTCCGCCAAGACCCGCGCCTTGGGGAGGTAGTTGGCGGTGATGCTGGTGAATAGATGGAGGGTATCGTCGCTCATGATTTTCGTAGGAATTGGCTGTAGCGCCAGAGGCGGGAGGCGTGGATCGCTTGGATGTGTTCGGCCATCTCCGTGTTATGTCCCTTCAGCTTCTCCAGTTCGCTATCGAGGTGCTGGGCCAGGGCCTGGGCCTCGGCCAACTCCGCCTCTCGCTGACGGACAAACTCCTGCGCCGTCGCCAGCGCCTGCTCGGCGGTGAGTAGCCGCTGCTGGCTCTCGGCAAACAGGCTGCGCGCCTCCTCCAGTGCCGTGTAGACCTGGGCCAACTCCGCTTCGACCCGGGCCAATTCACCCTGCGAGTGCCGGTAGCGGCCCCCCAACGTGGTGAGGCGCGCCAGCTGCTCCTGGTAGACCAGCTCGGCCTGCTCTCCGCCCAAGCGGGCGCGGGCGCGATCCACCGCCTGGCGCAACGGCGCAGCAGGGTCGGCCTCGATGAACTGCTCCACCGACTCGGCATAGGTGGGGTGGAGGCGGCGGAGGGTCGCTTGGGCCTGGGCCGACAGTTCGGCTTGGCGCTCCCCAAAACTGATCCCACCGGCGTGGTAGACGAAGGTATCGGCACAGAGCAGGTGGCGCCAACCCGCGGCCCGGGCGCGCATACAGAAGTCGTTCTCTTCGCCGTAACCGAGGCCAAACAGCTCTTCGTTAAACCCCCCTACCGCCACCAGCGCGGGGCGGCGGATGTACATGCAGAACCCCACTGCCGTGGGGATCTCCAGGGAGCGCCCGCTATTTTGGGCGGCAAACAGGCCATCCAACTGCGCCAACCCCAGACCCGCCGGCAGGTCGTTATTGCGGTCTAGGTCTGGATAGCTACAGATGGTGGCGTTATTGGAGAAGGGGGTGACGGTGGCGACCGCCTCCGCCTGGGAGGCGCAGCGATGGAGGCGATCAAGCCAGTGATCGGCCACTTCGGTATCGCTGTTGAGCAACACCACATCGCGCTGCGGATGGAGGGCCATCCCTCGATTGCAGGAGGCGACAAAACCGAGGTTGCTGGGATTGCGCAGCAGGGTGATGCGTCCAGCGGCGGCAAGCTCGTCCAGCAGCTCCCCCACCTCGGGCTCCGGTCCGGCGTCATCGACGACCACCAGCTCGTAGGCCAGCTCATTGAGGGCGCGGGCGACGCTCTCCAAGCAGCGGCGGGTCTGCGCGAAACCGCCGTAGACCGGCACAATAACGTCGATAGATGGATTGGCAGGAGATGACATCACTCTGGGCAGCCGGCAACCGGAATCCGCCTGGAAGGTGGCGGTTCAAGGGGGCCCATTCTGACACAGTGAACTGGGATCCTGGATCCCTTCAGCGGAGGAGAGAGATCGGGGGCGGTCTCGCCACCCCCGATCCACGGCCCAATCAACGGGCCTTTTTGCGGAGCTGCTGGATGGTCTGCAACTGAGCGATGGCCTCGGCCAGCTCAGACTGGGCCCGGGCGTAGTCGATGTCGGATTGGGCATCCTTCATCGCCTGCTCGGCCCGCTGCTTCGCTTCGATAGCGGCAGCCTCGTCCACATCCTTCGCCCGCAACGCGGTGTCGGCCAAAACCGTCACCACATGGGGCTGGATCTCCAACATACCGCCGGAGACGTAGAAGGTATCCTCCTCACCCCCCTGCTTCACCACCCGCACGGAGCCGGGTTTGAGCTGGGTAATGAGGGGGCTGTGACGCGGCATGACGCCGATCTCGCCTTGCACCGCAGGGGCGAAGAACATCTCCACCGTACCGGAGAAGATGGCCGCCTCGGCGCTGACGATATCTACATGCATGGTCATGGCCATAGGAGACTCCCCCTTTACAGGGCCTTGGCCCTCTCCACTGCTTCCTCGATGGTGCCGACCATGTAGAACGCCTGCTCAGGCAGGTGGTCGTACTCGCCATCGACGATGCCGCGGA
Source organism: Chromatiales bacterium (assembly GCA_003251535.1). Lineage (GTDB taxonomy): Bacteria > Pseudomonadota > Gammaproteobacteria > Thiohalomonadales > Thiohalomonadaceae > SZUA-493. Next base: position 25,630 of record QKFD01000100.1, on the reverse strand, counting down.
AGCCACGGATGGTCTCCTTCAGGCTGACGTACTTACCGGGCGAACCGGTGAATACCTCGGCCACGAAGAACGGCTGGGACAGGAAGCGCTGAATCTTACGCGCCCGGGCCACCAACAGCCGGTCCTCTTCAGAGAGCTCATCCATACCCAGGATGGCGATGATGTCGCGCAGCTCTTTGTAACGCTGGAGGGTCGCCTGCACACGCCGAGCGGTGGTGTAGTGCTCCTCACCCACTACCAGCGGATCGAGCTGGCGCGAGGTGGAGTCGAGCGGGTCCACCGCCGGGTAGATACCCAGTTCGGCGATCTGACGGCTCAGTACCAAGGTCGCATCCAAGTGGGCGAAGGTGGTAGCCGGCGAGGGGTCGGTCAGGTCATCCGCGGGCACGTACACCGCCTGGAAGGAGGTGATGGAGCCCGTGCGGGTGGAGGTGATGCGCTCCTGGAGCACACCCATCTCCTCCGCCAGGGTCGGCTGATAACCCACCGCAGAGGGCATACGACCGAGCAGTGCAGAGACCTCGGTGCCGGCCAGGGTGTAACGGTAGATGTTGTCGATGAACATCAGCACGTCACGCCCTTCGTCACGGAAGTACTCGGCCATGGTGAGACCGGTCAGGGCGACGCGCAGACGGTTACCCGGCGGCTCATTCATCTGACCGTAGACCAGGGCCACCTTGTCGATAACGCCACCTTCGCGCATCTCGTGGTAGAAGTCGTTACCCTCACGAGTACGCTCACCAACGCCGGCGAAGACGGAGAAACCGGAGTGCTCCACCGCGATGTTGCGGATAAGCTCCATCAGGGTCACGGTCTTACCTACACCGGCACCACCGAACAGGCCCACCTTACCGCCCTTGGCGATAGGCATAACCAGGTCGATAACCTTGATACCGGTTTCGAGAATCTCCACCGCAGGGGCCTGGTCGGCATAGGCCGGCGGCTTACGGTGAATGGGCCAAGTCTCCTCTGCCCCGATGGGACCGGCCTCATCAACCGGGTTACCCAGAACGTCCATGATGCGGCCCAGGGTCTTCTGCCCGACCGGCACCTTGATCGGCGAACCAGTACCGGTGCAGGGCATCCCGCGGCGGAGGCCGTCGCTGGAACCCATGGCGATGCAACGCACCACCCCATCACCGAGCTGCTGCTGCACCTCCAGGGTCAGACCAATGTCGTCGACCTTCAGGGCGTCGTAAACCTTCGGCATCTGCTCGCGGCTAAACTCCACGTCCACCACGGCGCCGATGATCTGAACGATGTTTCCAGAACTCATCTTCAGTCCCCTTAAAGTTTGATACCGGAGACGCGGACGGACTCCGCGCCTCCTCGATTCATTACACCGCCGCGGCGCCTCCCACGATCTCAGACAGCTCTTGAGTGATGGCCGCCTGGCGCGCCTTGTTGTAGGCGAGCTGAAGTTCGGAGATGAGGCCACCAGCGTTGTCGGAGGCGGCCTTCATAGCCACCATCCGCGCTGCCTGCTCGCAGGCGATGTTTTCAACGACGCCCTGATAAACCAGTGACTCGACATAGCGCATCAGCAGCTGGTCCAACACCTCGGTCGCCTCTGGCTCGTAGATGTAGTCCCAGTGGTGCTGGAGCTCCTGCTCCAAGCTGTCGGTGTGGATCGGCAGCAGCTGCTCATTCTGCGGCTGCTGGGTCATGGTGTTGACGAAGCGGTTGTACTGGAGGAAGAGCCGGTCAAGGCGCCCTTCGTCGTAGCCGTCCAACATCACCTTCACGAGACCGATCAGATCCGCCAACTTAGGGGCATCCCCCAAGTGGGTCGCCTGAGCGACGATCTTTCCACCGAACCGCTTGAAGAACTGCGAGGCCTTCGATCCAATGGTGACCAGCTCCACCTCGACACCCTGCTCCTGCCAGCTACGCAGCGCCTGCAAGCCTGCCTTGAACAGGTTGGTGTTGAGACCGCCGCACAGACCACGGTCGGTGGAGATGATGATGAAGCCGACCCGCTTGGCCTCCCGCTCCACCATGAATGTGTGACGGTACTCAGGATGGGCCTGGGACAGGTGGCCGATCACTGACCGCATCTTGTCCGCATAGGGACGAGAGGCGGCCATACGGTCCTGCGCCTTACGCATCTTGGAGGCCGCCACCATCTCCATGGCGCGGGTGATCTTCTGAGTGTTTTTAACACTCTTGATCTTGGTACGAATCTCTTTGCCGCTGGCCATCAGAGCCTCCGCTTACCAGGTGTGGTTGGCTTTGAAGCTCTTGAGTGCCTCGTGCAGAGCGGACTCGATCTCGGCGTTGTACTCACCGCTGTCGTTGATGCGCTGCATCAGATCGGCCTGGCTGGATTTCATGTACCCCTGTAGGGAGTTTTCGAAATCCACCACCTTCGACACCTCAACATCATCCAGGTAACCCTGGTTGGCGGCGAATAGGGAGACAGCCATCTGGGCCACGGTCATCGGCGCGTACTGAGCCTGCTTCATCAGCTCGGTGATGCGCTGACCACGCTCGATCTGCTTGCGGGTGGCCTCATCCAGGTCGGAGGCGAACTGGGCGAAGGCCGCCAACTCGCGGAACTGGGCGAGGGCGAGTTTGACGCCGCCGGAGATCTTCCGCATGGTCTTGGTCTGCGCCGAGCTACCTACGCGCGACACCGACAGACCGGCGTTGATGGCGGGACGGATACCGGCGTTGAACAGATCGGACTCAAGGAAGATCTGACCGTCGGTGATGGAGATGACGTTGGTGGGGACGAATGCCGACACGTCACCGGCCTGGGTCTCGATGATGGGCAGGGCGGTCAGAGAACCGGTCTTGCCCTTCACAGCACCGTTGGTCGCCCGCTCCACGAACTCGGCGTTAACGCGCGCAGCGCGCTCCAGCAGACGGGAGTGGAGATAGAAGACGTCACCCGGGTAGGCCTCACGACCCGGCGGGCGGCGCAGCAGCAGGGAGACCTGACGGTAGGCCCAGGCCTGCTTGGTGAGGTCGTCATAGACGATAAGGGCATCTTCACCCTTGTCGCGGAAGTACTCACCCATGGTGCAACCGGCATAGGGGGCGATGTACTGCATGGCCGCGGAGTCAGAAGCGGTAGCAGCGACGATGATGGTGTACTCCAGCGCCCCATGCTCTTCCAGCTTGCGCACTACGTTGGCAACGGAGGAGGCCTTCTGGCCCACTGCCACGTAGATACACTTAACGCCAGAACCCTTCTGGTTGATGATGGTGTCGATGGCGACAGCGGTCTTACCGGTCTGGCGGTCACCGATGATCAGCTCACGCTGACCGCGGCCGACGGGCACCATGGCGTCGAGTGCCTTGATACCGGTCTGGAGCGGCTGGTCAACCGACTTACGCCACAGCACGCCAGGGGCGATCTTCTCGATGGGGGAGCTAGCCTCCGCCTCGATGGGGCCCTTGCCGTCGATGGGTGCGCCGAGGGAGTCAACCACGCGGCCGAGCAGCGCCTCGCCCACCGGCACCTCCATGATGCGACCGGTGCAGGTGACCTTATCGCCTTCGGAGATGTGCTGGTAGTCGCCGAGGATTACGGCGCCAACCGAATCCCGCTCCAGGTTGAGGGCCATGCCGAAGGTGCCGCCCGGGAATTCGAGCATCTCGCCGGCCATGACATCGGTGAGCCCGTGGATGCGGGCAATGCCGTCGGTGAGGCTGACCACGGTGCCCTCGGTGCGGGCCTCGGTGGCGCCTTCGAACGACGCGATGCGTTTTTTAATCAGTTCACTGATTTCGGAAGGATTGAGTTGCATCTTGTTGTCCTCTGTCGGGCTCAGGCGAGCAGCCGGCTACCAAGCCGCTGCAACTTGCCGTGGACCGAACCGTCGATGACCAGGTCGCCCGCACGAATGACCGCTCCCCCCAGCAGCGAGTCGTCGATCTTGCACTCAAGGCTCACCTTGCGCTCCAGGCGCTTGCTGAGCGCAGCGGCAATTGCCTGCTGCTGTGCGTCGGTCAACGGCGCGGCGGAAGTCACCTCAGCGGTGACGGTCCCTTCGGCCTCGGACCGGGCGATCTCGTACAGTGCCGCTATCTCGGGAAGGAGTGCCAGGCGATGGTTCTCGGCCAGCAGGCGGATAAAGTTCTTGCTCTGCTGATCAAGCGCCTTGCCACACACCTCCAGGAACAGGTTCACCACCTGCTCGCGGGTAACGCGCGGACTGTCGATGATCTCCTCGACCTGCGGATCGGCTGCCACTTGGGCGGCAATGGCAAGCGCCTCGGACCACTTTTTGTAGCCTTTGGCATCCCGCGCCAGCTCGAACACGGCCTGGGCGTAGGGACGTGCGATCGTCGTTCTCTCTGCCATGGGGATCGCCTTAGATCTGGGCTACGAGGTCTTTGAGCAGCTCCTCGTGCGCCTTGTCGTCGATCTCACGCCGCAGCACGCGGGATGCGCCTGCCACGCTCAAGGAGACCACCTGGCCACGCAGCGCCTGCTTGGCACGGTTGACCTCCTGGTCGATCTCGGCATTGGCGCTCGCCTTGATACGCTCGCCTTCGGCGCGGGCGGCCTCCTTGGCCTCTTCGATCATCTCGTTGGCGCGACGCTGCGCCTGGGCAATGATCTCTGCGGCCTTCTCCTTGGCCTCGTGGATGTGCTCCTTGGCACGACGTTCGGCGAGCTCTTGCTCATGCTTGCCGCGCTCGGCGGCAGCGAGCCCGTCGGCGATGCGCTTACGGCGGTCCTCCATCATCCGGGTCATCGGGTCCCATAGGTACCGATTGATGAACCAGACCAGGACCGCGAAGGTAAGCATCTGCCCGATGAGGGTAGCGGTTACGTTCACGACCTAAGCTCCTGTCTGAGGGTTGGGGATACTGCGCCTAACCTTCAGGGTCTTAGTGCAGGGCGCCAACGAACGGATTAGCCAGGGCGAACCACATAGCGATACCCAGAACGATCATCGGGAAGGCCTCCATCAGGCCGCCGGTGAAGAGCATCTGGCCCATGAGGACAGGACGCAGCTCCGGCTGACGGGAGATCCCCTCAATGTACTTGGAGCAGATGAGGGCCCAACCGAGAGCGGAACCCAGGCCAGCAAAAGCGAGAATGATGCCGACGCCGATAGCGGTGGAAGCGTAGATCGAGGCAACAACGGAAGCGTCCATTGATATCTCCTAAAGGTCTAATGGTTGAAAGTGAAAGTTGGAACTCGAAAAAACCGGTTTAGTGATGCTCGTCGTCGTGCGACTGGGCCGCCATGCTGAGATACACCGTGGAGAGCAGCATGAAAATGAAGGCCTGCAGCGTGATGACGAGGATATGGAAGATGGCCCAGCCCCCCCCCAAGGTCCACTGGATCCACCAGGGCAGCAGGGCGATGAGCAGGAAGATCAGCTCGCCGGCGAACATGTTGCCGAAGAGTCGCAAGGCCAGACTGAAAGGCTTGGCCAGCTCCTCGATGAGCGTCATGGTGAAGTTGACCGGGGCAAGCAGGATCTTCACAAACGGGTTGCTGGCCTGGAACGGGTGGAAGAGGAACATCTTCACGTAGCCGACCGGGCCTTTGAACTTGATGTTGAAGAAGATGATCAGCGAGAACACCGAGAGGGCGAGGCCGAAGGTGGTGGAGAGGTCCGTCGTGGGGACCACCTTCAGGTACTCAATGCCAAACCAGGAGGCCACCTTGGGCAGCAGGTCAACCGGCAGCAGGTCCATGGTATTCATCAGGAAGACCCAGGTGAAGATGGTCAGTGCCATCGGCCCGACAATCTTCGACTCGGCCATGAAGATCGACTTTACCTGACCCTCAACGAACTCAAGGATCACCTCCAGCAGATTCTGGAGGCCGCTGGGCTTATCGGGATCAAGGCTCTTGCCCACCTTGTAGGACACCAGCATCAACAGCCCTGCGAGCAGGACGCTGAAGATGAGGGTATCTAAGCTCCAGACAGAGAAGTCCAGCATACCGCTGGGCTTGTGGGTAACCGGATCACAGCCGGCACAGAGGTTGGTGAGGTGGTGCTGGATATAGGCAACCGGGTTATCAGTTGCTGCGCCAGCTGCGTGATGGCCTGCGGCCTCGACAGTGGGGTCACTCACGGGCTTGACTCCGCCAATTTGTAGAGAATTTGTCTGTGTGTTGGCCGGATGCGGAGCAACGATGCTCGACGTCAAATCCGGTCTTTCAGGCAGCGCGCACTCTAGCGAAGTAGCCGAGCTGCGCGACCGCGAAACCAACGATGATTGCCAGGGGATCGAGACCCAACACCAGAATCCCTGCGGCCACCAGCGCCGGCGTGCCAACAAACCGGAGCACGGCGCCGATGTAGAGTTCGGCCATTCCCCGGTTTGGGCTGACGCTACCCAGGTCGGCGCTACGCGCCAGTCGCTGGGCACTGATGAAGGTGTTCAAAAGGGCGATACCGCCACCGAAACCTGCTGCCGCCGCCAAGAACCAGCCCTTGCTGAGTCCGTAGGCGATCGCCGTCACCAAGACAAAGCCCCCCTGTACTAGGAGTAACCTAAGCGCGGTCCGACGCAGGGATTTAGCGGCGTAGCTCTCCAAAACGCGGGCCCGGTCTGCTTTGCGGCGTGGTTCAGAAGACCCGTGTGATACCTGGGTCCACAGCGGCGCGCAGTATAAAGAGATGGTTACAGTGGGTCAATGATAGGTCGATAAAAAGAAGTTATATAAGCATATGGTGATGGATTAACTATTGATTTCCCGACTATTCTTCACGGCGCCGAAATTGCCCGCCAGGTGAAGGGATAACGGTAGCGTTCACCGTTGCCAGCCCGGATGGCGACCGCCAGCGGCAGACTCAAATGGAGCAAGAACACCGCCAGGAGTAGCGGTAGGCCGACCAGCAGTAGCGACAGCAGCAGGGCCAGCAGGGTGTAGAGGTGAAAGGAGATCTGGAAGTTGAGCGCCTCACGCCCCTGCTCCACCACCCAGGCCCCGTGGCGACGCCCTAACAGCCAGATGAGCCCAGGTCCAATGAGCGAGCCCAGCGGCAGCAGGTAACCGAGCAGCCCCGCCATGTGGCAGGCCATCCCCCACCGGCGCTCCGTAGCGCTCAAAGGGCGACCGGGTGCGTAAGGGAGCGGCAGGACAAAGGCGTAGAGGGCGATCAGCGCCACCCAACTGACCAAGAACCCACCCATAAAGCGCTGGAAGGCGGTATCGTTGGACCCCTCCAGTGGCTCCACCTGGTCGTAGATCAACAGCTTTGGCTGGCCCACCGTGGCGTTGCCGTGGATATCTGGCGAGAGCTGGGCGGTGATGGTGAGGCGGCCATCGGCCGGGGCGGAGAAGATGCGCAAGGTCCGGCGGGAATCGGCGAGCAGACCGCTCCCGATGGCCACGACAGAGGTGCTAAAACGCGGCTCCACCACCCCCTCTAGGGTTGTGGATTCCTCTAGCAAGGGGTGGCCAGCGCCATCGCTAACCGTCCACTGGAAGGGGAAGCTATAGGGGTGCCGCTCCGCCTCGCCCCCCAGCTCCAGCGACGGCAGGACATCGCTCACCAAAGAGAGATCCAGCACCACCTGGCAGGGCAGCGTTGGATCGACCGTGAGCGGACCCCCGTTCACCGTCGCCCCCAACGGCAGCGGCAGCTCTGCCACCGGATGCAGCCCCGCCTCGGTGCCAATCCCCACCCAGGGGGCACAGCTACTGAGCAGCAACAGAAGCCCCGCCAGAAGCAGGAAAAAGGCCGGGTGGCGGAGATAGTGCCGACTCGGCGCCTCAATCATCCCCATGGATTAGCCCCCTCGCCTACCGGCCCGCTCATCGCTCCCCCACCTTGCACCTCGCACCCTCCCTCTTGCAGCCGTCCACTGTCGCCATGCCATAGAGGGTGCGCGGGCTCAGTCCGTCAGCCAGGGCAGCCGGTATGGCTGTCCCACGGCTGGGGAGAGCGGCGCGCCATATCCGGCCGCCCTCACTCCTGAGGAGGTTTGCGGATCCGTAGCGTGGGGCGCGGTGCCTTGGTGAAGCCGCAGTGGGGGCAGGCCACCAGCCGCTTCTTCTCGCCGCCGCACTGGGGACACTGCTCCACGGAGCCCGTCTCCGGCAGGTTGTTCATCGCCTGACGGCTGGCCGCTGAGAGCTGGGCCACATAGGGTTTGGGGATCTCGGGGCGAAACGCAAAGCCACAGTGGGCACAAGCCACCAGCTTGCGCTTCTCTTTCCCGCATTGCGGGCATTTTTCATAGGACATGGGATATTCACCTGCGAACGATCGGCAAAAAATACCGGAAAAGCGACGGTGATGCACCTGCACTCACCGGGAATTCACATCTGCTGCTTGCGCCGCCCTCCCACTACCCCCCATCTGCCAGGCCCCTGGGGCGGGGAGATGACCCTTGACAGCCGTGGCCCCTCCCGGTAATTCCCAGGGCCATCCACCAGACCCCGCGGGCCGCTCCACCATGCGCTTCCTCCACGCCGCCGATCTCCATCTCGATAGTCCGTTACGCGGCCTCGACCGCCAGCAGGGCGCGCCGGTGGAGCGACTCCGCTCCGCGACGCGGGCAGCACTGGAGCGGCTGGTGGACAAGGCGCTGGAGGAGCGGGTGGATCTACTGCTGCTGGCCGGGGATATCTACGACCGCGACTGGCGCGACTTCCACACCGGCCTCTACTTCCGCGACCAGATGGTACGGCTCCAGCAAGCGGGGATCCTCGTCTTCCTGGTGCAGGGTAACCATGACGCCCAGGGGGTCATCAGCCGCACCCTACCACTACCGGAGAACGTCACTCGCTTCTCCAGCCGCCGCGCTGAAACCGTTCAGCTCGACCCGCTCGGCGTGGCGATCCATGGTCGCAGCTTCCCTGAGCGGGTGGTGACCGAGGATCTTGTCCCCAGCTATCCGGCGCCGGTTGCCGGCCTGTTCAACATCGGCCTGCTCCACACCAGTTTGAGCGGCCGGCCGGGCCACGACACCTACGCCCCCACCGATCTGGCCACCCTCAGCGCCTGTGGCTACGACTACTGGGCGCTCGGCCATGTCCACACCCGCGAGGTGGTGAGTGAACAGCACCCGCGGGTGGTCTACCCAGGCAATCTCCAGGGGCGCCACGCCAACGAGACCGGCGCCAAGGGGGCGGAGCTGGTCAGCGTCACCGAGGGGCGGCTGGAGAGCGAATTTGTACCGCTTGACGTGGTGCGCTGGCATCGACTCGAACTCGATCTTACGGATGTAGAGCGGATAGAGCAGCTGCCTAGGTGCCTCCATGAGCACCTCGCCCCGCTGCTGGCGAGCGCTGGCGATCAACTCCACGCCATCCGCATCCAGCTCAGCGGCCGCAGCCCACTCTATCGGCTGGAGGCAAAACAGCCGGGGCGGCTGGCGGCCGATCTCCACATGGCGGCGCAAGATCTCACCCAGGCCGAGATCTGGATCGAACAGGTCCACAACCACCTGCGCCCGCCGGTGGAGCGGGTTGCCGCACGGGAGCGGGGCGACGCCATTGGCGAGCTGTTGCGCCTCACCGACAGCTTGGCCGCGGATGATGAGCGACTCCTCCAGTGGGCACGGAGTGAATTGGGGGGATTGCTGGATCGCCTGCCACCGGAGGTGAGCGCCGGGGACACCCCGCGGCTCGATGAGGTCGAGTCGCTACGCCAGCTACTGCGGGAGGCCGAGGCGACCGTGCTGGCCCGCCTGGGGGTGGCATGAAACTGCGCCGACTGCTGCTCAAGGCGTTTGGCCCCTTCACCGACAGGCGGCTCGACTTCACCACGCCGGGGGTCGATCTCCACCTCATCTACGGCGCCAATGAGGCGGGTAAGTCTTCGGCCCTCCGGGCCATGGGTGACCTGCGCTTCGGCATCCCCTTACGCAGTGCCGACGACTTTATCCACCCCACTGCCGAGCTGCGCATCGCCGGGCTATTTACCACCCCTGAAGGGGGGGAGTTGGGGCTGGTACGGCGCAAGGGGCGCGGCACCACACTACTCCACTGCGATGCCGAGGGGGAGCCGCACCAGCCGACCATGGCCGCCACGGAGGATGAGTTGCAGGCCCTCACTGGTGGCCTGCGGCGGGAGGAGTTTGAGCTGATGTTCGGGCTCGACCACAGCCGCCTGCGCCAAGGGGGGGAGGGGCTGCTGCGGGGTGAGGGGGAGCTGGGGGCGGCACTATTTGAGGCGAGTTCCGGCACCCGGGGGATTGAGACGCTACGGGCCGCCATAGAGGCGGATAGCAAAGAGCTGTTCAACCCCCATGGCGGGGCCAAGAAGGCCACCATCAACAGCGCCCGCCAGCAGCTAGAGGAGGCCCAGCGGGAGCTACGGGAGGCCCAGGTGCGACCCGCCGACTGGCAGCTGTTGGAACGCGCCCAGCGCCTCGCCCAAGAGCAGTTGGGCGAGGCGGAAGAGAGGCTTGAGGCGCTCAGGCGAGAGGAGAGCGGCCTCACCGAACTGCGCGCGGTCGCCCCCCTGCTACAGGACTACGACGGCATCGTACTGGCGCTGGCCGACCTCGCCCACCTCCCCTCACTCCCCCCCGATGCGCCGGCCCAACGGAGCCACGCCCAACAGGAGCTGGAGAGCGCCCAGCGGCGCCAACAGGAGGCAGCCGAGGTGGCACAGGGGTGCGCTCGGGCACTGGCCACACTGCCGTTAGAGCCCCAACTCATCGCCCACGCCGAGGCGATCGAGCGGCTGGTGGCCGCTGGCGAGGGTGCCAGCCAAGGCCAGGTAACGGTAGACCAGCTGGACCAAGAGCTGGAGCAATATTGGGCGGAGCTGACCCAGGAGGGGCAGCGCATCGCCCCGCAGCAACCCCTCGCTAACCTCCTGGCGGCCCTCCCCTCACGGGCCGATCGGGTCAACCTCCAACACCACCTGAGCGAACTGGACCGCCTACAAGGACGGATCCAGACACACCGGGAGCACCTCACCGAGCAGGAGTTACAGCTCCAGCAAGAGGATGGTGCCCGCCCCAGTCTTCCCCCTGCCAGCGCCCGCAAGGCGCTCGCCGATGCCCTGCAACGGGCCCGCGCCCTGGGGGATACCGCGCAACAACGCAAGGAGTTGGCCACACAACAGGCGGAGCTGCACCGTCAACTCCAGCAGGCGTTGAGCGATCTCGGGGTGGCAGACGAGGCGGCCCTGCGCCGCGCCCAGCCACTGCTGGAGGCGGAGATTGACCACGCTCGCCAGACCCAGCAACAGCTCATGGATCAACAGCGTAGCCTGACCGAGGAGGGGCAACGGCTACACCACGACCGTCGCCAACTCGAACAGCGGCTACGGGCGCTGGCCGCCGCCGGAGAGGTGGTGACCGCTGCGACCCTCCACGAGGCGCGCCAGCGGCGCGACCAGGGGTGGGGATTGGTACGCCAGATCTATATCGAAGGGCAGCCCACAGCGGAGAGGTTGGATCCCCGGCGGCCACTACCCGAGGCCTTTGAAGCCGCCCAGAGTGAGGCAGATCGTCAGGCCGATCTGCTGCGGGCGGATACGGAACGGGCCACCAGCTACGCCGAACACACCGGACGCATCGCGGAGATTGGCGACCGCCAGCAGGAGATCGGGACCCTCCTGGCGCAGACAACGCAACAACAGGGGCAACAACAGGCGGCCTGGACCCAACGCCTGCGACACCACCAGTTACCCCCTCTGGCACCAGAACCGCTGCGGGAGTGGCAGCGAGGACGCCACAGTGCGCTGCTACTGGCCGATCAGCTCGCCACCGGTCTGCGGGAGCAGGAGCTGCTGCACACCACCACCACGGAGCGGGCAGCGGCGCTGGTGGAGGCCCTGGCCCAGCTGGGGCACCCCAGCGCCCCGGCCTCTCCTCTCCCCTTCAGCTCCCTGCTGGAGGCGGCGGCTGAGCTGGAGCGGCAGTTGACCAACCAGGAGGCGGAGGCGAGCGCCCGTCAAAAGAACCTTCTCACCCGCCGCCAGGAGCAGGAGCGCCGCCGCCAGGGCCTACGCCAGGATGAGGCGAGCGAGCAGGCCCAGCAGCAGCATGTGAAGGCTTGGCATCAACGGCTCTTTCTCCCGGACACCGCGAGTGCGGCGATGGTGGAGGCCCGACTGGAGGAGTTGACGGCCCTGGTCCGACGCCACGAAGAGTTCACCACCGCCCGTGCACGCCGTGACCGGGAGCAGGTGGTGATTCGCCGGTTCAACCACGATGCCCAACAGCTCGCGGCACTGCTAGGCGAACCTCCACCACCGCTACCGGCCCCCTTTGCCGAGCAGCTCCGCCGCCGGCTTGCCAATGCCCGCAAAGCGGCGGAACAGCAGCAGCGCCTGCAAGGGGAGCAGGAGGGGGCGCAGACCCAGCTGCGCCAAGCGGCAGCACAGATCGACCAACAGCGCACCCGGCTCGACCAGCTGTGCCGCAATGCAGGGGCGGCACAGCTGGCCGAGCTACCTGCGCTGGAGGCGCAGGTTCAGCACAAACGCACGCTGGAGGGGCGCCTGGCCGAACTCCGGCAGCAGCTGGCCAGGGTCTCTCAGCGTCCAGAGGAGGCGTTGCGGACGGCACTGGCTGGCAGCGATAGCGCCACCCTGGAGACGGCGCGCGACCGTTGCCGCGCCGCCATCGAACAGCAGCGGGGCGTGGTGGCGACGGCGCGGACAGCCGAGCAGGCGGCGGCGCGCCAGCTGGAGGCGATAGATAGCTCCGATCGGGCCGCCATGGCGCGGGAGGCGGTGGAGTCAGCGGCCGCCCGGATCCAGGCGGCCCTCTTCCCTTGGGCGCGCCTGCGACTCGCCCATGCCCTACTGGAAGAGGCGCTGCGTCGCTTCCGCGAGCGGGCACAGGCCCCGATGGTTGCCGCCGCCTCCGACTACTTCCGGCTCATCACCGGCGGGCGCTATCACCGCCTTGCCACCGAGGAGGAGAACGGTCAGCCGGTACTGCGGGCGGAGCGACAGGAAGGGGGGTGGATCGGGGTGGCGGCGATGAGTGAGGGGAGTGCCGACCAACTCTATCTCGCCCTCCGCCTAGCGGCACTGGAGCTGCGCCGCGACAGCCACCCCTTCCTGCCGCTGGTGCTGGATGACGTACTCATCACCTCCGACGACAGGCGCGCCGGCCACATCCTCCAAGCGCTCAGCCGCTTTGCCCAGGGGGGACAGGTACTACTATTTACCCATCACGCCCACCTCATTGAGGTGGCGCGGTCGGCCCTGGGAGAGGAGGGCTTTGCCCTGCATGAGTTGTGAGCGGCCCACCGCTGGGTGGCTGACAGCGCGGCCCCCCGGCAGCCGCACCCCCCTTTCCGCAACCTGTTTGGCTTATCATCGGCCACCCAGTGTGCCCCCTCGCCCAGCGGGCGCCGCAAACGATGGAGCTGCCCACCTCACCATGTCCAAACGCCTCGCTGTCTTCGACTTCGACTGCACCCTGGTGGCCGCCGAGACGATTGATCGGCTAGGAGAGGCCCACGGGGTCGGCGATGAGATCGCCACCCTCACCCAGCGCGCCATGTCGGGTGAACTCGACTTCTTCTCCGCCCTGAATGCCCGGGTGGAGCTACTGGCTGGGATGCCGGTGGCCCAGGCGGAGGCGGTCTGTGCCAGCCTCCCCATCACCCCGGGGGCGGAGCAGGTGGTGACCCAGCTGCGGGCCGCTGGTTACACCGTGGTGGTGATGAGCGGTGGTTTCGATCTCGCCACCGCCCAGTTTCGGGCGCGGATCGGTTACGACCTGGAGTTTGCCAACCAACTCCACCAGCGCCACGGCCGCCTCACCGGGCGGGTGGGCGGGGCCATGATGTTTCAGAGTTCCAAGGGGGATCTGCTACGCAAGCTCCAAGAGCTGCTCGGCGTAGATGCGCAGCAGACCTTGGTGTGTGGTGATGGCGCCAATGACCTCAGCCTGTTTCAGCACGCCAGTACCCGCATCGCCTTTGGCCACAAGGGGGTGCTGGATGCCCAGGCAACCCACATCGTCCCGGGTCCTGAACTCACGCCGGTGCTGAGCGCCGTCGGGTTGTAACGCCCCCGCCCAAGGGCGGGGGCGGGGCAGGCACCGGCCCTCAGCTCGGGGCCGGCAGCAGCTGCACGGGGGAGCGGGACTCCCCCTGGGTGAGGCCGCGGTAGAAGCAGTCACGGGCGGCGTCGTGCTCACCGAGCCGCTCCAGCAGCTCGCCCAAGCAGCGGTAGGTCTCCCGCTCCGGGGCCTGACCTGCGCTGGCCTCAAAGTAGGCCCGCGCCTTACCCCACAGCTGCTGGCGTTCGGCGATGCAACCGAGGGCAAACAGCAGGGCGGGATCCTGTTCGTGTTCCGTCAACCACCCCTCTGCCTGGGTCAGCTGGCGCACCGGGTCCTCGCCCTCGATCTGGCCATACAGGCGCACCAGCTCCGGCTCCCAACGCCGCTTCAGCACCTCCCGCAGCAGCCCCTCGGCCTCCCCCCGCTGCCCGAGTTGTACCAACCCCCGGGCGTAGGCGGAGATCAGTTTGGGCCCCTGACGTAGCGGCTTGGCCAGCTCACCCCACAGCGAGCGCAGGCGGTCCACCGCACCGGCCACCACCGCCTCCCGGAACAGCTCATGGAGGGCCTGGCACTCCAACTGCTCCGCCTGCTCCCCTTCACCCCGCAGCCGGCGAATGGCGCGAGCGACATCGAGCAGCTCCTCCCAGCTGGCCAGCTGCTGATAGAGCCGCGCCAACAGCCGCAGTACCGGCAGGTTCTTGGGGGAGAGCGAGCGCAGATGGGAGAGGGTCGCCAACGCCAACTCCAACTGCCCCTGCTCCAGCTGCAGTTGGGCCTGGGTGAGGCCGACCGCGATGGCCCCCTCCCCCACCTGATCGGCCTGGGTGAGCCAGCGATCGCGCCGCTCTACCGACCCCTGCTGCTGGGCCGCTTGGGCCGCCAGCAGATAACTGGCGAGGGTCATATCCCCATCCTGGGCCCCCCGCGCCAGCTCCCGCTCGGCCAAGGGCCAGTTCTGCTCGATCAAGGCATTCATGCCGCGCCGGGTGGCCCGGCGTGCCAACTCCTGGGTACGGCGCCGACGCCAGCGGGCCAGATTGCCCCGCAGGTGCCACAGGGTGAGGCCAAACCGCAGTAAGAAGTAGAGGGCGCCGAAGAGTATTAGCAGCAGCGCCAGGAAGACCACCAGGCTCATCTCCACGGTAAGCCCGCTGCGGGCCAACAGGACATAACCGGGGTCATGGTGGTAGAGCACGGCCAATCCCACTGCCGCCAACACCACCACCATCAAATAGAAGAGGGCGCGCATCACAGCTGCGGCTCCTCGCCGCCAGCGGCGGCGGGCTCTTCGACCGCGGCAGGGGCCGCCTCAGCGCCGGCCTCGGGCGAGGCGGGGGCATCCTCTTCCTCTACCGGGGTGGTGGCCGGCACCGTCTCTGCTTCAGGGGCCGTGGGAGCCGCCTCTGCCTCATCATGGCTGGCCGGGGCGGGCTCACTCTCTGCGGTGGCCGCTGCCGGCTCCACCTCTGGCTCGCTGGCGGCCGCCGGCTCCGGTGTACTAGCCACGGGGGTAGGCGCCGCCGCCACTGGGGCAGCGACAGGCCGCTGCCGCTCTACCCGCGCCAGGGTGGCCCGTGCGGTGCCCAGAGGCGGTAGCTGATTGGTCACGGGCTGTTCGACCAGCGCATCGATATCGGCGACCACGGCGGCCACCTGCGGCAGGGTGGTGTCAAAGTAACGATCCAGCCACGCCTTGGCCTCCAGCAGGCTGTCGCGGTAGGGGGTCACCTCCCCTTGCAGCAGCGCCAAGCGCGCCAGATCGATCTTCAGCAACAGGTTTTGGCGCAGGAAGAAGGCCTGATCCGGGGCCGCCAGCGGCAGCTTGGCCTCGCCGCCCCGGCGGATGGTGACCAGACTCTTTAGATCGGACCAGGCCACGTCCACGAAACCCCGCCAATCCTCCCACGGCTTAGGGGCAATCCGTTCACCACTCTCGGTGACCACATAGCGCTCTGGCATCCCATCATCGATGGGCAGCGCCCGGATGGCCCCCGCCACCCGCGTCAGGGTGTTGCCGGCGATGGCAGGGTCAACAGCCGCGGCCCGACTCAACACCTGCATCTCCTCCGCCAAGGCGCGGCGCACCTCGGCCAGGGCTGGATCACCACTCTCGGCCAGACGGTTATCGGCGGCCTTGAGGGCCGCCATGGCGCCGTCGGCATCGTGGCCGATGGCCGCCTGGTGCTCAGCGATACGCAGCAGGAACTCCACCTCCGCCACCAGCACATCAGGCCCTTCCGTCACCGGTTGTTGAGGACGCTCCGCCGGCAGCTGGCGCAGCTGCTCCCCCTGGACCCGTTGGGCCTCCCCTAAACTATCCAACTGCCGGCCAAACATCCCCAGGCGGCCGTTGATCTGCTCCTGGGAGCGCAGCAGTTGCTCTAGGCGCGGATCGGGGGCGGCCGCCGGTGCAGCGGCGACACTGCTTCTCTCAAGCGCCAGCTGGCGCAGCTGCCCAAACTGTTGCCACAACCACCAGCCGCCATAGGCCGTGGCACCGGCAGTGGCCAGGGCCAAGAACGACAGCAGCAGCGCAAAGCCCCCACCCCGCCGCCGTGGGGGGGCCACCGGCTCCCTATCCTTTGGTAGCTCATCCACCAGCCCTGGCTCCTCAGCGAATACCGCATCTGGCACCGGAGCTATCGGCTCGACTCGCTGCTCGTCCTCTCTGTCGTGCTCGTTCATTATCGAAAGTCCCAAGAGTTGGCCGCAAAGGGCAAAAAATATCGCTTATTGGCGTGGCGTCTCGATCGGCTTACCGAGATCGCCAGCCCCACTCAACCACCCTCCAGAGATCGCCCTGGCGGAGCGGGGGAGTGGGTGATGCGCCAAGCGCAAATGGCGGCGAGGATCGCCTCGTCACTGGCCTGGGAGGCGATACCGATCTCGCGTATCCCCAACTCACGGGCCAACTCCGCCTGACGCGGATTAATCACAATGAGCGGGGTGGAGCGCAGCCACGCCTGCCCCAGTTGCCCCACTCGATCAAATAGGTTGCGCAGCCCCTCGCTGGAGGTGATGGTCACCACCCCCACATCCCCCCGGGACCAGC
Organism: Chromatiales bacterium; assembly: GCA_003251535.1. Classification (GTDB taxonomy): domain Bacteria; phylum Pseudomonadota; class Gammaproteobacteria; order Thiohalomonadales; family Thiohalomonadaceae; genus SZUA-493. Next base: position 8,663 of record QKFD01000100.1, on the reverse strand, counting down.
GCCGTAGCAGGAGACCAACATCCAGATTGGGAACAGCTCGGCGGTAGACCTCGGCATACTCCACCACCGCCCCCCTCTCGCGCAGGGTGTCGGCCAGCAGCTCCCGCCCCCCCTCGCCGCGGAAGATCACCACCCGCAGCCCAGCGATGGCCTGAAACTCCGGCAGTTGCAGCAGCGCCTCGCTCTCGAACCGCTCCTGCGGGCAGAGGTCGGGAGGGCGCCCGACCATCCGCTGCAGCTCCCGCGCACTCCCGCGGCCAACGGTGGCCAGTCGCAATCCAGCGGGCAACCCACCCCGCCGGGCGTGGATCAGGTTGAGGCTGCGGCTCACCGCATTGGGACTGATAAAGATGGCGATATCAAAGCCATCCAGGCGATCAATCAGGGCGTAGAGCGGGGCGAGATCGCTCGGCGGCGCGATCTCTAGCACTGGGAAGAGGATCGGCTCCCCCCCCGCCGCCTGGATCAGCGCCGCAAGCCCAGCGGCCTGGGCGACGGGCCGGGTCACCAGCACACCCAGTCCAGCAAGGGGGAGATCAGGCGTCGCCATACACCTGCGCAAGGATCTCACGGGCCCCCCGAGCGAGCAGATCCTCGCCCAGCACCTGCCCCAGCTCCTCTCCCTCTGCCGGGCGGCCACTTATCACCCCGCGCACCACCGCCTTACCATCGGGCTGCCCCACCAGGCCGCGCAAGACGATGACACCATGCTCCAGCTCGGCATAACCGGCGATGGGGACCTGGCACCCCCCCTGGAGGGTAGCGTTCATCGCCCGCTCGGCCCGTACTCGCAGCTGGGTTGAGGCGTGATCGAGGGGTTGGATGAGGGCATTGACCTCGGGGTCTTCGATGCGGCACTCAATCCCCACCGCCCCCTGCCCCACGGCCGGCAACATCACCTCGGGCCCTAAAGCGGTGCGAATACGATGGTCAAAATTCAGCCGTTTGAGACCGGCAGCGGCCAAGATAATGGCGTCATACTGGCCATCATCCAACTTCTGGAGACGGGAGTTGACGTTACCGCGCAGGAATTCAATCTTCAGGTCGGGCCGCAACTCCAGCAGCTGGCACTGACGGCGCAGGCTGGAGGTGCCGACCACTGCGCCGGCGGGGAGGAGATCCAGTGAGGCAAACTGGTTACTGACGAAGGCGTCACGCGGATCCTCCCGTTCACAGATGATCGGCAGGTGCAGCCCCTCGGGCAGCTCAGAGTCCACTGGCACATCCTTCATGGAGTGGACGGCGATATCGGCCTCCCCCTCCAGCAGAGCGGCCTCCAGCTCCTTCACGAATAGCCCCTTCCCCCCCACCTTGGCCAGCGGCGCATCCAGGATGCGATCCCCCTTGGAGGTCATGGTAACCAGCTCCACCGTGAGCCCGGGGTGGGCGGCGCGGAGGCGGTCGGCGACATATTCGGCCTGCCAGAGGGCGAGTTGGCTCTTGCGGGTGGCAATGCGGATTCGATCGATAGGCATGGTGGGCCTTAAAGTTGATGCGGTTGCAGGAGAACACTGAGCGGACCGGGGATCATACACCGACAATCCCTATGGGAGGACCGCCGAGACCTCAACCGAACCGTGAGCCCCACCATTCCAACCACCGCACAGTGGTAGCCTAATCGACACCCACGACCCGCCAAGCCAAGGGGTTCACTCAAATACCGCCTCGATATGCTCTGCTGTGAGGACCCGCGCCGACCAGTGCAACAAGGTATTGCTGTCAGCCGCCGCTATCCGCTCCCGCCAAGTAGGAGAGAGCACGCCAAACTTCTGCTCCAACAGGCGCAGCAGCATTGCCGCTTCGCCGGCCTGCCGCCCCTGTTCGCGTCCTTGCGCAAGGCCCCTTTCGAGCCCTTGTTCAAGTCCCTGCTCAAGCCCCTGCTCAAGCCCCTGCTCAAGTCCCTGCTCAAGCCCCTGCCGTCGCCACTGCTCGGTCCACTCCAACACCCGCTCTGCCAACATTGCACGCACCTCGTGTAGTTCGGTTACCCCTTCCAGGGCCACCCCGGGTAGCCGCCCCGGTAAGAAGACCCGCCGCAACCAGGTGGCAAAGGCCCGCCGCAACCCCTGCTGCTCCGGCGCCTGAAGCCACTCGATCAGTGAACCCAGGACCCGCTGAACATCCTCCGGTTCCCGGCTCCCCTCCAGCCGAAAGAGTGCCGCCACCACATTCCGTAGTGGCGCCAATTCGCTCTCACTGTAGCGCCCCTCATCTATTAGCAGATAGCGCAACCGCGGCCGGTAGGCATCTAGCCCCTGGGGGGCTGGGACGATCAGCGCCTCCACCTCCTGCGGTGCACGCCAAGGGCTACGACCGTTATAGAGGACCACAGCCAACACCGGCGGCAGTAACCCCTCTGCGCTTAACTGGCCACTACGGATAAGGTCTTGATATAGCAGAAACTGATAGGCCCCTACCCGCACCGCCATAAAGCGATCAACGCTGGATTGAAACTCCAACAGCAGATAGAGATAGAGCCACTGCGGCCCCCAGCGTACCCGCCAGATGATGTCATCCTCCCGCTCCCGCAAATCGTCACTGACATAGTGACCATTCACTTTTTCCAAGCTAGAGAGGTCTAACTCTGCCACCCAGGGCTCATGGATAAATCCCCGGAGGAGATCGGCCACCATCTCGGCGTGGGAGAAGAGCAACTTGTAGCTGTGGTCGTGATCCATCGGCCGAGTATAGGTCGCCGGTTGGCTCAACAGAGCGCCGAAGGACCCGGGAATACCCGAATTGCGGCCTGTGGGCGCGCCACTTTATGCTCCAGTTCATCTTGATTTGCTGATGGAGCCGGCCCCATGAAGTTGTCCGCCCTTCTCTTTGCCCTCTTTATCACCGCCGCCGGCCCGGCCCTGGCCGATGCCCAATCGGTGGTGGTGCCGGAACCGGCAGATCTGCGGCTGGAGGCGACAGAGGCGCGGAACCGCAACCTGCCGATCCTGGTGATGTTTGGCAGTGACGACTGCCCCTACTGCGAGCTGCTGGAGCGGGAGTTCCTGCGACCGATGATCTACAGCGGTCACTATGAGAACCAGATCCTCATCCGTCGGCTGCACATGAACCAGAGCCTGGTCACCGACTTCAATGGCCAGCCCATCACCGGCCGTGAGCTGGCTGAGCGGTTTGACGTGAAGTTCACCCCGACCATCGTGTTCCTGGACGCCGAGGGGCGACAGGTAGCCAATAAAATGGTTGGCGTCACCACCCCCGAGTTCTACGGTGGCTACCTCGATGAGGCGATCACCACGGCCCTCAACCAGGTACGTGCCCAGGCCTTGCGGGCAGACTCAACCCGCTGAATTCACAGGTATGTAGGGGGGCCATCTACAGCCCCCCTTTACCCTCCCGCCCGCTCCTTCAAGAAGCGACGCACATCGGCCACGTGGCGCCGGCTGATCTCCAGATCGCGGCTACCATCGGCCAGCTCGGCCCGATAGCTACCGGCGGCGCTACGCACCATCCCCTGTAGCGCCTCACGCGCTACCAGGGCGTTGCGGTGGATACGCAGAAAGCGTTCGGGGAAGGCCTCCTCCAGGCTTTTCAACGAATCCTCCAGCAGCGCCTCCCCTCCGGGATGGCGCGCCACTACATATTTATCCTCGGCGTGTAACCACAACACCTCCTCCACCGGGATGATCTGCACCCGCCCGTGCTGGCTATAGGTCAGGTGGGTGCGACGATGGGAGGGCTCCGCCACGGCGGGGCGACGCCGGGCCGCCCGTGCGATGGCCTGCTCCAACCGCTCGCGCCGGATCGGTTTGACCAGATAGTCCACCGCCTCTGCCTCAAAGGCCTCCACTGCGTGGTCGCCATAGGCGGTGGTAAAGATGACGGCCGGCACCGGCTCTGGCAGCAGGGTCAGCTGCTTGGCAACCGCCATGCCATCCATCCCCGGCATCCGTATATCCAGCAGCAGGAGATCGGGCTGCACCTCGGTACACAGGGCCAATGCCTCCGGACCACTGGCCGCCTCCCCCACCACCTCCATATCGGCAAGTTCGCTGACCAGCCGCCGTAGCCGATCCCGAGCGAGCGGTTCGTCATCGACAATCATCAGCCTCATTGCACCCCCTCCTGTGTCGGGATAAACAGCTCCACATGAAAGCGATCAGAGGTCTGCCGCACCAGCAGTTCGCCCACCTCGGGAAAGGCCGCCTCCAGGCGATCCCGGACATTGGCGAGGGCCATGCGGTGACCGCTACGGCGCGGCACTGCCGGCGGCGGCAGCGGGTTATCTACCACCAGCCGCACCCCACCCCGGGTACTACGCACCGCTACCACCACCTCCCCGCCATCGGTCTGCGGCTCAATGCCGTGGTAGACCGCATTCTCCACCAGCGGTTGGAGGGTCAGGGGAGGGAGCTGCACCTGCCCTACCCCCTCCTCCAGCTGCCACACCACCCGCAACCGCGGCCCCAGGCGCAGCTGCTCGATCTCCAGGTAGCGCTCGGTGAGGGCAAGCTCTTCGGCGAGGGGGATGAGGGAGCGGTCGGCCGCCAGGCTGGCCCGGAAGAGATCGGCCAAGTCCTCCACCACCCGCTCCGCCAACTCTGGATTGCTGCGGGTGAGGGCAGCGATGGTGTTCATACTATTGAAGAGGAAGTGAGGCCGGATACGGGCAGAGAGCGCCTGCAAACGCGCCTCCGCCTCCGCCTTCACTCGGCGCTGCCACTGCCGAACTACATAGAAGTAGCGCAGCAGTAAGGCCGCCACAATGGCCCCGATGGTGGTGTTGCGGGGAATGAAGTCCACTGCCGGGGGGTCAAGCAGTACCAGTGGAGCCAACTGCACGGTGACGGCACTGGTGAACGCCACCACCGCGACCAACATCCCCCAGGCGATCAAACCACCGGTAATGTCTCCCAGTCGCAACAGCTGCCCGCGCCCGAGACAGAGCAGCCCAGCCCCGACCAACCCCGACCACTGCATGAAGAGCGACACCACGGCAAAGCGCACCCAAAACGCCTCGCTCAGCCCAGTCCCCGCCAGGGCCAAAATAACGGCAAACAGCTCAAGCAGTACCACCAAGGTGAGCACTGCCGATCGCCCGCAGAGATCGGGGACGAAGAAGGTGGTATCGGATGGGGTGCGGGCGGCTTTCACAGCCGGCATCATAACTCGGCCTCTCCAAGGAGGCGTGGTTGTAGATGCTATACTGCGGGGCCGTTCAAACTTACCACCCGCCCCCCATGACCGCACCGAAGGAAAAACCCTGGACCGGCCGTTTCACTGAACCTACCGACGCCTTCGTTGAGGCCTTCACCGCCTCCGTCGAGTTTGATCAGCGGCTCTACCGCCACGACATTGCCGGCTCCATCGCCCACGCCCGGATGCTGGCCCACGTGGGTGTGCTGACCAGTGCCGAGCGGGATGCCATCATCGCGGGTCTAGCGGAGATCCTGGCGGAGATTGAACGGGGCGAGTTCCCCTGGTCGATCCGACTAGAAGACGTGCATATGAATATCGAGGCACGTCTCACCGAGCGGATCGGCCCAGCTGGCAAGAAGCTCCATACCGGCCGCTCGCGCAACGACCAGGTGGCCACCGATGTGCGCCTCTACCTGCGCGATGAGATCGACACCATCCGCGCTGAACTGGAGCGACTCATCCATGCCCTGGTGGAGCTGGCAGAGCGGGAGGCAGAGACCCTCATGCCGGGCTTCACCCACCTCCAGACCGCCCAGCCGATCACCTTCGGTCACCACATGTTGGCCTGGGCGGAGATGCTGCTGCGCGATCGCGGCCGGTTGCACGACTGCCGCTGCCGGGTCAACGTGATGCCCCTCGGCGCCGCCGCCCTAGCCGGTACCAGCTACCCCATCGATCGCGCCTTCACGGCCCGCGAACTGGGCTTCGATGCGGTAGCAGAGAACTCCCTCGATGCCGTCTCCGATCGTGACTTCGCCATCGAGTTCTGTGCCTTTGCCGCCCTACTCGGCACCCACCTCTCGCGCATGTCTGAGGAGCTGGTGCTCTGGTCGTCGAGCCAATTCGGCTTTGTCGATATCGCCGACGCCTTCTGCACCGGCTCCTCCATCATGCCGCAGAAGAAAAACCCGGATGTGCCAGAGCTGGTACGGGGCAAGGCGGGCCGACTCAATGGCCACCTCATCGCCCTGCTCACGCTGATGAAGGGGCAGCCGCTGGCCTACAACAAGGACAATCAAGAGGACAAGGAGCCGCTGTTTGACGCCATCGATACCGTCAAGGGGTGCCTCAAGGTCTACGCCGACATGGTGCCGCGGATCACGGTGCAGCGAGAGGCCCTACGGGCGGCGGCGCTGCGCGGCTTCTCCACTGCAACGGATCTAGCCGACTACCTGGTGCGCAAAGGGGTCCCCTTCCGCGATGCCCACGAGATCGTCGGCAAGGCGGTGCGCTACTGTATCGAGGCGGGCCGTGACCTGCCTGAACTTACCGCGGCTGAGCTGGCCGCCTTCTCTCCGGTCATTACCGAGGAGGTCTATGCAGTCCTCTCCCTAGAGGGCTCGGTGGCCGCCCGCAACCATATCGGCGGCACCGCCCCCGAACAGGTCAAGGCCGCCGCCCGGCGCGTCCGGGCACGGCTCGCAGAGCTGTAGACCGAAACCTCCCCGACCGGAACCCCTACCCGCCCGCCCAGGCGGGTGCCGACCGAAGAGGTAATACGAGTGACGGACAGTTTGGATCAGCTGCGGGGACGTTTGGCAGCCTTTGCCCAGGTACGGGATTGGGAGCAGTTCCACAATCCAAAGAATCTGGTCATGGCCCTGGTCGGCGAGACGGGGGAGCTGGTGGAGCACTTCCAGTGGCTCACCCCGGAACAGGCGCAGGCGCTCCCGACCGATAAGTTGGAGGAGGTCCGGCTAGAGATAGCCGATATCCTTATCTACCTGGTACGCCTTGCCGATCGACTGGGCGTAGACCCGGTGCAGGCGGCCTTCGATAAGGTGGCCATCAACGAACTACGCTACCCCGTCGAAAAGGTGCGTGGCAGCGCCCGACGGGCGGGCGAATATGAGGATTAACACCGGGGTCAGGCGCCGGTGTATGCTCGAAACCATCGTTATATCGTGAGTCCCCCGCTGAGGGTGGAGACAACTGTGGCGGGAGCTACCCACTCCAGGTTAAGGTTCTCCCACCACCACCACGAGTCCGCCATGCGCCGATCTCCCCATCCCCTGGCTCCCCAGCGCGCCGGCCAACCCGCTGATCGGAGGGGCGTAGTGCGCCGGGACGATTACCCCCATCGCCCTACCCGACCAGCGCCCACCGGCGCCGGCCGAGTAGCCGCGTCGTTAAGATAGGAGGCCGCCCCTGGACGAAGGCGACCTCCTGCTCGGTGCGGCACTGGTTGCGGCCGACTCCGACATCGACTTCAAAGGTATCAAGGCGCGTTTCATCAGCCTGAACAACGCGCGCCTGGCCCGCACCCGTGCCGCCCTCTCTGAACGCCAGCAGCTATTCCTCGATCTGCTGCCGCTGCTGTTCCACGTCAACCACCCCATGCTGCCGGGCTACGCCTCCAAAGAGACCCCCAACGGCATCCCCGGTTACGAGCCGGATCGGCGCGCCTTGGAGGCCGCCTCCCGTATCACCCGCAGCTTCGCCCTCCGCAAAGACCCGCTACGCCATATCCTCCCCATTGATGCCATCTATCTAATGGGCAGCGTCGGGACCATCGCCTACTCCGATAAGAGCGATCTGGATATCTGGATCTGCCACGAACCCAAGCTGACTGAACCGCAGTTGCAACTGCTCCAGCAGAAGAGCGACGCCATCGAGCGCTGGGCCTTGGAGCTGGACTTGGAGGTCCACTTCTTCCTGGTCAACCCGGACCGTTTCCGCGCAGGCGAGGTCACCGCCCTATCGGAGGAGAGCTCTGGCAGCGCCCAGCACAACCTGCTTCTGGAGGAGTTCTACCGTACCGGCCTGTTGGTGGAGGGCAACCCGCCACTCTGGTGGCTCATCCCACCGGAGCAAGAGGCCAACTACGAGATCTACGCCGAGGAGCTAAAGCGCAAACGGTTCGCCCACGCCCGCGGCCACATCGACTTTGGCGGCCTCTCCTGGGTACCGGCGGAGGAGTTTGTCGGTGCGGCCCTGTGGCAGATCTATAAGGGGATCGACTCCCCCTATAAATCGGTGCTCAAGCTGATGCTGTTGGAGTCTTACGCCGCCGACTATCCCCACTTCGATCTGTTGGCGATGCGCTTTAAGCGGGCCATCTACGTCGGCGAGAAGAGCGCCGACAAGCTCGACCCCTATCTGATGATGCTGCGCAAGGTGGAGGAGTTTCTCACCCGGCGCGAGGATAGCGAGCGGCTAGGGATCGCCCGTCGGGCGTTCTACTTCAAAGTGGATGAGAAGCTGAGCCAAGAGCGGGGCCGCGATGCGAGCTGGCAGCGGGAGCTGTTGACCGAGTTGGCGCAGGAGTGGGGCTGGCGCAAGCCTGAGCTGCTACAGCTCGATAATCGCAAAAACTGGAAGGTACAGCGGGTCACCGAGGAGCAGCGGGCCCTGCATGACGCCCTCATCACCAGCTACCGCTTCATCTCCGAGTTCGCCCGCATCAATGCCGGCGACTCCCTCATCAGCGCCCGTGATCGCTCCATCATCGGCCGCAAACTCTTCTCCGCCTTTGACCGTAAGCCGGGCAAGGTGGAGCGCATCAACCG